>NZ_JBQHCX010000022.1:0-204763 GCF_052068475.1 Streptomyces sp. SD31 | reverse complement strand
GAACTGTGCGAGAACACCCCCCTGCGCGACGGCAGCGAGGAATACCTCCACTCGGAGAAGTACCAGCTGCGCCCCCGTGACTGGGAAGCCGCCGAACGCGCAGGCCGCACCATCACCCCCCTGATCACCCGGCTCAACACCATTCGAAGGAGCCACCCCGCACTCCACCGGCTCAGGAACCTCCGCTTCCACCAGACCGACAACGACGCGCTCATCGCGTACAGCAAACGCACGGGTCCGGACACCGTTCTGGTGATCGCCAACCTTGATCCTCACCACACCCAGGAGGCCACGGTCTCGTTGGACATGCCGCAACTCGGCCTGGACTGGGATGCCTCCCTGTCCGTGCTCGACGAACTGACGGGTGAGACCTACCGCTGGGGCAGGACCAACTACGTACGCCTGGAGCCCGGCAGGGCGCCCGCGCACGTGTTCCACGTCCAGGCATCACCACCCCAGATCGGAGGGTCCCCCGCGTCATGACCGTCAACGAGCCCGTGCTGGACACCTTCGAGGACACCCCTGCCAAGGATCGTGACCCGGACTGGTTCAAGCGCGCCGTCTTCTACGAGGTCCTGGTCCGCTCCTTCCACGACAGCAACGGCGACGGCGTCGGCGACCTCAAAGGCCTCACCGCAAAACTCGACTACCTGCAATGGCTCGGCGTCGACTGCCTGTGGCTGCCCCCCTTCTTCAAATCACCTCTGCGCGACGGCGGCTACGACGTCTCCGACTACACCTCCGTACTGCCCGAATTCGGTGACCTCGCCGACTTCGTCGAATTCGTCGACTCCGCCCACCAGCGGGGCATGCGCGTCATCATCGACTTCGTCATGAACCACACCAGCGACCAGCACCCGTGGTTCCAGGAATCGAGGAAAAACCCCGACGGCCCCTACGGCGACTACTACATGTGGGCCGACGACGACAAGCAGTACGCCGACGCCCGCATCATCTTCGTCGACACCGAACCCTCCAACTGGACGCACGACCCGGTCCGGGGTCAGTACTTCTTCCACCGCTTCTTCTCCCACCAGCCGGACCTCAACTACGAGAACCCGGCCGTGCAGGAGGAGATTCTGGCCGCCCTCCGTTTCTGGCTGGACCTGGGAATCGACGGATTCCGGCTCGACGCCGTGCCCTACCTGTACGCGGAGGACGGCACGAACTGCGAGAACCTGCCCGCCACCCACGAGTTCCTCAAACGCGTCCGCCGTGAGATCGACGCGATGTATCCGGACACGGTGCTGCTGGCGGAGGCCAACCAGTGGCCGGAGGATGTCGTCGACTATTTCGGCGACTTCCGAAACGGCGGCGACGAATGCCACATGGCGTTCCACTTCCCGGTGATGCCGCGGATCTTCATGGCCGTACGGCGGGAATCCCGCTACCCGGTCTCGGAAATCCTCGCCAAGACCCCGGCCATCCCCTCCGGCTGCCAGTGGGGCATCTTCCTGCGCAACCACGACGAGCTGACCCTGGAAATGGTCACCGACGAAGAGCGCGACTACATGTGGGCGGAATACGCCAAGGACCCCCGCATGCGCGCCAACATCGGCATCCGCAGGCGACTCGCCCCGCTCCTCGACAACGACCGTCATTCGATCGAACTGTTCACCGCCCTGCTGCTCGCCCTGCCGGGCAGCCCGATCCTCTACTACGGCGACGAGATCGGCATGGGCGACAACATCTGGCTCGGCGACCGCGACGCCGTCCGCACGCCGATGCAATGGACCCCGGACCGCAACGCCGGCTTCTCCTCCTGCGACCCGGGCCGCCTCTGCCTTCCCACGATCATGGACCCCGTCTACGGCTACCAGGTGACGAACGTCGAGGCCTCCATGGCCTCCCCGTCCTCGCTCCTGCACTGGACCCGCCGCATGATCGAGATCCGCAAGCAGAACCCGGCCTTCGGACTCGGCTCCTACACGGAACTGCAGTCCTCCAACCCGGCGGTGCTCGCCTTCCTGCGCGAGTACGAGGACGACCTCGTGCTGTGCGTGAACAACTTCGCGCGCTTCGCGCAGCCCACCGAGCTCGACCTGCGCGAGTTCAGCGGACGTCACCCGGTGGAGCTGTTCGGCGGGGTCCGTTTCCCGGCCATCGGTGAGCTGCCGTATCTGCTGACCCTCGGGGGCCACGGCTTCTACTGGTTCCGGCTCTCCCGAGTCGCATCCCGCATCGGCCGACGACTTTGAGCGTGAGCTTCGAGCGTGTGCCGAGGAAAGGACGGGTCACCATGCAGAAGACCGCATCTCCCCGACCGAGCCGTACGGTCGACGCGAGCCCCATGGCCTCGCTCGCCGGACTGCTGCGCGAGTGGCTGCCACGGCAGCGCTGGTTCGCGGGCAAGGACCGGCCCGTCACGGAGCTGGCGCTGCTGTCGATGACGGAGCTGTTCCCGGGCTGTCTGCATCTGCTGGTGCACGCCGGTCACGGGGTCCCCGCACCCGGTGGCGCTCCCCCGGCCGGTGACTGCTACCAGCTGCTGCTCGGCGTACGGCAGCATCTGTCGCCGCGGCTCGGCCGGGCGCTCATCGGCCGGGCCGAGGAAGGGCCGCTGGCCGGTCTGACAGTCTTCGACGCGTTGCAGGACCCGCGGTCGGCCCAGCTGCTTCTGGAGCGGCTGCGGCATCCGGGCGCGTCCGGTCCGCTGCGCTTCGAGGCGGACCCGTCCGTGGCGCTGCCGGCGGGTCTGGTGCCACGGGTGCTGGACGCCGAGCAGTCCAACTCCTCGCTGGTGTACGGCGACACGTACATCCTGAAGCTCTTCCGGCGCATCCAGCCGGGCGTCAACCCCGACCTGGAGCTGTCCGGCGCGCTGGCCGAGCAGGGCTGCCGTCGGGTGCCGGCCCCGGTGGCCTGGTTCCGCACGACGCATCCCTGGGAGGCGACGCTCGGTGTGCTGCAGCCGTTCCTGCGGGACGCCTCCGACGGCTGGACGCTGGCGCTGGACGCGCTGGCCTCCGGCGGCGACTTCACGGCGGAGGCCCGGCAGCTGGGGCGGGCGACGGCGGAGGTGCATCTGGCGCTGGCCTCGGCCTTCCCCTCCCGGACCCATGGCGAGAACGGGCGTACGGCGGCGGCGATGACGGAGCGCCTGGAGATCGCCGCGCACTTCGTCCCCGCTCTCCAGCCCTACGTCCCCGGGCTGCGCACCGCCTTCGGCGCCCTCGCCAGCTGCGATCCCGGGCCGCCCGCCCAGCGCATCCACGGCGACCTGCACCTCGGTCAGGTGCTGCGGGCCGGCCGGGAGTGGTTCGTCATCGACTTCGAAGGTGAACCGTCCCGCCCGCTCGCCGAGCGGCGCGGCGTCCACTCGCCGGTGCGGGACATCGCCGGCATGCTGCGCTCCTTCGACTACGCCGCCCGGCAGCGCCGCCCGTGGCGTCCGGAGTGGGCGCGCCGCTGCCGGGAGGCCTACTGCGCGGGCTATGCCGCCCTCGCCGGGTGGGACCCGCGCAAGAAGCACGGCTTGCTGCGCGCCTATGAGACCGACCGCGCCGTGTACGAGGTCCTGTACGAGGCCCGGCACCGACCTGACTGGTTGCCCGTACCGATGGCGGCGATCGAACGCCTCGCCGTGAGAGGAGCCTGACCCCATGGCCCTGCACGAGACCTCGCCCCCCGAGCCGGCCGGACCGGGCCGGCGCGCCGCCGCGCCTGATCTGGACCCGGCCGACCGGGAGCGCCTGCTGTCGGGCGCCCATCACGATCCGCACGCGCTGCTCGGCGCCCATCCGGTGCCGGGCGGGATCGCCTTCCGGGCGCTGCGCCCGTTCGCGCGTGCGGTGAGCGTGGTGGTCGACGGCGAGCGCACCGAGCTCGTCTCCGAGGGAGGCGGCCTCTTCTCCGGCGTACTGCCGCTGGACGCGATCCCGGCCTACACCCTGACGGTGTCGTACGCCGAGGACGGGTCCGACGAGCGCGAGGTCCACGACCCGTACCGCTTTCTGCCCGCCCTCGGCGAGCTCGACCTCCATCTCATCCGCGAGGGACGGCACGAGGAGCTGTGGAAGGCGCTCGGCGCCGAGCCGATGACCCACCAGGGCGTGCCCGGCACCCGCTTCACGGTGTGGGCGCCGAACGCCCAGGGCGTGCGGGTCGCCGGGGACTTCACCTGCTGGGACGGGACGGCGTTCCCGATGCGGTCCCTCGGGGCGTCCGGGGTGTGGGAGCTGTTCCTGCCGGGCATCGGCGAGGGCGCCCGGTACAAGTTCGAGATCACCTCCCGCTACGGTCACCGCTTCCTCAAGGCCGACCCGATGGCACGCCGCGCCGAGGTGCCGCCGGACACGGCGTCGATCGTGCACGCCTCGCACTACGAGTGGGGCGACGAGAGGTGGATGGCGCACCGGGGTGACGTGCCGGTGCACCAGGCTCCGTTCTCGGTATACGAGGTTCATCTCCCGTCGTGGCGGCCGGGTCTGACGTACCGCGAGCTCGCCGAGGAACTGCCCGCGTACGTCCGCGACCTCGGTTTCACCCATGTCGAGTTCATGCCGGTCGCGCAGCACCCCTTCGCCGGTTCCTGGGGCTATCAGGTCACCGGCTTCTACGCGCCCACGGCCCGCCTCGGTACGCCCGACGACTTCAAGTACCTGGTGGACGCCCTGCACCAGGCCGGGATCGGGGTGATCGTGGACTGGGTTCCGGCCCATTTCCCCAAGGACGACTGGGCGCTGGCCCGGTTCGACGGGGACCCGCTGTACGAGCCCGGGGACTCGCGGCGGGCCGAGCACCCGGACTGGGGGACGTTCGAGTTCGACTACGGACGTACCGAGGTGCGCAACTTCCTCGTCGCCAACGCCACGTACTGGTGCGAGGAGTTCCACATCGACGGGCTCCGGGTGGACGCCGTCGCCTCCATGCTCTACCTCGACTACTCGCGGGACTCCGGGCAGTGGGCGCCCAACGCCTTCGGCGGCCGGGAGGACCTGGACGCGATGGCGTTCCTGCAGGAGATGAACGCGACCGTGTACCGGCGCAACCCCGGGGTCGTCACGATCGCGGAGGAGTCGACCGCC
This sequence comes from Streptomyces sp. SD31, assembly GCF_052068475.1. Classification (NCBI taxonomy): domain Bacteria; kingdom Bacillati; phylum Actinomycetota; class Actinomycetes; order Kitasatosporales; family Streptomycetaceae; genus Streptomyces; species Streptomyces sp. SD31. The sequence continues at coordinate 199,736 of NZ_JBQHCX010000022.1, read as the reverse complement.
TGGGGCGGGGTGACCAGGCCCACCGACAGCGGCGGGCTGGGGTTCGGGCTGAAGTGGAACATGGGCTGGATGCACGACTCGCTGCAGTACATCGCGAAGGAGCCGATCCACCGCAAGTACCACCACAACGAGATGACCTTCTCGATGGTGTACGCCTACAGCGAGAACTACGTGCTGCCGATCTCCCACGACGAGGTCGTGCACGGCAAGCAGGCGCTCGTCTCCAAGATGCCCGGCGACTGGTGGCAGCGACGCGCCAACCACCGCGCGTACCTGGGCTTCATGTGGGCCCACCCCGGCAAGCAACTCCTCTTCATGGGACAGGAGTTCGCGCAGGGCGCCGAGTGGTCGGAGGCGCACGGTCCCGAGTGGTGGCTGCTGGATCCGGGGTACGCGTCCGCGGGTGACCATCGGGGCGTGCGGGACCTGGTCCGTGACCTGAACACGTTCTACCGGGCGACGCCTGCCCTGTGGGAGCGGGACACCGACCCCGCAGGCTTCCAATGGGTGCTAGGCGACGCCGCCGACGACAACGTCTTCGCCTTCCTCCGGTTCGGCGCCGACGGCGACGTCCTGCTCGCCGTCTCCAACTTCTCCCCGGTCGTCCGTCACGACTACCGCCTGTGGGTGCCGGACCACATCGACGCCTGGCAGGAGACCCTCAACACCGACGCCGCGCACTATGGCGGCAGCGGCGTCACCAACCCCGAACCCCTCAAGCCGGAGGACGGACACATTCGGCTGACGTTGCCTCCGCTGGCCACGGTATGGCTGTCGCCCTGATCGAGCCGAGATCACCGAACGAGGTCAATTGTCAGTTCTCGACACCGCGCGCTCTCAGCTGGGCTAGATTCGGGCAGCGCCGATAACAGTACTCATCGGTGACGTCACACCCAGTACGCATCAGGAGCAGCGCATGCGCGATCCCGGCCTCGCTCCCCCGACCGTCGCACCCCTGAGCGGTGGGCTCGCCGACAGCGTCTTCGAGACGGCGGCCCTCGATCCCACCCTGCCGATGCTCGCGCGCCGCCCCGACCCCTCCTCCACCACCTGGGAGGAGGTGACCGCCGCGGAACTGCGCGATGAAGTGACCGATCTGGCCAAGGGGCTGATCGCGTCCGGGATCTCGCCGGGCCACCGCGTGGCCATCATGGCGCGCACGCGCTACGAGTGGACGGTGCTCAGTTACGCGCTCTGGGCGGTGGGCGCCGAGGCGGTCCCGATCTATCCGACGTCGTCGCGGGACCAGGTCGAGTGGATGCTGCGGGACGCCGAGTGCGTGGCCGTCGTCGTCGAGGACGAGCAGGCGATCATGACGGTCGGCTCCGTGTGCGGATCGCTGCCGCGGCTGCGCCATGTCTGGCAGTTGGACGCGGGAGGGCTGCAGCAGCTCGTGGAGCGGGGCGAGTTCATTCCGCTGGCGACGGTCGAGTCCCTGCGCCGGATCGTGCTGCCGGACTCCACCGCGGTCATCGCCTACACCTCCGGCACGACGGGCCGGCCCTTGGGCTGCGCGCTGAGTCACCGGAATCTGGCCAGCACGTGCGACACGCTCCTCGCGGGCTGGGGCCACAAGGTGGTGCCCCCGGGAGAGCAGGCGTCCGTTCTCGCCTTCCTGCCCTTCTCCCATGTGTACGGCCTCCTGGTGCAGACCCTGTGCATCCGCGGCGGCATGCTGATGGGCCACGAACCCGATCTGAGCGAGGGAGCACTGTCGGCCGCCCTGCGCACCTTCAAGCCCACCTACTTCTGCGCCGTGCCGTCGATCTTCGAGAAGATCTACAAGAACGCCCTGCGCACGGCCCAACAGGCGGGCCGCGGAGCGCTGTTCGAGCGGGCCGCCGACACAGCACGGGACTTCGCCGCGGCCCTGGAACGTCAGCGGCTGGGCGCAGGGCCGGGGCCCGGCTTCGATCTGCGGCTGCAACATGCCCTGTACGAGCGGACGGTGTACCGCAAGTTCCGCGCGGCACTGGGCGGCAGGGTGATGCTCGGGACGTCCGGCGGCTCGCCCCTGAACCGTGAGCTCTCCCTCTTCTACGAGGGCGTCGGCATCTACGTGAACGACGCCTACGGGCTCACGGAGGCCAGCGGCGGGGTCACGGCGCCGCCGGTGGGCCGGGAGATGTCGGGGACGGTCGGGCAGGCGCTGCCCGGCATGGACATCCGGTTGGCCGACGACGGGGAGATCCTGGTGCGGGGGCCGTCGGTGTTCCAGGGCTACATCAACGACGAGGCCGCGACGCGGGCGGCGCTGCGCGGCGGCTGGCTGGCCACCGGGGACCTCGGGCGGCTGGACTCCGACGGCTATCTGACGATCACGGGGCGCAAGAAGGACGTCATCGTCACGAGCAGCGGCAAGAACGTCTCCCCGGCGCTCCTGGAGCAGCGGCTCAGGATGCATCCGCTGGTGCATCAGGCGGTGGTCGTGGGCGACAACCGGCCGTGCGTCGGGGCGCTGATCACCCTGGACCCCGACTTCCTGGCCTATTGGCGCGAGGGCCTCGCGGTGCGCAGCGACGCGCGGGCCCGGGAGGCACGGGAGGAGAACGCGCTGCGGGAGGAGATCGCCCGGGCCGTGGCCGCCGCCAACAGCGCGGTGTCGCGCCCCGAGTCCATCCGGGTGTTCCGGGTGCTGCCGGAGCCGTTCGACGTGGCCAGCGGCTTGCTGACACCGTCGATGAAGCTGCGCCGGGACGCGATCGTGCGGCACTACGCGCTGCAGATCGACGCGATGTACCAGGCCCGCTCGCGCGCGCCCCGGGAGCAGGTGGTGGACGAGCAGGCGCATTGGGACGACGCGGACAACGTCTTCCGCTGAGTGCTGAGCGCCGAGTGCTGAGCGTGCCTACTCGCCGGTGGTCAGCCGTACGACATTCGACTGCTCGCCGAGGACGAAGGCACGGACGCGGTAGGTGGCGTGCCGTTCGTCGGGCCAGGGGGCGAATTCGGTGGCCTCGGTGTTGGGGGCGAGGACGGCGGCCGGGTCGTACCGGTCGCTGTTCTTCTTGCGGAGCTCCAGGAGGAAGCCGTCCTCGTCGGCCGAGTTGTCGGTCCAGGTGAAGCGGATGCGGTCCGGCCGGTCGACCCGGACCGGCCGGATGGTGGGGCCCCGGTAGGACCGCAGCCGGTAGTGGAAGGTGGTGTGCGGCATGAGGTCGGGGTGGCGGTAGCTCGTCACCTGGGGGGCGAGGTACCGCAGGACGGTGTAGGGGCCGGACTCCTCGGTCGCGAACTCCAGGACGTGGCCCGCGACCGAGGGCCGGGTGTCCTGCCAGTCGAGGTCGATGTCCGTGGGTGTCGTGAGGACACCTCGCAGTGGCTGTTCGGTGTCGCCGGCGCGGGCCGTGCAGGCCGTGCAGGCCGACAGCGCCAGGATCAGCGCCGCCGGCGCTGCGATGCGCGCTTTGCCTCGCATGCGGCGGCCGCTACTTGCGCCAGAAGCGGATGTCGCGCCACTCCACGGTGGCCGGCCCGCTGCCGCTGTTGGTGCGGTAGGCGCCGAACTTGTCGTAGAAGCTGCCGCCGGGACTGGCGTAGGTGTGCTTGAGCGAGCCGTTGATGTAGGTGCGGTGCTCGACGCCGACCTGGTGGACCGTGTTGACGCGGACGGTCGCGCCGACGGTCCCGGCGTCCGAGAGCGTGGCGCCGCCGTGCACCGCGTACAGCCTGCCGCCGCGCTCCACGGCGAGCATGAAGTACGGGCCGGAGGCCGACTCGTTGAAGGTCTGCTTGAGGCTGATCCGGGTGCCGCTGAGGCCGGTGATGCGGAAGTAGCCCTCGAACTGGCGCGTTCCGCCGGTGTAGGTGGCATAGCGCCGTTCAGCCCGTTGGTCGCCGCTCGCCGTGGAGCAGGTGAGGCGGAACGTCAGGCCGTCGACCTGGCCGCAGCCGCGCTCCTGTACGGAGTAGCCGGGCGACACCGACTGCCAGCCGCCGGGCTCGACTTCGGCGAAGGCCTGCGGGGCGACGAGCAGCGACGTGGCGCACAGCGCCGAAGTGACGGTGAAGGTGCGCAGGCGGGTGAGCATCCTGCCTCCTGTCCGAGGTGGGGGGTGGGCCGGACGTTCGCGCACGACGGTCATGTACGTGAACGGGGGCCCCTGGCTTGGACGAGCGACTGGGACGCTAGGTCCAGACCAATCAACCGTCAAGAGATCACGCGTACATGTCTTTCGCTTCCGAACCGGTGTGCCCCCGTGCAGGTTGGGGCAAGGTGGCTGTCGACGGGTTCATCTGCCTGCCGCATCCGGCTGGCGGAGCGGTCGGTGGCGCGGTGGGATCGATGCGTGCGAAGCAGCGATCCAGGGGCAGGCGAACGACGTCAGGCAGACCGCCTGGAGCCGCAGAAGGGAACATCACCGTGACACGACCCAGGATCCTGGTGGTCGGCGCAGGCTTCGCCGGAGTCGGCTGCGTTCGCAGGCTGGAACGCAAACTCTCCCCCGACGAGGCCGAGATCACCTTGGTGACGCCGTCCTCCTATCAGCTCTACCTGCCACTTCTGCCCCAGGTCGCCTCCGGCGTCCTGACACCCCAGTCGATCGCCCTGTCGCTGCGTCGCAGCCGCAAGTACCGCACCCGGATCATCCCGGGCGGCGCCATCGGCGTGGACCTCGCGGCCAAGGTCTGCGTCATCCGCACCATCACCGACGAGGTCGTCAACGAGCCGTACGACTACATCGTGCTGGCCCCCGGGAGCATCACCCGCACGTTCGACATCCCGGGGCTCACCGACCACGCGTACGGCATGAAGACGCTCGCGGAGGCCGCCTACCTCCGCGACCACGTCATCTCCCAGCTGGACCTCGCCGACGCCAGCCACGATCCGGTCGAGCGCGCCGCACGGCTGCAGTTCGTGGTGGTCGGCGGCGGCTACGCGGGCACCGAGACCGCCGCGTGCCTGCAGCAGCTCACCCACAACGCGGTCAAGCGCTATCCGCGTCTCGACCCGAAGCTGATCAGGTGGCATCTGATCGACATCGCGCCGAGGCTGATGCCCGAGCTCGGCGAGAAGCTGGGCAGCGCCGCCCAGGAGATCCTGCGCAAGCGGGGCATCGAGATCTCCCTCGGCGTGTCCATCGCGAAGGCGGGTCCCGACGAGGTCACCTTCACCGACGGCCGTGTCGTGCCGACCCGGACCCTGATCTGGACGGCCGGTGTCGTGGCCAGTCCGCTCATCGGCACGCTCGGCGCGGAGACGGTCCGGGGGCGGCTCGCGGTCACGGCCGAGATGAACCTGCCGGGCCACGACGGGGTGTTCGCCCTCGGCGACGCCGCCGCGGTGCCCGACGTGGCCAAGGGCGAGGAGGGCGCCGTCTGCCCTCCCACCGCCCAGCACGCCATGCGCCAGGGCAAGGTCGTCGCCGACAACGTCATCGCGGCCCTGCGCAACCAGCCGCTGCGGCCGTACGAGCACAAGGACCTCGGTCTGGTCGTCGACCTCGGCGGCCGTGACGCCGTCTCCAAGCCCCTCGGCGTGGAACTGAAGGGCCTGCCCGCCCTCGCCGTCGCCCGCGGCTACCACTGGTCGGCGCTGCGCACCAACGTCGCCAAGACCCGCGTCATGACGAACTGGCTGCTCAACGCCGTCGCCGGGGACGATTTCGTGCGCACCGGGTTCCAGTCGCGCAGTCCGGCCAAGCTCAAGGACTTCGAGTTCGTGCACGCGTATCTGACGCCGGAGCAGCTGCGGGCGCAGGTCGCCGGAAAGGACGGCGCCGAGGCGGCGGACGGGTGAGGTGATGACCGCGGCCGGGCCGCGGCCGCGGGCGTGAACGGGCAGATAGCGGGAGAGAGTACGGCGGCGTGAGGGCAGTGGGACGGCCAGTGCGGGCGCGACTGCGGGACCGTGTCGCGGCGTCGGACCCCGGACTGCTGCGGCTGACCGCCGGGCTGCGCACGGCGGGCGCGATCGCCCTCGCGGTCGCCGTGCTCGCCCTGCTGGGCACCGATGTGACCCACCTGGTGGCGGGGGCGCTGGCGGCCATGGTCGCCACCTTCGCCATCCGGGAGAAGCAGCGCGGACAGCAGGCCGTCACACTCGCCGCGGGCCTGCCGGTGGCGCTGGCGTCCATGACTCTGGCAGCGGCTCTGCACAGCCATGTCGTGGCCGGGGACCTCGTCTTCGTCGCGCTCATCTTCTGTGCCGTCTATGGCCGCAGGTTCGGCGACCGGGGTACCGCGCTCGGCCTGATCGGCTTCCAGATCTACTTCATGTCCCTGTTCGTCGGCGCCACCGTCTCCGCGCTGCCCGAGCTGTACGGGGCGGTCGCCGTGGCCTTCGCGTGCAGTGCGCTGGTGCGTTTCGCCGTCGTCCCCGAGACGCCGACGGGAGTGCTCGCGCGGCTGCGCGGGGCCTTCCGCGCCCGGCTGGCCCAGCTGCTGTCCGCGCAGCTCGACCTGCTGGACGCCGGTCCGCAGGAGGCGGACCGGGCGCTGGAGCGGGTGCGTGACGGCACGGCGCGCCTGCATGAGACGGCGTTGCTGATCCAGGGCCGGCTGGCGGAGGGGACCACCGACGAGGCCGTGGCGCGGCTGGTCCAACGGCGTGTCGCGGACGCCGAGATCGCCGCCGAGCGGCTGGGGCTGTCGCTGCTGGCCGCACGCGGCGCCGAACGGGCGGACACGCTCGCCCTGCATCTGCCCGGAGCCCCATTCCCCTCGGGCGGCCGACTGCCCGTACGGGACGAGGGGACTGCCGCGCTGCGCCGTGACCTCCAGGCGCTGCGCCTGCTCGTCCTGCGCCCGGTCGGCCAGGCCACCGGCACCGCGCTGTCCCGCGTCCGCAACCGGCTCCTCGGCTACCGCGACGAGGAGAATCTGCCCGACGCCTCCCCCGCCGTGCAGGACGCCTTCCGGGCCGTCGGCGAGGCCGCCCGCGCGGTCCTCGGGCTGCGGATCGCCCTCGGCGGGCCCCGTGACGAGTCCGACGACACCCCGGCCACGGCCCGGTCGCGCGAGGAATTGGACGCGGAGGACGCCGTGCTCGACGCCGACGCGGAGGACGCCCCGGAGCAGGCCACCGGGCTGCGGCGGCCCACCACGCGTGCCGCCGTGCAGGTGGCCGTCGGGTCGACGCTGGCCATGATCGGCGGCGAGCTGCTGTCCCGCGACCGCTGGTACTGGGCGGTGCTGACCTGCTGGATCGTGTTCCTCAACACCGCGTCCACGGGCGAGATCCTGGTCAAGGGCTACCGCCGGCTGCTGGGCACCGTGCTCGGCGTCCTGGCCGGCATCGTGCTGGCGGGTGCCGTCGGGCGGCACACCTGGACGGCGTTCGCGCTGGTGCTGCTGTTCGTGTTCGCGATGTTCTACTCGGCACCGCTGTCCTACACGCTGGTGTCGTTCTTCGTCACCGCGGCGCTCGGGCTGCTCTACACCCTGCTGCACACCTACAGCCTCGCGGTGCTCGTGCTGCGCATCGAGGAGACGGCGCTCGGCGCGGCGTGCGGGGTGATCGCGGCCGCACTGGTCCTCCCGGTGCGGACGGACCGCCGTACGAACGACCTCCTCGCCACCGTCCTGGAACGGCTCGGCGATGTCACCCGCAGCGCCGTCGAGCAGCTCAGCGGCGGGCCGCCCGTCGACCTGCTCGACCAGGCACGCGACCTGGACCAGGCGCTGGCCGATCTGCGCGCGGCCACCCGGCCCCTCACCCATCCGGTGACGCCCCTGCGGGCCCGGCGGGAGACCGCGCGCTACGTCGTCGCACTGCTGGAGACATGCGCGTACCACGCGCGTGCACTGGCCGCGACCGCCGAACTGCTGCCCACCCATCCCTCGATCGCGGCGGACCCCCGGCTGCGCCGGGCCGCGGGGCGCATCGCGCACAACATCGAGGCGATCGCCGCTCATGTCACCGACGAACACGGCACGGACGGGATCGAGACGGGCCCGAGCATCGCCTCGCTCCTCGGCCGGACCGCCGCCGGCGCACCGCGCTACGGCCGGGTCACCGACCGTGTCCTGCGGCATCTGCAGCGCCTCGACGAGGGTGTGGCCGGTCTGGCCCGTCCTCTGGGGGTGCCCGTGAAGGCATCGGACGGATGACTGCTCGTCGGCCCATACCGGGCCGATACGTGGGTACGCGGATGACATGACCGATGTCGTGGACTCAGACGAACTGTTGCGGCGCATGCAGCGCGCCAGGGCCTGTGCCCGGCAGGAGGAGCGGACGTGGCGGGCCAGGAGCGAGCAGTTGCGGTCGGCCGACCCCGACGGGGCCCGCGACGCCGCCGTACGGACGCTGGCCTACGAGGCCGTGGTCACGGTGCTGGAGGAGATCCTGACGCCGGGCAAGCACTCCGAGCGAACGTGAAACCTGGATCGGAGTGAAACCGGTCACTTACCCCGGTCTCGGCTGCGCAGAATCCCCTTAGATGGTTTACGGTTCATACATACGTGGTCACGGGGTAGATCGCAATCGTCCCCCGCGCACCACCACCTACGGCCCTGGCTGGTCTCCCCCGTCCAGCCAGGGCTTTTTAATGCCCTCCGCGACCTGCCCGCGCGGACTCCCGGCCGAAACCGCCCTCCGCCGAGGTGCTCACGGCGTCGGCAGCAGCTGAAATGGACGCAGGGAAAGCCCCGGAACCTCAGTCGCCGGCGAGGAGCCCCGTGTCATGACCAAAGCGATCAAACTGCTGGCCGCCCTGCCGCCGCCCCAGCGTGAGCGCCTGATGTCGCTCGCCCGGGAGGTCTCCTTCCCGGAGGACACCCGCATCTTCGAGGCGGGCGGTACGGCCGACCGCTTCTGGGTCATACGCTCGGGAGCCGTCTCCCTCGACCAGCGTGTGACATCGATCCAGCGGGTGACCGTCGCCAGCCTCGGAGCGGGCGATCTGCTCGGCTGGTCCTGGCTCTTCCCGCCGTACCAGTGGGACTTCGGCGCGGAGGCCTTCAGCCCCGTGCGCGCCCACGAGTTCGAGGCGCCGGCGGTGCTCCGGCTGTGCGAGGAGGATCCGCGGCTCGGGATGTCGCTGGTGCGCCATGTCGCCGAAATCCTCGCGCACCGGCTGGAGATGACCCGGGGCAGGCTGATGGAGCAGTACGGCCCGCACCGCCGCAGTGCGCTCTGAGCGTCAGACCCGGTAGCGGCGCAGGGCGGGGACCGCGGCGGCCAGGCCCAGCATGACGACGACGACCAGCAGCCCACCGCCCACGGTCGCCGTGCGCGCCCCGAAGGCCGAGCCCGCCGTGCCGTGCAGGACGTCGGCGAGCCGCGGACCGCCCGCGACCACGACCGTGAAGACGCCCTGCATCCGCCCGCGCATCTCGTCGCTGGCGGCGGACAGCAGGATCGCCCCGCGGAAGACCATCGAGACCATGTCGGCGACTCCGGCGAGGGCCAGGAACATCACGGCGAGCCACAGGCTGCCGCTCAGCCCGAAGCCGGTGATGGCCGCGCCCCAGGCGACAACGGCGCCGATCACCATCCAGCCGTGCCGGCGGGCCCGGGAGAACGTGCCGGAGAACAGCCCGCCGGCCACCGCACCGATCGGGATCGCCGCGAACAGCAGGCCGAGGGCGAGCCCTTCGCCGTACGACGCGTAGGTCTGGCTCGCCAGTTGGGGGAACAGGGCGCGGGGCATGCCGAAGACCATCGCGATCACGTCGGCCAGGAAGGACAGCAGCAGCACCTTGTGCAGGGCGATGTAGCGGAAGCCGGCCAGGATCTCCCGTACGCCCGCCCGGCGTTTGACGGTGGCCGCCAGGGGCGGCAGAGCGGGCAGCCGTGCGACCGCCCAGACCGTGATGCACAGGGCCAGCGCGTCGATGAGGTACAGCTCGGCCAGGCCGATCACGGGTATGAGCACGCCGGCCAGCAGCGGACCGACCACCTGGCCGATCTGCATGACGGTCGAGCCGAGGGCGTTCGCGGCGGCCAGTTCGCCGGCCGGGACCAGGCGGGCGATGGAGGCGTTGCGGGCCGGGGCGTTGAGCCCCCAGAACGCCTGCTGCACGGCGAGCAGCACCATCAGCACGGTCACCGACGCGAGGCCGGTGACGGCCTGGAGCCAGAAGAGCACCGAGGTGACGGCGATGCCGCTGTTGGTGATCAGCAGCAGTCTGCGCCGGTCCATGCTGTCGGCGATCGCCCCGCCCCACAGGGCGAACACGATGAGCGGCAGCAGCCCGGCGAGGCTCGCGGCGCCGACCCATGCCGAGGAGCCGGTGATGTCGTAGATCTGCTTGGGCACGGCGACCGCGGTGAGCTGGCTGCCGACGGCCGTGACGATGGTCGAGGACCACAGGCGCCGGTAGGCGGGGCGGCGCAGCGGCCGGGTGTCCATGGCCCAGCGGCGCCAGCCGCGCCGCTGGGGTGTCACCGAAGAGGGGTCCTTCTCCTGTGGTGCGGTACTGCTCTCGCTGGTGTCCACGGGCTTCCTGGATGCTCGTTACATCTTTCTTGTCCGGGGATCACTATCGCAGCAGCGGCCGGGGGTGGGGATCCGTGTCTCAGCTTCCGGCGATGAGGCCGATGCCCAGAGCGATCATCGTTGCGGCGACCAGTCCGTCCAGCACCCGCCAGGCCCCGGGCTTCGCGAGGTGACGGCTCAGCAGCCGCGCTCCGAAGCCGAGCGCCGCGAACCAGCACAGGCTGGCGAGTGCGGCACCGACGCCGAACGTCCAGCGCATCTCGCCGCGGTCGGCGGCGATGGTGCCGAGCAGGAAGACGGTGTCGAGGTAGACGTGCGGATTGAGCCAGGTCATGGCGAGGCAGGTCAGCACCGCCCGTCGGCGCGACCCGGCCGCGTCGCCGTCGGTCAGCAGGGCGCCGCTGGGCCGGAACACCCGGCGGGCGGCGAGAGCTCCGTAGCAGAGCAGGAACGCCCCGCCGACCCACGCGACCGCCGTCAGCACCCCCGGCCACGCCACGACCACCGCGCCGACGCCGGCCACGCCCAGGGTGATGAGGAGCGCGTCGGACAGGGCGCAGATGCCGACGACGGCGAGGACCGCGTCGCGGCGGATCCCCTGGCGCAGGACGAAGGCGTTCTGGGCGCCGATGGCGACGATCAGGGAGAGGCCGGTGCCGAAGCCGGCGGCGGCGGTGGTGAGGGCGTTGGTCATGGCATCGACGCTAAGGAAACGATCACTCCAAGTACAGCTAAAGATTCTTACGTATCCTTAGCACTCGTGAAGACAGGGATCGCACGGACAGAGCTGACGGAGCTTCCCCTCGACCAGGTGCGGACATTGCTCGCGGTGGTGGACGAGGGCACCTTCGACGCAGCCGCCGCCGCGCTGCATGTGACACCGTCGGCGGTGAGCCAGCGGGTGAAGGCGCTGGAGCAGCGCACGGGGCGGGTGCTGCTGGTGCGGACGAAGCCGGTGCGGCCGACCGAGTCGGGCGAGGTCGTCGTCCGGTTCGCCCGTCAGCTGGCGCGGCTGGAGCGCGATGCGCGGGCCGAGCTCGGCATGAGCGGTGCCGGGGAGGCGACCCGGGTGTCGATCGCGGTCAACGCCGACTCGCTGGCGACCTGGTTCCTGCCGGCTCTCACACGCGTGCCGCAGGAGCCACGGCTCGGCTTCGAGCTGCGCCGGGAGGACGAGAGCCGTACGGCGTCGCTGCTGCGGGAGGGCCTGGTGATGGCCGCGGTGACCTCGTCACCGGAGGCGGTGGCGGGGTGTTCCGTGCGTGCGCTGGGCCGGATGCGCTATCTGGCCGCGGCGAGCCCGGAGTTCGCCGAGCGGCATCTCGGCGGCGCGCTGCGGGACGCGCTGGTTCACGCGCCGGTGATGACCTTCGACCGCAGTGACGATCTCCAGGACGGCTTCGTCCGGGGGCTCCGGCGCAGCCGCACCGGCGCGAGTGCCGTACGGCACTACGTCCCCACCTCGGAGGGCTTCCTGTCCGCCGTGATCGCCGGACTGGGCTGGGGCATGGTCCCCGAGGTCCAGGCCGAGCCCCTCCTCAAGGACGGCCGCCTCGTACAGCTGGCCCCGAAGCGGCCGGTCGACGTTCCGCTGTACTGGCAGCAGTGGAAGCTGGATTCTCCGGCGCTGGTCGCGGTGACGGAGGCGGTGACGGCAACGGCGGCGGAGGCGCTGCGCGGCTGAGCGGGCCGGGGGCGGTCCTGCAGCGCCGTGAAGGGGAGCGGGGCTGTATTGATGTGCGGCTCCGCCGCGTGGGCGCGACCAGCCACGACGAGCCCGCAGACCATCGACGGCACATCGCGGCCCGACCTGCGGAGCGCTACCGCGCCTCCAACTGGGTGGCGGCGCTGTCCAGCAGCATCTCCAGCGCCGTCGGATAGGCGCTGGTCACCATCCGAGTGGCCAGCAGCGGTGCCGCCTCGGCGATCCGCGGATAGGCGGCACGCGGCAACCTGCCATACGTAGAGCGCCACACGTCCTCGTCCGCGCGCAGCGCCTCCCTCGGCAACGCCAGCGACGCCGCGTCCAGCGCGGCGAAGGCCAGCGTCTGGTCGATGAAGGCGTGGTAGATGCGCACAGTGTCCGGCAGCGAGAACCCGGCGGTGCGCAGCACGTCCAACACGGCCTCGTCGGCGGCGAGTTCATTGGCCCGGCCGGTGACCCGGCTGGTCGTCAGCGCGGCGGCCTGCGGATGGGCCACGTACGCGGCGTGGATGCGCAGCCCCACGGCGCGCAGGTCGGCCCGCCACTGCCCCGTCGGCTCCCAGCCGTCCAGCGCCTGGCCTATGAGGGCGTCGCCGATGGCGAGGGTGAGGTCGTCCATGCCGCGGAAGTACCGGTACAGCGTGCTCGGGTCGGCGTCGAGGGCGAGGCCCAGGCGGCGGGCGGTGAGGCCGGCGCTGCCGTGTTCGCGCAGCAGGCGCAGCGCCGTGTCGACGATCAGCCGCTCCGAGAGCACGGTGCCGCTCTTCGTGGGACGTCGTCGGCGCCGCTTCTCCTCCGGAACGACCGGTTTCGGCACCCTGTCCTCGCCTTCCCTCTCTCCTTATGCCAACGCCATTGACCTTACGCGAGCGGGCGGCGTTGTATCTCCGGCGGGGCCCCACCACGTCGTCACCACGGCGTAGACCTTCAGTCGTCAGTCGAGGGAGTCTTGTCATGCGTGTACTGCTTGTGGGAGCCGGCGGAGTGGGCAGCGCCGTCACCCGGATCGCGGCCCGGCGTCCGTTCTTCGAGGCGATGGTCGTCGCCGACTACGACCTCGCGCGTGCCGAGGCAGCCGTGGCGGCGCTCGGCGGTGACGCCCGGTTCCGGGCCGAGCGCGTCGACGCGAGCGACGAGGCGGCGGTGGCCGCGCTGCTGGAGCGGCACGCGTGCGACGTGCTCCTCAACGCCACCGACCCGCGGTTCGTGATGCCGCTGTTCCGGGCGGCGCGCACGGCCGAGGCCACCTATGTCGACATGGCGATGTCGCTGTCGCGGCCGCATCCGGAGCGGCCGTACGAGGAGTGCGGGGTCAAGCTGGGCGACGCCCAGTTCGAGCAGGCCGCCGAGTGGGAGAAGGCGGGCGTCCTGGCGCTCGTCGGCATGGGCGTGGAGCCGGGCCTGTCGGACGTCTTCGCCCGGCACGCGGCCGACGAACTCTTCGACGAGATCGAGGAGATCGGCGTCCGCGACGGCGCGGACCTCACCGTCGACGGCTACGACTTCGCCCCGTCGTTCAGCATCTGGACCACGATCGAGGAGTGCCTCAATCCGCCGGTGGTCTACGAGGACGGCCGCGGCTGGTTCACCACCGAGCCGTTCAGCGAGCCCGAGGTGTTCGACTTCCCCGAGGGCATCGGCCCGGTCGAGTGCGTGAACGTGGAGCACGAGGAGGTGCTTCTGATGCCGCGCTGGGTGGACGCGCGCCGGGTGACCTTCAAGTACGGCCTGGGCGAGGAGTTCGTCCGCACGCTGAGGACGCTGCACCTGCTGGGCCTGGACCGCACCGAGCCGGTGACCGTGCCGAGCGCCGCCGGTCCGGTTGCGGTCTCGCCCCGGGACGTCGTCGCCGCGTGTCTGCCGGATCCGGCGACGCTGGGCGAGCGGATGCACGGCAAGACCTGTGCGGGCACCTGGGTGCGGGGCGTCAAGGACGGCAGGCCGCGCGAGGTGTACCTCTACCACGTGGTCGACAACCAGTGGTCCATGGCGGAGTACGGCTCCCAGGCCGTGGTGTGGCAGACCGCCGTCAACCCGGTCGTCGCCCTCGAACTCCTCGCCACCGGCGCCTGGTCCGGCGCGGGCGTGCTCGGTCCGGAGGCCTTCCCGGCCCGCCCCTTCCTCGACCTGCTGACTGCGTACGGCTCCCCGTGGGGCATGCGCGAACAGTGACCGGATTCGCCGGTGTCCCACGGGGTTTCACTTACGCATCGACAGGCGACTCGAAACCGAGTAATGCATCCACCGAGGGCACGTACGACGATCGCAGGTGACTTTGATGGACGACTGGCGAGACCACGCCGCCTGCCGCCATGAGGACCCCGACCTCTTCTATCCGATCGGCACCTCCGGGCCGATGCTGCTGCAGACGGAGCAGGCCAAGGCGGTCTGCCGGCGCTGCTCGGTCCGTGAGCAGTGTCTGCGCTGGGCGCTCGACACGGAGCAGTTCATCGGGATCTGGGGCGGCACGAGCGAGAACGAGCGACGTGCGCTGCGGCGGCGGGCCCGACGCACCGGATAACCGGCGGATCAGGGACCGAGACACGTCGCGCCGCGCTGCTCACTCGGGCGCCGCGGCTCCCGGCAACCGCAGCGCGAACACGGAACCGGCACCGGGCTCGCTCACCGCGTCGACGGTTCCCCCGTGCGCGGCGACCAGGTGCCGGACGATCGGCAGGCCCAGCCCGCTGCCTCCGGTACGCCGGCTGCGGGACTTCTCCGCACGCCAGAACCGGTCGAAGACGTACGGCAGGTCCTCGGGGTCGATTCCGGCCCCCGTGTCGGCGACTTCGAGGACGACGTCGTCGCCGTCGCGCCGGGCGGTGAGCGTGACGGTGCCGTCGGCGGGCGTGTGGCGCAGGGCGTTGGAGACGAGGTTGCCCAGAGCCTGGCGCATGCGGACCGGGTCGGCGTCCAGCCAGGGGGTGCCGTCCGCCGCCGTACGCAGGCCGACGCCCGCCGTGGCGGCGGCGACGCGGTGGGCGGCGGCCACCTGGTCGAGGAGTTCGTCGGCGCGGACGGGCTCGCGGTGCAGGCGCAGGGTGCCGGCGTCGGCGGCGGCGAGGTCCTGGAGGTCGTCGATGACGCGTTGGAGGACGAGGGCCTCCTCGTGCAGGGAGCCGAGCAGGGCGGGGTCCGGGTCGACGACGCCGTCGCGGGTGACTTCCAGCCAGCCGCGGATGTTGGTGAGCGGGCTGCGCAGTTCATGGGCGATGTCGCTGACCATCGCCTTGCGCTGGGCCTCCCACCGTTCGCGCCGCTCGGTGAGGTCGTTGAAGGCGGCGGCGAGGATGCCGGTCTCGTCGCGGGTGGTGACGGGAACGCGCACATGCAGCTCGGGCGGCTGCTGGGCCGCCTCCGTCAGCGCGCGCAGCGGTCGGACGAGCCGGGTGGCGACGACGGCGGTCACGGCCACGGTGACGGCCAGCACGAGGCCGGCGGCGCCTGTCACCTTGGCCTTGTTCACCGGGGACATGTCGAACCGCACGGCGGTGGTGTCCCCGCCGCCCAGGAAGAGTTCGGCGACGGGGGCGACATACGGGTCGAGTTGGGCGCGGCGTGCCCCGTCGACACAGCGCTCCGCCTCACGCACGGCCGCGCGGTCACCGGGCCTGCCGACCTTGCCCAGGAGGTAGCGGGTGCCGAGGCGTTGCTCGGTCACGTCGACCGCGACGAACACGTCCACGCCCGGACTCGTTCCGTGCTTGCCCAGGCAAGCCCGGGAGCGCTGGGTCAGCTCGGCCAGGGCCTTCTCCTCGGTCGGCGTGGGGGTGTTGAGCAGTCCGTCGGCGCACTCTTCGGGGACATGTCCACCCGCGACGGGCCCGTCGTGGTCCGTGACGACGGGGCGGCCGCTCGGCGTCTGGACGACGTCGGCCTCATAGCCGTTGCGCGCGAAGCACTTCTGCCGGATCAGGGCGAGCTTGTCCAGCCTGGCCCGCTCCTGGCCGGTCACCCGGTACGGGCCCACCACCCGCGGATCGATGCCGCCGCGCTGTGCTCCGCGCTCCGTGTACGTGTCGACGTGCAGGGGGTCGACGGTGGCGGCGGCGCGGGGTGGCAGGGAGGTGCCGGGCGGGGCCGAGTCGGCGATGGTCCTGCGGTCGGTCGTAGTCAGGGCGATACGGCGGCCCGTCCGTGCGGACAGCGCCCGTACCGTGTCCTGCACGCCCCGCCACTCGGGGTGGGTCGCCGCGTAGCCGCTGAGCCGGGCGAGGACGTCCATGTCCTCCGCGAGGACCTGGCCCTGTTCCTCCCGCAGCGCCCGGGTGGTGGTCTCCACCGCCAGCCAGGCCGTCGCCGCCACGGAACACACGGCGATCAGCACCGTGGCGATCAGCAGCCGGACCAGGAGGCGCTTGCGCAGCGGGATGCGCCGGCTCATCCGCGGCCGCCGCTGAGCTTGTAGCCGACGCCGAACACGGTCAGCAGCCGCACCGGCCTGCGCGGGTCGGTCTCGATCTTCTTGCGGAGGTTCATGATGTGGACATCGACGGCGCGTTCGGTGGAGGCCCGGTCGGTGCCCCGGGTGCACTCCAGCAACTGCCGCCGGGTGAAGACCCGTTCGGGCTCGGCGGCCATGGCGAGCAGGATCTCGAACTCGGCCGGCGTGCACTCGACTGAGGCCCCGTCGCAGAGCACCTCGTGCCGTGCGGGGTCGACGGCGATACCCGCCGCGCGTACGACGGGTTCCTCCCGCCGGTCGGCGGCGCGCCCGCTGCGCCGCAGCACCGTGCGGATGCGGGCCATCAGCTCGCGCGGGCTGTACGGCTTGGTCATGTAGTCGTCGGCCCCGAGTTCGAGGCCGAGCAGTACGTCGTCCTCGGCCGACCGGGCCGTCAGCATCAGCACGGGGATGTCGCCATCGTCCCGGCGCAGCACCCGGCACACCCCGAACCCGTCGATCACGGGCAGCATCAGGTCGAGGACCACGAGGTCGGGCCTGAGCCTGCGGGCGGCGTCGAGGGCGGCCGACCCGTCGTGGACCACGGTGGCGGTGTGACCCTCCGACAGCAGGGAGCGGCGTATGAGTTCGGCCTGCATCTCGTCGTCCTCGGCGACCAGCACATGTGCGCACACGCGGCGGATCCTAAGCGGTCGGGGGATTTTCAGCGGGCCAGCGACTTGGCGTCGCCCATGACGACGACGGGATGCCGGTCGGGGTCGAGCGCCCGCAGCAGCTCCCTCATGTGCTCCCGCGCGATGCTGACACAGCCCTGGGTCGGCCCGTCGTGGTCGACGTGCAGCCATATGCCGCCGCCCCGGTTCGCTCCGAGCGGGCGGGTCCAGTCGAGGGGCGAAGTGCCGGGCTTGCGGTTGTAGTTGACGGCGATCACGTAGTCGAAGGAGCCGGCGAGGGGCTCGCCCTCGAAGCCGGTGCCGGTGGCGGTGAATCCGACGCCGTGGTCGTACGGCAGCCTGGTCCCGGGGTCGCGGAGCAGGCCGCCGGCGTCCGTGAGCGTGAAGACCCCGATGGGTGAGCGCAGGTCGCCGGCACGGTGATGGCCGGTCCAGCCGCGCAGGGCGTTGTGGGCGGGCCAGCTGTCGCCCGCTTCCCAGCCTGCGTCGCTGCGCTCGTAGAGCACGACGGTGGACTGCGAGGAGTTCCTGCCGCGTCCGGTGACGACGACGGCCTGCCGGGTCGCGGAGGGCACCTCGGCCCAGGTCTGCGGTCCCAGACCGGGCAGTTGGCGCGGGGCGGCCTGCGCAGTGATCTCGGGAGTGGGCGTACCCGGCGCGGCCGTGCCCGCCGTGGCCGTGGCGCCGGGCTCGTGAGCCGGTGTCGCCCCGGCTCCGCCGCCGCATCCGGTCAGCAACAGGGAGGCGGCCAGCAGCGCGGCTCGAGGTCGATCGGTGATCATGACTCGACCTTGGCCGACAGTTGTGAGGAACTCGTCAGGATCTACGGCTTGTTCGGCTTGCCCTCGGTGTACACCCAGGTGTGGAACAGGGCGTCCAACTCCTTGCCCGACACGCGTTCCGCGAGCCGGACGAACTGCGCTGTCGCGCCGTGGCCGTCGCGGCGCTCGCCCGCCCAGGTCCGCAGGATGCGGAGGAACGCCCGGTCCCCGACCGTCGTACGGAGTCGGTGCAGGGCCATGGCGCCGCGGGCGTAGACGGGGGCGCCGAAGATGTTCGCGCCGCTGCCCGGGTCGCCGGGTGGGAACGCCCACAGTTCGTCGTCGGCGGGGCGGGAGTACAGCGTGTCGAAGGTCTTCTGCGCGCTGTCGCCGCCGTGCTGCTCGCCGTAGAGCCACTCGGCGTAGGTCGCGAAGCCCTCGTTGAGCCAGATGTCCTTCCAGCTGGTCAGGGACACGGAGTCGCCGAACCACTGGTGGGCGCTCTCGTGGACGAGGGTGCCGATGTCCGGCGCCCGGTCGTACACGGGGCGCGTCTGGGTCTCCAGCGCGTACCCGACGTCCGGTGCCCGGTCCACGATCGCACCGGCGGCCCGGTACGGGTAGGGCCCGAAGAGCTTGCTCGCCCATTCCAGGACGGAGGGCAGCTTCTTCAGTACGGGTGCCGCCTCGGTGGCCTCGCGGGGGTCGACGGCGTTGTGGACCCGGATGCCGTCGCGGGTGGTGTACTGCTCGACCCGGAACTTCCCCACGGTCGCCGTGGCGAGGTAGGCGGCCATGGGTTCGGGCTGGTGCCAGCGGAAGGTGGTCCGGCCGTTCGTCGTCCACTGCCTCAGAAGGACACCGTTGGCGACGGCGGTGCGGCCCTTGGGGACGGTGATCGTGAAGTCGTACGACGACTTGTCCTTGGGGTGGTTGTTGGCCGGGAACCAGGTCATGGCGCCCTGCGGCTCCCCGGCGACGAAGGCGCCGTCGTCGGTGGGGATCCAGCCGTCGAGGGTGCCGTCCGGGTCGGTCACCGGGCCGGGGGTGCCGTTGTAGGTGACCGCGACCTGGAACACCTGGCCCTGGCGCAGGGCGTGGCGCGGGGTGACGACGAGTTCCTGTCCGTCGCGCCGGAAGTCGGCCTTGCGGTGGTCGACGGTGAGTCCGGTGACCTTCAGGCCGTTGAGGTCGAGGTCGAAGCGGGTCAGGGACCGGGTGGCGCGGGCCGTCAGCACCGCCCTGCCGTCGAGGTGACGGCTCGTCGGGTCGTAGCGGAGGGTCAGGTCGTAGTGGTTGACGTGGTAGCCGCCGTTGCCGGCCAGCGGGAAGTACGGGTCACCCGCGCCGTCCTCACCGATGGGTCCGGCCGACGCGGGCCCGGCGGTCGCGAGGAGGGCGGCCAGCGCGAGGGGGACGGTCACGATCACGGCTTCGCGGCGGAGGACGGCCGTGCGTGGGGTGGCCTGCATGGTGATGGCCTGCTTCACGTGTGCGCCTCCAGCGTGGGGGGGGTGGGCAACGGCCTCACCCTAGGCGTCGGATCGAGCGCAACCCCCTCGCCCGGGCCAGGTTGTGTCGCTTCGGCGGCCGTATGAGTGCGCGGCAGTAAGCTCCGGGAACGAATTCGCCCGAGAAAGGCACGCTTGTGAGCATTCGCGTCCGCCGCGTGTACGAACCGCCTGAGCCGGAGGACGGCGTGCGGGTCCTGGTCGACCGGCTGTGGCCGCGCGGCCTGTCGAAGGACGCGGCCCGCGTGGACGAGTGGCCCAAGGGACTCACCCCGTCGACGGAACTGCGCCGCTGGTATCACGCGGGCGAGCGGTCGTACGAGGAGTTCGCCGAGCGGTACGAGGCGGAGCTCGCCGAACCCGAGGCAGCCGAACTCGTCGACCATGTACGGGAGTTGGCGAGCAAGGGCGAGGTGACCCTGCTGACCTCGTCGAAGTCCCCCGAGCAGAGTCACGCCGCCGTGCTGGCCCGTCTCCTCCAGGCGTGACGCCTGCTTCGGTCCTGAGGAGGCGGGCCGTACGTCACCGTCAGGCCGCCTGCCGTGCCGCGGCCCGGCCCGCCGCGCGGCCCGAGAAGAGGCAGCCGCCGAGGAAGGTGCCCTCCAGGGCGTTGTAGCCGTGGACGCCACCGCCGCCGAAGCCGGCGACCTCGCCTGCCGCGTAGAGACCGTCGATGGGCGTCCCGTCGGCTGCGAGCGCGCGGGAGTCGAGGTCGGTCTGGATGCCGCCGAGGGTCTTGCGGGTCAGGATGTGCAGCTTGACGCCGATGAGGGGGCCGGCCGCCGGGTCGAGGATGCGGTGCGGGGTGGCGACCCGGCCGAGGCGGTCGCCGATGTAGCGGCGGGCGTTGCGGATGCCCTGCACCTGGGCGTCCTTGCTGTACGGGTTGGCGATCTGCAGGTCGCGGGCCTCGATCTGGCGCCGGATGCTCTCCGCGTCGAGGAGCGGCTTGTCCGTCAACTGGTTCATCTTCTCCACCAGTTGCTCCAGGTTCGGGGCGGTCACGAAGTCCGCGCCGTTGCGCAGGAACGCCGCCACCGGCCCGGGGGCTCCCTTGCCGAGCACCCGCTCCTTCAGGAATCCGGCGCGGTCCTTGGCGGTGATGTCGGGGTTCTGCTCGGAGCCCGACAGCGCGAACTCCTTCTCGATGATCTTCTGGCTGAGGATGAACCAGGAGTGGTCGTGGCCGGCGATGTCCGCGTCGGTGCGCAGGTGCCTGAGGGTGCCCAGGGTGTCGTAGCCGGGCAGGCAGGGGTCGGGCAGGCGGCGGCCGAGGGCGTCGAACCACATGGAGGACGGGCCGGGCAGGATGCGGATGCCGTGGCCGGGCCAGATGGGGTCCCAGTTCTGCAGGCCCTCGGTGTAGTGCCACATACGGTCGCGGTTGACGAGCCGTACGCCCGCCTCCGCGCTGATGTCGAGCATCCGTCCGTCGACATAGGCGGGGACGCCGGTGACCATCTCGGTGGGCGGGGTGCCGAGCCGCTCGGGCCAGTAGCGGCGGACGATGTCGTGGTTGGCGCCGATGCCGCCGGTGGTGACGACGACGGCCTGCGCGGTCAGTTCGAACTCGCCGACGCGGTCGCGGTTGGAGGCGACGCCCCGAGGCGAGCGGTCGTCGGCCAGGACCGTGCCGCGCACGCCGCGCGCGGAGCCGTCCTCGATGACCAGCTCGTCGACCTGGTGCCGGTGGTAGAAGGTCAGCAGCCCGTCGCGCGCGGCCTGCTTGGCGTACCGGACGAACGGCTCCACGACACCCGTGCCGGTGCCCCAGGCGATGTGGAACCGGGGCACGGAGTTGCCATGGCCGTCGGCGCGCAGGTCGCCGCGCTCCGCCCAGCCCACCGTGGGCAGGAACTTGATGCCGTGTCCGTCGAGCCAGGTCCGCTTCTCGCCGGCCGCGAACTCGACGTACGCGCGTGCCCAGCGCACCGCCCAGGAGTCCTCGTCGTCCGTCCGGTCGAACTGGGCGCTGCCCTGCCAGTCGTTCCAGGCCAGGTCGAGGGAGTCCTTGATGCCCAGGCGCCGCTGCTCGGGGGAGTCGACGAGGAAGAGCCCGCCGAAGGACCAGAAGGCCTGGCCGCCGAGGTTGGCGGCGTTCTCCTGGTCGACCAGCGCGACCCTCCTGCCGCGGCTGGTGAGCTCGTGCGCGGCGACCAGGCCCGCGAGCCCCGCTCCGACGACGATGACGTCGGCATCCATGGCGACCGTCCCTTCCCTCATACGGTGGTGTCGCTGCCGTCGGTGAGCAGCGCGGTGAGCAGTTGCTTCAGCCAGACGCGGGCGCGCTCGACGTCCCGGTCCAGCAGGAGTTGGACGGTGACTCCGTCGTAGGCGGCGACCACGGCGTGGGCGGCCCCCTCGACGTCACCGAGCACGGCGGGCAGTTCGGTGTGCCCACGCGCGCGTGACAGCCGGTCGGCGATCGCGCGCCTGAGCCGCGCCCGGTGTTCGAGCAGCGTCCGGGCGACCTCGGGCGCGCGGGCGGCGTACACCAGGAAGTCGGACTTCACCAGGAGCCAGTCCCGGTCGAGGAGCAGCACTTCGGTGACGCGGTCGACGGCCGCCGGTACGTCGAGCCCCGGTCCGTCGAGGGCGAGGGCCCCGGAGACCTGCTCCGCGATCAGCTCGGCCCGCTGCCGGTAGAGGGCGAAGAACAGCTCGTCCAGGCTGTCGAAGTTGGAGTAGAAGGCACCCCTGCTGTAGCCGGCGGCCTCGCAGACCTCCTCGATGGAGACCCGGCCGAACCCTTTGGCGGCGAACACCGCGAACGCGGCGTCGAGGAGGTTGGCGCGCGTGCGGACGCGGCGCCTGGTCACGCGCCCGGTCGTGCCCTCCACCGCCATGTCCGATCCTCCGTTCGATACAGGAATGTATCCGATACACCGATGTATCGAAAGAGTTCGAACTCGGCGGCGGATTTCATGGGAACAGATTTTCGAATCAGGAGTACGCTGGTTCCATGACCCCGCACCTCCAGGGCTCTCTCTTCGACCAGACCGACCAGCTCCGGCTCGACCCCCTCGACGGGGCCCGCCGTACCGTGCTCGGCTTCGGCGCCTGGATCGACGTACTGCCCGGATGGCTCGGCGGCTCCGACGCCCTGTTCGATGAGCTGGCCGCGGAGGTGCCTTGGCGTGCCGAGCGACGCAAGATGTACGACCACGTCGTCGACGTACCGCGCCTGCTCGCCTTCTACGGCGCGGACGACAAGCTGCCCCACCCTGTGCTGGAGGAGGCGCGCGAGGCGCTCACCGCGCACTACGCCGACGAGCTGGGCGAGCCGTTCGCCACGGCCGGGCTGTGCTACTACCGCGACGGCCGGGACAGCGTGGCCTGGCACGGCGACCGGATCGGGCGGGGCGCCCGCGAGGACACGATGGTCGCCATTCTCTCCGTGGGCGCGCCGCGCGACCTGCTGCTGCGGCCGATGGGGGGCGGCGGCGAGACGGTGCGCCGTCCGCTGGGGCATGGCGACCTCATCGTGATGGGCGGCTCCTGCCAGCGGACCTGGGAGCACTCGGTACCGAAGAGCACGCGCGCCACGGGACCGCGTATCAGCATCCAGTTCCGTCCGCACGGCGTGCACTGAGGCTTCGGGGGAGGCCGCTTCGGGTGCACGCGGGGGCTGCCTCCGGCGGACGGTGCCGGAGGCAGCCCTTCCTCTGGGCGAAGCCCCACCGCGCCCCCACACTGGTCCGGGTGAGCGCTGAGACACAGGCACCGGCCACCGCGCCCCGGCGCGGCGAGCTGGACGCGCTGCGGATCCTCGTCGTCGTCGGGCTGGTCTTCTTCCACTCGGCCCTCGTCTTCTCGCCGGACGACGACTTCTACGTCAAGAACGCGGAGACGACCGACGCCATCACCGTGCTCGCCGGGTTCGGGGTGGTGTGGGCGATGCCCATGCTGTTCCTCGTCGCCGGGCTGGGCTCCCGGTACTCGGTCCACCGCCGTGGGCCGGCCCGTTTCACCCGGGAACGCCTGCTGCGCCTGGGCGTTCCGCTGGTCTTCGCGACGCTCGTCCTGTGCCCGCTCCCCCAGTGGCTGCGGCTGCGGGCCGCCGACCCCGGCTACGACGAGTCGTACTGGCGTTTCTGGCCGCGCTTCCTCACCGTCCGCCCGGACGCGACCGACTTCCCCTTCGTCCTCGAAGGGGAGCACTTCGAGACCGGCCATCTGTGGTTCGTCGTCCTGCTCCTCGCCTTCAGCCTGCTCCTCGCCCCGGTCGCGACGCGGCTCGCGGCCTGGACGGAACCCGTCGGACAGACGGTGGCGCGGCGCCCGGCCCTGCTCCTCCTGCCCGCCCTGCCGCTCGCCGCGATCAACGCCTTCCTGGGCATGGAGGAGGGCTTCGCGGGCTGGAACCGCTGGGCCTACCTGGTGTTCTTCCTCTTCGGTTACGTCCTCGCCGACGACGCACGCGTGCGTGCCGTGCTGCGCCGACTCGCCGTGCCGGTGGGCGTGTTCGGGGTCGTCCTGTTCGCGGGGACCGCGCCCGGGTTCCTCGCCCTGGACGACCCGTTCACCGAGCGCAGCCCGCTCGCGCTGGCGACCAGGGCGCTGTTCGGGGCGGCGGGCTGGTGCTGGGTCGTGGCGATCCTCGGGCTGCTGGACCGGCCACGCGAGGGTCGGCGAGGTGAACGTCGGCCGCCGTCGCGCGCGATGGTGTATCTCGGGGTCGCCGCCCTGCCGCTGTACGTCCTGCACCAGCCTGTCGTGGTCGCCTTCGCGTACGGCGTGGTGGGCTGGTCGGCACCGGTCGTGGTCAAGTACGCCATGATCGTGACTGGTTCTCTGACGGTGATCCTCGCGGTGTACGAGTTCCTCGTGCGCAGGACCCGGGTGACGCGGTTCCTGTTCGGGATGCGTACGGCCCCGCCGGTCACACGGCCCTCGTGATCTGCTTTGCTGGGTCCGTCGGGCACGGACCTCACCACGCGGGACGATCATGCGGGCAGATGTGCAGCAAGTCGCGGACGGTACCTACCTGGTGCACGGCAGCAACACCAACTGGGTCATCCTGACCGAGGGGGACGCGGTCACGCTGATCGACACCGGTTACCCCGGGGACCGGGCCATGCTCCTCGCCTCGCTCGCGGAGGTGGGGAGTGCGCCGGAGGC
The DNA here is from genome assembly GCF_052068475.1 of Streptomyces sp. SD31. Classification (NCBI taxonomy): domain Bacteria; kingdom Bacillati; phylum Actinomycetota; class Actinomycetes; order Kitasatosporales; family Streptomycetaceae; genus Streptomyces; species Streptomyces sp. SD31. Next base: position 175,177 of record NZ_JBQHCX010000022.1, on the reverse strand, counting down.
GGTCACGGCCGTACTGATCACGCACGCGCACACGGACCACCTGGGCAACGCCGAGTACCTGCGCACCACCCACGGCACGCCCATATACCTGCACGAGGCCGAACTGCCGCACGCCCGCCGGGAGTTCCTGCACCAGGTCAACGTCGGCACCGTCCTGAAGAACGGCTGGCGGCCCGGTGTCCTGCCCTGGGCCATCCACGCGATCCGCTCCGGCGGCACGGCACACGTCCCGGTGACCTCCCCCGAGCCGTTCCCGTCGGACGGCCTTGCGTCGGACGGCCCGCTCGATCTGCCCGGCCGGCCCGTCCCGGTGCACACGCCCGGCCACACCGACGGCCACTGCGCCTACCACCTGCCCGACGCCGGTGTGGTGATCGCCGGAGACGCCCTGGTCAGCGGACACCCCACCTCGCGGATCAAGGGACCGCAGCTGCTGCCCGACATGTTCCACCACGAGCGTGCCCGTGCGGTGGCCTCGCTGGACGTGCTGGCAGGGCTCAAGGGCGAGGTGCTGCTGCCCGGGCACGGACCCGTGCACCGGGGGCCGGTGCGAGAAGCTGCTCTTCAGGCGCGGGAGCGCGCACTTTAGGGTGAGGTGACGATCACCGGCGAGGCGAGGACGAACGGCCCATGGCACTGCAGATCAGCGCGACCAATCCGGAGCACCCCGCGCTCCTGCTGGAGCTGCCCTGGCAACTGCCCCTGGAGCAGTGGCCGGAGGAGGTCCTGGTCCCGCTGCCGCGTGGTATCTCCCGCCACGTCGTGCGGTACGCCCGCGCCGGCAGCGAGGTCATCGCCGTCAAGGAGCTCGCCGAGCGTCCGGCGCTGCGCGAGTACGAGCTGCTGCGCGACCTGGACCGGCTCGGCATCCCGTCGGTGGATCCGCTGGCCGTGGTCACCGGGCGCACCGACACGGCCGGCGGCCCGCTGGAGTCGGTGCTGGTCACCCGGCACCTGGGCGGCTCGCAGCCGTACCGCTCGATGTTCGAGACGACGATGCGGCCGGCGACCATGCACCGTCTGATGGACGCGCTGGCCGTGCTGCTGGTCCGCCTCCACCTCGCCGGGTTCGCATGGGGCGACTGCTCGCTGTCCAACACGCTGTTCCGACGGGACGCGGGCGCCTACGCCGCGTACCTGGTGGACGCCGAGACGGGCGATCTGCACCCGCAGCTGAGCACCGGCCAGCGCGAATACGACCTGGACCTCGCCCGGGTCAACATCAGCGGCGAGCTGCTCGACCTGGAGGCGTCCGGGGCGCTGCACCCGTCCGTCGACCCGATCGAGTTCGGCATGGAGATCTGCGCCCGCTACGAGAGCCTGTGGCAGGAGCTGACCCGCACCTCGGTCTACCCGGCCGGCAAGTACCACTACATAGAGCGCCGCATACGCCGCCTGAACGACCTCGGTTTCGACGTGGCCGAGATGCAGATCGAGCACGCCACGAACGGCGACACGGTCACCTTCGTGCCCAAGGTCGTCGACGCCGGCCACCACCAGCGTCAGCTGCTGCGCCTGACGGGCCTGGACACCGAGGAGAACCAGGCCCGCCGGCTCCTGAACGACCTGGAGAGCTGGATGGCCACCCAGGACGACTACGCCCCGGGTGACCCGCTCGGCGCCCGCCCGGAGGTCCTCGCCCACCGCTGGGTGCGGGACGTCTTCCGCCCCACGGTGCGGGCCGTGCCGCTAGAGCTGCGCGGTTCCATGGACGCGGCGGAGATCTACCACGAGCTGCTCGAACACCGCTGGTACCTGTCCGAGCGGGCGCAGCACGACATCGGCTGGGACACGGTGGTCGAGGACTACATCAGGAACATCCTGCCCACGGCCCGGGAGACGCTGCAGCCGACGGCGTCCGACTGACTCGTCCGCCTGACTCCTCCGACCGGCTCAGGCGGGCGGTACGACCGCCACCGGGCAGTCCGCGTGGTGCAGGACGCCGTGCGCCACCGAGCCGATCCGGGCGCCGACCGCCGTACGGTGGGCGCGGCGGCCGACGACCATCAGCTGCGTCCGTCCGGCGACCGACAGCAGCACCTGCCCTGCGCTGCCCATCTCCACGTGCTCGACCACCCGGACGTCCGGGAAACGCTCCCGCCACGGCCGCAGCGCCTCACCGAGCGCCTTCTTCTCGTACGGCTCCAGCCCCCCGGCCTCGTCGAGGAGCTTGAGGGAGGCCGGGCTGTAGGCGAACAGCGGCGGCAGGGTCCAGGCCCGTACGGCGCGCACGGTCGCGCCGCGCGCCGCGGCCGTCTCGAACGCGAACCGCAGCGCGGCGGCACTGTCGTCCGCGTCGCCGTGCTGGCCCACGACGATCTCGCGCCCCGCCGCCTCGGCGGACGCCTGTTCCCCGGCTCGTACGAGGACGACCGGACTCTTGGCCTCGGCGATCGCCTGCTGTCCGACGGAGCCCAGCAGGAACCCGACGACCGCGCCGTGCCCGCGCGATCCCAGCACCAGCATCTCGGTGTCCGCCGCCGCGGCGACCAGCGCGTCGACGGGCCCGCCGTCGAGGACGTCCGTGGTCACCGCAAGGCCCGGATGCCGTTCGGTGACGGTACGGGCGGCTTCCGCCAGTCCTTCCCGCACCCACTGGGCCTGGGTGTCCGGGTCCCCCGCGTCGATCGCGTCCTGCGGCTGGTACCGCCAGGCGTGCACCACCCGCAGCGCGAGTCCTCGCCGGACCGCCTCCCTCGCCGCCCAAGCCAGTGCGGCGAGGCTCTCCTCCGATCCGTCCACCCCTGCCGTGATCGGGCGCGTCATTCCGGCTGCCTCCTCGTGTCGTGGTCATGTCCTTCGGGCACCAGTCTTCACTACCCTGCGCCCATGGCCTTGGAGTGGGAACAAGTCAACGTGGACGCGGCCGACCCGGCGGCGTTGGGACGCTGGTGGGCCGAGGCACTCGGCTGGGTCGTGGTGAACGATGCGGCCGACGAGTACGAGATCCGGCCCGAGAAGGACCGGCTGCCGGGCCTGCTCTTCGGCCGGGTGCCGGAGGGCAAGACCGTCAAGAACCGCCTCCACCTCGACTTCCGTCCCGACGACCAGGACACGGAGGTCACCCGCCTGCTCACCCTCGGCCCACGCCACGCGGACGTCGGGCAGAGCGGCGAGGAGCCGTGGGTGACGCTGGCGGATCCCGAGGGCAACGAGTTCTGTGTCCTGGGGCCGCGGCGCGGCTGATCCCCTCAAGATCACGGCCTGTCAGGACCCGTCCCGGTACGGCGTCGGCCTCATGCGTTTGTCGTACGAATAGAGCTGCCAAGCGTCGATCGGCTGGGGAGAGCGACGGAGGCGCTCGGCCACCTGCCGGGCGAGGGCCGCCGTGTCCAGGTGAGGTGGGTCGATCTCTGCGATCAGCTGCCCGAGGCTCTTGGAGCCGGCTTGTAGTCACGCGGGAGGTCGAGAAGCTGATCGATCCAGCCGTCGGCAGCAGGCATGACGGCAGTATGCCGACCGCATACCAGAGCGAAGCCGGACGATCGAACATACGATGGCCCGGAGTCGACGCGACGGGCGCGCCACCGGACGTGATCGCCGTGCCGAGAGCGACACTCGGGGTGGGAGACGTATGGCACAGGCCGCCGACACAGCACGGGCCGTCATTCTGACCGTGGACGACGACCCCGGGGTCTCCCGTGCGGTCGCCCGCGATCTGCGGCGGCGCTACGGTGCGTCGCACCGGATCGTGCGGGCGGAGTCCGGCGAGTCCGCGCTGGAGGCGCTGCGGGAACTGAAGTTGCGTGGTGATCTCGTGGCCGTGATCCTGGCCGACTACCGCATGCCGCAGATGAACGGCATCGAGTTCCTCGAACAGGCGCTGGACGTGTATCCGGGGGCACGGCGGGTGCTGCTCACCGCCTACGCCGACACGAACGCGGCGATCGACGCCATCAACGTCGTAGATCTTGACCACTACCTGCTCAAGCCGTGGGATCCGCCGGAGGAGAAGCTCTACCCGGTCCTGGACGACCTGCTGGAGGCGTGGCGGCGCAGTGACTACCGGCCGGTGCCCAGCACCAAGGTGGTCGGGCACCGCTGGTCGGCGCGTTCCTCGGAGGTGCGGGAGTTCCTGGCCCGCAACCAGGTGCCGTACCGCTGGTACTCCGCCGACGATCCCGAGGGGCAGCGGCTGCTGGCCGCGGCCGGGCAGGACGGGGAGCGGCTGCCGTTGGTGATCACGCCGGACGGGACACCGCTCGTCGCCCCGGAAGCCCCCGAACTGGCGGCGCAGGTCGGGCTGGCCACGACACCGACGGCCGACTTCTACGACCTCGTCGTCATAGGCGGCGGCCCGGCCGGGCTCGGCGCGGCCGTGTACGGGGCGTCGGAGGGCCTGCGGACCGTGCTGGTGGAGCGGTCGGCGACCGGCGGTCAGGCCGGGCAGAGCTCCCGGATCGAGAACTACCTCGGCTTCCCGGACGGCGTGTCGGGCGCGCAGCTCACCGACCGGGCCCGGCGCCAGGCCGCGAAGTTCGGTGCCGAGATCCTCACCGCGCGCGAGGTGACGGCACTGGAGGCCGGCGGCGCCGCCCGGATCGTACGGTTCTCGGACGGCTCGGCGGTCGCCGCGCACAGCGTGATCCTGGCGACCGGCGTGACCTACCGGCAGCTGGCGGCGCCCGGCTGCGCGGACCTGACCGGCTGCGGGGTGTTCTACGGCTCGGCCCTGACGGAGGCGCCGTCCTGCCAGGGCCAGGACGTGTACATCGTCGGCGGCGCCAACTCCGCGGGGCAGGCGGCGATGTATCTGTCGCGGGGCGCCAAGTCGGTGACGCTGCTGGTGCGCGGGTCGTCGCTGTCGGCGTCCATGTCGCACTACCTGATCCAGCAGATCGACGAGGCGCCGAACATCTCGGTGCGCACCGGCACGGAAGTCGAGGCCGCGCACGGCTCCGGCCACCTGGAGCAGCTGACCCTGCGTGACGTGGAGAGCGGGAAGACCGAACTCGTCGACGCCCAGTGGATGTTCGTGTTCATCGGCGCGGCCCCGCTGACCGACTGGCTGGGCGAGACGGTGCTGCGGGACGAGCGCGGGTTCATCCTGGCCGGACCCGACCTGACGTCCGACGGGCGGCCGCCGGCCGGCTGGGAGCTGGACCGGCCGCCGTACCACCTGGAGACCAACATCCCCGGCGTGTTCGTGGCCGGTGACGCGCGCGCCGAGTCCGCCAAGCGGGTCGCGTCCGCCGTCGGTGAGGGAGCCATGGCCGTGATGCTCGTCCACCGCTATCTGGAGCAGTCATGAGCGGGCAGTCGATGCCGTGCGACCCTCAGGAGATCGGGTCGCTGTTCCTGTTCGAGAAGCTCACGCCCGAGCAGCTCGGCAGGCTGTGCAGCGAGGGACGGGTGGAGAGGTTCGAGCCCGGTCCCGTGTACGCCGAGGGCGATCCCGCGACCTGCTTCTACGTGATGGTGGAGGGCACCGTCGTGCTGTCCCGACGGGTCGGCGGGGACGACGTGGAGGTCACCCGGACCTCCCAGCGCGGGGTGTACTCCGGGGCCTGGCAGGCCTATCTCGGGGACCGGGTGCCGCAGGTCTACAACAGCTCGATGCGGGTCACCGAGCCGACGCGGTTCTTCGTGCTGCCCGCCGACACCTTCGCGGCCGTGATCCAGGAATGGTTCCCGATGGCCCTGCACCTGCTGGAAGGCCTCTTCTTCGGCCAGAAGAGCACCCAGTCGGCCATCAACCAACGCGAACGACTGCTGGCGCTGGGCTCGTTGTCCGCCGGACTCACACACGAGCTCAACAACCCAGCGGCGGCGGCCGTACGGGCGACCGCGACGCTGCGGGAGCGGGTGGCGAAGATGCGGCACAAGCTCGCCGTCATCGCGCAGGGCTCCTACTCCCCCGAGGTCATGGCGAACCTCATCGACATCCAGGAGCGCACGGCCGAACGCGTCGCCAAGGCACCGGCGTTGAGCCCCTTGGAGGCGTCGGACCGGGAGGACGAGCTCACCGACTGGCTGGACGACCACGGCATCCAGGAGGGCTGGCGGATCGCGCCCACCTTCGTGCAGGCCGGCCTGGACGCGGACTGGCTGGATCAGATCGCGGCGGCCGTGGCCGAGGAGATCCTGCCGAGCGCGATCGGATGGCTCAACTACACCGTCGAGACCGAGCTGTTGATGGACGAGATCAACGACTCCACCAACCGCATCTCCCACCTCGTCGACGCCGCCAAGCAGTACTCCCAGCTCGACCGCGCCCCCTTCCGGAACGCCGACGTGCACGAACTCCTCGACAGCACCCTGCTGATGCTGTCGGGCAAGATCGGCCGACGGATCAAGGTCGTCAAGGAGTACGACCGTGCGCTGCCGAAGATCCCGGCCTATCCGGCGGAGCTCAACCAGGTGTGGACGAACCTGATCGACAACGCGGTCTCCGCCATCAACGGCGCGGGCGGCGAAGGGACGTTGACCGTGCGGACCGCGCCGGATCACGACCGGCTGTTGGTGGAGTTCCGGGACACCGGGGTCGGGATTCCGCCGGAGAACCGGGGGCGGATCTTCGATCCCTTCTTCACGACGAAGCCCGTGGGTGAGGGCACCGGGCTCGGCCTCGACATCTCCTGGCGGATCGTCGTCAACAAGCACCACGGCAGCATCCAGGTGGAGTCGCAGCCGGGTGACACTCGCTTCCAGGTGCTGCTACCGCTCACATCGGTCGAGGAGGAGCCCGCATGACCAGCTACAACGGAATCGACCCGAGCGTTCCGCCGAGCGGGAACGGGTGTGTCGAGTGCGATGCGGCCGGGGGTTGGTGGTTCCATCTGCGGCGGTGTGCGCAGTGCGGGCATGTGGGGTGTTGCGACAGTTCGCCCGCGAAGCATGCGACGGAGCATTTTCGCGACACTGGGCATCCGTTCGTGCAGAGCTTCGAGCCGGGTGAGGACTGGTACTGGAACTACGGGACGGACGAGTTGTACGAGTCCGGGCCGGAGTTGGCGCCGCCGGTGAGTCATCCTGCGGATCAGCCTGCGCCGGGGCCTGCGGGGCGGGTGCCGGATGATTGGGCCAAGACGTTGCGTGCCCAATAGCTCGGGGGCTTGTGTCCGTTGGCGGCTGCGGGCTGTCCGTGGTTGATCGCGCCCACGCGGCGGAGCCGCAAATCGATACAGCCCGCGCCCCCCAACAGGTCGGCACAGGCGCTGTCAGTGGTGAGTGACAGGATGTATGCGTGTCGCAGACCTCATTCAGCACGCCGTTGATCGGGCGGGAAGACGAGCTCGACCGGCTCTCCGGTGTGCTGAAGCGTGCCCGGAGTGGTGAGAGCCGGGCCGTCTTGATCGCCGGTGATGCCGGGGTCGGCAAGACCCGGGTACTGGACGAGGTCGCGGGGCGCGCTGCTGCGGACGGGATGACCGTGCTCACCGGTCACTGCGTCGATCTCGGCGACGTCGGGCTGCCGTATCTGCCGTTCACCGAGGTGCTGGGCGTAGTCGCCGGTGAGGAGCGGTTCGCGGAGGTGCTCGCCGCGCACCCTGTGGTCGAAGGGCTGCTGGGCGGCGGGGCGGACGCCGTGAGGGACCGGCTGCGGTTGTTCGAGGGCATCGCGGGGCTGCTCGCCGATCTGGCGGACGTCGCGCCCGTACTGCTCGTTCTGGAGGACCTGCACTGGGCCGACCAGTCGTCGAGAGATCTGCTGCGGTTCCTGCTCAGCCGCGGGATTCTGCAGCGGCCCGCGGGTGGGGTGCCCCGGCACCGGCTGGCGGTGTTCGCGTCGTACCGCGCGGACGATCTGCATCGGCGTCATCCGCTGCGGCCGCTGCTCGCCGAGTTGGTGCGACTGCCCGCCGTCGAGCGGCTCGAACTGCGGCCGCTGGCGGACGTCGAGGTGGCGCGTCTGGTGCGGGCCGTGCAGGAGCGGCCGCTGTCGGACGTCACGGTACGGCGGATCGTCGAGCGCGCCGAGGGCAACGCCTTCTACGCCGAGGAACTGGTCGCGGCCACGGACACCGAGGCCGGCGGGGTTCCCAGCGGGCTGGCCGACGTACTCCTCATACGGTTCGAGCAGCTGTCCGACACCGCCCAGCAGGTGCTGCGTACGGCCGCCGTCGCGGGGCGGCGCGTCGAGCACGAACTCCTGCGGGGCGCCGTGGGCATCCCGGAAGAGGAGCTGGAGGCGGCGCTGCGGGAGGCGACCGGGCGGCAGTTGCTCGTGGCCGGCGACGGCGACACGTACACGTTCCGGCACGCGCTCGCGCGTGAGGCGGTGTACGCCGATCTGCTGCCCGGTGAACGGGCCCGGCTGCACGGCGCGTTCGCCCGGCTGCTCACCGGACGCGGCCGTCCCGCCGAGACGGCGGCGGAGCGCGCCCACCACTACCGCGAGAGCCACGACCTGGCCGAGGCGCTGGCCGCGTCGCTGGAGGCCGCCGGCCACGCGCACGGTGTCGGCGCTCCCGCCGAGGAACTCCGGCATCTGGAGACCGCCCTGGACCTGTGGTCGTCGGTGGAGCCGTCGGCACGGCCCTCGGGCGAGTGCCACGACCGGGTGACGCTCACGCTGCGCGCGTCGGCGGCGGCCGCGCACGCCGGGGAGGCGCACCGCGCGGTCTCCCTCACCCGCTCCGCGCTCGCGGGCGTCGGCCAGGACACGGACGCCGAACTCGCCGCCCGGGTCCGCTACACCCTTGCGGGCAACCTGATCGGCGTCGACAGCCTGACGGCGGCCTTCGCCTACAGCAGCGAGGCGCTCGCGCTGATCCCCGCCGAGCCTCCGTCGCGGACGTGGACGTGGGCGGCGGCCACGCATGTCATGGCGGCACGCCAGGTCGGAGAGAACGAGACCGCGCTGCGGCTCGGCCGCGAGGCCCTGCGCACCGCCGAGCAGCTGCAGGTGACGGATGCCCGGGCCGACCTGCTCATTTCCCTGGCCGGACTCGAGGGAGGCAGCCGCAGCACGCCGGAGGGCCGTGAACGGCTGTGCGAAGCCCGGGAGTTGGCGCGGCGTGCGGGCAACGCCCCGGTGGAGATGCGCGCGCTGTTCAACCTCGCCATCGGCTGCTACGAGTCCGGTGATCTCCAGGAGTGTCTGTCCTGGCTGACGGAGGGCCTTGACCGGGCCCGGCGTGCCGGGTTGCTGTCCTCGTCGTATCCGCTGGCGATGCGGTATCTGCGGCTGCTGTTGCTGTACACGCTGGGCCACTGGGACGAGTGCCTGAGCGCGGCCGCGGCCGACAGCGAGGTGCTGCCCGCGGCGGGCGGATACGCGGCCGGTCCGGCGCTGTACGTCGCTCTCGCACGCGGCGACCTCTCGGCCGCCGAGCAGGCCCGTGCCCTGCTGGAGGGGCCCTTCGACTGGATGGGCACGCTCGTCGCGGGCATCGCGCTCACGGACGCCGCCGCGCTGCGCGGTGACGCGGAGGCCGCGGTGGAGCGGATGCGGTCCGCGGTCGCGGCCCTGACCGACGAGGCGGGGACGCTGCCCGATGCCACGGTCCGGCTCGCCGCCCTCGCGCTGGCCGCGGTCGCCGACCGTGCCGCCCAGTCGCGCCTGACCGGCGACGAGGCGGGGGTGCGCCGCTGGGCGGACACGGCGACCGAGCTGGTCGAGCTGGCCCGGACGACTGCCGTGCACGGCGAGCAGGGCACGTCACAGGGGCCGGAAGGGATGGCCTGGCTGGCCCGTGCGGAGGCGGAGTGGGTGCGGGCGGTGTCCGGGCCGGACGTGCGGGCGTGGGCGAAGGCGGTGGCCGCTGCCGACTACGGCGACGACTACGAGCGGGCGCGGTGCCGACTGCGGCACGCCGAGGCCCTGTTGGCCGCGGACGACCGCGAGGCGGCGGCGGCCGAGGCCCGGACGGCGCGCGAGACGGCGGCCCGGCTCGGCGCGACGCTCCTGCTGGAACGGCTGGACGCCCTGACCCGCCGGGGCCGTCTCGCGGAAGCCCTCAGCGACCGCTCCTCACCGCTCACGGCCCGCGAGCAGGAGGTCCTGCTCCTCCTCGCGCTCGGCCGCAGCAACCGGCAGATCGGCGAGGAGCTGTACATCACCGGTAAGACGGCGAGCGTGCACGTCTCCAACATCCTCGCCAAGCTGGGCGCGGCGAGCCGTACGGAGGCGGTGGCGATCGCCTATCGGGAGGGCTTGATCACCCGCGAGGAGACGGTCGGCTGACTCCCCGTCGTGCACGTCAGCCGGTGGTGTGGCAGTCGAGGGCGGTCAGGTCGACGGCGTCGGCCATCGCCCGCATCCCCTTGTCGTTGGGGTGGATGTGGTCGCCGCCGTCGAGGGCCGGCTGCATGCGTGCCGGGTCGTGGGGGCTGCGCAGGACGCGGTCGAAGTCGGTGACGGCGTCGAACTCGCCGCTGGTGCGGATGAACGCGTTGACCTCCTGGCGTACGGCCTCGCCGGCCGGGTCCCATTCGTGCCAGCCCTTGAACGGCCCGACGGTCGCGGCGACGACGCACTTGCCGGCCGCGTGCGCCCGCTCGACGATCTCGCGGTAGCCCTCGATCAGGTCCTCGGCCGTGACGCCCGGATGGGCCTTGATGTCGTTCACGCCCTGGAAGAGGAACACGGTCCGTACGCCCGGCTGGGACAGCACGTCCCGCTCCAGCCGGTTCAGGGCGCTCCGGCCGGGGATGTCCGCGAGGACCTTGTTCCCGGCGAGTCCCTCGTTGGCCACGCCTTTCACCGCCGTGTCCGCGCGTTGCAGGCGGCGGGCCAGGTAGTCGGGCCAGCGGCGGTTCAGGTCGGCGGTGGACTGCCAGCCGTCGGTGATGGAGTCACCGAGGGCGACCACCGCCCCGGTGTCCGCCGGGGCGTGTACGGAGACGGCGTCGAGGTAGAACCAGGAGCCGGTCGGGATGGTCCAGGCGGCGCCGCTCTCCTCGGCGGTGTGGTCGCCCTGGGTCGCGTACGACGACTGCAGCGCCATCCAGTGGCCGCTGGCCGGGCCTCCCGCGTCCGGACTGTGCAGGCTGACGACGAGGTCGGTCGCGGCGGGCAGCCGGCCGGGCAGCGGGTCGCTCCACACGGTGCTGCCCGCCGGCACGGTGACGGTGCGCGCACCGCCGAAGGTCAGGCGCCGGTTGCTGCCCGGCCGCAGTTCGGCGCCCTGTTGCCGGATGCCCGCGTAGACACTGTCGAAGGTCAGTGGCCGGTCCCCGAAGGCGTTGGAGAGCCGGATCCGCAGGGCGGTCCCACCGACGCTGGTGTGCACGACGAGCCGGTAGCTGCGCCCGGCGACCCCGTCGCCCATGCGGTCGGCGCTCGCCGCCCAGGTGACGACGCCACTCGTGTCGTCGGTCGTCTCGGCGGGCGCGGGAGCGGACTGGCAGGCGGCGACCGTCAACAGGAGGGCGGCGAGCAGGAGTCCGGCCCGCACCGGGCGAAGGACTTCGGGGTGACCGAGGTCGTCGGGGGACATCCACTCCTCCAGCCAGCCTGTGCTCGGGCCGGCTTGTGGCAGGTACACGGCGTTCTGCGCGGTGAGGCGACCGTATCGGCCAGTTCCTGAGCATAGGTGATGCCTGGTGGCCCGGCGGGCGGGACTGGGCTCCCTTCCGGTGATCCATGGCTGTCCAACTGTGCGTCGTCCGCGGCGATGTGACGGGGTGCGGGAACGTTGCCCCGCGCCGAGGTGATCGTTCTCGTAGCAGCAGCACATCGACAGAAAATGGGAGGAAGCCGGATGGTCTCAGTAACGGTGGTCCGAGGTACGGCGGCAGCGGCGGCCCTCGTGTCACTCCTGGCGGTTCCCGCCCACGCCGCCGCCCGGGAACCCGGCACCACCAAGGCCGGCACCTCGGCGGGCGCACTGGCCGAACCGGATGTCGCGGGCGTGTGGAACGTCCTGACCGCGGTGCGACGGCAGGGCGCACCCGGTGCGATGGCGCGCCTCGACGACGGGGACACGATCCGCTGGGCGGCCGTCGGTGTCGCCGACCGAAGGTCCGGGCGAGCCATCAGCAACGCCGACCGGTTCCGCATCGGCAGCGTCACCAAGGTCTTCTCGGCCGTCGTCCTGCTGCAACTGGTCGACGAGAAGAAGCTGAAGCTGGACGCCCCGGTCAACCGCTATCTGCCGGGGCTGCTGCCGGACGACCGCATCACCGTGCGGCATGTGCTGAGCCACCGCAGCGGCCTGCACGACTACACCAACGAGATGTTCGCGCGGACGGTTCCCGGCTTCGAGGCGGTCCGCTCCGAGGTGTTCACCTACCGGCAACTGGTGAACCGGTCCCTGAGCAGGCCGCGCACCACTGAGCCCGGCGGCGCGTACTCCTACTCCAACACCAACTTCGTGGTCGCCGGCATGCTCATCGAGAAGCTCACCGGCCACTCCGTGCGGACCGAGTACAAGAACCGGCTCATCGACCCGCTGAGGCTGCGCGACACCTTCTACGTACACCCCGGCACGAGGATCCCCGGCCGGCACGCCCGCGGCTATCTCACCCCGGACTCCGCCGGAGCGGCACTCGTCGACTCCACCGAGCAGACGGTGTCCTGGGCGCAGAGCGCGGGCGCGATGATCTCCAGCACGCGGGACCTCAACACCTTCCTGTCGGCGCTGCTCGGCGGCCGGCTGACCTCCCGTGCGCAGCTGGCCCAGATGCAGCGGTGGGTGCCGGCGGGCACCTCGCAGGCGTACGGGCTCGGGCTGCGGCGCCGCGACCTGTCCTGCGGGACCTCCGTCTACGGCCACACGGGCGCCGTCCAGGGCTACTACACGTATGCGTTCGCGTCCAAGGACGGCCGGCGCAGCCTCGCCGCGGTCGCCAACACCTCCAACAACGGCACGGTCCTCAACTCCATGCTGGGCACGCTGGAGTCCGCGTTCTGCGGCAAGCCGGCGAAGTCGCAGCGTCGTTCGGCGCCCGTCGAACGGCACGAGGACGTCGCGCCGGGGGTCCCGCTGGGCGTGCACCAGAGCTGAGGACACCCCCGGCCCCACACCGTCGTCCCGACGGGCGGGAACCCACGAGATCCGGTGGACGTTTTCCGGACATCCCCACCGGATCTCGAACCACCCACCAGGACGGCATGATGAGCGAGTTGGTTCCCGGGGGCAATCTGCCCCTCCCGGGCGGCAGCGTGAGCGTCCGGGTGCCCGGCCCTTTCGACGTGTCCGCGCTCGTCACCGACGACAGCGGCAAGGTCCGGGGCGACGCCGACTTCGTGTTCTACAACCAGCCGTCCGCTCCGGGTGCCCGGCTCCACGGCGACACCCTGACCGTCGACCCCTCGCGACTGCGCCCGGGGGCCACCCGGGTCACGGTGGTCGTCAGCCCCGCCGCCCCCGGCACTCCCCTGGGCCGCCTGCCGTCCCCCACGCTCCAGGTCACCGGCCCGGGCGGCCACCCGATCGCCCGGTTCGCCCCGCCGCGCCCACGGCAGGAGACCGTGCTGCTGCTCGCGGAGATCTACCGCCGTGGCGGCGGCTGGAAGCTGCGGGCCCTGGGGCAGGGGTACGCGGACGGGCTGGCGGGGCTCGCGCGGGATTTCGGGGTCGACGTCATCGAGGACGCGACGCCGTCCCCGGTCCCGTCGGCGCCCGCCCCGCAGTCGCCCCTCACCCCACCCGCACCCACACCCACCGCTCCTCCCCTGCCCTCCGCTCCGCCCGCGCCGACCGCACGCCCCACGATGCGGACCCTCTCCGCCGTCACCACCCCGCACGCCCCGTTCCCCGATCGCGACGGTTTCCTGGGCCTGGTCAACTCGGCCCGCGCCGAGAGAGGTTCACCGCCGATAGCCCTCGACGCCCGCCTCGCCTCCGCCGCCCAGGCCCACGCCTCCGCCATGGCCGCGACAGGTCGGCTCGGCGTCGAGGGCCGCGACGGCGTCTCCGTGTACCAGCGCATCACCGCCGCCGGGTACGCGTATCTCACCGTCGGCGAGCACCTGGTCTCCGGCCCCCGCACCCCCGCGGAGTTCGTCGCGTACTGCCTGCGCACCGAACCGGCCCGCCGCACCCTGCACGACCCGGCCTTCACCCATGCCGCCCTGGCGTACGTCAGGGGCGGCCGCTCGGGCGACACGTTCTGGACGGCGCTGTGGGCCAGACCGCTCACGCCGGGCGACCTGTCCCGTACCGCGGCCGAGGTCGTCGAGCTCACCAACCGGGAGCGGGCCGGGGCCGGGCTGCGCCCCTTGGCCGTCGACCCCGTGCTCGCCTCCGCCGCGCAGGAGCACAGTGCCGACATGGTGGCCCGGGCCTTCTACTCCCACACCTCGCCCGAGGGGAGTCAGCCCTGGGACCGGGCCGCCGCCGCGGGCTCCACGCGGCGTTCGATCGGCGAGAACATCGCGTGCGGCCAGCGCTCCCCCGCCGAGGTCGTGGAGGGCTGGATGAACAGCCCGGGCCACCGCGCCAACATCCTCAAGCGGGACTTCACCCACATAGGGATCGGCTTCGCGGGCGGCGGACCGGCGGGGACGTACTGGACGCAGCTCTTCGGCGCCTGACGGCCCAAGGACAGCGACACGCCGCGATCTGGTCGGAACGGGACCGTCCGGGACAGGATGCCCCCATGAAGGGTGACCTGTTTTCCAGTGAGCACATGGTCCAGCCCGCCTCGGCGCCGGGCATGACGATCGAGAACGCCAAATGCGTCAAGTACGCGGTGAACGGTGAGATGCACGCCCGCCAGGGCGCGATGATCGCCTACCGCGGCAATCTGCAGTTCGAGCGCAAGGGCCAGGGCGTGGGCGGCATGCTCAAGCGGGCCATGACCGGTGAGGGGCTGCCGCTGATGGCGGTGCGCGGGCAGGGCGAGGCCTGGTTCGCGCACGAGGCGCAGAACTGCTTCATCGTCGAGGTCGACCCCGGCGACGAGTTCACGGTCAACGGCCGCAACGTCCTGTGTTTCGACGCCTCGTTGTCGTACCGGATAGCGACGGTAAAGGGCGCGGGCATCGCCGGCGGCGGCCTGTTCAACAGCGTCTTCACGGGGCAGGGCCGGCTGGGCCTGGTGTGTGAGGGCAATCCCCTGGTCATCCCGGTCTCGCCGCAGTACCCGGTGTACGTCGACACGGACGCGGTGGTCGGCTGGACCGCCGGGCTGGGGACCTCGCTGCACCGTTCGCAGTCCCTCGGCTCGATGCTGCGCGGCGGGTCCGGGGAGGCCGTGCAGCTGATGCTGCAAGGTCAGGGCCATGTCGTCGTACGGCCGAGCGAGGCGACGCCGCCGAAGGCCCAGCAGCACTGACACCTCGGGAAGTGATCTGCGCCTCACGGGCAACCCACTCGGTCGTGCCGGCGTCTTGATCGGCAACAGGTGACGCCCTGGCCCCTGAGCCAGGGCTCACTTTCCACGCTCTATACACACGACGTATACACAGAGCGTATACATGGCGTGTATATGAACCGAGAGGGATCGATGTACGGCAAGGCATTCGCCCCCGAGTACCAGGGCGCCCTGACCACCCTGTCCGTCAACTCCTCACTGACCGACGTACTGGCCGCCGGCACCGAGCAGTTGCGGGCAGCCGAGCGGGCCGGGCGGCACGGCGAAGCCGCGCGCTCGGGGCTCGCGGTCGCCGAGGCGCACCGCCGGCTGGGACAGGTCGGGGACGCGGAGCGGGCGTGGAAGGCAAGCTACCGCGCCGCCCGGGAGGCCGGGGACACCGCGGCGATGGCGTGGGCGCTGTGGAGCGGCGGCACACTGGCCCGGCAGCGCGGCGCGTTCCCCCTGGCCCGGCGGCTGCTCCAGCTCGCAGCGGACCTCGGCGAGCGCGGCGGCGACATCGTCGTACGCGGCTACTCGCTGGCCGGTCTGGCGGAGACCGGCCGGATCCAGGGCGACTACGAGGCCGTCCACCGGCTGCACGAGCAGCTGCTCGCGGAGGCCCGGCGGCGCGGTGAGGCGCGGCACACGGTGTGGGCGCTGGAGGGCATAGCCCAGATCCACCGCAACACCGGCTCGTACGACACCGCTTACGCCCTGTTCGAGGAGGCGGCCGAGATCGCCGCACGCGCCGACGACCGGCGCGGCCACGCCTGGGCGCTGCGCGGACTCGCGGACATCGTGTCCGTGCGCGACGGCGACGCCGAGCGGGCGCTGGCCCTGCTGTCCGAGGCGGAGACGACATGCCGCGCGATGAAGCTGTCCAGCGCGCTGGCCTACAACCACAAGATGCGCGGCAACGTCCTCTACCGGGCCGGGCGTTACGCCGAGGCCCGGGACCTGTACGAGCAGGCGCTCGCGGAGTTCCGCGCCATGAGCGAGCCTCGCGGGGAGGCGCTGTCCCGGCTGGGGCTGGCCAAGGCGCGGGCCCGGCTGGGGCGCGACCGCGCCGAGACCGCCGCCGAACTGGCCGATCTGGCGGGTGTGCTGGAGCGGATCGGGCTGCGGCACGCGCGGGAGATGGTGGCGCGGGCGCAGGAGGAGTTCTGCGCCCTGGAAGGTGCTGTGGCGGGCGCCGGGGCGGTGGCCGCACGGTGACGGCGCTCCCCTCCGCGGTTCAGACGCCGACGGACGCCCGCCAAGTCCTCGCCCGCTGCCGCGCCCTGGTGCGGCCCGCGCTGCGGGAGGCGGTGGGGCGGACGCATCCGTGGGTGGGTGAGATGGCCGCGTACTCCTTCGGCTGGTGCGAGGTGGGCGGCGCGCCGGCCGCGGCGTCCAGCGGGAAGGGCGTACGGCAGGCGCTGGCGGTTCTCGGGGCCGAGGCGGTCGGTGCGCCCGGGCGGGTCGCGGTGCCCGGGGCGGTCGCGGTGGAGTTGGTGCACGCCTTCTCCCTGCTGCACGACGACATCATGGACGGCGACACGGCCCGACGCCGCCGCCCCACCGTGTGGAAGGCGTACGGCACCGGGCCCGCCGTTCTCGCGGGGGACGCGCTGTTCGCGCTCGCGGTCGAGACGCTCGCCGTGGAACCGGCGGGCCCGCCGGCCGTGCGGCTGCTGTCGGTGGCGTTGCAGGACCTGGTGCGCGGGCAGGCGGACGACCTGCTGTTCGCGACGCGTCCCTGGACGGGGCCGGAGCGGGTGCGGCCGGACGCGTACCGGACCATGGCCGAGCACAAGACCGGCGCCCTGCTGGGCTGTGCGGCCGCGCTGGGCGCGCTGCTCGGCGCTGCGCCGCCCGCGACCATCGCCGCCCTCGACCGAGCGGGACGGCATCTGGGGATCGCCTTCCAGATGGTCGACGATCTGCTGGGCATCTGGGGCGACCCGGCGGTGACCGGCAAACCGGTGTACGGCGATCTGCGAGAGGGGAAGAAGACGTTCCCTGTGCTGGCCGCACTCGACTCCCCCGCCGCCGGTCGTCTCTCCGCGCTGCTGGAGTCGGCCGCCGACCCCTGTGAGGTGGCCGCGCTGATCGAGGAGTCGGGGGGCCGCACGGCCACGCTGGACGAGGCACGGCGCCAGGTGACCGCCGCCGAGGCGGCTCTGGCCGGCGTACCGCTGGAGGCGGGGGCCGCCGAGGAGCTGCGGTCACTGCTGGACTTCCTCATGCGGCGCGACCTGTGAAAGCGTGGATCACCGCCCCACGCCGGAAAGGTGACTGCCTTGATCGGGATCTCGGACGTCGAAGCCGCGGCCGACCTCATCGCCGGACAGGTCGTACACACCCCGACCGTACCCAGCCCCGGCCTGTCGGCCCTCCTCGGCGTTCCGGTCACGGCCAAACTCGAACTCCTCCAGCGCACCGGCTCGTTCAAGGCCCGCGGGGCGACGGCGAAGCTGCTGTCGCTGAGCGACGCCCAGCGGGCCGCCGGGGTGGTGGCGGTCAGCGGGGGCAACCACGGAATCGCCCTGGCGATGACGGCCGCCGTCCACGAGGTGAAGGCCACCGTGGTGATGCCGCGTACGGCCCCGGCCCGCTCCATCGGGCTCGTCGAGGACGCCGGGGCGTCGGTGCGGCTGACGGACGACATGGACGGCGCGTTCTCGCTCGTCACGCGGCTGCGGGACGAGGGGCTGACGCTCGTCCATCCCTTCGACGACCCCTTGGTGATCGCCGGCCAGGGCACCGTCGGGCTGGAGCTCGCCGACGACGCCGGTGATCTCACGGACGTGCTCGTCAGTGTCGGGGGCGGCGGGCTCATCGCCGGCGTCGCGGTGGCACTGCGGGCCCGCCGCCCGGACGTGCGGATCTGGGGTGTGGAGACCGAGGGCGCCGAGGCCATGTCCGAGGCGCTGACGGCGGGCGCGCCGGTGCCGGTGGCCCTGTCGTCGATCGTGTCCACGCTGAGCGCGCCGGCCGTGTCGCGACTGACGTACGACCATGTGTCCGCCCTGGTCGACGAGGTGCTCGTGGTCTCGGACCGGGAGGCGGTGCGGGGCGTGCTCGACCTCGCCGAGCACGCCAAGGTGTGGGCGGAGCCGGCCGCCGGGTGTCTGCTGCCCGCGGCCCGGCGCGTGGTGGAGCGGGTCGGGGGCGGCGTCCGGCTCGGGCTGGTCGTGTGCGGGGGCAACGCGACGACCGGGGATGTGCTGCGCTGGGCGAAGGATTTCGGTCTTCACTGACACCCGCTGGCTCAATTCCCGTGGTTTTTCGGATTCTTACTCGCGCGTAAGCATCAAAAGAAAAGAGAGGCCGTTTGGTTGAGGATTTCGTTGAACACATCCCGTCGTCCCTGTCGTACTCCTGTGAGAAATAGGAGTCAGGGGTTCAGCGAGGGATGGCCATGGTCAAGGCGCGCGTCTCCACAGCCGAGTTGGTCGCCGGAAGGTACCGGCTCGTCGATGTCGTCCATCGCGAGACGAACCGCGTCAGTTACTACGGCGAGGACATGGAGACCGAACACCCGTGCCTTCTCACCCAGATCGGGCTCCCCGACGATCCGTGCCCCGAGGAGGGGCGCCGGGCCACCTCGCGAATCCTGCGGACTTCCGAGCGAATGGGGCTGCTGCGCCCGGGGCGGGTCGCGACCGTCCTGGACGTCGTCGAGGAGTCCGGCAGCCTGTGGATCGCCACCGAGTGGATCAATGGCACGCCCCTCGGTGAACTCCTCACACAACAGCGCACGTTCAACTATGTACGGGCCGCGCGCATCGGCCTCGAACTGCTCGACGTGCTGGAGGCCGCGCACGTCGCGGGCATCACCCACGGCGAGCTGAGCCCGGGCCAGGTCTTCGTGCGCGACGAGGGCTCCGTCGTCGTCACCGGCTTCGGGCTGGCCGGCGCGACCCTCGCGCCCCGGGTCGCCGCGCCGTCGTACGCGTCCCCGGAACAGGCCCGTGACGAGCGCATCGGGCCTGCGTCGGATCTGTGGGCGCTCGGCGCGATCCTCTACACGATGGTCGAGGGGCGCCCGCCGTATCGCGAACGGGACCGGCCCGAGGCCACGTTGAAGGGCGTGGACCGGCTTCCGCTGCGCGCCCCGGTGCGGGCCGGGCCGCTCACCCAGGCGGTGCAGGGGCTGCTGCGCAAGGACTCCCGGGAGCGGCTGAGCCGGCCGGTGGTGCGTGAGGCGTTCGTCCGGGTCCTCAACGAGGACCCCGAGGCCGCCCTGCGGGCGGAGCCGCGCCCTCGTCTGCGCGGCATGTACACCGGGGGACCGGGCTGGGGCAGACGTGCCATGGTCGCCGGCACCGCCCTCGCCGTGGTCACCGTCGCGGCCGCCGTCCTGGTGGTGACCAGCGGCCGGCCGGACGACTCGGGTCCGTCGGCGGCGGATACGACACCCGGCCCGTCCACCTCCACCGGGGCGCCCACCGCCCCGTCACCCACTGCCACGCCCACCCCGTCGCCGAGTTCGTCCCCTACACAGGAGACGACGGAGCCGGGGACGCCCACCGCCTCCCCCTCGGACACGGCAGCCCTGCCCCCCGGCTTCACGACGTACAAGTCACCGGACGGCTTCTCCGTCGCCCTGCCCGAGGGCTGGCAGCCGCTGCGCACCAAGCGTGCCTCGGACCTGGCGTACCGCGTCTTCTTCAGCGCCGACGGCGATGAGCGCAAACTGGCGATCACCTACAGCGAGGCTCTGGGCTCGGACCCCGTCGCCATCTGGCGCGACGACGTCGAACCCGGCCTGGAGGAGCGGAGCGGGTTCCAGCGGATCGGCGAGATCGAGGCGACCACGTACCAGGGATACGAGGCCGCCGACATGGAGTGGCTCTCGGACGAGGACGGCGTCCGTGTCCGTACCTTCGGCCGCGGTTTCCTCATCGATGAGCACCGGGGCTACTCACTGCGCTGGACGACCCCGGAGGCCGACTGGGACGACCCGGCCAACCAGCAGGCCCTGGATGTCTTCCTGCGGACCTTCCGGGTACCCGAGGACTGATCAGGCCGACGCGCGAGGCGCGCGCATCGCCCGCAGGGGCAGGCGGTGCAGCGGATCGGTGCGCCAACGCGCCGTGAACGTCCGGTCCTTGAGCGAGCACGTCACGTCCAGGTGGTGCGGGGTCTCCAGGAAGGCGATGTCCACGACGAGGGTGTCCGCGTCGGTCCAGCCGCCGCTGACCGCAGTGGGCACCGGCTCCTCGGCGACGGTCCAGCCGGCGTCCCCGAGCCGCAGCCGAAGAGGGTGGCCGTCCTCGGTGAGCGTCAGGGTCCAGCCGTCCGCGCCGGGCGTCAGGTCGATCGCGGTCAGCTTGGGCAGGTGCCCGCGGACACCGGCGTCCGGCGTGAACGCGGCGGCGGACCAGGCCTCGGCCCGCTCGGGCGGTGCGGGCTTACCGCCGGCGGGCGGCAGCGCGAGGCCCGCCAGCCGCTGCGCCAGGGCCGCGTCCGCCGCCTCGCCGCCGGTCAGGGGCGCGGACCGGAACGCCGGCAGCAGATGCTCCCAGACCAGGTTCAGCAGTCCCGGCATGTCCCAGGTGTCCGCGGTCGTCGCGATCACGGCGTCCTGCTCGGGCAGCACCACACAGAACTGACCGAACATGCCGCCACCGCGATAGCCGTGCCGGGACATCCAGAACTTGAAGCCATAGCCCCGTTGCCAGTCGTCCCCGGGCATGACACCGGCGTTCGCGATCTGCCGACGCGTCGCCTCGGCCACCCACCACTCGGGCAGCAGCCGCTCGCCCTCCCACACTCCGCCCCGCAGATACAGCTGGCCGAGCCGGGCGATCGCGTCCGTGGTGGCGTGCAGCCCGCTGAAGCCGAGCTCCCGGCCGCTGCGGTCACACAGCCACCCGATCTCGCCGATGCCGAGCGGGTCGAGCAGCCGCGGCCGGAGGTACTCGGTCAGCGACTGGCCGCTCGCCCGCCGGACGACGGCGGCGAGCGTGAAGGTGGCGGGCTGGTTGTAGGCGAAGACGGTCCCCGGGTCGCGGGACGGGGGCACCAGCAGGAACCCGCGGACGAGGTCCTCGCGGTCGAGGTCACGCGCCGCGAAGATCGTGTCGGTCTCGTGCCCGCTGGCCATGGACGCCACGTGCCGCACGAGCATCGCACGACTGCGCGGATCGGTGATGTCGGCCTCGAACTCGGGGAAGTACGAGATCACCGGGTCGTCGAGCCGTATCAGCCCCTCGCCCGCGGCGATCCCGGCGGCGGTCGCGGTGAAGCTCTTGCTGATCGAGTAGAGGAGATGCGGGCGTTCGGGGGTGTACGGCGCCCACCAGCCGGAGGCCACGAGGTGGCCGTGCCGCAGGATCATCAGGCTGTGCGGCTCGATGTCGGGGGCGGTGTCGAGGGCGTCGAGGAAGGCGAGGACACCGGAGGCGTCGACGCCTTGGGCGGCGGGGGAGCTCGAGGGCAGCGGGCGGGCAGACATACGGGCATCCTCTCCCGATACCCGGGCACCTCTCCGAGACGTTTTTCACCCGGACGTTCACCCGCCTCCTGCGGTCCGCCGGAGTCCTGCCCCGTCCGTCCCGTTTTCCACACCAGTGTCCGGGGACTCGGCCCCTATGGTGCAGATCGGATACACGATGATGACCGAGCAGGCCGGCCCCCGTGAGCTGGTGGACCACCTGGTCCGCGCCGAGGAGGTGGGCTTCGACTTCTCCGTGACCTCGGACCACTACTTTCCGTGGCTGCGTTCACAGGGTCACTCGCCGTACGCGTGGAGTGTGCTGGGCGCGGCCGCCCAGGCCACGTCGCGGATTCCACTGATGACGTACGTGACGTGT
Source organism: Streptomyces sp. SD31 (assembly GCF_052068475.1). NCBI lineage: Bacteria > Bacillati > Actinomycetota > Actinomycetes > Kitasatosporales > Streptomycetaceae > Streptomyces > Streptomyces sp. SD31. The sequence goes on along the minus strand of NZ_JBQHCX010000022.1, from coordinate 153,185 downwards.
CCGACCGTCCGCTACCACCCGGCGGTGGTGGCCCAGAAGGCGGCCACGATGCAGCTGCTGTCCGAGGGCCGGTTCCGGCTGGGGCTCGGCTCGGGCGAGAACCTCAACGAGCATGTCGTGGGCGGCGGTTGGCCGTCCGTCGACGTGCGGCACGAGATGCTCGAGGAGGCGGTGGAGATCATCCGTGCGCTCTTCAAGGGCGGCCATGTCAACCACCGCGGCACGCACTTCGACGTCGAGTCGGCCCGTCTGTGGGATCTGCCGGACCAGCCGCCGCCCCTCGGCATCGCGGTTTCCGGGGAGCAGTCCTGCAAGCTCGCGGGCAGGCTCGGCGTCCTGGTGATCGCCACGGAGCCCAAGGCGGGCCTGTTGGAGGCGTTCGACCGGCACGGCGGCGAGGGCAAGCCGCGCGTGGGACAGCTGCCGGTGTGCTACGACCCCGACCGGGACACCGCGATCAAGCGGGCCCACAGCCAGTTTCGCTGGTTCGGCGGCGGCTGGAAGGTCAACTCGGAGCTGCCGCACCCGGACTCCTTCGAGGCGGCCACCCAGTTCGTCACCCAGGACGACGTCGCCGACTCGATCCCGTGCGGCGACGACCCGGACGCCTTCGTGGAGGCCGTGCGACCGTACGCCGAGGCGGGGTTCACGGAGATCGCCCTGGTACAGATCGGGGGCGAGACGCAGCTGCCGTATCTCGACTGGGCGGAGAAGACGCTGCTGCCCGCGCTGCGGGACGCTGTCGGCTGACCGCACGTCCACCCCACCGCACGGGGCGGCGCCGGATGCGGCCGAAGCGTCGTCCGCGGGTGCCATAGGCTGCTGGTCTGTATTTTCGCCTTCCAGCAGCCTGTACAGGAGAGTCATCCGTGAGCCTGGCGATCGTCCCGTCCGAGACGTCCCCCGTGCCCCTGTCCGACCTCGTCGCCCGCGACGCGCGCGAGTTCGGGGTCTACGCGCGGACCGGAGGGTGGGCCTTCGGCCTGATGGTGGCGCGCAGCGTGCGGCCCGGCGGGCAGAGCGCGGGCGAGACACCGAAGGTGTCCGCGAAGGAGTTCGCCGAGCTCGCCGGGTGCTCCCCCGAGCGGGTCATGCGCTACTACAAGGCCTGGGACCGGGCCGCCGACGACGGTCTCGTCCCGCACTTCGAGGCGCTGGCGCCGGGCCAGGAGGTGGAGCTGCCGGACGCCGACGTGTGGATCGGCTACTACGTCTCCCGCAACAGCGCCACCTCCGAGCGCGGCACCGCCATCGCCGAGGCCGCCGAGGCCGAAGGCATCCGCCCGACGAAGGCCCTGGAAGTCGCCGAGAACCCGACCGCGCTGCGCGCCGCGATCCTCGCCGACCCGTCGACGGCCCGCGCGGCCCGCCAGGCACTCCTCGACCGGATCATCGAGGACCCCGAGCTTCAGGCCGAGTTGGCGCGGGACGTCGTACGCACCGACGACCTGAAGAAGGCCGTCGCCAGTGAGAGCCGGGCGGCCGACCGGATCGACTACGTCCGCCAGATCGCCGAGTCCGGCCAGATCAAGACCCCGGCCGGGCAGACCGTCGACGCGCCCGTCGACCTCCGCCAGGAGGCCGAGCGGCACCTGTCGCTGATCGACGAGCTGGAGGACGACGAGGACACCGGCGAGTGGGCCACCGAGGCCTACGGCACGATGAAGTCGCTCGTCGCCGAGGCGGTGGAGGCCGACCCCGAGCTGCGGGTGCAGGAGCGGCGGACGAAGTTCTACAGCAGCCTGCAGAAGGCGACGAAGGTCTTCGAGGAGCTGACCTTCGACGATGTGCAGGAGTTCGTCGAGGACGACATGGTCCAGCAGTTGGAGGAGCTCCAGCAGGCCATCTCCAGCTGCATCGCGGCACTTCGCGGGGCGCAGGGAGGCGGCACGGCGCCGCAGCAGTAGTCGTCCTCATACCGTCGACGCGCCACCGCTCACTCCGTGTAGCGGTGGCGTGTCCACAGCGGCAGCACGAACCAGCACGCCAGGTACCAGACGACCACTCCCGAGACCAGGTAGGGCACATAGCCGTCGTGGGTGGCGACCCGCAGGATCAGCAGCAGCGAGCACGCCGTCGTCGCGAGGAGCAGGATCAGGCCGACGAAGGTCAGCCGGGACGCCCACTCCACGGCCTTCGGCTTGATGCGCCGCCCGGACACCAGGCGGTGCAGGGAGACGGGACCGATCAGGGCGCCGGTGGCGGCGGCGCCCAGCACGACCGTCACGATGTAGATGGTCTGGTCCGTGTCGTCGAGGGTGTCGTACTTCGGCGTGAAGACGACCGTGAGCAGGAAGCCGAACAGGATCTGGACGCCCATCTGGGCCACCCGGACCTCCTGGATGAGCTCGCCCCACATACGGTCGGCCCGCTCGTCCTCCGTCTCGTCGCGTCCCGTCCGTCTTTCCTTCTCGGTCATGCGGGCCGGGTATCCCAGGCGCCGAACCCTCAAACGGCGAGGCCCCGGGAGCGGCGGGCCGGCCGCCCCGGAGCCGCACGGGTCTACCAGCGGTTCTCGACCTGCTCCTTGATCCGCCGGTCGTAGAGGTTCCCGATCGCGGCGAGCGTCGCCCCGGACAGCTCCGGCAGTGCGGCCGCGGCCGCGTTGGCGCGGGCCTGCTCGGGCGAACGGGCGCCCGGAATCACGGTGGTCACGCCCGGCTGCTGGATGATCCAGCGCAGCGCCAACTGGGCCGGGGTGAAGCCCTCGGGGGCGAGGGCGGCGAACTCGACGGCCGCCTCCACACCCGACTCGTAGTCAACACCGGAGAAGGTCTCGCCCTGGTCGAAGGACTCGCCATGCCGGTTGTAGGTGCGGTGGTCGTTCGCCGGGAAGACGGTGTCCTTGGTGTACTTGCCCGACAGCAGCCCGGAGGCCAGCGGGACGCGGGCGATGATGCCGACGCCCGCCCGCTCGGCGGCGGGCAGCACCTCGCGCAGGGGCTTCATGCGGAACGGGTTGAGGATGATCTGCACGCTCGCGACGCCGGGGCGGGCGATCGCGGTCAGCGCCTCCTCGCAGGTCTCCACGCTGACGCCGTAGTGGGCGATGCGCTCCTCCGCGACCAGGGTGTCCAGCGCGTCGAACACCTCGTCCGTGGAGTAGACCGGCGTCGGCGGGCAGTGCAGCTGGACCAGGTCGAGGCGGTCCACCCCGAGGTTGCGCCGGGAACGGTCGTTCCACGCGCGGAAGTTGTCGAGAACGTAGTGCTCGGGGATCTGGTCGACGCGGCGGCCCATCTTGGTCGCCACGAAGATGTCCAGTTCGGGCCTGCCGCGCAGGAAGGCGGCGATGGTCTGCTCGCTGCGTCCGTCGCCGTACACGTCGGCCGTGTCGAAGAAGGTCACCCCCGACTCGACCGCCGCCTCCAGCACCGCCAGGGCTTCCTTGTCGTCGACGTCCCCCCAGTCGGCGCCCAGCTGCCACGTACCGAGACCGACGACGGATGCCCGCTGACCCGACCTACCGATTACACGCTCGTCCATGGCGTCAGTGTGTCATCCGTCAGGCGGGTGCGCGGAGCGGCCCCCTCCGCACACCTACCTGTGAATCTGTCACTCACACGGGTGAATCGGCTCGACAGGCCGACGGCACCTGTCAAGCCGATCCCTAGCGTGAGGCCGTGAACGCAGACTTCAGCCGCAGGGGCTTCCTCCGCACCGCCGCCATGGCCGCCGTACCGACTCTCCTCCCGGCGGATCCGGCCGTCGCGGCACAGGAGTTGCCGGATTTCCCGGCGGATGTGGCGCTGTACCGCTCCGCGTACCGCAACTGGGTCGGCGAGATCACCGCTGACGGGCTGTGGGCCTGCGCACCAGCCGGCCCTGACCAGGTGGTGGGCGTCGTCAACTGGGCCTGGCGGCACGGCCGGCGAGTCCGCGCCCGGGGTTCCTCGCACGGCTGGTCACCGCTGACGATCACGCAGGGCACTGAGTCGGACGCGCCGGTCCTCCTCGTGGACACCGCCTCACATCTCACCGGCCTGTCCCTGGAGTCGCCGACGTCGGTACGCGTCGGCACCGGCGTCACCCTGGAGGCCCTGCTCACCTACCTGGAGGAGCGCGGCCTCGGCGTCACCGCCGCGCCCGCCCCCGGCAATCTCACGCTGGGCGGCGCCTTGGCCATCGACGCGCACGGCACGGCCGTACCGGCGCGGGGCGAACAGCGGCTGCCCGGGCACACGTACGGCTCGCTGAGCAATCTCGTGCTGTCGCTGACGGCCGTCGTCTGGGACGAGGACAGCGGCGCGTACGTGCTGCGGACGTACGACCGCGACGAGGCGGACTGCGCCGCGCTGCTCACCCATCTCGGCCGCTGTCTGGTCACCGAGGTGGTGCTGCGCGTGGGCGCGAACACGAACCTGCGGTGCGTCAGCCGTACGGACATCCCGGCCGGCGAGCTCTTCGCCGCGCCCGGCAGCAGTGAGGGACGTACTCTCGCGAGCTTCCTGGACCAGGCGGGACGCGTCGAGGCGATCTGGTTCGCCTTCACCGAGTTCCCGTGGCTGAAGGTGTGGAGCGTCTCCCCCACCCGGCCGCTGACCTCACGGCACGTGACGACGCCGTACAACTACCCGTTCTCCGACAACGTCCCGCGCCCCGTGGCGGACCTGGTCGGGCGCATGGTGTCGGACGGGGCCTGGTATCTGGCGCCGCTGCTCGGCAACGCGCAGTACGACGCGGCCGCGCTCGGGCTGGTGGCGACGCTGTCGGCGGACCTGTGGGGGCCGTCCAAGAACACGCTGCTGTATCTGCGGCCGACGACGCTGAGGATAGCCACGAACGGGTACGCGGTGCTCACCAGCCGGGCCCAAGTGCAGCGCGTGGTCGCCGAGTTCACCGCCTTCTACCGGGAACGACTCACGGCGTACGCCGACCGGGGCCGATTCCCGGTCAACGGCTCGGTGGAGATCCGGGTCACCGGCCTCGACGATCCGGCGGACGTCGCCGTGCAGGGGGCGCGCACCCCGCTGTTGTCGGCGCTCAGGCCGCGCGAGGACCGCCCCGAGTGGGACACGGCCGTGTGGCTGAACATCCTGACGCTGCCGGGGACGCCCTACGCGGAGGCGTTCCTGAGCCAGATCGAGCGGTTCCTGCTGCGCACCTTCGACGGCGAGTACGCCCTGACCCGCGTCGAGTGGTCGAAGGGGTGGGCCTATACGAGGGACAGCGCCTGGAGCGACGGCGAGGTGCTGGGCGCGGTCGTGCCCGGGTCCTTCGGGGAGGACGTGTGGGGGCACGCGGCCGGAGTGCTGGACCGGCTCGACCCGCACGGCGTGTTCGGCAACGCCCTTCTCGACCGGTTGCTCCGGTGAGGTGCGGCTACTTACCGGAGGCCAGCGCCCTGGCCTGCACCGTGCGCGCGACCTTCGGACCGAGCCGGCGCTTGAGGCGCCGCAACGCCTCCACCTGCCCGGCCGCCCGGTCGATCCGGTAGTACAGCTGGGGCGGCAGGTACGGCAGCAGGGGCGAGTGGCGCTGGCCGAGCAGGGCGAACATCTGCTGCGGGGGCAGGCGGATGTAGCGGGGCAGGTTCTCGTACCACTCGGCGCTGTAGTGGGCCGCGCTCTGGACGGACAACAGGGCTTGCTTGCGCTCCTGTTCGTAGCGGGCGAGGGCCTGCGGGAGGGCGGCGTGCTCGTGCAGGGCGCCGGCGAGGGCGATGGCGTCCTCCAGGGCGAGGGTGGTGCCGGCGCCGATGGAGTAGTGGGTGGTGTGGGCGGCATCGCCGACGAGGACGAGGTTGTCGCGGTGCCAGGTGCGGTTGGTGAGGGTGCGGAAGGTCCGCCACCGGTCGCCGCCCTCGGCGCCGGAGCGGCCGACGAGGGGGTGGCCGTCGAGGACGCCGGCGAAGATCCTCTCCAGCAGGGCCACCCCGTCGTCCTCGTTCGCGGTGTCGAGGCCGAGGCCGGTCCAGGTCTCGGGGGCGCATTCGATGACACAGGTGCTGCCTTCGGGGCCGAAGCCGTAGCCGTAGCACCAGATCCAGCCGTGGCCGGTCTCGACGAAGGCGAAGGTGAAGGCGTCGAAGACCTTGCTGGTGCCGAGCCAGATGTAGCGGTTGCGGCCGCGTCTGGTCCGGGTACCGAAGTGGTCGGCGTACTGGGTGCGCAGGGTGCTGTGGACGCCGTCGCCCGCCACGACCAGGTCCGCGACGGGCAGTTTCTCCGGCATGATCTCGTGCTCGAACTCCAGCCGTACGCCCAGCGAGCGGGCGCGTCCGGCGAGGATCTCCAGCAGCCGATGGCGGCCGATGCCGTGCCCTGTGTCGCCGGACCGGCGGGTCGTCCGGCCCCGGACGTGGGCGACGCCCTCGTTCCAGCGGACCGAGCTCTCCTCGATGGCGCGAGCGGTCACGGGGTCGTGCTCGTGCAGCTGGTCGAGCAGTCCGCGCCAGTACGTGACGCCCACACCGTGGGTGGAGCCCTCCGGGTTGCGCTCGTGGACGGTGATGTCGTGGGACGGGTCCCGTAGCTTCAGCAGGATCGAGAGATACAGGCCGGCGGGCCCGCCACCGACGCAGTCGACCTTCACGCATACCCCTAGAAGTCGTCTAAAACGGTCATATCACTTTGCAGGGTAGCAAGGCGGGTGCGTTCGGCCGGGACATTCCGGATCGCGCCAGTTTTGACCGGTGAGGCAGGCCACTGGCGACACACCCGCCCGCGAAGGACCACCCGGATCGCGATTCCCAGAAGAAGGAATTCCCGCTTCCGGACCCCCGGGGCGCCCTCGACAGGAAGATCATCTTCGTTCAACTCTGTACGACATGTGCACACTTGTCCGGATCAGAGCCAACCACTCCCGACCGATTTCTCCCGCTCTCGTCCGGACCGATAGGTATGCGGAGTCGCCAACCGAACCAACCCAGGAGGTCCGCATGCCGGAACTCAGCCGTCGCCGTGCGCTCACCGCCGCGGCCGCCCTCGCCACAGCGGCCGGTGTCCAGACGCTCACCGCCCCCACCGCGTCCGCCGCCGGACACGACCACCATGCCCCGTCGTCCTTCGACGAGGTCTACAAGGGCCGCCGGATACAGGGCCGGCCGGCCACGGGCGGCCACCAGCATCACGGCGCCGGCTACTCCGTGTTCGTCGACGGGGTGGAGCTGCACGTGATGCGCAACGCCGACGGCAGCTGGATCAGCGTCGTCAGCCACTACGACCCGGTGCCCACCCCGCGCGCCGCGGCCCGCGCCGCCGTGGACGAACTACAGGGCGCCGCACTCCTGCCCTTCCCCGCCAACTGATCTCCCCCTGCCCGCCAACTGAACTGCCCTGCCCGGACTTTGGAGCACTCGCACCTCATGACTGTCCGCAAGAACCAGGCCCTGCTGACCGCCGACGAGAAGCGGCGGTTCGTCGCCGCCCTCCTGGAGCTGAAGCGCAACGGCCGCTACGACGCGTTCGTCACGACCCACAACGCCTTCATCGTCGGTGACACCGACAACGGGGAGCGCGTCGGCCACCGTTCACCGTCCTTCCTGCCCTGGCACCGCAGATTCCTGCTGGAGTTCGAGCGCGCGTTGCAGGAAGTCGACGCCTCGGTCGCGCTGCCGTACTGGGACTGGAGCACCGACCGCTCGATACGGTCCTCGCTGTGGGCGCCCGACTTCCTCGGCGGCACCGGGCGCAGTCGGGACGGACAGGTGATGGACGGGCCGTTCGCCGCGTCCACCGGCAACTGGCCGATCAACGTGCGGGTCGACGGCCGTACGTTTCTGCGCCGCTCGCTCGGCGCGGCCGTGCGGGAGCTGCCGACCCGGGCCGAGGTGGAGTCCGTGCTCGCCATGGCGACGTACGACATGGCGCCCTGGAACAGCGGGTCGGACGGTTTCCGCAACCACCTCGAAGGCTGGCGCGGCGTCAATCTGCACAACCGGGTCCATGTCTGGGTCGGCGGGCAGATGGCGACCGGTGTGTCACCCAACGACCCGGTGTTCTGGCTGCACCACGCCTACATAGACAAGCTGTGGGCGGAGTGGCAGCGGCGGCACCCCGGCTCGGCCTATCTGCCGGCCGCCGGGACGCCGAACGTGGTCGACCTGGGCGACACGATGAAGCCGTGGAACGACGTGCGTCCCGCCGACCTGCTGGACCACACCGCGCACTACACGTTCGACGCGGCCTGAGACGCCGTAGGGACCGCCAGTAGGGAGCGCCCGTTCGGACCGCTCGTTCGGACGGCCGTCAGGCCTCGGCGGTACGGCAGTCCGGGTGGCCCCAGCCCTGGGGGTTCTTGGCGATGGGCTCGCCCGCCGCGTAGCCGCGGCCGCAGATGCAGCGGCCGGGGAACTTGGCCTTGATGGTGCGGGAGGAGCTGCCGTTCTTACGGGTCGCGGCGGCCTTGCGGCGCGGGGCCTTGGCCGACGGGGTGTCCGGGGAGGGCGGCGGCTCGGGTGAGCCGAGGCCGCTGCCCGCGGGTTCCTGGACGGTGGCCGCCTGGCTGGCGGCGCGGTCGGCGAAGTCGTTCAGCGGGTCGCCGTCGACCTGGTGGGCGGGGACGTAGCGGAACTCGACGGTGCGGCCGTCGAGCAGTTCGTCGATGCGCACGACCAGGTCCTGGTTGGCGACGGGCTTGCCGGCGGCCGTCTTCCAGCCGTTGCGCTTCCAGCCCGGCAGCCAGGTGGTGACGGCCTTCATGGCGTACTGCGAGTCCATCCGGATCTCCAGCGGTACGCCGGGGTCGGTCGCCGTGAGCAGGCGTTCCAGCGCGGTGAGTTCCGCGACGTTGTTGGTGGCCCTGCCGAGCGGGCCCGCCTCCCACCGAGTAGGGGTCTCCTTGCCGTCGGCGACGACCCAGGCCCAGCCCGCCGGCCCGGGGTTTCCCTTCGAAGCCCCGTCGCACGCGGCCACAACTCGTTCACGCATGCGCCGATCATGCCATGGGTGGGCCGGGTGCCAGGTCGCGGAGCCGTTCAGGAGACGTCGCTGAGCTTGGGCATGTCGCCCTCGGTCGTACTGGTGTCGATCACCGAGAAGTTCGCGCCCTGCGGGTCGCTCAGCGCCGCGAACCGGCCGAAGGGGCTGCTCATCGGGCCGAAGCGCAGCACGCCGCCGAGCTTGGTGGCCTTGGCGACGGCGTCGTCGCAGTCGGGGACGTTGAAGTAGACGTTGATGTAGGGCGGGACCTCGGGCGGGAAGTCGTCGGTCATCTTCATCCGGCCCAGGGCCATGGTCTCCTTGCCGAGGGTGTAGAGGCGGAAGTCGATCGCGTCGTCCTCCATCTGCTGCTGCCCGTAGCCGAAGACGGCGGGGAAGAAGGTGTCGGACTTCTCCGGTTCGCGAGTGAAGACCTCCGCCCAGCAGAAGGCGCCGGCCTCGTCCATCGCCGTTTCGAAGCCCTCGTGGGCGCCGGCCTGCCAGACACCGAAGACGACGCCGCCGGGGTCGCGGGCCAGGCACATGCTGCCGAAGTCGCCGACCGCCATCGGCTCCATCAGGATCTCGCCGCCGTTCTCACGGATCGTGGCGGCGGTCGCGGCGACGTCGGAGGAGGCGAAGTACAGGCACCACTGGGACATGCCCTCCTGGCCCGGCATGGGCGGGACCACCGCGGCGGCGGCCTTGCCGTTCGCGTAGGCCTGGGTGTAGTTGCCGTACTCCGACGACGCCTCGCCGAAGGTCCAGCCGAGGACGTCGCCGTAGAAGTTCTTGGCTCCCTCGACGTCGCTGAACATCGCGTCGGCCCAACAGGGGGTCCCTTGAGGTTGCACGGCCATGGCTGCGGCCCTCTTCCGGCTCGGTGAGTTGTCCGGATTCTCACGCTAGTCACCCGTGGGGCCGGTCGCGCGCCGAATGGCGGCTTCCGTTCCAGACTGGGGGCAGACGGCGCCGCGAGACCAAGGGGGCACGGTATGGCCGACGAGACGATGCGCGCGTGGTCGGTGATCGAGCCCGGGCCGGTGGAGGAAGGGTCCCTGCGGCTCGTCGAGAAGCCGGTGCCGGTGCCGGAGGACGACGAGCTGCTCGTGCGGGTGCGCGCGAGTGGGGTGTGCCGTACGGATCTGCACGTCGCGGAGGGGGAGCTGCCGGTGCGCCGGCCGGGGGTCACGCCCGGGCACGAGGTGGTCGGCAAGGTGGCCGGGGCCGGGGCGGCGGTGCGTGGCTTCGACGTCGGGGAGCGGGTGGGGGTGGCCTGGCTGCGGCGCACCGACGGCACCTGCGCCTACTGTGCGCGCGGCGCCGAGAACCTGTGCCCGGCCTCGCGGTACACGGGCTGGGACGCCGACGGCGGTTACGCGCCGTACACGACCGTACCGGCCACGTACGCCTACCGGCTGCCCGGCGGCCTCGACGATGTGACGTCCGCACCGCTGCTGTGCGCCGGGATCATCGGCTACCGCGCGCTGCGGCGGGCGGCCCTGCCTCCGGGCGGGCGGCTCGGGCTGTACGGCTTCGGAGGCAGCGCCCATCTGTGCGCGCAGGTGGCGCTGGCCGAGGGCGCCACCGTGCACGTGCTGACGCGGGGCGCGGCCGCGCGCAAGCTGGCGCTCGACCTGGGCGCCGCCACGGCGCGCGACGCGTACGAGATGCCGCCGGAGCCGCTGGACAGCGCGATCCTGTTCGCGCCGGTCGGCGACCTGGTCCCCGTCGCGCTGCGGGCCCTCGACCGGGGCGGCACGCTGGCGATCGCCGGCATCCACCTCAGCGACGTCCCGGCGCTGCGCTACACGAGCGAGCTCTTCTACGAGAAGCAGCTGCGCAGCGTCACCTCCAACACGCGTCAGGACGGCCGGGAGTTCCTGGCGCTCGCCGCCGAGCACGGTGTGCACGCCACGACGCACACATATCCGCTGTCGCGGGCCGACCAGGCACTCGTGGATCTCAAGGCCGGGCGGTTCGACGGGGCGGCGGTGCTGGTGAACGACCTGCTCTGAGCGTTCCGTCGCCGCGTGCGGGGGCACGGGAGGGGAGCGTGATCACTCACGGTGTGCCCACTGCCTCGTACGGCAGGTTTGTACCTCCAGGGCCTGAAGTCGCCCCGTTCACGCCCTGACCCGGCCGCCTCCCCGGCTGTTGGCTGGTACCGCGCATGGCCAGCCCGCTCATCTCCCGGGAGGGAATGTGTCCACACCGGATAGCGCCACCGGTCCCGTCATCGACGAACCCGATCCCGAACCCCAGTCCGACGGTCAGCTCACCAGCCTCAGTACCCAGGCGGCCCGGCAGCTCGCCACGACCACCAAGTCCGAACCCCAGATGCAGGCCATCAGCTCGCGCTGGCTGCTGCGGATGCTGCCCTGGGTGGACGTCAAGGGCGGCACCTACCGGGTCAACCGGCGTCTGCAGCTGCGCATCGGCCGCGGCCGGGTGCAGTTCGAGCAGAACGGTGCCGACGACATCAAGGTCATCCCCGAGACACTCACCGAACTGCCGGTACTGCGCGGCTACTCCGACACCGACGTCCTCAGGGAGGTCGCCACCCGTTTCCGGGTCCGCGAGGTCCGCGCCGGCCAGGTGCTCGTCGAGGCCGGGCAACCCGTCACGGAGGCCTACCTCGTCGTGCACGGCCGGTTCACCCGCTTCACGGAAGGCAAGTACGGCGAGGAGGAGATCCTCGGCGTCGTCACCGACGGCGACCAGATCGGCGACGAGGCCATCGGCCGGCACGACCCGCTGTGGCTGAGCTCGGTGCGGGCGGAGACCGCCGGTGTGCTGCTGGTGCTCCCCTGGACCGTGGTCGAGGAGTTCACCGACCGGGTGCCGTCCCTCGCGGCGCACCTGGAGGCCTTCGCCGAGCGGCAGCGGCTGCCGATGAACCGCAAGGGCGAGGCAGACGTCCCGGTGCAGGCCGGCCACATCGGTGAGCCGACCATCAACGGCGGCTACGTCGACTACGAACTCGCCCCGCGCGAGTACGAGTTGTCCCTCACCCAGACCGTGCTGCGCGTCCACACCCGGGTCGCCGACCTCTACAACAACCCGATGGACCAGACCGAGCAGCAGCTGAGGCTGACCATCGAGGAGATCCGCGAGCGCCAGGAGTGGGAGCTGGTCAACAACCGGGAGTTCGGGCTGCTGCACAACGCCGACTACGGGCAGCGCATCAGCACCTTCACCGGGCCGCCGACCCCGGACGACATGGACGAGCTGCTGTCGATGCGCCGCAAGACCAAGCTGTTCATCGCCCATCCGAAGGCGATCGCGGCGTTCTTCCGGCAGTGCAACCGGCGCGGCCTGGTGCCCGGCACGGCGAGCGTCGAGGGCCACGAGATCCCCGCCTGGCGCGGTGTCCCGATCTTCCCCTGCAACAAGATCCCGATCAGCCCGCAGCACACCAGCAGCATCATCGCGCTGCGCACCGGAGAGGGTGACCAGGGGGCCATCGGGCTGTACCAGACCGGGATCCCCGAGGAGTACCAGCCCGGTCTGAACGTGCGGTTCATGGGAATCGGCACCAACTCGATCATCCGCTATCTCGTCACCGCCTACTACTCGCTGGCGATCCTCGTGCCCGACGCGGTCGGAATCCTCGAGAACGCCCAGATCGGCCGGACGGCCGAGTGACCGCGTGGAGCACGTCATGAGCACGTCCGCCTTCTCCCTGCCGGGCCCACCGAAGGTGGCGAGCACGCTGCGCACCCGCCGCGGCGGGGCGATTCCGGGGCTGCGGTACCGGCAGGTCGCGCCCGCCGACCCCGGGAAGGCCGCGGAGGTCGACCGCAGGCTGGAGGCCTGGGCTCGGCGGCTTGACCTGTTCCCCGAGGCGTGGAAGGGGGACTTCTCGGGGTTCCAGTTCGGGCGGGCCGTGGTGCTCCAGCATCCGGAGGCGGCCGATCTGGAACGGCTGACGGTCGCCGGTGAGCTGCTGCTCGCCGAGAACGTCGTCGACTCCTGCTACTGCGAGGAGGACGAGGGCCGGGGCGGGGCGCGCCGGGGCCTCGGGGGCCGGCTGATCATGGCCCAGTCGGCGATCGACCCGTACCACGGCATTCCCGAGCTGGAGGAGGAGTGGCGGGAGGGCGTGCGGGCCGACGGTCCGCTGCGCTCGTACCACTTCGCCCTCGCGGACTACGCCGGCTTCGCCACGCCCAGCCAGACCGACCGTTTCGTGCACGACATCGCCCGACTGCACCTGGGCTATCTGGCCGAGGCCGCCTGGGCGGAGACCCGGTATGTGCCGCGCGTCTGGGAGTACCTGGTCATGCGGCAGTTCAACAACTTCCGTCCGTGTCTGTCGATCGTGGACGCCGTGGACGGCTACGAACTGCCCGAGGCGGTCTACGCCCGGCCCGAGATCCAGCGGATCACGGCGCTCGCCTGCAACGCGACCACGATCGTCAACGACCTGTACTCCTTCACCAAGGAGCTGGCGAGCGACCCGACCCACCTCAACCTGCCGCAGGTCATCGCGGCCAACGAGCGGTGCGGGCTCAAGGCCGCCTATCTGAAGGCCGTCGAGATCCACAACCGGATCATGGAGGCCTTCGAGGAGGAGTCCGCCCTGCTGTCCGCCACCTCGCCCCTCGTCGAGCGCTACACCCGAGGCCTGTCCGACTGGGTGGCCGGCAACCACGAGTGGCACGCCACCAACAGCCACCGCTATCACCTGCCCAACTACTGGTAGAGCGCGATCGCATGACAGAACGTCAGACACAACGGCACGAGGAGTCACCGTTGACCATCGCCCCCGAAGCCGGCACCACCACCGCCCCGGTGCCGTCCCAGTCCACGTACCAGACCCGCGTCGCGGACTACTGGAACGCCGAGGAGAACCCGGTCAACCTCGAACTCGGAAAGATCGACGACCTGTACCACCACCACTACGGCATCGGCGCCGCCGACCGCTCCGTGCTCGACGAACCCGATCCGGGGCTGCGCCGCGAGCGCATCACCGCCGAACTGCACCGGCTGGAACACGCCCAGGCCGAACTGCTCGCCACCCACCTGGGCCCGCTGACGCCCGCCGACCGTGTCTTCGACGCGGGCTGCGGACGCGGCGGCGGCAGTGTGGTGGCGCATCTGCGGTACGGCTGCCAGGCGGACGGCGTCACGCTCTCCGCCAAGCAGGCCCAGTTCGCGAACGAGCAGGCCCGCAAGCGGGACATCGACGACCGGGTCCGCTACCACTGCCGCAACATGCTCGACACCGGACTGCCGTCCGGGGCGTTCGCGGCGTCATGGAACAACGAGTCCACGATGTACGTCGAGCTGGACCTGCTGTTCGCCGAGCACGCCCGGCTGCTGCGCCGCGGCGGCCGCTATGTGGTGATCACCGGCTGCTACAACGACACCTACGGGCGTGCCTCCCGCGAGGTGTCGCTCATCAACGCCCACTACATCTGCGACATCCACCCACGCTCGGCGTACTTCCGGGCCATGGCCCGCAACCGGCTGGTTCCGGTCCATGTGGAGGACCTCACCGAGGCGACCATCCCCTACTGGGAGCTGCGCCGCGAGGCCGAGCACCTGGTGACGGGCATCGAGGACACGTTCCTGGACGCGTACAGGAACGGCAGTTTCCAGTACCTGCTGATCGCGGCGGACCGTATCTGAACGACGGTTCTGAGCGGGGGTTCTGAACGACCGTCGGGACCGCGTCGGTCATGGGCATTCCGTGGCCGACGCGGGTCTTCCCCCGTGGGCCCCGCTGTGCTTGCCTGGGGAGCCGTTTTTCGGTGTCCGGGGCGGGAGTTGCCGTATGCGCAAGCCGTGGGTCGTCGGGGTGCTGCTGGCCGCCGTGCTCCTCGGGGCGTGCGGGGACCCGGCGTCCGAGCCGGAGGCCGCCGCGCCGCCCGAGGTGCCTCAGGCGTCGGCCACCACCCACCAGCGGGCGCCCGCCTCGCCCGGCACCTCTGCCACGGCGCCCGCCGCGAAGGCGCCCTCCGTGCTGTATCTGGGCGACTCGCTCGCGATGGAGGCGCAGCAGGTGCTCGGGCAGGAGCTGCGCCGCGAACTGCGGGCGACGTACACGAGCGCCCCGTACTCGGGCACCACGGTGTGCGACTACGTGGAGGGCACGGGCAAGCGGTCCCTCGTCCCGGTCGCGGACAAGGCGGCCGCCCTGGTACGCAGGCTGCGGCCGGACTTCGTGGTGCTTCAGTTCTGGGGCAACGCGTGGGGCTACACACCGTGCATGGACGGGATCACCTACGACGCCTCCCCCGAGAAGTACTTCAAGCGGTACGCGGCCGACATCAAGCGGCTCGCCGACCAGATCGCGGCCGCCGGGGACGCGCGGATCGTCTGGGTCGCGCAGGGCCCGGACCCGATCACCCCCGACCGGGTCCGGCGCGTCAACGCCCTCTACGAGGAGCGGGCCGCCGCCTCGGGCGACCTGGTCGCCGACGCGGGCAAGGCGGTGAGTGCGGCCGGGGCACGCTACTCCTGGGTCCAGTACCTGCCGTGCACGGCCTACGAGCGCGAACACGCCGAGTACTGCACTCAGCCGGGCCGCGACCGGACGGCGCTGCACCGCGACGACGACTACCTGCACTTCTGTCTGGCGCCCACGACCTCGAAACCGAAGCCGTGCCCGGTCCGCTCCCCCGGGATCCTGCGGATCGCCCTGGCGATCACTCGGGCGATCCGCGAGAACCTGTAGGCCCGGGCTCACTCGCCCGCGTATGCCTTGTCCAGGGCGGCGATGTCGAACTTGCTCATCGCCATGAACGCCTCGGTCACGCGGGCCGTCTTCGCCGGGTCCGGGTCGGTGATCATCTCCTGGAGCCGGTCCGGGACGACCTGCCAGGACACGCCGTACCTGTCCTTGAGCCAGCCGCACGGGCCGGGCTCGCCGCCGTTCTCGGTGAGCTTGGCCCAGTAGTAGTCGATCTCCTCCTGGTTCTCGCAGAAGATCATGAAGGAGGTCGCCTCGGTGAACTTGAACTGAGGACCGCCGTTGAGCCCGAGGAACTTGTGGCCGTTGGCCGTGAACTCGACCGTCATCACGCTGCCCGCGGGCTGCATCGCTCCCTCGGGGTAGTACGCGACCTTGCCCACGCTGGAGTTCTTGAAGACCGAGACGTAGAAATGGGCGGCCTCCTCGGCCTGGCCGTCGAACCAGAGACACGTGGTGAATCCGTCGGTTGCCATCAGTACCTCCTGGGCGTGCGGGACGCTGTCATCTGTGTCGACCGATCCTCGCGCCGGAACTCATCGGTCGCGTGGCCGGTTAATCCAGATGGCCGCTACACCCTTCGGCACTAGCATCCCGTTCATGACGTCTTCGCCCACCGACAGCGGCATCCATCCCTTCCGTATCGCCATACCGCAGAGCGACCTGGACGATCTCCACCGCCGCCTCGACGCCACCCGATGGCCCGACGAACTTCCCGGGGTGGGATGGGCGTACGGGGTTCCGTCGGAGTATCTGCGCGAGCTGGTGCGGTACTGGCGGCACGCATACGACTGGAGGGCCGCAGAGGCACGGCTGAACGAGTGGCCGCAGTTCACGACCGAGATCGACGGCGCGCATGTGCACTTCGCCCATGTCCGCTCCCCCGAGCCCGATGCCACCCCGCTGATCGTCACGCACGGCTGGCCGGGCTCGATCGTCGAGTTCCTCGACATCGTCGGCCCATTGACGAACCCGGCCGCGCACGGCGGTGACCCCGCCGACGCCTTCCACGTCGTGCTGCCGAGCATCCCCGGCTTCGGGTTCTCCGGGCCCACCCGGGAGACCGGCTGGGAGGCGCGCCGGATCGCCGACGCGTGGGTGGAGCTGATGACCCGCCTCGGCTACGACCGGTTCGGCGCCCAGGGCGGCGACTGGGGCGCGGGCATCTCCCGCGAGCTGGGCCGCGTCCACCCCGACCGGGCCATCGGCATCCATCTCAACCTGCTGCCCGGCGCGCAGGCGGCCACCGAGCCGACGCCCGAGGAGTTGGAGGCGCTCAGCCCGCGGGAGCGGGAGCGCACGCTCACCTCGTGGCGCCGGTGGGCCGAGTGGTTCCGCGACGGCACGGGCTACTTCCATCAGCAGTCCACCCGGCCGCAGACCCTGTCGTACGCGCTCACGGACTCGCCGGTCGGTCAACTCGCCTGGATCGTGGAGAAGTTCCAGGAGTGGACGGACTCCGAGCAGCTGCCGGAGGAGGCCGTCGACCGGGATCTGATGCTCACGAACGTGATGCTGTACTGGCTGACGGGTACGGCCGGTTCGTCCGCCCGCGTCTACTACGAGCGGGCCCACGCCACGGGCGACCGGATCGCCGCTCCGCACGAGCCCTCGACCGCCCCGACCGCGGTGGCCTCCTTCCCCGGCGATCCGCAGATCCCGCTGCGCCACAAGGCGGAGCGCACGGAGAACATCGTGCGCTGGACGGAGCTCGACCGGGGCGGGCACTTCGCGGCGATGGAGGAGCCCGACCTGCTGGTGGACGACGTACGGGCGTTCTTCCGGCAGTTGCGCGAGAAGGGCTGACCCGGCGCTCTGCCCATGCTCTGCCCGTGGCGAATCTGCCGCGGGCAGAGAAACCTCGTTCCGGCCTCGTCCGCGGTCAACAGTGGAGTCGACGGCATCCACGCCACGACGAGGAGAACCGATGACACCACTCACCACACTCGCTCCGCGGGCGGAGGAGGGCGACACCCCTCCCACCCGCTTCGACGACCAGCTCGCGTCCCAGCTGCTGGCGCAGCGCATCGTCCTGCTGGGCACCCAGGTCGACGAGGTCTCCGCGAACCGCATCTGCGCCCAGTTGCTGATCCTCTCCGCGGAGGACCCGCGCACCGACATCGCCCTGTACATCAACAGCCCCGGCGGCTCGGTGCACGCGGGGCTCGCCATCTACGACACGATGCGGCTGATCCCGAACGACGTCTCGACGCTCGCCATGGGCTTCGCGGCCAGCATGGGCCAGTTCCTGCTGAGCGTCGGCACCGAAGGCAAGCGCTACGCGCTGCCGAACGCGCGGATCATGATGCACCAGCCGTCGGCGGGCATCGGCGGCACGACCGCGGACATCGAGATCCAGGCGGAGAACCTGGAGTTCACCAAGAAGACCATCGAGCGGATCACCGCGGAACACACCGGCCAGAGCGCGGAGACCATCTCCCGGGACGGCGACCGCGACCGCTGGTTCACGGCCGAGGAGGCCAGGGAGTACGGCATGGTGGACCGGGTGGTGGAGTCCCTCACGGACGTCCGCCCGGCTTCCTCCCGACGACGGATGGGGCTGTGACATGGGGACCTACACGATTCCGAACGTCGTCGAGCGCACCCCGCAGGGCGAGCGGTCCTACGACGTGTTCAGCCGGCTGCTGTCGGAGCGGATCATCTTCCTCGGCACGGAGATCGACGACGGCGTCGCCAACGTCGTCATCGCGCAACTGCTCCATCTGGAGTCGGCGTCGCCGGAGAGCGAGGTCGCGATCTACATCAACTCCCCCGGCGGATCGTTCACTTCGCTCATGGCGATCTACGACACGATGACGTACGTGCAGGCGCCGATCTCCACGTTCTGCGTCGGCCAGGCGGCGTCCACGGCGGCCGTACTGCTGGCCGGAGGGGATCCGGGCCGGCGGTTCGTGCTGGAGCACGCGCGCGTGCTGCTCGGTCAGCCCGCCAGCGGCGGCAGCCGGGGCGTGGTGTCCGATCTCGCCCTGCAGGCCAAGGAGATGGTCCGGATCCGCTCGCAGGTCGAGGAGGTGCTGGCCCGGCACACGCACCACGACATCGCGACGCTGCGTGCGGACATGGACCGCGACAAGGTGTTCACCGCACAGGAAGCGGTGGCGTACGGGCTGGCAGACGAGGTGGTGAGCCGGCGCCTCGTGCGGGTCTGAGGGCGCCGGCGCGTCCTCACGCCGCCAGGCACATCCCGTCGTACGGCGCACCGGCCCTGCTGCGGCCGGCGGTGGGCACCCGGCGGCTGGTGATCCGGACGAGTTCGCCCTGCGCACGCGACAGCAGGTCGCCGAGGCCGAGTCCGAGGGCGTGGGCGGCGGCCGCGAGGACCTCCGAGGAGGCCTCCTTGCGGCCCCGCTCCACCTCCGAGAGATACGGCATGGAGATCCGGGCCGCGTCGGCCACGTCCTTGAGTGTGCGCTCCTGGGTCAGGCGCTCGCGGCGCAGGACATCGCCGACCAGGTCACGCCACAGGGGTTCCTTGGCCTCCCCCTGCTGTGACGGAGCGGCGGCCGGGCGCGCGGCAGGCGGGCGCAGCGGGATGACGCGGGCTTCGTTCGGCGGTTGGTTGCTCACCTGTTCAGACTAGATTCCCCGGCGCTCGTGGGAAGGGATCAGCGTTCTGCTCTGGGGAGAATCGCCGGGCGGGGACGGTGGGGCCGGGCAGGGCCAACTCACCCCTGCGGCGACGGTGTTCGGCCGGTCCGTCACTCGTCGGTCAGTCGCAGCAGTGCCCGCACCCGCTTGCCGACCGGCACCTTTTCCACGGTGACCTCCGCCGCGAGCGCGTGCACTATCTCCAGGCCGTGTCGGCCGACCCGTTCCGGGTCCTTGGGGTAGCGGCGGGGCAGGGCGGAGCTGCTGTCGTACACGCAGATCATCACCGCGTCGTCCGTGCCCTCCAGGTCCAGGATGTACGGGCCGTTGCTGTGCCGGTCGGCGTTGGTGACCAGTTCGCTGACCACCAGGAGCACCTTGTCCTGGGCGGGCTCGCCGATCGTGGCGCACCACTCGGTCCTGAGCCGGCCCAGGAACCGCGCGGCGAAGGACCGCGCCTCGGCGATGCATCCCGGTTCACCGCTGTAGTGCGCCGCCCGCCGAAGCGGTTCCACGGGCACGTCGAAACCAGTCGGAATCACTGCCCCGTCCACGTGCTCGATCATGCGTTTCTCTCTCGGAAGCCGGACTGGCCGGACGCTGCTGCACCAGTCCTCGTACCCAGTGCGGAGCCGCGCAGTCTCCCTGCAGGTGGCGCTGTACGTCACAGCGACGGAGGGGGCTCCGCCGGCGGGAGAGCCACTCGTCCCGCAGGCCGACGCGGACGGACCTCCCGGAGGGCGCGCCGCCGCGGTGCTGCTTAGCGTGGGCAGGGTGAGCGTGCCGACCCCCACTCGTCCGGCCGTGGCCGGCCACGGCTGGGTGCGGGCCCTCGCCACGGTGCTGGCCGGGCTCGTCTCGATGGGGGTGGTCGCATCGCTGGGGCTGTGGGCGGCCGGGGCCGCGGAGCTTCCGGACAACGCCTTCCCGCGGGTCGTCGCCGCGACCGTGGTCACTGCGGTCGGCGGCACGGTCGAGCTCTCCGGGAACGCCGGTGGGCTGGCCGAGTCCGACGCCGGGCTGACCATGATCCCACTGTCCGTCACGCTCGTCGGAGCCCTCGTCCTGGCCGCCGGTTTCCTGCGGCCGCTGCGGCACCGGGCGGTCACCGGCGCCGGGGAGCTGGCCGGATGGGCCGCCAGGATCGCCGTACTGTGGCTGGCCGGGCTGGTGGCGCTGGCCTACGCCGCCCGCCAGACCTTCTCCCTCTCCCTCGGCGACCTCGGGGAAGACGTCCTGGGCGACCTCGGTGACCTGTTCGGCATCTCACCGGAGGTCGGCTTCACCACGGACGTCCCGGCGACCGTGTTCTTCGGTCTGCTGTGGCTGGCGGGCGTGCTGGTAGTGGCTCTGCTGGTCGCGCGCGGGGCTCCGCTGCCGGGCCGGCTGCTGCGCTTCCAGGAGTCGGTACGACCGGCCGCGTACGCCATGGTGGTGCTGCTGCTGGCGTGGGTCGGGCTGGGTGTCGTCGTCGGTCTGGTCGTCGCGGCGACACACGGGCACGCGGTCGAGACGCTCGCGGTGATCCTGCTCGGGATGCCGAACCTGATGTGGCTCGCCCTCACGATCGGGCTCGGCGCGACATGGAACGGCCGGGTGGAGGGGCCGTTCGGGCTGCCCATGCCGCATGTCCTCGACGAGGTGCTGCGCGGGCGGGACGACGCCGCGCTCAATCTGGGCACGCTCGCCGAGTACGACAGCCGGGTGTGGTGGCTCGTCGCCGTCGACGCGGCCCTGCTGCCGGCCGTCGCGTTCGTGATGGCGAGACGTTCAGCTGCCCGGACGCGCGCCTGGCAGCACGCCGTCCACATGGCGGTCGCTCTCGCGCTGACGGTCCTGATGATCTGCCTCGTCGGCCGGATCTCCGCGCACTACGGCCTGTCGGTCCTGGGCATCGGCGACCTGGGCGGCGATCTGGGCGGTGAGCTGGTCCTGAGGCCCGAGGTGTGGAGCGCGTTCGGTCTGGCGCTGCTGTGGGGGCTGGTCGCCGGGTTCGTCGGCGGGCTGTCGGCGCGGCGGGTGCGGCACCGGGGCGAGATCGCGGCGCGCCGGGAAGGGTGACGCCCGCTCGACGGAGTGGGGGCGGTGCGGGTGAGCGGGCCGCCGTCGTGGGGCACGGTGGGCCACGCGCCGGCCCAGTGCTCAAGAAGGGGATCGCCGCTGTGCGGCTTCATGCGATGGACACGAACAGCGCCGGGATGGTCCGCTGCATGCGCAGCGCGTCCACCGACTCGGCGAGCAGTTCGTACTCGGTGGTGTCGTCGCTCACCGCGAGCCTCACCAGTCGCCCGGCCGCCAACTCGTCGGCGACCAGCTCCTGTTGGCCGACGTCACCGCACCAGGTGCGCAGTACGGCCGGCACGTCGGGCACGGTGTCGCCGACCGGGACGAGCGCGCCCGGCGGGAAGTGCTCGGCGTCGGGCTGCGGGTCTAATCGCTCGGCGATCCAGGAAGCCCGGTCGCGTAACCACCACAGGGCGAGGGCCAGGGTGGGCGCCCTGTAGGTCCCCAGGGGTACACCGATGCGCCGTCCGCCGCATACGCCGTATGCGGTGACATGGCACAGGAACTCGTCGTGCACGTAGCCTCCCCCGTGTTGCCGTGTTCGCCTCTCGGCGGACCTCGCTTCCCGTGCGGCTCGTGAGCGGTGTGTAAGGGTGCCGTCGCCCCATGTGAGGAACCCTCGTAGTCGAGTATGTTGACTACTGAAACACTGTCACCACGACTTTCCGGCCAGTCTCCTGGCATATTCACCGCCGGTGTTGGCCGAAATACGGCGGGTACACGTCAACCTCGGGGAAACGACCGGGCATTACCTCGGGAGTAATCGAGCTTTCCGCACCGGGCGGGCATCGTTGCGGTACCGGGTCGCCGTGACCGGCATCCGGGTTCCGACCAGCAATGACGACCTCATGGACGACCTCGTTGGAGGCTGATCGCCATGCCCGCGTCCACCGACCGCTACGACATCGCCGTGGCCCGCTACTTCGAGGCATGGAACGCCCGCGAGCCCAGTGAGCGGGCCCGGGCGGTCGCCACCGCGTGGACCCCGCAGGGCGGCTACACCGACCCCCTCGCCGACGTCCGCGGACACGAGGGGATCGTGGCTGTCGTCGCGGCGGCGCAAGCACGCTTCCCCGGCTTCGTCTTCCGGCTCACCGGCTCCGTCGACGGCCATCACGACACGGCGCGCTTCTCCTGGGAGCTGGTACGGGAGGACGACGGGTCGGCGCCGGTGGCCGGGTCCGATGTGATCACACTGGACGCCGAGGGACGGATCATGTCCGTCCTGGGATTCCTCGACCGGGTGCCCGCTCGGACGTGAGCGATGAGACGTGAGCGATGAGTTCCGTGCCTCGCGGCGGTCTGACCAGTAGCAGTGAAGGACGAGGACGTCACAGACCGCCGCGATGGAGGACACCATGACCACGAGCGGGAACATGGCCACGAGCGGGAAATTGGACGCGGAATTCACCGCCGTCCTGCTCAAGAGCCCCAGCAAGGGCGGCTGGACCTATGTCGTCTGGCCGGAGTCCGCCGACTTCTTCGGTACCCGCGGGCTGGTCAAGATCCGCGGGACCGTCGACGGACATCCGTTCCAGAGTTCGTTCATGGCTCTCGGAGACGGCACCCACAAGCTCCCCGTGAAGGCCGACGTACGCAAGGCCATCGGGAAACAGGAGGGCGACCGGGTGACCGTTCACCTGACGGAACGGCTCAGCCCTTGATCACCGCGTCGATCCGGGCCAGCTCCTCCGCGTCGAAGTCGAGGTTACGGGCGGCGGCGACGCTGTCCTCGATCTGCTGCGCACTGCTCGCGCCGACGAGCGCCGAGGTCACCCGGCCGCCGCGCAGCACCCAGGCCAGCGCCATCTGGGCCAGGGTCTGGCCGCGGGACTTGGCGATGTCGTCGAGGGCGCGCAGCTGACCCACCAGGTCCTCGGTGAGCCTGTCCGAGTTCAGGAACGGGCTGTCGCTCGCGGCCCGCGAGTCCTCCGGGATGCCGTCCAGGTAGCGGGCGGTCAGCACGCCCTGCTCCAGCGGGGAGAAGACGATGGAGCCGACCTGGAGCTCGTCCAGCGTGTCCAGCAGACCCGACTCCTCCGGGCCGCGGGCCAGCATCGAGTAGCGCGGCTGGTGGATGAGGAGCGGGGTGCCCAGCTCGTCGAGAATGCGGGCGGCCTCACGGGTCTGCTCGGGCGAGTAGTTGGAGACGCCGGCGTACAGCGCCTTGCCCTGCTGCACCGCCGAGTGCAGGGCGCCCATCGTCTCCTCCAGCGGAGTGTCCGGGTCGGGGCGGTGCGAGTAGAAGATGTCGACGTAGTCCAGGCCCATCCGCTTCAGGCTCTGGTCGAGCGACGACAGCAGGTACTTGCGCGAGCCCCACTCGCCGTACGGGCCGGGCCACATGTGATAGCCGGCCTTGGTCGAGATGACCAGCTCGTCCCGGTACGGCGCGAAGTCCGTCTTCAGCGCCTCGCCCAACGCCGACTCGGCGGCCCCGGGCGGCGGGCCGTAGTTGTTGGCCAGGTCGAAGTGGGTGACGCCGAGGTCGAAGGCGCGACGCAGGATGGCTCGCTGGGTCTCGACGGGGCGGTCCGGACCGAAGTTGTGCCACAGTCCGAGGGACAGCGCGGGGAGCTTGAGGCCGCTGCGCCCGGTGCGCCGGTAGGGCATGTTCGCGTAGCGGTCGGTGTGTGCGGTGTACAACGCGACTCCAGAGGGGTTGGCACACGTGTGGACGGTTCCGCAGAACCGGTGCTCGACCGGTATTCCAGTCGCCCTCCACTCTGTCGTGACCTGCGGGCAGTGGTCCAACAGGTAAATCCGATGGGATTCAGCGGTTACGCTGCTCAATCATGGAACTGCGCCATCTCCAGCACTTCGTGGCGGTCGCCGAGGACCAGCACTTCACCCGGGCGGCCGAACGCCTGATGGTGTCCCAGTCGGGCCTGTCGGCATCGATCCGGGCACTGGAACGGGAGTTGCAGACGCCGCTGTTCGTGCGGACGACCCGCCGGGTGACGCTCACCCCGGCCGGGCGGGCGCTGCTGGGCGAGGCGGAGCGGATCCTGGCGCAGGTGCGGGCGGCCCATGAGGCGGTGGCCGCGGTGCAGGGCGTGCTGCGCGGGATGCTGGCGCTCGGGTCGGAGCAGTGCATAGCCGGGGTGCATGTGGCGGGGCTGCTCGCGGCCTTCCGGCGGCAGCATCCGGACGTGGAGATCTGTCTGCGTCAGGCCGGTTCGGGCGCACTCGCGGAGGAGGTCGCGGCCGGGCGCCTCGACATGGCCTTCGCCGTACGGGCCGCGCAGGAGGACACCGACCAGCTGCGGGTCGTACCGCTGACCGGCGAACCGATGACCGTCCTGTGCCATCCGAGCCACCGGCTCGCGGCCGCCGGGGCGGCGGTCACTCCGGAGGAGCTGGGCGGGGAGGTCTTCGTCGACTTCCACCCGGACTGGGGGCCGCGCCGCACCACCGACGCGGTCTTCGCCGCCGCCGGGGTACGGCGGAGCGTCTCCCTGGAGGTCAACGACGTGCACAGCCTCCTGGACCTGGTGGACGAGGACCTCGGCGTGGCCGTCGTACCGCGCCACTTCCGGCACAAGCGGCGGTCACTGACCGCGTTGCCCGTGAAGGTCGCCGACGAGAACGTCTACGAGACGGTCGCCCTGCTTCCGCCGCCGCAGGCCACCAGCCCGGCGGCGCGGGCCCTGATGGCACTGCTGGAGACGGAAGGCGCGTGACGGACGGGTGCGCGATGGTGGAGCCATGCATGCCAAGGACATCCTCATCGACGGATACAACCGCATCCAGGAAGAAGTCCACGCCGCCGTCGAGGGCCTCGGCCCCGACGACCTCCACGCCCGCCCCTCCGCCGACGCCAACTCCGTCGCCTGGCTCATCTGGCATCTCACCCGGGTCCAGGACGACCACATCGCCGATGCCTTCGACCTCGACCAGGTGTGGCTGACCCAGGACTTCCAGAAGACGTTCGGCCTCGACCTGCCACGCCATGACACCGGCTACGGGCACACCCCCGCGAAGGTCGCCAAGGTGCGGGTCGACTCCGGTGACCTGCTGACCCGCTACTACGACGCCGTGCACGCCCAGACCCTCGGGGCCCTGCGGGAGGTGGCCGCCAAGGATCTGGAGCGCATCGTGGACGAGCGCTGGGACCCGCCGGTCAGTCTGGGCGTACGGCTGGTCAGCGTCCTGTCCGACGATCTGCAGCACGTCGGACAGGCCGCCTATGTCCGCGGGCTGCTGAAGAGCCCATAGCCCGCGAGCCGCTTCACAGCGCGGCCGCGTACCCCGGCAGGACGACGTCCTCGATGAGGGCCTTGCGCTCGTCGAAGGGGATGAACGCGCTCTTCAGGGCGTTCACCGTCACCGTGCGCAGGTCCTCGACGGTCCAGCCGGCCTGCTCGACCAGCAGGGACATCTCGCGGGTCATCGTCGTACCCGAGACCAGACGGTTGTCGGTGTTGAGGGTGACGCGGAAGCCGAGGTCCTTGAGCGCGGTGATCGGGTGCTCGGCGATGGAGGTGGCGGCGCCGGTCTGGAGGTTGGAGGTCGGGCACATCTCCAGGGCGATACGGCGGTCGCGCACCCAGCCGGCCAGGCGGCCGAGCTTGCCGTCGACCATGTCGTCGGTGATGCGCACGCCGTGACCGATGCGCTGGGCGCCGCACACCTGGAGGGCCTGGTGGATGCTGGGCAGGCCGTGCGCCTCGCCGGCGTGGATGGTGAACGGGACGCTCTCGCGGCGCAGGTACTCGAAGGCGGCGAGGTGGTCGGCGGGCGGGAAGCCGTCCTCGGCACCGGCGATGTCGAAGCCCACCACGCCCGCGTCACGGAAGGCCACGGCGAGGTCGGCGGCCTCGCGCACGCGGTCGAACATCCGCATCCCGCACAGCAGCGTGCCGACCCGCACCGGAGTACCCGCGGCCGCGGCCTTCGCCATACCGGCGGCGAGGCCCTCCTGGACAGTCTCGACGACCTCGCTCATCGTCAGCCCGCCCCTGGTGTTCAGCTCGGGGGCGTAGCGCACCTCGCCGTAGACGACACCGTCGGCGGCCAGGTCGAGGACGTACTCCTCGGCGGTGCGCAGCAGGCCCTCGCGGGTCTGCATGACGGCGAGGGTGTGCTCGAAGGTGGCGATGTAGCGGACCAGGTCGCCGGAGTTCGCGGCCTCGTAGTACCAGGCGGCGAGCTCGTCCGGGTCGGTGGTGGGCAGGGTGTGGCCGACCGTCTCCGCGAGCTCCACCACGGTGGCGGGGCGCAGGCCGCCGTCGAGGTGGTCGTGCAGGACGGCCTTGGGGAGGCGGCGGATCACTTCGGCGTCTACGCGCGTAGCAGTCATGGCGGGTCTTTCCTTGGGCTTCAGCGAGGTGGTTCGGAGCGGCGGGAGGAGAGGGTGACGGTTCAGTCGGCGGGCTGGAGCAGGTCCCAGCGGTTGCCGTAGAGGTCCCGGAAGACGGCGACGGAGCCGTACGGCTCGTGCCGGGGCTCCTCCAGGAAGGTCACGCCCGCGGCGAGCATACGGGTGTGGTCGCGAGCGAAGTCGTCGGTGTGCAGGAAGAACCCGACTCGCCCACCGGTCTGGTCACCGATCCGGGCGCGCTGCTGGTCCCCCTTGGCCCGGGCCAGCAGCAGACAGGTGCCCTCGTCGCCGGGCTGGACGACGACCCAGCGGGAGCCGTCCGGGCGCGGGGTGTCCTCGACGAGCCGGAAGCCGAGGGCTTCGGTGTAGTGGCGGATCGCCTCGTCGTAGTCGTCGACGACGAGGGTGACCAGGGCGATGCGTCTCATCGGGGCCTTCCGGGAGGTGCGATTGACGGGAGAGGTTATACGTAAAACGTCGCGGACGCCAGTCACCCGCGGGACGGTCCCTCCGTCCGGCCCGGAGACCTAGGACCGAGGCCCGAATCGAGGCGGGCCCCGGGCCCGATCCGCATCGCCCCCTCCCCCCGGTACCGTCCCGGCCATGAAGATCACCAAGCCGCCCCGTGCCCCCGAGCAGCGCAAGCGCGATCTCCTGGCCCGCCTGGAGAAGGAGATGGACATCTGGGTGGCCACGGCCGGCCCCGACGGGCTGCCGTGCCTGGTTCCGCTCTGGTTCGTGTGGCACGGCGAGTCCCTGTGGCTCGCGACCCGGCCGGCCACCCCGACCGGACGCAATCTGCGCGACGGCGGGCGCGCCCGGCTGGCGCTCGGGGACACCTTGGACGTCGTCCTCGTCGACGGCGAGGCGGAGTTGCACGCCGCCGACGAGGTGCCGGCCGCGGCGGCCGAGGCGTTCCTCGCGAAGACGGGCTGGGATCCCCGGGCGGACGAGGCCGCGTACGTCTACTTCCGGGTGCGTCCGCGCCTGGTGCAGGCGCGGAACGGGGAGCACGAGATGCGCGGACGGTATCTCATGCGGGACGGGGTGTGGGTGGTCTGAGCCGGGCGTACCGCTGTCCGACATTCTTTTCACGCACGGGAGTTACCTGGGAGTAATCGCCGGTGGTTTGATGTGCGGCGCCACTCAGCCCCTCACCCTCAGGGAGATCCAGTGACGCTCTTCGCACCGCGCCGCACCCCGGGCGCAGCCGTGCTCGCCCTCACGCTCGCCACCGCCGGGCTCGCGGGCGCCGCTCCCGCCGCGACGGCCGCAGACCAGACCCCTGCGCTGCGGGTGCTGTCGTACAACGCCTTCCTCTTCAGTCGGACCCTTTACCCGAACTGGGGCCAGGACCACCGGGCGGCGGAGATCGCGAAGGCGTCCTTCTTCCGCGGGAACGACGTCGTGGTGGTGCAGGAGGCCTTCGACAACTCGTCGTCCGATGCGCTGAAGTCCGCCGTGGCGGGCGCGTATCCGTACCAGACGCCGGTGGTGGGGCGGAGCAAGGACGGCTGGGACGCGACGGGCGGCGCGTACTCGGCGACGACGCCCGAGGACGGTGGGGTCACGATCCTCAGCAAGTGGCCGGTGCTGCGCAAGGAGCAGTACGTGTACAAGGACGCGTGCGGGGCGGACTGGTGGTCCAACAAGGGCTTCGCTTATGTGGTGTTGAACGTGAACGGCGCCAAGGTGCACGTCGTGGGCACGCACGCCCAGTCGACCGACCCGGGCTGTGAGGCCGGTGAGGCCGCCGCGATGCGCAGCCGGCAGTTCAAGGCGATCGACGCGTTCCTGGACGCCAAGAACATCCCCGCGGGTGAACAGGTCCTGGTCGCCGGGGACTTGAACGTCGACTCGCGCACCGCCGAGTACGCCTCCATGCTCGCCGACGGCGCTCTGGTCGGGGCCGACGCGCGCACCGGGCACCCGTACTCCTTCGACACGCAGGACAACTCCATCGCCCGCGACCGCTACCCCGACGACCCGCGCGAGGACCTGGACTACGTCCTTCACCGCGCGGGGCACGCCCGTCCCGCGGTCTGGAAGAACGAGGTCGTCAAGGAGCAGAGCGCGCCCTGGACGGTGACGAGCTGGGGTACGGACTACACGTACACGAACCTCTCGGACCACTATCCGGTGACCGGGTACGCGGGCTGAGCGGACGAGCAGTGTCCCCATGGCTCCGGCTCAACCGGTCTGCTGCCGCGCGGAGTTGAGCCGGGCCAGCTCGTCGTCGGTGAGTCGGAGCGCGCCCGCGGCCACATTCTCGGCCAGGTGGTCGGGGTTGCCGGTGCCGGGGATGGCGAGGACGTGCGGGCCCTGGTGCAGGGTCCAGGCGATGCGTACCTGGGCGGGGCTCGCGCCGTGCGCCCGCGCCACGGCGAGTACCTCGTCGTCATGGGCGGCGGTCGCGCCCCGCTCCCCGGTGTCGCCGGCCACGGCGTAGAACGGCACGAAGGCGATGCCCTGCTCGCCGCACAGGCGCAGGAGTTCGTCGGCCTCGGGGTCGGGCCGGTCGAGCGCGTACCGGTTCTGCACGCTCACCACGGGCGCGATGGCCTGGGCCTCGGCGAGGTGCCGTGGCTCCACGGCGGAGATGCCGAGGTGCCGTACGAGGCCCGCGTCGCGCAGTTCGGACAGCGCGCCGAAGTGCTCGGCGATGGAGTCCTGACGCATGCGGCGCAGGTATACGACGTCCAGGTGGTCGCGGCCGAGCTGGCGCAGGTTCTCCTCGACGTGGCCGCGCAGCTGGTCGGGGCGGGCCGAGGTGCCCCACTCGCCGTGGTAGTCGCGGTAGGGGCCGACCTTCGCGGCGATGACCAGGTCGTCGGGGTACGGCGCCAGCGCGGTGTTGATCAGTTCGTTGGCCGAGCGGAGGGCGGAGAAGTAGAAGGCGGCCGTGTCGATGTGGGTGACGCCGAGCTCGACCGCCTTGCGCAGTACGGCGATCGAGCGCTCCCGGTCGCTCGGCGTCCCGTGATGGAAGGCGGCACTGCCCGTCAGCCGCATCGCGCCGAAGCCGACGCGGCTCACGGACAGGTCGCCGAGCTTCCAGGTGCCCGCGGCATCCGCGATGATCGTTTCGGAGGTCATGGGCGGAGTCTCGCACACGCCTCGGGCACGAATTGGGCACCGGGGGTCAGCAGTACAGGTTGCCGCCCGGGGAGACCCCGAGGATCTGTGTGAACCGCTGGTAGGCGCTGACGCGGCTCTGTACCTGCGCCGGGTTCTTGCCGTCGCACTCCAGGGAGCCGTTGATGGAGCGGATCGTCTGGCCGAAGCCGGCCTGGTTGACCATGGCGTTGTGGGGGGTCATGGTGCCGGGGCCGTTCTGGGTGTTCCAGTACCACAGGCCGGTCTTCCAGGCGACGGCCGCCTCGTTCTGCACCCGCCAGGGGTTGCCCAGCAGGTCGATGCCGAGGGCGTCGCCCGCGGCCTTGTAGTTGAAGTTCCAGCTGAGCTGGATGGGGCCGCGTCCGTAGTAGGCGGCCTGGCCTGCCGGGCAGCCGTACGGCCGGCTCCGGTCGCAGTAGTGCGGGTAGTTGGCCTGGTTCTGCTCGACGATGTGGACCAGGCCGCCGGTCTCGTGGTTGACGTTGGCGAGGAAGGCGGCCGCCTCCTGCTTCTTCACCGTGTCGCTGCCGGTGTTGGCGAAGCCGGGGTAGGCGCTGAGGGCGGCGGTGAGGCCGCTGTACGTGTAGAACGAATTCCGGTTCGGGAACATCTGGTTGAACTGCGACTCGCTGACGACGAACCCGGCGGCGGACGCGCTCGGGGCCGGCTGGAGCAGCAGCGCGGCGCTTCCCAGGGCGAGTGAGGACAGCAGTGCGGTTATGCGGCGCCTCGACACAGGATCAACTCCTTTGCGGAGCACGGCCGCACCCGGACAAGGGCAGGGCGAAGCAGAGCCTTGCGCGCACGCGCCGACCAGGTCGGCCACGGCGTGGGGGCGGCCGTGGTGGGGGGGTGTGGGGACACACTCAACCGCTTTGGTATGAACCAGTCAATGGTCCGGACCAACCAACTCCGGTAGCTGTGCGAGAGAGTTGATGTGCCGGGTCAGGTCGGGCTCTCCACCGCCGCTTGCTCCAGCGTCTCGACCAGCCGCGCGAGCAGGCCCCGCAGCAGCTCCTCGTCACCTTCGCTCAGCACCGGCAGGCCCGCGCGGACCTCGCGGCTGAGCCGCCGCCAGTAGGTCTCGCCGCGCGGGGTGAGGTGGGCGAGGATGCGGCGCCGGTCCAGCGGGTCGACGCGGCGGTAGACGAGGTTCTGGTCGACGAGGTGGTCGACCAGCTTGGTGAGCGTCGCCGGCGGCAGGAAGGCCGCTTCGGCCACCGCCGACATGTGGTGGCCGGCGCCGTCGGAGAGCAGGGAGAGCACCCGCCAGGCGTCGAGCGAGCAGCCGTCCTCGTCGAGCACGCTCTGCAACCGGCGCGCGGCCAGTCGTTCGGCGCGCGTCAGCAACTGCGTCAGATCCTGCGGCTGACGCGGAGGTGGGGTAGGCATCCTGCTCCCTGGGTCCCGGGGTGCCGTCAATCGTACAAGTGCCGCTTCACCCCCATGGGTCGGCCGCGTCGTCCAGGTCTCCACAGACCGTCGTCGGCTACCCACCACTTCCCCACCGACCGGCCCACGAGACGGACTGGAGTTCACCGTGCGGACCCGGAATCATGACCGCATGTTCCAGCTCGACCCCCATCCGCTCGACTGGTTCACCGTCGACGCCTCCGTGCTCAGCGTCGCTCTCGTGTTCCCCATGCAGGGCGCCGCCGGCATCTTCGGCCCGACCTGCGAACTGTGCGCCCAGCTCGCCGCCGAGGAGGTCAACCAGGCGGGCGGCGTGCTCGGCAAGGAGCTGCGGCTGCTGCCGGTGGACGGCGGCGCCGACCCCCATGAGATCGCCGACCGCATCGAGGCGCTGGTGGACCTGGGCGTCGTTCAGGGTGTCACCGGCTGGCACATCTCCTCGGTGCGCCAGGCACTGGCCCCGCGCATCGCGCACCGGGTGCCGTATGTGTACACGGCGCTGTACGAGGGCGGGGAGCACACCACGGGTGTCTTCCTTACCAGCGAGACACCGGACGACCAACTGCGGCCCGCGATGCGCCTGTTGGCGGGCGAGCGCAAGGTGCGGCGATGGTTCGTCGTCGGCAACGACTATGTGTGGCCGCGCCGCACCGCACAGGCGGCGCGGGCGTATGCGCACGAGTCGGGGGGCGGCATCTGCGGGCAGGCGTATCTGCCGCTCGGCACCCATGACTTCGACAGAGTGCTGCGCCGGATCGAGCGGTCCGAGGCGGACGCCGTGCTGATGCTCCTGGTGGGCAACGACGCCGTCCGCTTCAACCGGGCGTTCGCCGCGGCCGGCCTCGACCAACGGTGCCTGCGGCTGAGCACGCTCATGGACGAGAACATGCTGATGGCCAGCGGTCCCACGGCGACCGCCGGTCTCTACAGCACCGCCGGCTTCTTCGCCTCGCTCGCCAACCAGGACACCCTGGACTTCCACGGCCGCTACGCCGGGCGGTACGGCATCGAGGCGCCGGCACCCGGGAGTCTCGGTGAATCGTGTTACGAGGGCGTGCTGTTGCTCGCCGCGCTCATCGCCCGGGCCGGGACGCTGGACGTGACGGCGATCGGCGCGAGCGCCGAGTCGGTGTCGTACGAAGGACCGCGCGGCTTGCTGCGACTCAGGGACAGCCATGTCAAGCAGCGCATCTACCTCGCGCAGGCGGACGGCGTGGACTTCGACGTGCTCACCCAGCTCACCCTCGACGGCGCACACCCTTGACTGCGCTCACTCGTGACTGCGCCCACTCTTGACATGCACCTCACCACGCCCAGATACTTCCCGCAGGAAGTATCTAGAATGCCTCGGGCGAAGTGTGAATTCCGTTGTGGAATTCGTCCCGAGGCTTTTTTGTTTCCCGTTTCGTTGCCTGCGGCGAGCCGGAAGATACAGCCGGGAAAGTAACTCGAAACACCGTGGAAACAGGGTGACTTGAGGCTGTGGACCGCACTTCAGGGACCCTGAAGGGCTGCTGATTCCTTCCTTGCTTTTCAGGTGTCCTCGTCATGGGGACAAGGAGGTTCAATTGTCCAGCCTTCCCCACACACACCGGCGCCGGTTCCTGGCCGGCACCGCGGCGCTCGCCGCCGTCGTCGCGCTCTCGGCGTGCGGCGCGAAGACCGACGCGGCGGGTTCGTCCGACAAGGCCGCGAAGATCGACGTCAGCGGTGACACGGTCAAGGTCGGTCTGCTCAACTCGCTGTCCGGCACGATGGCGATCAGCGAGGTCACCGTACGCAATTCGCTGACGCTCGCCATCGACGAGATCAACGCCTCCGGCGGTGTGCTCGGCAAGAAGATCAAGCCGATCAGCGAGGACGGCGCCTCCGACTGGCCGACGTTCGCCGAGAAGGCGACCAAGCTCATCAAGGAGGACGGCGTCGCGGCCACCTTCGGCTGCTGGACCTCCGCCAGCCGCAAGGCCGTCAAGCCGGTGTTCGAGAAGAACAAGTCGCTGCTCTTCTACCCGGTGCAGTACGAGGGCCTGGAGGAGTCGCCGTACATCTTCTACACGGGCGCGACCACCAACCAGCAGATCGTCCCGGCCCTCGACTACCTCAAGAGCCAGGGCCTGAAGAAGCTCTACCTGGTCGGCAGCGACTACGTCTTCCCGCGCACCGCCAACAAGGAGATCCGGGCGTACGCCAAGGCCAACGGCATGACGATCCTCGGCGAGGACTACGCGCCGCTGGGGTCGACGGAGTTCAGCACGATCGCCAACAAGGTGAAGGCGTCCAAGGCGGACGCGGTCTTCAACACCCTCAACGGCGACTCGAACGTGGCCTTCTTCAAGGAGTACAAGTCGGCGGGCCTGACCGCGAAGAGCATGCCGGTCGTCTCGGTGTCGATCGCCGAGGAGGAGGTCAAGTCGATCGGCACGCAGTACCTGAACGGGCAGCTGACGGCCTGGAACTACTACCAGACCACGCCGGGCGCCGCGAACGAGAAGTTCGTGAAGGCGTACAAGGCCAAGTACGGCCAGGACAAGCCGACCAGTGACCCGATGGAGGCCGCGTACGTCTCGGTCTACCTGTGGAAGGCGATGGTCGAGAAGGCGAAGTCCTTCGACCCGGAGAAGGTGAAGGCGGCCTCGGACGGCATCACCTTCGACGCGCCCGAGGGCAAGGTCACGATCGACGGTGCCTCGCAGCACATCTACAAGACGGCCCGGATCGGCAAGGTCGGCCCCGACGGTCTGATCGAGCAGGTGTGGGACTCCGGCCAGCCCATCAAGCCGGACCCCTACCTCAAGGGCTACTCCTGGGCCTCCGGCCTGTCCTGACCGCTCGCTGCCTCGCGGGGCCCGGCACGCCCGCCGGGCCCCCGCTCCCCCGCCTCCCCGGAGCCGCCGTATGACCGTGATCCTCGGTCAGACCTTCACCGGCATCAGCATCGGTGCCGTTCTGCTGCTCATCGCCCTCGGTCTCTCGCTCACCTTCGGCCAGATGAACGTCATCAACATGGCCCACGGCGAGTTCATCATGGCCGGCGCCTACACGACGTATGTCCTGCAGAAGTCCATTTCCAGCGCCGGAATTTCACTTCTGGCCGCTCTTCCCATCGCATTTCTTGTCTCGGGCGCCCTGGGCGCACTTCTCGAATGGCTGCTGATACGGCGCCTGTATCTACGGCCACTTGACACACTGCTCGTCACCTGGGGCGTCTCCCTGATGCTCCAGCAACTCGCCCGGGATATTTTCGGCGCGCCGAACGTGCAGACCCGCGCGCCCGACGTCCTCACTGGGAACATCACCCTCATCGGCGGCGACGACCCGCTCACCGTGGCCAACAGCCGCCTGTTCATTCTCGGGTTGGCGGTCGCGGCGGTCGTCGCCCTCTCCCTCACTCTGCGGCTGACGCCGCTGGGCCGCCGGATCCGGGCCGTGGTGCAGAACCGCGACCTCGCGGAGGTGTCCGGCATCTCGACCTCGACCGTGGACCGTACGGCCTTCTTCATCGGCTCCGGGCTCGCGGGCGTGGCCGGGGTCGCCCTGACGCTGGTCGGTCCGATCGGGCCGACGATGGGCACCAACGTCATCATCGACGCCTTCCTGGTGATCGTGGTCGGCGGCATCGGACAGCTCAAGGGCACGGTCATCGTCGCCTTCGTGCTGGGCGTGCTCCAGTCGGTGCTGGAGTACTCCACCACCGTCAGCGTCGCCAAGGTGCTGGTGCTCGTCGGCATCGTCGCGTTCCTCCAGTGGCGGCCCCAGGGGCTGTACACGCTGCGTACGAGGAGTCTCGTATGAACCTGCTGAACCTGCTCAAGGGCCCCTCGGCCCGGGTCGCGGCCGGTTTCGCCGGGTCGGCCCTCCTGCTGTTCGCCCTCGCCCCGCTGGTGCTGTCCGACTTCCGCCTCGGGCTGCTCGCCAAGTACCTGTGCATCGCGATGGTCGCGGTCGGTGTCTGTCTGGCCTGGGGCCGCGGCGGTCTGCTGACGCTCGGCCAGGGCGTGTTCTTCGGGCTCGGCGGCTACGCCATGGCGATGCACCTGAAGATCGCCGACGCGGGGCCCGGCAACCTGCCCGACTTCATGCAGCTGTACGGCACCGCCACCGCACTCCCCTGGTGGTGGCAGCCGTTCGCGAATCCGCTGTTCGCCCTCGCGGCGACCGTGCTCCTGCCGATGACCGTGGCCGCGCTGCTCGGCTCCTTCATCTTCCGGCGCCGGGTCAAGGGCGCGTACTTCGCGATCCTCAGCCAGGCCCTTGCAGCGGCCTTCGCCATCTGGCTGATCGGCCAGCAGGCCACGACCGGCGGCACCAACGGACTCACCGACATCCAGGGCTTCTTCGGCTACGACCTCGACGACCCGGTCAACCAGCGGATGGTGTACTTCATCATCGCCGCCGCCCTGCTGCTGCTCATCGCCCTGGCGCGCCAGTTGATCCACAGCCGCTACGGCGAACTCCTCGTCGCCGTACGGGACTCCGAGGAGCG
This sequence comes from Streptomyces sp. SD31, assembly GCF_052068475.1. Classification (NCBI taxonomy): domain Bacteria; kingdom Bacillati; phylum Actinomycetota; class Actinomycetes; order Kitasatosporales; family Streptomycetaceae; genus Streptomyces; species Streptomyces sp. SD31. The sequence continues at coordinate 117,615 of NZ_JBQHCX010000022.1, read as the reverse complement.
GGTGCGCTTCCTCGGCTACGACCCGGCGAACGTCAAGCTCGTCGCGTACGTGGTGGCGGCCGGCATGGCGGGCCTCGCGGGCGCGCTGTTCGTGCCGGCGGTCGGCATCATCTCGCCGGCGCTGATCGGCATCGTGCCGTCGATCGAGTTCGTCATCGGCGCGGCGGTGGGCGGCCGCGCCAGCCTGGTCGGGGCCGTGCTCGGCGCGGTCGCGGTGGCCTGGGCGAAGACCGCGCTGTCGGAGGAGTTCCCCGCGGCCTGGACGTACTTCCAGGGGCTGCTGTTCATCGTGGCGCTCGCCTTCCTGCCCGGCGGCCTCGCCTCGCTGGCGGGGGCCGTACGGCGACGCAGGGCCGCGGCGGAGAAGAAGGCGGCCGTCATCCCCGTAGGAGAGGCAGCATGAGCGGGCTGGAGATACGCCGACTGCGCGTGTCCTTCGACGGGTTCACCGCCGTCGACGGAGTGGACCTCGATGTCCGCCCGGGCGATCTGCGGTTCCTCATCGGGCCCAACGGCGCGGGCAAGACGACCCTCGTCGACGCCGTGACCGGACTGGTGCGGGCGGAGGGCTCGGTGCGGTTCGGCGGCGAGGAGCTGCTCGGGCGGAGCGTGCACAGGATCGCGCGGTCGGGCATCGGGCGGACGTTCCAGACCGCCACCGTCTTCGAAGAGTTGACGGTCCTTCAGAACCTGGACATCGCGGCGGGCGCGGGCCGGAGCCTGTGGACCATGCTGCGGCGGCGCAAGGACGTCCCCGAGCCGGTCGCGAGGGCCTTGGAGACGGTCGGGCTCACCGAGCTCGCCGACTCCCCCGCCGGGACGCTCGCGCACGGTCAGAAGCAGTGGCTGGAGATCGGCATGCTGCTCGTGCAGGACGTGCGGCTGCTGCTGCTCGACGAACCGGTGGCCGGGATGAGCCACGACGAGCGCCAGGCGACCGGGGAACTGCTGCAACGCATCAGCGAGGAGCGGACCGTGGTCGTCATCGAGCACGACATGGACTTCATGCGGTCCTTCGCCCGCAGCGTCAGCGTGCTGCACGCGGGCAAGGTGCTCAGCGAGGGCACCGTCGCCGAAGTGCAGGCGGATCCGAAGGTGCAGGAGGTGTACCTCGGGCACGCGGCCGCCGAGGCCGCCGCCGACGTGGCCGTACAGGAGGCGTGATGCTCCAGATCGACGACGTACGCGTCGGCTACCACCGCAGCTCCGTCCTGCACGGCATCACCGTCGAGGTGCCCAAGGACGGCGTGGCGGCCGTGCTCGGGCACAACGGCGCGGGCAAGAGCACGCTGCTGCGGGCCGCCGTGGGACTGCTCACGCCGACCAGTGGCACGATCCGCCTGGACGGCGAGGACATCACCCGCCGCAAGCCGCACGAACGGGTCGCGCGCGGGATGGCGTACGTCCCGCAGGGCCAGCAGTCCTTCCCGCACCTGACCACCGCCGAGAACCTCCAGCTCGTCGCGGACGGGCGCAGGCGGGGCAAGGAGGCGGTCGCCGAGGCGCTGGACCTGTTCCCGGCGCTGCGGGCCCTGTCCAACCGCCGCGCGGGTCTGCTCTCCGGCGGCCAGCGGCAGCAACTCGCCATCGCCCGCGCCCTGGTGACGGATCCTCGGCTGCTGCTCCTCGACGAGCCGACCGAGGGCATCCAGCCGTCGGTGGTCGCCGAGATCGAGGAGACGATCCTCACGCTGGCCATGCGGGGCGGGCTGTCGGTGCTGCTGGTCGAGCAGCACGTCGGTTTCGCGATGCGGGCGGCGCAGCGGTACTACGTCCTGGAGGCCGGGCGGGTCACGTCCTCCGGTGAGGGCGGCGTGGGGGCAGAGGTGGCGGTGCGGGAGGCGCTCAGCGTGTGAGGTCGCGGCGTCTGCGTTCGAGCCAGGCATGCTCTGCCGGGCTCCCGGTGAGGGTGAGCGCGGCGTCGTACGCCCTCACCGCCTCCGTGTCCCGGCCCAGGCGCCGGAGCAGGTCGGCGCGGACCGCGTGGAAGACGTGGTAGCCGTGCAGGTCGAGGCCGTCCACGAGGTCGAGGGCCACGCGCGCACCCTCGACCTCGGCAACGGCCACCGCCCGGTTCAGGGCGACGACGGGACTGGGGGCACGTGCCATCAGCTGGTCGTACAGCTGGAGAACCTGCCCCCAGTCCGTGGCCTCGGCGGCGGGCGCGTCGCTGTGCACGGCCTGAATGGCGGCCTGGATCTGGTACGGCCCCGGCTGGTTCCGGCGCAGGCACCGCCGTACGAGGGCCTGTCCCTCCGCGACGAGGTCCCGGTCCCAGCGATCCCGGTCCTGTTCGGGCAGCGGCACGAGCGCTCCGTCGGCGTCCTCCCGCGCGGCCCGACGGGACTCGACGAGGAGCATCAGCGCGAGCAGGCCGGTGACCTCCGGCTCGTCCGGCATCAGCTCGGACAGCAGCCGGCCCAGGCGTACGGCTTCCGCGCACAGCTCGGGCGAGCCGCCGTACCCCTCGTTGAAGATCAGGTAGACGACGGCGAGGACGCCGTTCAGCCGGTCCGGGAGGTCGGCGTCACGGGGCACGCGATACGGGATGCGCGCGTCGCGGATCTTCGCCTTGGCGCGCACCAGGCGCTGGGCCATGGTCGCCTCGGGGACCAGAAAGGCGCGGGCGATGCGGGCGGTGGTGAGTCCCCCGAGGCGGCGCAGGGTGAGGGCGACCCGGGCCTGGGGGGCGAGGGCGGGGTGGCAGCAGGTGAAGATGAGCCGGAGCCGTTCGTCGCGCACGGGGCCCTCCTCGGGCGGTGCGTCGGGGGCGTGCAGCAGGGCGGCCTCGGCGTGCCGTTCGTCCCGCCGGGCCTCGCGGCGCAGCCGGTCGATCGCCCGGTTCCGGGCGGTCGTGATGATCCACCCGGCCGGGCTCGGCGGTACACCGGTCTGCGGCCAGCGCCGCACGGCCGTGGTGAAGGCGTCCGGACTCGGCACGGAAGACGTCCTCGATGTCCGGGGCCGTCATCAGTCCTCGGCCTCGCCCATGAACGGCCGCACCTCGATGGGAAGCGTGGTCGCCAGCGCCGCCTTCCGCCCCCACCCCAGGGCCGCGTCCAGATCGGGCGCCTTGATCAGGCAGATCCCGCCGAGCATCTCCTTGCCCTCAGCGTACGGTCCGTCGGTGATCAGGACGTCGCCGTCGCGGGGCCGCAGCACCGTGGACGACTCCGGTCCGTGCAGTCCCCCGGCGAAGACCCAGGCGCCGACCTGCCTCAGCTCTTGGTGGAAGGCGTCGAGGTCCTTTCCGATCTCGGCGAGCACCTCCGGCGGGGGCAGCTCGTCACCTACGGGCTGCATCACGCTGAGCAGGTAGTACTTCATGACGGCCTCCTTGACCTCGGAGCATCCCTCTGCGGCGCTCTCTCACCTCCTACACGAACGGCCCGCCCTCGGATCGACACCCCGCAGGCCGGCACCGGAGAGTTTTGCGGACGGCGACCGCGCCCACATCGTCATGAACCCGACGAACCCTACACATAAAGAAGAAATAAGTGCAGAATGAACTAGGCGGCGCTAACCGCATACCGCACCAGACGCGGTCAGGCCTGCAAGTCAAAGGAGACGAGTCATGGCCAACGTGCAGCCCACCAGAGGTGACATAACCACCCACCCCGACGCACCCGAAATGCGGGAACGCTACGACCGCGTGCTCGGCGGTCGTGACGTGGCGCTCGTGGACGGACCGGTGTTCCTGCTCGGTCTGTACTGTGCGGTGTCCCCCTGGATACTCCACTACACGACCAGCCAGCCTCCGCTCGTGACCCACAACCTGATCGTGGGCATCGCGATCGGCCTGCTGGCCCTCGGGTTCACCCGGGCCCCGGAGCGTATGTACGGCCTCAGCTGGGCCTGCAGCGCGATAGGCGCCTGGATGATCATCGCGCCGTGGATCGTCGGCGACAGCCCGGACGCAGGGGTCGTCGTCAACAACATCATCATCGGCGCGCTGGCCGTGATACTGGGGCTGATCTGCGCCGGTACGGCGGCCAAGAGCACCACCACGAGGCCGTAAGGCCTCACCGGAGAGGACGCCATGTCGGCCGGTCCGCGCCCGCGGACCGGCCTTCTCTCGCCCTCTCCCCCACCCCCGGGAACCGGCCTCGTTCAACGAGCCGGCATCAGCCACGGCTCCTGCGGCAGCACATGGCCGGTCTCCAGGAGCGACTTGAGGTTGGACAGCACCGCAGGCCAGCCGGACGACACATCGGCGCGGGCACTCTCGTCCGGGAGGTCCTCGTGGGTCACGGTGAGGCGGACGATCTCGGCGTGCTGCTGGATGTCGAAGGTGACCCGGGAGTACTTGTCCTCCTGACCCTCCTCGTCCGGCGCCGCCCAGGTGGTGACCAGGCGGCTCGGGCGCTCGCTCTCCACGACGGTGCCGACGACGTCGGCGATGCCGGAGCCGTCCGTACGCACGTGTTCCCAGCGGGATCCGGGCCGCCAGTCCGAGATGTTGCCGTGGCCCCAGTAGGCGGCGGTCAGGTCCGCGTCGGTGAGCGCGTCCCAGACCTTCTCGGGCGTGCTCTCGATGTAGGTGACGTACACGAAGGTGGGCTTGTCGGTCATGGCTTCCTCGGCTCGTCGCTTCACGGCGCCGAGCACGCGCAGGCGTGGGCGCTCGAACTTGTCGATCCACCGCTCCTGGATCTCGTGGAGCGGGACCGGATTGAGGTAGTGCAGCTTCTCCCGCCCCCGCCGCACCGTAGTGAGCAGGTTGGCGGCCTCCAGGACGGCCAGATGCTGGGTCACCGACTGGCGCGTCATGTCGATTCGCGCGCACAGCTCCCCCAAGGTCTGCCCGTTGCCCTCGTGCAGCCGGTCCAGGAGCCGTCTGCGCGTGTCGTCGGCCAACGCCTTGAAGACCTTGTCCATCCCGGGGTCGCTCTCTGATCGCACACTCAACGTTATGCAGGCGATTACCTGCACGTCAATCGGACCGGCACAGGCGCCCCGCGGGCTCACGTGCGGCCGGCGTCAGGGCAGGAACGCCCCCAGCCCGCGCCGGTGCCTCGCCACCCAGGCGTACGCGTTCCGCACGTCGTCCACGACCCCGCGCTCCCGCAGCGTCACCATGGCCGGTTCACCACGCTCCGCGCCGGCCTCGATACCCCTCCAGCAGCGGTCCTGCCACCAAAGGATCACGTCGACGATGCCCGCACCGCCGCCACCCGGCCCGTACGCGTCGCAGACGAGGGCGATACGCCGGGCCGCCTCGGACACATCGGTGATGCGCGGTCCGAGATCCAGGTACTGCCAGCACACATGGGCGAGGTCATGGACGCGCTCGCCGGGCGCGGCGAGGTCCCAGTCGATGAAGGCGGTGGGCCACCACTCGGCACCGTCCACCGCGTACACCGTGTTCTTCGGGGCGAGGTCGTTGTGGCATACGACGTCCCGGCCGCCCGCCAAGGGCGTTCCGTGCGTCAAGTCATGGAGACGGCGGACGAGTTGAGCAACGCGCACGAGCGCCGCGTCGGTGCACGCCGCCGCCCGCTCCCGGGAAGTGACGGCCGCGCGACCCTCGAGATATCCGAACACCTCCCGGCCCCGCCCGTCCGTCCCGAGGTGGCGCGGCGCCCCCTCCCAGCCACGGCTCTCGAAGAGGGCAAGCAACTCACGCACATACCCGGACCGTTCGTGCGAGGTACGCCGTACGGTCGCCCCCACCCTCACGACCTCGTTGACGGCCCCGCCACCGAGCACCCACTCCGCCATCCACGCCTCCACCCGTCAGCACCGGCCCGAGCCATAACCACTGGCAAAGGATGCCCGCGCCCGGGCACCCTGCCCGCATGGATCACGCGGAAGTACTGCTCATCGGAGGACGGGCCGGGGTCGGCAAGACCACAGTGGGCTGGGAGGTGTCGGCTCGGCTGCGGGCCGCGCAGGTCGCGCATGCCGTGATCGACGGCGACTTCATGGGCTCCGTCCATCCGGCGCCGGCCGGGGACGCGCGCCGGGCCGGCATCACGGAGCGGAACCTGGCCGCCGTGTGGGCGAACTACGCCGAGCTCGGATGCCGGCGCCTCGTCTACACGAACACCGTCAGCGTGCTCGACGAGGCGGCGCCCATGTTCCGCCGGGCCATGGGTGATGGCGCACGGCTCGTACGGGTTCTGCTCACCGCCACCGACGAGACGGCCGAACAGCGGCTGGCCGGGCGCGAGCTGGGCTCCGAGCTGGAGCACGAGCTGAGGGGCAGCGCCCGCAAGGCACGACTCCTGGACGAGCAGGCAGCCGCGGACGTGGTGCGCGTGGTGACCGACGGCCGTTCGGTGATCGACATCGCCGCGGAGGTGGTGGCCGCCACCGGGTGGGGCACCACCGGTTGAAGCGGAACGGACTGTCCCTCCGTCCACGGGGAACTCGCCTTACCGCGGGGGACAGGAGGAAGAGGGGCGAAATGGAGATCTCGGGCATCATCAGTGCCATCGTGATCGGCATCATCATTGGAGTGCTGGGGCGGCTCGTGGTGCCGGGCCGTCAGCGCATCGGGGTCCTGTGGACCATCCTCGTCGGCATCGTGGCCGCGCTGCTCGGCTCCGCGCTCGCGGCCGGCCTCGACGTGGCCGACACCGACGGCGTCGACTGGATCCAGTGGCTCATCCAGATCGGCCTCGCCGCACTGGGCGTCGCCGCACTGGACCGGACGAAGGCGCGCCGCTGACGCAGTACGCGGACAGCCGGACGCAACGAGGCGCGCGGACAGCCGGATGCATCGAGGCGCAAGGAATCTTTGAGACACGCAGCCGCGAAGGGACGGCGCGCCGAGGGCATGCGGCGCGCCGTTCACGTGAGTGACGCGGCCCGCATCGCGGCGAGGCCGTCACGGGTCCCCGGGTGGGCGGGCGTCCAGCCCAGTTCCCGCTCCGCCTTCGCCGTGGACACCCGCAGCGCCGTCGACATCACCGTGTGCGCGTACGACATGGGCCGCATCAGCCACAGCGGTACGGTCAGCGGTTGCGGCAGCCCGAACTCCTCGGCCACGCACCGGACATGGGTCCCGAAACCCATCGGGGTGCGGTCGGCGATGTTGTACGCCTGGCCGGGGCGCCCGCGCTCGACGGCGGCGACCACCGCTCGGGCCGCGTCGGTGAGGTCGATCCAGGGCAGGACCCGCCCGTGATCGGCGGGGACGGGAAGTTGCCGCTTGCGGAGCATGGGCAGCAGGGCGTCGGTGCCGCCGGGGCCGTAGAACAGGCCGAAGCGCAGCGCGATGCCGTCCAACCCGGCGGTGCCGAAGGTGAGTTGTTCCTTGATACGCATCGCCGCGATATGCCCTTCCAGCTCCGGGGAGCGGCCGCGCGGACCGAAGATGTCGTCCTCGACGAGCACACGGTCGCCGTGGTCGCCGTAGCCGTATCCGAAGACCATGGACTCCGTCACGAAGCGTCGAGCGCCGGTGGCCTGCGCGGCCTCGATCAGATGGGCGGTTCCGTCGGTGCGCAGCGCGTTGGTGGCGTGCATGTCACGGTGGCGCATGGGCGGCTTGCGCAGCGCGGTCGCGGCGTGGATCACGGTGTCGAAGTGGTGGCCGTCGACGGCGCGCAGCAGGGCGTCGCGGTCCGTCAGGTCGGCCTGGAGATCGTTGCGTCCGCCCCGGCCGAGGCCGGTGACCTTGTGGCCCGCCTGCGTCAGGGCGCGGGTGATGTGCCTGCCCAGGACGCCGCCGGCGCCCGCGAGGAGGATGCTCCGGCTGTGGCCGCTGTCGTTGCTCTGGTTCGTCGTCATAACGTTGCGACGGGTTGAACGGGCGCGGATGTGACATCAGTGGGTGTGACATGCCGACGGATGTGACATGCCGGTGGATGTGACATGCCGGATGTGACACTCCGCCCGAGGTGAGCACGCTGCGTGATCGGCCCTGCGTGTCCCTACGGCGTGTACACGTACGGCGTCGTCGTGGTCAGCGGTTCGAAGCCGAGCCGTTCCAGGATGGGCCGGCTCGTGCTCATGGCGTCGACCTGGAGGTAACGGTAGCCGCGGTCCACGGCGGCCCGTGCCCGGTGTGCGACCAGCGCGCGGTAGATGCCCCGGCCCCGCCAGGCCTCGACGGTCCCGCCGCCCCACAGCCCGGCGAACCGCGCCCCCGGCACGAGTTCCATCCGGGCCGCGCTCACCGGAGTGTCACCGGCCAGCGCGACCACCGCGACGACGGTGTCCGGGTCGGCCGTGAGCTGGGCGAGCAGCTGGTGGCGGAGCCGGGAGCCGTCGGTGCCGAAGGCCTTCGCGTGCACCTCCGCGACGAGGTCGACGCCCGCCCGGTCGGTCACGGTGAGCATGCGGATGCCTTCCGGCGGCTCCGCGTCCAGGTCCAGATCGGCTGCCTCGCCGATCATCAGCGTCTCCTCGGGCCCGGACGTGAACCCGGCGGCCCTGAGCCGCTGACCGAGGTCGGCCGGGCGGTCATGACCGTAGACCTTCCACTCGAACTCGTGCCCGATCCCGAGCCCGGAGAAGTGGGCGATCTGTGCGGCGATCGCCTCGTCGGCACTCGCCTCGTCGAGGTCGGACCACACGACGCCGTTCCAGCCGAGTGCGGACGACACCTGGCGGATCACCCCGCCGACCCTCTCGACCAGCGCGTCGGGACCGTCCGGCCGCGCACCTTCACGCATGTCCCGGTCGAAGAGGGCGAGCACCGCAGCATGATCCATGGGATCACTCCAGCACCCGACCGCTGCCACGGCAACCGCCTTTTCGACCCGACCGCACCCAGGCCGGGCGGCTATAGGGTGCGCAAGGCAAGCCTCATCGCGAGGAGGACCGTAAGTCATGGTCGTGAAGTCATGGTCGTGAAGGACGACGAACTGCCGTACCTGCGCCGCTGCGTCGCACTCGCGGCGCAGGCACTGGAGGCCGGGGACGAGCCGTTCGGTTCGGTTCTGGTGGGGGCGGACGGCGTCATGCTCGCCGAGGACCACAACCGGGTGGCCTCGGGCGACCGCACCCGGCACCCCGAGTTCGAGCTGGCACGCTGGTCCGCCGCCCACATGACGCCCGAGGAGCGGGCGGCCGCCACGGTGTACACCTCCGGCGAGCACTGCCCGATGTGCGCGGCCGCCCATGCGTGGGTGGGCCTGGGGCGCATCGTGTACGTCGCCTCGTCGGAGCAACTGGCCGGGTGGCTGGGCGAGTTGGGGGTACCCGCCCCGCCCGTGCGGACCCTTGCGGTCCAGGAGGTCGCGCCCGGCGTGGTCGTGGACGGCCCGGTGCCCGAGCTGACGGACGACATCCGCGCACTGCACTTCCGCTTCCACCGGCGAACGGACTGACGCGCCGGCGTCACGAGAGTGGGATGCCGAAGCGGTGCAGGCGCTAGCCGAGTTCCAGGGTGGTGACGCCGAAGACGCGTTCCTCGGCGTACGGCCGCACCGGGCCCGTGTACATGCGGGCCGTCTCGAAAGAGGGGGTGAATCCGGCCTCCTCGGCGAGAGCCACGCCCGCCGCGTTGGGCTCGGGCACGTCGATGGCGACCTCGCGGCCGGCCGCGTCGGCGGTCAGGGCGGCGAACAGGGCTCGCGCGTCCTCGGCGGTGTCGGCGAAGAGCGGCCCGATGCGCGGGCAGTCGTGGCCGGGGCGGATCACGCCGTAGCCGGTGACACGGTCGCCGCTGCGGCGGACCACGGCGTGGTGTCCGGTGCCGGTGAGCCAGTGGGCGAGGAAGCGGGGGCGGTCGGCGGGGGTGCAGGTGCCGTCGTACGCGGTGATGTCCGCGATGTCCTCGGACCGTACGCCCCGCACATCCGCCGGCACCTCGCAGGCCGGCGCGGTTCCGGTGAACCGGACGGTGCGGTGGGCGAGTTCGAAGCCGGAACGGCGGTAGTTGTCCTGCTGGGCGACGACGCCGTCGAGTCCGATCGTGCGGCTTCCCGCGTGCGCCAGCGCGGTCTTCCAGGTGGTGAGGCCGTGGCCGCGGCCGCGCAGGTCGGGGCGGACCAGGTAGCAGCCGAGGAAGGCGTAGTCCGTGCCGTAGTTGACGACCGAGATCGCCGAGACGGGCTCGCCGTCGATCCGGCCGAGGAAGAAGCCGTCGGGGTCCTGAGCGAAGAAGGCCGGTCCGTCGGCGAGCCCCGGGTTCCAGCCCTCGGCGGCGGCCCATCCGCTGATGACCGGCCAGTCGTCGAGGCCGGCACGGGTGACGACGAGGTCTTCGGGGGCCGAAGAGGCCATGGGTGCGCTCCAATCCTTGGGGGCTTCGCATGCGCACGGTGATCGACCGTGCACGCAGCATCCTTGCGGATCGTCCGGCAGGGCGCCACGGCGTGATCAAGCCGTTGACGCGTTCCAAAGGGCCACGACCGTCCGTACGTTCGGAGCTTCGGTACGACGAAGGCCCCACCGCTCGCCAGGCCGGTGGGGCCTTCCGTGCCGCGCGCGAAACGCGGGGTCAGCGCACCGCCTGGGGACGGAAACGCCGGTACAGGATGGCCCCGCCCAGGACGAGAACCGTGCCGCCCGCCACGGCGGCGAGGGTCTGGTCCGCTCCCGTGTCGGCGAGGGCGGCCTCGGGCCCGTGCGGAACGAACGCGGACGGCACCGGCCGCGGCTGGTGCCTCTTCGGCGGTACGGACGGCTTCGGCGTCGGCTTCGTGGTGCGCGGAGGCTGGTTGCCGGGGGTGTTCACGGACTCGTTGCCGGTCGCCGGGTTGCCGACGCCGACCACGTTCACCGTGTTGCCGCTGACGTTCACCGGGAGGTGGACCGGCAGTTCGATGGTGTTGCCGGAGGCGACGCCCGGCGAATCCTTTCCGCGCCCCTCGGCCGAGGCCCCGCCGTTCGACGCGGCGCCCGTCTTGCTCCCACCGCCCTCATTGGCACAGCTGTTGCCCACGGCGGGGTTGAGCAGCCCCACCACGTTCACGGTGTTCCCGCACACGTTCACCGGGACGTGCACCGGGAGCTGGATGGTGTTGCCGGAGATCAGCCCGGGTGAGTCGGCCGCGGCACCGTCCGCCGCGGAGTCGGCATACGCCGGCATCGTCACAGCCATCGCGCCGGTGGCGGCGAAGGCGATCACACCGTTTCGGGTAACCCGTCTCATAGGTTCCCTGCCTTCCAGACATGGTCGCGAGCACTCGCCCGCACCGGATAAAACGCCGATGAACCATTCGAGTTATGGCTTATCGGTCTTTCACCCCATCGAGCGGCATGGTTGTCGAACTGAGTGATGACTCCCCGTTCATCCGACTTGTGGCGCCGGGCATGCACCCCGGCAAGCCGCCCCGCCGAGGGCGCCACCGAAGGTGGAGCGCGCTGCGTCATGGGGGTCCCCCGCGCGAGGTTGTTCGAGCGTCGGGGAGCGTGCGATCGCAAGGCGCCGCAGCGCCGTCGTGGCGGCCACGTGTGGGCGGCTCGGCAACGCGGCGGGGCCCCCTCTGGGGGAGTGCGTGCCAGGCGTCACGGGGCAGGCGGGAATCGTCAGACAGCCCTAGGCCGAAGTCACCGCATCCACGCCTCGGGGCCGCCGCCGCGCCACTCGATCAGCCTGGAGCGCCGTACGTACTCCTCGTCGGCGTCCTCGATCCCCGCCCTACGCAGGAACTCGGCAACGTCCAGCAGCCCGTACGCCATGCCCAGGAAATGGTCACCGGCACGGACCCGCCGGCCGCCGTCCTCGGCGGGCGGGTAGATCGCGATGGGCTGCTCCCCGTCCATGGCACCAGGGTGCGGCCTGCGTCGGCCGCTCGCATGCGGGGCTGCTGCGCCGCCTGGGGCCGGCGTTCCGGGGGCCCGATCCGGTCCGCCCGAAGCCGGTGCCGGTGCCAGTGCCGTCGGTCCAGGGTGTCCCGCACGTGCGTTCACCGGCCGGTCGATCTCACCCTCTGCCCGGAACAGGTCCGGATCAGGTCCGGATCAGGTCCGGACATCGCCGCGCACGGCAGCCCAGGCCGCCCCGCTCGTCCGGAGGCGTGCGTTCCGGGGCCCCCTTATCGTGATCGAGGACGCCGTATCCCGGTCCGCGACGGGCGTCCCTGGAGGCATTCATGCTGGCCAAGCTGTCAACGCGGCCCTCGCTGCGGCGCTGCGCGGTCACCGGCGCGGTCGGACTGGTCCTGCTCGGCACGGGGCTGCCGACGGCCACGGACGGTGCCGAGCCCGACCTCACCCGCTTCTACCGGCAGAAGGTCACCTGGGCCAAGTGCCCGGGCGAGGGCCTGCCGAAGGATCTGCAGTGCGGCAAGGTCACCGTCCCCCTCGACTACGCCCGCCCCAGGGCGGGGACGCTGGATCTGGCGCTCGCCCGTTACCGGGCCACGGGCAAGAAGCAGGGATCGGTGCTGCTCAACTTCGGCGGGCCGGGCGGCGCCGGTATCCCCGAGTTCGCCGCCGGCGGCAAGGACTTCATGGAGCTGACGGACGGCTACGACATCGTGACCTTCGATCCGCGTGGCGTCGGCAGGTCCTCGCCGGTCAGCTGCGGGGACGGCGCGGAGGACATCTCCGTGGCGGACGACAGCACGGAAATCGGCCGCGATCCGCAGTCCGTCCTCAAGCAGTTGAGGAAGGCGGCCGACGCGTGCGCCCGGCACTCCGGGCCCGTCCTCCCCCACATCGGCACGGTCAACGCCTCGCGCGACATGGACGTGATGCGCCAGGCCCTCGGCGACAAGAAGCTCAACTACCTGGGCTTCTCCTACGGAACCCGGCTCGGCGCGGTGTACGCCGCCCAATTCCCGAAGAAAGTCGGCCGGTTGGTGCTCGACGGCGTGGACACGCTGACCGAACCGCTGACCGAGCAGGGGGTGGCAGGCGCCAAGGGGCAGCAGGAGGCGCTGGAGGAGTTCATCAACTGGTGTGTGAAGGACATCGCCTGTCCGTTCGGGCAGGACCCTCGCGAGGCCCGCAAGCAGGTCGTACGACTGGTCGACTCGCTGGACGAGGACCCGGTGCCGTCGGCGTTCGGTGAGCCGTTCACCGGGCAGGACCTGGTCGGCGCCATCGGGCAGGCGCTCTACAGCGAGGAGTTGTGGCCCTCTCTGGAGCGGGCCCTCGCCTCGCTGGTCGAGGACGGCGACACGCACGCCATCGAGACCTTCGCCTCCGGTGGGGCCGCACCCACGGGCCGGGAGGAGACCGAGAAGACCCAGGACCCCGACGGCGGTCTCGTCGACGAGGAGGAGGTCCCGCTCGACAATCTCCCCGCGGCACTGATGGCGATCAACTGCGCGGACGATCCGGACCGCCCGACGGACGAGCAGATCATCGGCAAGCTCGACCGGCTGCGCGCCGAGTACGAGCAGGCGTCACCGGTCTTCGGCCCGTACCGGCTCACCGGGGTGCTGATGTGCTACGGCCGCCCCAAGGGCACGGACTTCATCCGCGACGACGTGAAGGACGTGCACACGCCGAAGATGCTGCTCGTGGGCACCCGCGGCGACCCGGCGACGCCGTACCGCTGGACCGTGGAGACGGCGAAGCGACTCGGTCCCTCGGCCGTGGTCCTGGACAACAAGGGCAGCGGTCACACCGGGTACGCCTCCTCCAAGTGCGTGCACCGCAAGGTCGACACCTTCCTGCTGTACGGCACGCTGCCGGCCGACGGCAGCTCCTGCGGGCCGGAGGACGACACAGAGTAGGCATGCGAGGGCGAGGGGATTGCCCCTAATGCCCGATCGGTGAATCGGTCCTATCGTGCTGTTATGGAGCACGCACTCAGTCCCACGACCCTCATCGAGCTGCGGCGCCCGCGCCCCTATCCGGCCGTGTCCGTGCTGACGCCCACGCATCCCCGAGAGCCCTATCGGGCCCAGGACCAGGTCCGGCTGCGCAATGTCGTGGCCGAGGCCAAGAAACAGCTGGAGGCCGATCCCTCGGTCACCCGCGAGCGACGGGCGGATGTCGAGCGACAGCTCGACCAGGCCCTCGCCGAGGTCGATCTCACCTACGCCGAGGACGGCCTGGTGATCTTCGCCGCCCCGGGCGAGCACCAGGTGTGGTCGCTCGCCCGCACGGTGCCCGAGCGCGTGGTGCTCTCGGACACCTTCCTGACCCGCAACCTCGTCTCCGCGGAGGCCGCCGAGCGGCCGTTCTGGGTGCTCTCGGTCTCCCCCGACCGTGTCACGCTGTGGACCGGCAGCCCGGACCGCGTCACCGAGGCCCGCATCGGCGGCTTCCCGCTGACCAGGCGTTTCGACAACTTCGACGCCGAGCGCCAGGAGCGGATCGGCGACATGCCGAGCACGTTCCGCGACGAGGGCACCCGCCACTTCCTCAAGGACGCGGACTCCGCCATGAGCGCGATCCTCCGGGACAACCCGCGACCGCTGTACGTCACCGGTGAGCAGGCGGCGCTGTCCCTGCTGGACGAGATCGGCGGCGTCGCCAAGGACGCGGTGCACGTCCCGCACGGCGGGCTCGCGCACGGCACGCACGAGGCGGTGTGGCAGGCGATCCGTCCGCTGGTCACCGCCGAGGAGCGCAGGAACGCCGCCGCCGTGGCGCGGGAACTCGAATCCGCCCGTGGCCGCAAGGCGTTCGCGGCCGGCGTCGACGAGGTCTGGCGCAGTGCTCGCGAAGGCCGGATCCGGCTGCTCGCCGTCGAGGAGAACTACCGGGTGACGGTGCGCGGCGAGGACGGCGACCATCTCATCCCGGCCGAGAGCGGCGACCTCGACGCCCGCGAGGACATCGTGGACGAGATCGTCGAGCAGTGCCTGGAGACCGGCGCCGAGGTCCGTTTCGTACCGGACGGCACGCTGAGCGACGCCCAGGGGATCGCCGGGGTGCTGCGGTACTGACGCCGGAGCGATGAGGAGGCACAGCGGCGGCGGCCCGATGACCTCCTCATCCGCCCGCCTTCCTCACACGCCGCCGAAGAGCGAGCTCAGGCCGCGCTCCACGACCGCCCCGAGGTCCTCCTCACCGGTCGCGACCACCGCGTACGTCCGCAGCAGGAAGCGGTTCAGGGCGGAGGTGTCGAACTGGAGCAGCGCCATGCCGTACGGCGAGTGCAACTCCACGACCGTACGCTCCTGGCCGCACGGCCAGATGTGCACGTCACCGTCCCCGGCCGGCCCGCGCAGGCCTGCCTCCAGCAGACTCCGGGCGAAGGTCCAGGTGGCCCCATGGCCATCGAGGGAGGCCTCGCCCGGGAAGTCCATGTGCACCGCCAGCGGATCCGTGGAGGCGTACCGCAGCTTGGCGGGAACGGGGAGTTCGCGCTCCTCGCCGGTGATGAGGCGGGCGCGGGCGGGCTGCTCGATGGCGATGTCCATGGGCGGTCTCCCCTGCGGGTCGGTGGTAGGTCGTTTTTTTGCCGCTGTGCTTTTACGAGCCCACAGATGCCGTTTGCATTACGCCGGAGGGCACATCATTTATGTGACCTGCATCACCCCCGAGGAGTGCATCACCCCGACCGGCGACCACTGCCGCCCCACCCCTAGAACATGCGACCGTCGAACACCCGATTGAGCGACGTACAATCGCCTCGACAGGACGTCAAATCACGTACACCGCCTACGACTTGGCCCTTTCGGCGACCTACGGCAATCGCATGGCGCGAGCCCGCCGTGAAGACTCTGGCATATGCCAGACGCACCACCGTATCGGGTGTTGCCAAATCCCTTACAGGGCGTCGCGGGCTGTGCAACAGTCGTAATGGTCCTTCCGTCAGCCTTGGTCGTACCGTCCTCGCATCGGAGTGCGTCATGCCGCCCCATCTCTCTGCGGACCGCCCCGCCGCTCAGCCGCCCGGACACGGCTCGGTCGAAGCGCTCATATCGCAGACGCGGCGACTCAAGGGCGACGTCGACGCCGTCCGCCGGGACACGCGCAGCGACGACGGTTCGGACCCGCAGGAGCGGTGGCAGCGGGCGCTGTACGACCTCGCCCTGCACCAGCTCAACGACCTCGACGAGCACCTGGCGCAACTGCGGGACGGCCCGGCCCCGGTGGCCGCGGCTCCCGCGGCCACCGGGGCCGCGCCGCCCGCTCCCCCGCGCGACTCGCTGCTCAGCCGGGTCGGCAGCGCGGAGTGGAACCTGCTGACGGACGAGGCCAGTTGGTCCGGCGAGCTCTACCAGATCCTGGGTCGAGACCCCGCCGCTCCACCGCTCACCCTCGACGAGCTGCCGTCCCTGGTGCTCGACGAGGACCGTCCGAAACTGACGGCGATGGTCACGAACTGCCTCGTCGACGCCAAGCCCATCGACGGCGAGTTCCGCGTCGTACGGCCGGACGGCGAGGTCCGCACCCTGCACATGATGGGCGAGCCCGTGCTCGACGCCGACGGCAGCACCGCCTCCATGTGGGCCGTACTGCGGGACGTCAGCGAACTGCGCCTGAGCCAGCGGGCGGTGAGCGAGACCCGTGACTCGCTCCAGCGCCGGCAGCACCAGGCGCAGACGGAGCACCGGCTCGCGGTCGAGCTGCAGGAGGCCGTGCTGCCGCCGTGGCGCGGCTCCCTGCGGCTCCCGCACCGGGGCCCGGAGACCCTCGACCTCGCGGCTCACCGTCTGCCGTCGTCGGCGAGCGCGATGATCGGCGGCGACTGGTACGACGCGCTCGAACTGGCCGACGGCGAAACGCTGTTGAGCATCGGCGACCTCACCGGGCACGGCGTCGCCGTGGCCTCGGGCATGGCGACCCTGCTGGGCGCCGTACGCGGCATGGCCATGGCGGGCACTCAGCCGGGACAACTGATGTCCCTTCTGAACCAGTTACTCGACGCCACCGTCCAGCCGGCCCTCGGCAGCGCCGTCTGCTGCCGCTACCGGCCCGAGACCCGCACCCTGACCTGGGCGCAGGCCGGACACCCCGCCCCGCTGCTGTTCCGCGACGGGACGGGGCACAGGCTGCACGCGCCGGACGGCGTCCTGCTCGGCGCCACCGCGGGTGCCGTCTACGCACAGGCCGAAGAGACCCTCGAGGTGGGCGACCTGCTGCTGCTGCACACGGACGGACTGGTGCCGGGGCACAGGGAAGCGGACTCCGTGCAGCGACTCCTCGACCTCGGTCCCCGCATCGGCGAGGCACGCACCGCACAGGACTTCGTACGGCTGGTCGTCGAGGAGTTCGGTGAGAGTGAGCGCGCCGACCATGCCTGCGTGCTCGTGGCCAGGGTGACGTCCTAGTCGGTGCCCGTCCCTATGCTTGTGCGCTGTGGCCGCCGCCCGGCTTCTTCGCCTTGGGCAGCGCCAACCGGATCTCCTCCCGCAGTTCGTGGATCCTCGGGTAGCTGGAGTACTCGGCGGTGAGCCGGTACATCTGGCGCAGCCGGTCCCAGGTGCGGCCGGACGAGTTCGAGCCCATCGACATCAGGGCCAGCCGCGCGTACCGGTCGGCCTGTTCGGGGTCGTCCGCGATGAAGCAGGCGGACGCCATGGACAGATGGTCGAAGATCTTCGACCGCTCGCGACCGTCGACGCGCAGGGCCAGGGCCTTCTCCGCGTAGTGCTGGGCATGCGCGGCCGCGCCGGGCTCGAACTCGGCCAGCGTGCGGTAGGCCAGAGCCTGCATGCCGTACAGGTCCTCGTCCTTGAAGGTCTGCATCCAGCTCGGCGGCGGCACATCGCTCTTGTCGGAGACGAAGAGGTCCTCCGCCTGTCCCAGGGTGCGGCGCATGGCCTGGCCCTTGCCCATGGACGCCTGTGCCCAGGCCTCGATGGTGTGGAACATGGCCCTGGTGCGCGGCAGCACCTCGTCGCCGGAGCCGGACTGGGCGAGTTTCATGAGGTCGAGTGCGTCGTCGGGCCGGCCGAGGTGCACCATCTGGCGAGCCGCTCGGGAGAGTGCCTCCCCGGCGCGGGGCCGGTCGCCGCCTTCTCTGGCCGCGTGGGCGGCGATGACGAAGTACTTCTGGGCCGTGGGCTCCAGGCCGACGTCGTGCGACATCCAGCCCGCGAGGACGGCGAGGTTGGCGGCGACGCCCCACAGGCGCCGCTGCAGATGTTCGGGGTGTCGGTAGGCGAGCATGCCGCCCACCTCGTTGAGTTGGCCTACGACCGCCTTGCGCTGGAGCCCGCCACCGCGGGCCGCGTCCCAGGCCCGGAACACCTCGACCGAGCGTTCCAGCTCCTCGATCTCCTGCGATCCGATGGGGGCGGCCTCGTAGCGGTCGAACCCGGCGGGGTCGACGTGCAACGGGTCGTCGAACTGGGGAGCGTCGGCCTTGAGGGCCGGGTCGGTGTGCAGCCAGTCGTGCATGGCGCTGCTGAGTGCGGATCCCGCGGCGAGCGCGGCACCCGCGCCCACCAAGCCGCGTCGGTTGAGCATGAGGTCCATTCCCGTGAATTCGGTGAGGACCGCAGCCGTCCGCTCGGGCGCCCACGGCACACCGTCGGGATGCTCCACACTCCCGCCGTCCTGCCGTTTCCCCGCACGCCCGTGCCGGACCAGACCGAGGTCCTCGATGGTCACGACACGGCCGAGACGCTCGGTGAACAGGGCCGCCAGCACCCGCGGCACGGGATCGCGCGGGATCTCTCCCATGTCGATCCACCGCCGCACCCGCGAGGTGTCGGTCGCCAGCTGGGGGTGGCCCATGGCCGCCGCCTGCCGGTTGACCAGCCTCGCGAGTTCGCCCTTGGACCAGCCGGCCAGGCCGAACAGGTCCGCCAGGCGGGTGTTGGGTTCTCCGCTCACGTCAAGCCCCCAGGTTCTCGGCTGAGTTGACAGTAGCCCGGTGAGAGTTGCCCCGGGACTATTCGCCAGGGTTCGCCAGGGTGCGCCAGATGGTGTGCCACTGGGCATCGGGTGTCAGGTAGGAACGCGCCACCCCGACCCGGTCGCCCTCCAGCTACGGCTGGTGCATTCCCCAGGGTGTACCCGGGCGGCCGGATCGGGCGGCGCTTTGACTTCGCAGGCACACGAAGGGATCTGTTTCTCCCATGTACGCAGCATCGTCCTCCGTGTCCGCCCCGCCCAGGCCGCTGCGCCCCCGCCCGGCGGGCGGCGGCCCCTACCTCGACCCCGCGCGGCCGGCGGTCCCCCCCGTACTGGGTGCGGGCCGGCCGCGGCGTCCCGCGGGGATCGGCACCCAACCGCTCAGCGGGAGACTCGACTTGTCCGGCCCCCAGGGCGCCCAGCTGCGCACGGCGATCGCGTCGGTGCACCGGATCTGCCCGGAGTTCGCTCCGGTGCAGGTGCTGCGCCGCAATGGGCGGTCCGTGCTCCTGGTCGGCACGACCGGACGCAGCACGGCCGTCGCCAAGTGTTTACTCGACCACTCGCCGGCGTGGGCCGAGCGGATCCGGCACGAAATAGCGGCATACCGCTCGTTCGTCCGGCACCGCCCACCGGTGCGCGTGCCGAGACTGATCGCAGCGGATCCGGACAACTGCACCCTCGTCATCGAGCGGATGCCGGGCCGGGTGGCGGCACTGCAGCGGCACCCGTTGGAGGCGCCGCCGCGTGCGGACATCAGGGCGGCACTCGGAGCGATCTGCCGGCTCAACGCGTGGCGGCCACCGGCGGGTACGTTCGACGCACCGCTGGACTACGCGACCCGGATCTCCCGGTACCACGAGCTGGGGCTGCTCACCGACCGGGACATGGGCGATCTGCAGAAGCTGCTGCACGGCATCGCGGCGACCGCGGGCCGGCAGGGCATGGGCCAGTTCTGCCACGGCGACGCACTGCTCTCGAACATCCTGCTCTCACCGGCCGGTCCAGTGCTGGTGGACTGGGAGCACGCGGGCTGGTACCTGCCGGGCTACGACCTGGCGACGCTGTGGTCGGTGCTCGGGGACGCACCGGCGGCTCGTCGGCAGATCAGCCAGATCGCGCAGTCGGCGGGCCCGGCTTCGCGGGACGCATTCCTGGTGAACCTGATGCTCGTGCTGACCCGGGAGATCCGTACCTATGAGACGGCCGTGCAGCGTTCGATGCACGACGCTCCGACCCCGGCGGCACCGGGAGTGGCCCACCCGGGTGCTGCGCCGTCCGGCGAGGAACAGCGGCTGCTGCTGAGGCGGCTGCACGACGACTGCCAGCTGGCCCGGCGGGCCGTGCGCGCGGCGGTCGGCACTCGCTGACGGGGACGGCGGTCCGCGGTGCGCGCTGGACAGCGGCGCACCGCGGACCGTCGTGTGTACGGCCATGAAGTCTTCCTCCCGCAGGCCGCGCCGCGAAACTCCCGGGACCCTCGATTTGCAGGGCTACTCACCTGCCGGTCGGCATGATTGACGGATCGTCGGACAGCCGGTACCCCAAACACACTTCCGGCCCCGCACGGCTCATCGCGCCCGACCGTCCCTGGAGGCTGCATTGCGAGGATCCGTCACCGCCATGGCCGCTGCGGCACTGCTTTTTCCGCTGCTGGGCGCGGCCCCGTCCGATGCCCGGAGCTCGGAGGACCGCCTGCAGTCGGCCTTCGCCGCCGCGGCCGCCGAGTACCACGTGCCGCAGAGCGTCCTGCTCGGCGTCTCCTATCTGCAGTCCCGCTGGGACGCGCATGCCGGGGCGCCCAGTGTGACCGGCGGTTACGGCCCGATGCACCTCACCGACGCCCGCACCGCGCTCGCCGGGGGGCCGCCGCACCACAGCGACGGCTCGGAGGACGCGCGCGGCGACAGCGCCCGCGCGCCCCTGCTCCCCAAGGCGAAGCCGCCGAAGACCTCGCAGATCCCGGCCCGCCTCAGGACATTGCCGAAGGCGGCCGAGCTGACCGGACTGAGCGCCCAGCAGCTGCGTACGGACCCGGCCGCCAATGTGGCCGGCGGTGCCGCCCTGCTCGCCGCCGCGCAGAAGGAACTGGGCGCACCGCTGAGTTCCGACCCGGCGGACTGGTACGGCGCGGTGGCCCGCTTCTCCGGCGCCGAGGACACCGCGACGGCGAGGGCGTACGCCGACGACGTCTACGACCTGCTGCGTACCGGGCACAAGCGCGCCACGGACGCGGGCCAGGTGGTCGCCCTGGCCCCTCAGCCGCGCCTCTCCCCCGACACCGGGCAGCTGAGGCGGGCGGGGTTGCGGACGCTCGATTCCGCGGGGACGGAATGCCCGGCGACGGTGTCCTGCGAGTGGATCCCGGCGCCGTACAAGCAGTTCGGGGACGGCGACTACGGCAACCACGACCTGGCCGATCGTCCGGCCTCCCCGGGCATCGACTACATCGTCATCCACGACACGGAGGGCGCCTGGGAGGGAGTCCTCACCATGGTGCAGGACCCGACCTATGTGTCGTGGCAATACACACTGCGCTCCACGGACGGTCACATCGCCCAGCATGTGAAGGCCAAGGACATCGCCTGGCACGCGGGCAACTGGTACGTCAACGCCAAGTCGATCGGCCTGGAGCACGAGGGTTTCCTGGCGCGGCCGGACGCCTGGTACACGGAGGCGATGTACCGGTCCTCGGCACGCCTGGTGACGTACCTGGCGAAGAAGTACGGCATCCCGCTGGACCGGCAGCACATCCTCGGCCACGACAACGTGCCGGGGCCGACCGCGTCGACGGTCAGCGGCATGCACACCGACCCGGGCCCGTACTGGGACTGGCGGCACTACTTCGAACTGCTCGGCCGTCCCTTCGCGGCCACCGCGGGCCCGAACGGCGGCCTGGTGACGATCCGCCCCGACTACGCCACCAACCGGCCCCGGTACACCGGCTGCGTCACCGCGGGCGTGCCCTGCGCGGACCACGGTTCGAGCGCGGTGCGACTGTACTCCGGGCCCGGCGAGTCGTATCCGCTGATCAAGGACGCCGGCCTGGGGTCGGCTCCGACCACCGGGGTGAACGACCTGTCCTCGCGGGTCTCGACCGGTCAGCAGTACGCGGTCGCCGGCCGGGAGGGCGACTGGACGGCGATCTGGTACCTGGGCCAGAAGGCGTGGTTCAAGAACCCGAAGCAGAACCCGACCGCGGTGCACGCGACCGGCCTCGTGGTGACGCCCAAGGAGGGCCGCAAGAGCGTCCCGGTGTACGGGCGCGCCTACCCCGAGGCCTCCGCCTATCCGGCGGACGTACCCGCCCAGGCGGTGTCGCCGCTGCCGTACACCTTGCCCGCGGGCCAGAGGTACGCGGTGGGTGACAGAGTGCCGGGCGAGTACTACTACGCCGTGACCTTCGACGGGCCCCGCCGGCTCGTGGTGGGCAAGGACCTCTACTACGAGATCCAGTTCGGCCATCGGGTGGGGTTCGTGCGGGCGGCGGATGTGCGGGTGGTGGCGTCGGGTTCCTAGCCGGGGTCAGTCCGCCTTCTTCCAGGTGTACCGTCGTCCGGCGACCGCCTTGAAGGTCAGTTCCCCGTCCTTGAACAGGTCGCTGCGTACGGTGAGTTCACGGGTCCGGGACGCCTTCAGGGCGATGCGGGTCGCTCGGCCGGCCGCCCACTCAATGTCGAGGGTGGCGCCGCTGCGGGCCCGCAGGCCGTGCACCGAGCCGGTCGGCCAGGAGGAGGGCAGGGCGGGCAGTACTTCGATGGCGTCGTACTGGCTCTGCAGGAGCATCTCCACGATGCCGGAGGTGGCGCCGAAGTTGCCGTCGATCTGGAACGGCGGGTGGGT
Organism: Streptomyces sp. SD31; assembly: GCF_052068475.1. Classification (NCBI taxonomy): domain Bacteria; kingdom Bacillati; phylum Actinomycetota; class Actinomycetes; order Kitasatosporales; family Streptomycetaceae; genus Streptomyces; species Streptomyces sp. SD31. The sequence goes on along the minus strand of NZ_JBQHCX010000022.1, from coordinate 95,160 downwards.
GTCCCAGAGGTTGGGCAGGGTCGAGGACTTGAGCTGTTCGCCGAGCATCTTGTGGGCGTGGTCGCCGTCGCGCAGCCGCGCCCAGAAGTTGATCTTCCACGCCTTGGACCAGCCGGTGCCGCCGTCCCCGCGCGCGGTCAGGGAGACCTTGGCGGCCTCGGCCCACTCGCTGCCGGGTTCGATCTGCCGTCCGGGGTGGAGGGCGAACAGGTGCGAGACATGCCGGTGGGTGTCGGTGGGGTCGTCCAAGTCCTCCTTCCACTCCTGGAGTTGGCCCCAGGAGCCGATGCGCAGGCCGGGGTCGAGCCAGTTCAGCGCGTCTTCGACGCGGCGGCGGAAGTCGGGCGTGTCGCCCAGGATCCGGGCCGCTTCGAGGGTGTTGGTGAACAGGTCGTGGACGATCTGCTGCGACATGGCCGCGCCGGCGGTGAAGTCGCCGTGCTCGGGCGAGTAGCTGGGCGTGACGACGAGGGTTCCGTCGCGGGGATCGGTGCGCAGGTTGTCCAGCCAGAACTCGGTGGCTTCCTTCATCACGGGGTACGCGGTGGTGCGCAGGTAGTCGGTGGAGCCGCCGAACCTGTAGTGCTCGTACATCTGTTGGGTGAGCCAGGCCGCCGCCTCGGGGAACCAGAACGCGGTCGCCCAGTCGTGCACGCCGGTGAAGCCGTACGGGTTGGTCTCGTTGTGCACGACCCAGCCTCGCGAGCCGAACATCTCCTTCGCCGTACGGCGTCCGGGCGCGCGCAGGGCCTCGACGAAACGGTCGTACGGCGCCGTCGTCTCGGCGAGGTTCGCGGCCTCGGCGGGCCAGTAGTTCATCTGGATGTTGATGTTGGTGTGGTAGTCCGCCGACCACGGGGGTGTGGTGCTGTTGTTCCAGACGCCCTGGAGATTGGCGGGCAGGGAGCCGGGGCGTGAGGAGGCGATGAGCAGGTAGCGGCCGTACTGGAAGTAGAGGGCTTCCAGGGCGCGGTCGGCCGGGCTCGTGCCGCCGGTGTAGGCGGCCAGGAGCGCGTCGGTGGGAACGTCCGCCGACAGTGACGGGCCGAGGTCGAGGGTGACTCGGCGGAACAGGGCTCGGTAGTCGCGGGTGTGCCGGACGAGGAGTGCCTCGTAGCGGTCGCCCGCCTGCGCCACGGCACGGGCGACGGCGGCGTGCGGGTCCGGGCCACGGTAGTCGGGGTACGTGTCGGCGTAGTCCGTGCCCGCGGCCAGCACGAACCATGCGCTGTCGGCCCCGGTCACGGTGATCGTGCCGTCGGCGTGGGACGTGACGGTGCCGCCCAGGCTGTGCACCCGGATCTGCGCCTCGAAGCGCAGTCCGTTGTCGGCGAGCGCACCCCGCACGGTCAGGGTTCCGTCGGCCGCGCTGGCCGTGAAGTCGGCGCGTGGCGAGGTGTAGCGCAGGGTGAAGGTGACGCTGCCGGGCCGGTCGGCGCCGAGCCGGCCCACGATCACGCCGTCGGGGTGGGAGGCGAAGAACTCCCTTTGGTGACGGACACCTTGGTGGGTGTAGGCGATCGAGGCGACGGCGTTGTCGAGGTCGAGTTGGCGGCGGTAGTCCTTCGGGGGCGTCGTCGGCGCGCCGGGCAGGTCGAGGTGGAGGTCGCCGAATGTCTGGTGGGCGCCGTACCCGGTCCGTGGCTGGCCGAGCCGGTCGGCCACCGACTCGGGGTCGAGGGTGGTCCGCGCGTCGAGGTCGTCCTGAACGGCGGTGATCGCGTCGGGGCGGGGTGCGCGCCAGTTGCCGTGGTCGTAGCCCTGGGTGGAGCCGGGGCCGCCGGTCCAGAGGGTCTTCTCGTTGAACTGAAGCCGTTCGGAGGAGAGGGTGCCGAACACCGTGGCGCCGAGTGCGCCATTGCCGATGGGCAGGGCCTCGCGCTCCCAGTCGGCGGCGGGAGTGGCGTACCAGAGCACAGACAACTCCCTCGATACATCGGAGGAATCAGCGGCGGCAGCTTCGATGGCGCCGACTCCCAGAGCCAGTGCGCCGGCCCCGCTCACCGCAGCCTTTAACGTCGTCCTTCGAGTGATCTCATGCGGCTCATGCGACATGACCCCTGACGCTAGAGGTCCGATGACTTGGCGGCAAGGGTCATGACAAATATGTGCGGGACCGCGAAGAGCGGAGCCTAGAGGTGGGAGGACTCAGCCCTGCTGGAAGAGCTCCGCGGGCAGCGGCTTCAGCAGGGCGTACAGATCGTCGGTGATGGGCCGGTCCCACGCTGCGATGGTCACCAGGACATTGTCACTGCGGTCGAACTGCACGCAGGAGATTCGGCTCTCGGAGAGCTTCAGACGGCGCACGATCAGGAGGTTGTCGCCCTGCATCACGGGCACGTCCTCGCTGCCGACGACGGTGACCTCCTCGTCGTTCTCCAGGGCCAGCAGCAGCTGCGCGACCTCGAACGGGATCTCGCCCTCGTCGACCTCGCGGGCCGGGGAGCCCTCGGGCAGATTGCCGATGATCATCGCGGGGCCGCGGCCGCCGAAGAGGTCGTAGCGCAGGAAGACGCCCTGGCAGCTGCCGTCGGGGGCGGGCAGCAGCCCGGCGCCCAGATTGCCGGGCCAGTCGCCCGGGTCCATGGCCAGTACGTCGAAGTCGGGCCCGGCGGGCGTGGCGCTGCGGCGGCGGAGGAACGACATGTCGCCATGGTACGTGGCCGGGCCTGCTCCGTGACGTGCGGGCATGGGTTCGGACCCGCCTCCCTGACCCGCGGGCGGGACCTCCCGGGCGCGCCGCGACACCGTCGCCGGCCGCGTAATTCCGTTGCCTGCCGACAGAGGCGCGTCCTACGGTCCCGATCATGCTGCCCCCCGTGGAAACAGACGAGGAATGGGACGCCGTCGTCCCCGACGAGAAGGTGATGCGGGCCGGGGCCGAGGACCTGTGCGCCCGCCTGGGTCTGGCCGGTCTCCCGCTGAGGCGATTCCCGGACGGGTCGCAGCCGGTGTACGCCGTGGGCGACGAGCACGTCCTCAAGCTGTTTCCCGGAGCCGCCGCCCGGGACGGCATCGCCGAGGGCCGCGTCCTGTCCCATGTCCAGGGGCTGCTGCCCATCCCGACGCCGCGCGTGCAGGACGCCGGTCCCTACGAGAACGGCTGGCGGTACGTCCTGATGTCTCGGCTGCGCGGCGAGAACCTGGCCGGCGCCTGGGACCGCGTGCCGCGCGCCGACCGTGAGCGGCTCGTCGCCGAGATCGGCGAGGCGCTGGCCGTGCTCCACGCACTGGACGCCGCGCCGCTGGAGGACGTCCTCGGTCCCGGGGACTGGGGTCGGTTCGTGGACCGGCAGCGTGAGGGGGCCGTGGAGCGGCAGCGCGAGCGCGGTCTGCCGGCCGCCTGGCTGGAGCAGATCCCCGAGTTCCTCGCCGCGGTCCCGCTGCCGCGCACCCCGCACCCTTCCCTGCTGCACACCGAGGTCATGCGGCAGCACCTCCTCGTCGATCCCGACGGCTGGCGCCTCACAGGCCTCTTCGACTTCGAGCCGGCCATGATCGGCGACCGCGCGTACGACTTCGTCGGTGTGGGCCTGTTCGTCACCCGCGGCGATCCGCGACTCCTGGCCCGCCTGACCGAGTCGTACGGCACCGCCTTCGCCCCGGCCGAGCTGCTCGCGTACACGCTGCTGCACGTGTACAGCAATCTCCCTTGGTACATGAGGGAGTTGGGAGCACCGGCCGACGGTACGCTGCCGTCCCTGGCCGAGGCCTGGTTCGGCACCGTGTGACGCGCTCCCGCGTCCCCCTCATTCCCCCCTCACTCCTGCGGCGGCGCAGGCGGCACCACGGCCACCGGGCTCGCGGCGTGCAGCAGGACCGCCTGGGTCACCGAGCCCATCATGCGGGCGGGTGCCAGTAGGCGGCGTCGGTGGCGGCCCACGACGACCAGGTTCGCGTCCCGGGAGGCGGCGACGAGGTGGCCTGCCGCGTCGCCCGGGGCGATGTAGGGCTCGGCGTGGACGTCGGGGTGACGGTCGCGGTGCGGGGCGAGGAAGCCTTCCGCGAGGGCGCGGGTCTCGTTCTCGACGGCGTCCTGGTCGACGGGCGGCGGCATGATCTGTGTGGGGGCGGCCGCCCAGAGGTGGGCCGGCCACGCGTAGGCGGCGACGACCTGGAGTCGGGCGCCGCGCAGGGCGGCCTCGGCGAAGGCGAAGGACAGCGTGGCCTCGTCGGGGCTGTCGACCTGCAGGCCGACGACGATCCGCGGCCCAGGCTCGATCGGCATGTCCTCGTGGACCTGGCGTCCCGGCTTGGGCACGACGACGACCGGGCACTCGGCATCGCGTGCGGCGGCCATGCCGTTGGAGCCCAGCAGCAGACCGGCGAAGCCCCCGCGCCCGCGTGAGCCGAGCACCAGCAACTGGGCGTCGGAGCCCAGTTCGGGCAGTGCCACGGCGGGGGCGCCCTCCAGGGCGAGGTACTCGGTCTCCGGCCGCTCGACCCGCCCCGCCAGATACCCGCGTACGCGGTCGAGCACCGGATCGTCCTCCGGTCGCGGTCGCTCGGCGGGCAGCATGTCGGGCTTGGCCCAGGCGGCGTACTGCTGCACATGGACCATCCGCAGCGGCGCCTGACGCACCAGGGCTGCCTCGACGGCCCAGTCCAGCGCGACCAGGCTGTCGTCCGAGCCGTCGACCGCCGCGATGACCGGCAGGGTGCTCATGGGTTCCTCACCTCCGGACACGACCTTCCCCCTCCCGGGGTCAGCCTGGCTCAGGCCTCGGCCCCAGGGGGGTTCTCAGGGTCGCGTGTCCGGAAAAACGGGCGGAACACACCCGGATCGGCCCGAAGACCGCGGTCAGGTCAGGTCAGGTCGAACTCGCCCTCCCTCGCGCCCGACACGAAGGCACCCCACTCGGCGGGTGTGAAGATCAGGGAAGGGCTCTCCGGCCGGCCGCTGTTGCGCATCGCGATGAACCCCTCGACAAAGGCGATCTGGACATCCCCCAGGCCACGGCTGCTCGAGTGCCAGTCGGCGTTGCTGAGGTCGAGCTCCGGCTTGTCCCAGCCCGTGAGCGGCGGCTGCTGGATGGTGATGCTCTCGGCCACGTCCGTGCTCCTCCCGATTCGCGTCGTCCGCGGGTCAGCCTAGCGATCGGTTCCGAGTGTCGACAGGCCACGCGAGGGGGACCTTTGCCCAGTCGTCTCCACGGCCGTCCGGGGAGTCCGCTCAGGCGTCCGGGGGCTCGGAGCCCACGAGCCACATGGAGAAGAACTGGGACCCGCCGCCGTAGGCGTGCCCGAGCGCCTTGCGGGCCCCATCGACCTGGTGTTCCCCGGCCTGTCCGCGCACTTGGAGCGCCGCTTCCGCGAAGCGGATCATGCCGGAGGCGCCGATGGGGTTGGTGGACAGGACGCCGCCCGACATGTTGACGGGCAGGTCCCCGTCGAGCTCGGTCACCCCGGACTCGGTGAGTTTCCAGCCCTCGCCCTCGGCGGCGAAGCCGAGGTTCTCCAGCCACATGGGCTCGTACCAGGAGAACGGCACGTACATCTCGACCGCGTCGATGTCCCGGCGCGGATCGGCGATCCCGGCCTGCCGGTACACGTCGGCCGCGCAGTCCTTGCCCGCCTGGGGGGAGACGAAGTCCTTCCCCGCGAACATGGTGGGCTCGCTGCGCATCGCGCCGCCGAGCATCCAGGCGGGCGGCCGAGGCGCGCGGGTGGCTCCGGCGCGATCGGTGACGATCATCGCGCAGGCGCCGTCGGAGGACGGGCAGGTCTCCGAGTAGCGGATCGGGTCCCAGAGCATGGGCGAGGCCTGCACCTTCTCCAGGGTGATGTCGTGCTCGTGGAGGTGTGCGTAGGGGTTCTTCAGCGCGTTGCGCCGGTCCTTGTACGCCACCAGCGAGCCGACGGTGTCGGGCGCGCCGCTGCGCCGCATGTACGCGCGCACGTGCGGCGCGAAGAACCCGCCCGCCCCGGCCAGCAGGGGCTGCTGGAAGGGAATCGGCAGGGACAGGCCCCACATGGCGTTCGACTCGGACTGCTTCTCGAAGGCGAGCGTCAGCACGGTGCCGTGCACGCGGGCGGCGACCAGGTTGGCGGCGACCAGGGCCGTGGATCCGCCGACCGAACCGGCCGTGTGCACCCGGAGCATGGGCTTGCCCACCGCACCGAGCGCGTCGGCGAGGTACAGCTCGGGCATCATCACGCCCTCGAAGAAGTCGGGCGCCTTGCCGATGACGACGGCATCGATGTCGGCCCAGCTCAACTCGGCGTCGGCGAGGGCGCGTTGGGCGGCCTCCCGGACGAGCCCAGCGATGGACACGTCCCGGCGCGCCGCGACGTGCTTGGTCTGACCGACGCCTACGACGGCCACGGGCTCCTTGCTCATCGCGGATCCCCTTCGAGTACGGCGACCAGGTTCTGTTGCAGACAGGCGCCGGACGTGGCGTGCGCGAGCGCCCGGTCGGACTCGCCCCGGTGGATACGGGCGGCGGCCTCTCCGATGCGGATGAGGCCGGCGGCCATGACGGGGTTGGCGGCGAGCGCCCCGCCGGACGGGTTCACGCGCACGCTGTCGTCGAGCTTCAGCGCCTTGCGCAGGACGACCTCCTGGGAGGTGAAGGGCGCGTGCAACTCGGCGGTGTCGACGGGCCGTTCGAACGCGCCGGCCCGCTCGGCGGCGCGTCGGGTCGAGGGCGAGTCGGTCAGGTCGCGCACGCCCAGGCCGTGCGCCTCGATGCGGTGGTCGACGCCGCGGATCCAGGCGGGCCGTGCGCACAGCTCACGGACCCGCTGCCCCGCCGCGAGGATCACGGCTGCGGCCCCGTCCCCGATGGGCGGGCAGTCGCCGGTACGCAGCGGTCGCACGACGTACTCCCCCTGCGGCACCGAACCCCGCAGCTGCGCATGGGAGTTGGCGGTGGCATCGGTGCGGCTGCGGGTGGCGACGGCGGCGAGCGCGGGTTCGTCCGTGGCGCCGGCGTCGATGAGGGCCTGGGCCTGGAGGGCGGCCAGGGCGACGGAGTCGGGCCAGAGGGGGGCGACGTAGTAGGGGTCGAGCTGCCGGGTCAGGACGTCGCGCAACGGACCGGGTGAGGACTTGCCGTAGGAGTAGACGAGCGCGGTGTCGGCGTCCCCCGTCAACAGCTTGGTCCATGCCTCGTACAGCGCCCAGGCGCCGTCCATCTCGACGTGTGACTCGGAGATCGGCGGCCAGGCGCCGACGCCGTCGAGGGCGAGGGTGAAGGAGAAGGCGCGGCCGGCGAGGTAGTCGCTGGAGCCGGAGCAGGTGAAGCCGATGTCGGAGGTCTTGAGGCCGGGCTGTGCGAGCACGTCGTGCAGGACCGGCATGAGCATCTCCACCTCGGAGAGCTCCTCGCTGGTGCGCCGGTGGTCGGTCTGGGCGAAGGCGACGACGGCGATGTCCCTGACCGGCAGGTCCCTGGTCATCTACACCAGCTCCTTGTACGTGTCGTAGTCCGCGTCGGGCTCGCCGGTCGGCCGGTAGTGGTCGGGGTAGCGGGCGCCCTCGGTCCACACCGGTTCCACGCGCAGACCCATGCGCACCTGGTCGTACGGGATGCCGCCGATACGGCCGTGCAGGGCGAGGTCGGCGCCGTCGAGGGCGATGTGTGCGTAGACGTACGGCACTTCGATGTCGAGGTTCTTCGCCTTGATGTTGACGATGCAGAAGGTGGTGACTGTGCCGCGGGGGCCTACCTCGACCTGTTCTGATGTGGCGACCCCACATGTGGGGCACGCACCCCTCGGGGGGACGTACACCTTGCGGCAGGAGGGGCACCGTTCGCCGACGTTCCGACGGTCGGCCAGGGCGTTGATGTAGGCGGTCTGGGCGCGGCCGGGTGAGTAGGTGTAGTCGAGGCGTGCGCGGGCGACGATGCCGGTGATCGGGTCCTCGAACTCGCCGGTGTGGCTCGTCGGTTCGGCCTGGCTGTCGTCGCCGCCGTGGCCGTCGCGGTCGCCCTTGTCGTCGTACGGCTCGAAGCAGGCGATGTCCGTGATGGCGCCGGTGCGTTCCTCGGCCCAGCGGACGCGGACGCGCATGCCGGTGTGCACGGCGTCGGGGCCGGGGGCGTCGAGGGCGTGCAGGAGGGCGGTGTCGGCGCCGTCGAAGCGGACCAGGGCCCAGGCGAAGGGGGTGTCGAGGGGCTGGTCGCGGCGTGGAGCGTGGTTCCAGGCCCAGGTGGTGACCGTGCCGATGGGGGCGACCTCGACCAGGTCGCGGATCTCCTCGGCGGTGACGGGGTCGTACTCGACGGGTGGGACGAGGGTGCGACCGTCGCTGGTGCGCACCCCGAGCACGACGCGTTCGCGCAGGCCGGTGAGGAAGGCGCTCTGGACGGGGCCGAGGGAGCGGGTGAAGGGGAACTCGACGACCAGGGGGGCTTTCAGCACTTCGGGCACGGTGGCTCCCTCGTTAGGCACGTTTGTAGACGGGCGGTCGTTTCTCCGCGAAGGCGCGGGCCCCCTCCTTGGCGTCTGCGGTGTCGAAGACCGGCCATCCGCGGGCGAGTTCGGCGGCGAGACCATCGGTCTCGGTCATCTCGGCGGTCTCGTAGACGGACGCCTTGACGGCCTCGACGGCCAAGGGGCCGCAGGCGTTGATCCGTTCGGCGATCTCCAGGGCCTTGGTCAGTGCCGTGCCGTCCGGGACGACGTGCCCGACCAGGCCGATGTCGGCGGCCTCCTGTGCGCTGTACGGGCGTCCGGTGAGCAGCATCTCCAGGGCGTGGGTGCGTGGGATCTGGCGTTGCAGGCGGACCGTGGAGCCGCCGATGGGGAACAGGCCGCGCTTCACCTCGAAGAGCCCGAAGGTCGCCGACTCGCCCGCGACGCGGATGTCGGTGCCCTGGAGCATCTCCGTGCCGCCCGCGACGCAGTACCCCTCGATGGCGGCGATCACCGGCTTGCGGGGCCGGTGGTGGCGCAGCATCGCCTTCCAGTGCAGGTCGGGGTCGGCCTTCAGCCGGTCCCGGTACTGCTCTCCTTCCATGCCCTTGCCGGCCAGGGCCTTGAGGTCCATGCCCGCACAGAACGAGCCGCCCGCACCGGTGAACACGATCGAGCGGACCGAGTCGTCGGCGTCGGCTTCGAGCCAGCCGTCGTACAGGCCGACGAGCATCGCCAGTGAGAGCGCGTTCTTGGCCTCCGGCCTGTTCAGCGTGAGCACCAGTGTGGCGCCTTCGCGCTGCACGGTGAGGTGTTCCGTCCCACCCATCGCCCATCTCCCCTCTGAAAGAACGAGAACAGGTTGCAGGAGGCGCCGGGGCACTTCAAGGGTTTTCTGACAGACAGTCAGATTTCTTGTGCGCGGGCCCTTCCCACTTGTGCCGCCCTTTGCTCTGATGACCGGCAGCCGGTGGAGAGCGAGGTCAGGAGGAGCGGTGGAGTACAACCTTGCCGACCTGTTCGAGTCGGTCGTCGACGCGGTTCCGGGCCGCGAGGCGCTCGTGTACATCGACCACCCGGGCACGGGCGCGGAGCGCCGTCTGACGTACGCGGAGCTGGACGCGGCCGCCAACCGGATCGCGCACCATCTGATCGACAGCGGGATACGCCCCGGCGAGCACCTCGGGCTCCATCTCTACAACGGCATCGAGTACTTGCAGACGGTACTGGGCTGCCTGAAGGCGCGGATCGTCCCGGTCAACGTCAACTACCGCTACGTGGAAGAGGAGTTGGTGTACCTCTACCAGGACGCCGATCTGGTGGCCCTGGTCTTCGAGGCGGAGTTCACGGACCGGGTGGCGGCGGCGCTGCCGCGGGTGGACGGGCTACGGCATCTGGTGCGGGTCGGCGAGGTGGCGCCGGGTGCGGCCGCCGCGCCGGTCGTGCCCGCTGTGGCGTTCGCGGACGCCGAGGCCGCCGGGTCCCCCGAGCGGGGGTTCCCGGCGCGGTCGGGGGACGACCAGTTCATCATCTACACCGGCGGCACCACCGGGATGCCCAAGGGTGTGATGTGGCGCCAGGAGGACCTGTTCTTCTCGGGGCTGGGCGGCGGCGCGCCGACCGGTGAGCCGGTGAAGAAGCCGCAGGAGCTCGCCGAGCGGGTGGCGGCGGGCGGCGACGGGATCACCTTCTTCCCCACCGCGCCGCTGATGCACGGCACGTCCACGCTGACCGCCTTCATCGGCTTCAACTTCGGCCAACGCGTCGTGATCCACCGCAAGTTCGTGCCCGAGGAAGTCCTGCGCACGATCGAGCAGGAGAAGGTCACCAGCGTGTCGCTGGTCGGCGACGCGATGCTGCGGCCGCTGGTCGACGCGCTCAGCGGGCCGATGAAGGGCACGGACTGCTCGTCGATGTTCAGCGTGTCGTCGTCCGGCGCCATCATGTCCGACACTGTGCGCCGGCAGTTCCAGGCCCTGGTCCCGAACGTTCTGCTCCTGAACAACTTCGGCTCCTCGGAGTCCGGCTTCAACGGCACCGCCACCGAGGACTCCGGGCCCGACCGCGGCTTCCGTATCCGCGTCAACTCCCGTACGCGGGTGGTCGATCCGGCCACGCACGAGCCGGCCGCCGCGGGCGAGGTGGGCCGGATCGCGCAGTGCGGTCACGTGCCGCTCGGGTACTACAACGACCCGGCGAAAACCGCCGAGACCTTCTTCGAGCAGGACGGCGAGCGGTGGGTGCTGCTCGGCGACATGGCCACGGTCGACGAGGAGGGCGTCGTCACCGTGCTGGGCCGCGGCTCGCAGTGCATCAACACCGGGGGCGAGAAGGTGTACCCGGAGGAGGTCGAGCAGGCGCTCAAGTCCCATCCCGATGTGTACGACGTACTGGTGGCCGGGGTACCGGACCCGAGGTGGGGCCATCATGTGGCGGCCGTGGTGCAGTTGCGGGCGGGTGCGGCACGCCCGTCGCTGGCGGACATCCAGACCCACTGCCGCTCCCACCTCGCGGGCTACAAGATCCCCCGCCAGCTGGTGATCACGGACTCGATCCGGCGTTCGCCCAGCGGCAAGGCGGACTACCGGTGGGCGCGGGAGACGGCGGTGGCGGCGGTGGCAGCGGCGGACGAGTGAATTCCGGGCAGGTCCGATTGAACCTAAGGTGACGTGCGGACGTACTCGTGGGGGCAGGCTCGAACACCGGGCGCTGTTCGCCATGCCATCGCAAGACCGCACGGGAGGACCTCCGGGTGTCGCAGGAGGCAACAGACGCAGTAACGCGGGAGACGGAAGAAGCGGGGACGACAGAGCAAGTCGAGGCGGCCGAGGCCACCGACGCAGCCGACGCGCATCACGCACGTGACGCAGCCGAGACGGCCCAGGCAACCGAGGCGGCCGACGAGACAACGACGCGCCCCTCTGCGGAGCCGTCCGGCTCCCCGTCTCCCGGCTCGTTCGGCTGGCGTCGCCGCTACCCCCGTACCGCACACGGCGTCACCGTGGGGACGACGGTCCTGGCCGGCGTGCTGCTGCTCTTCGCGCTCCTCGTGCCGAACCGCCTCGAACGACTCAACCCCGAGGCGTTCTTCCGCCTCCCGGCCGAGGGAATCCTGCTCGCGGGCCTGTTGCTGGCGCTGCCGACGCGGTCACGGCGGCTGACGGCGGTGATCTCGGGCGCACTCCTCGGCCTGCTCACCGTCCTGAAATTCGTGGACATGGGCTTCTACCAGGTCCTGGCGCGCCCCTTCGACCTGGTCCTGGACTGGATCCTGCTCGACGACGCGACGGAGTTCGTGCGGGAGTCCTTCGGGCGTACCGGCCAGGTACTCGCGGTGGTCGGGGTGCTCGTCCTGATCGTCGCGGTGCTCGTCCTCATGACGCTCGCGATGGTCCGGGTGACGAACCTGATGGTCCGCCATCGCGCCGTCGCCGCCCGCACGACACTGATCCTCGGCACCGCGTGGATCACCTGCATGACGCTGAGCATCCAGATCACCAGCGTTCCGCTCGCGACGAAGGGCAACGCCGACCTCGTCAACAACCGTATCGAGCAGGTGCGCGCGGGCCTCGCGGACGGACGGGTCTTCGAGAAGCAGGCGGCGGTGGACGCCTTCGCGAAGACACCGCCGGACCAGCTGCTGACGGGGCTGCGCGGGAAGGACGTGCTGTTCACGTTCATCGAGAGCTACGGCCGGGTCGCGATCGACGACCCGGCGATGGCGCCGCAGATCGACGCGGTGCTCAAGGAGGGGACGAGCTCGCTCAAGGCGGCCGGGTTCCAGTCGCGCAGCGCCTGGCTGAAGTCCCCGGTGACGGGAGCGGGCAGCTGGCTCGCCCACTCCACGTTCCTGTCCGGTCTCTGGATCAAGAACCAGCAGCGGTACCGGAGTCTGACCACAAGTGACCGCGCGACACTGAACAGCTACTTCCGCAAGACCGGTGCGTGGCGCACGGTCGGCGTCGTGCCCGGGGTGCGGCGGGCCTGGCCGGAGGGCAAGTACTTCGCCCTCGACCACATCTACGACTCGGAGCACCTGGGCTACCAGGGCCCCTACTTCAGCTGGACGCCGGTGCCCGACCAGTTCAGCCTGGAGGCCTTCCAGCGTCTGGAGCACGGCAAGAAGGACCGCGAGCCGATCATGGCGGAGATCATCCTGGCCTCCAGCCACAACCCCTGGTCCCCCATCGCCCGCATGGTCGACTGGGACGACCTCGGCGACGGCTCGGTCTTCCACCAGATCAAGAAGGAGGGCACGGACCCCAAGGAGGTCTGGAAGGACCCCGAGCGTGTCCGCACCGAGTACCGCCGTGCCATCGAGTACTCGCTCCACAGCCTCACCGAATGGGTCGAGCGCTACGGCACCGACGACACGGTCCTCGTCTTCCTCGGCGACCACCAGCCCGTCCCGACCGTCACCGCGGGCGACACGAACAAGGACGTCCCCGTCACCATCGTCGCCCGCGACCAGAAGGTCCTGGACAGGATCGCCGACTGGCACTGGACCGACGGCCTCAAGCCCGCGGAGAACGCGCCGACCTGGGGCATGGACAAGTTCCGTGACCGTTTCATGACGGCGTACGGGCCGCGGAGGGGTTGAGCACGTGGGGTTGGGCCGTTCGGGCATCGCCGATGTGCGGAGCAGTCGTATGGCGTAGCAGGACGCGCCGGTGAGCGGGTGGCGTCCCTACGGTCGCAATGACGGTCGTCGAGACCGCAAGGACCGAGAGGGAGCGCCCGTGAAGAGACGCATCCACGCGATATGCACAGCCGCGATCACCGTGCTCGTCACCGCCGGCCCGGCGGCACACATGGCCCACGCCACCAGCGACATGGACTGCAACGACTTCGCCTTCCAGGAAGATGCGCAGGCGCAGTTCAACCGCGACCCGCGTGACCACGATCGCCTGGACGAGGACCGGGGAAGGCACGACGGCATCGCCTGTGAGGTCCTGCCCCGCCGCCACGCGGCCGTCCCGACACCGCTCCCCACACGCACGCCGCTCCCCACCCAAGGCGTCAGGGGCGGCCTGGGCGGTAGCGCGGGGCCGGCGGACTTCGAGGTGGCACTGGGAGCCGGCCTGGCCGTCGGTGCGGTGGCTCTGGGCGCCGGATATGTCGTGTACCGGCGTCGATTCAGCCGCTGAAGCGGGGCGCCCTCGCGCCCCAGCCCAGATGTCCCGTGTCGACGGTCACCAGTCGGGTCTCGGGGATCAGGTCGGCTGGTACGGCGATCTGCTCCCGCAAGGATGAGGCTGGTGGGGCCGCCCCCGATCAGCAGCACCGGCATGGTGATCCGACCCATGTGGTCCCACCACACAGGATCGGAGGCGCTGTGCTGCTCGTCGGTCGCCCACACCATGGCCCAGCCGAACGACACCTCCCCGTCCGGCCGTTCGACGGGCGGGCGCGGCGGTCGAGCGGGAACGGTGCCGGTACGTCCTCCGGGACCAGCCGACGTACGATCGCGGGCAACTGCTGCACGAAGAGGTAGGCGCCCCGCGCCGCCGAGCGAGTGGCCCACGGCATCCCACCGATCGAGGCCGAGGGCGACGAGAAAGGCTCGTATTCGTCGCGCATCACCTCGTACCGGTTCACCTCCCGCCCCGCGCCCGGATCCGTGCCGGGCCAGGTCGCTGCGCCCAGGCGCGGTAGGCCAAAGTGATGCCATTTGCCTTGACGGTGCGGGACGTTGGGTCCACAGCGGCGCGTCCGGCCGAGCACGGTAGCCGACCGGAGTTGAGCCACGCGGAGCGCCTGGGAGTGCCCGGCTCGGGCCCGCGGCCGAGGCCGCCGGCCCCCGGCTCATGACCGACCCAGCACGTCCTGGCCGTCCACCGCGTCGTGCGGCGCTTCTACCGTCGGGGCGAGCTCGGGCTCGCCCCCGGCGGCCGCCGGCCGCGTCGGCGCACTCCTGCCCAGACGCGCCGTCAGACGGGTCGCCAGGGGTTCCGTGTAACGGGCGGTGAGCGGGCCCACGATCACCAGGATCAGCACGTAGGCGGTGGCCAGCGGGCCCAGCGACGGCTCGATGCCGGCGGTGACGGCGAGCCCGGCGATGACGATGGAGAACTCGCCGCGAGCCACCAGCGTTCCGCCCGCCCGCCAGCGACCCTTCGCGGAGATCCCGGCGCGTTTCGCGGCCCAGTAGCCGGTGGCGATCTTCGTCAGCGCGGTGACTACGGCCAGGGCGAGCGCGGGCAACAGCACCGGCGGGATGCTCGCGGGGTCGGTGTGCAGTCCGAAGAAGACGAAGAACACGGCGGCGAACAGGTCCCGCAGGGGCGCCAGGAGGTTGTGCGCCCCCTCGGCCACCTCGCCGGACAGCGCGATGCCCACCAGGAACGCGCCGACGGCGGCGGAGACTTGGAGCTGCTGGGCCAGCCCGGCCACGACGAGGGTCAGGCCGAGCACGACGAGCAGCAGCTTCTCGGGGTCGTCGCTGGAGACGAACCGGGAGATGTGACGGCCGTAGCGCACCGCGAGCAGCAGCACGAGCCCCGCCACGCCGAGCGCGATGGCGAGCGTGACGCTGCCCGCGGCGAGTCCGGCACCGGCGAGCAGGGCGGTGACGATCGGCAGATAGACGGCCATGGAGAGGTCTTCCAGGACCAGGATGCTCAGGACGACCGGTGTCTCGCGATTGCCGAGCCGCCCGAGGTCGCCGAGGACCTTCGCGATGACACCGGAGGAGGAGATCCAGGTGACGCCGGCCAGTACGACGGCGGCGACCGGTCCCCAGCCGAGCAGCAGCGCCATGACGGCACCCGGCAGGGCGTTGAGCGCGGCATCGACGAGACCGGCCGGGTACTGGGTCTTGAGGTTGGAGACCAGATCGCTGGCCGTGTACTCGAGGCCGAGCATGAGCAGCAGCAGGATCACGCCGATCTCGGCGCCGATGGCGACGAAGTCCTCGCTGGTGCCCAGGGGAAGCAGCCCGCCCTCGCCGAACGCGAGCCCGGCCAGCAGGTACAGGGGGATCGGCGAGAACTGGAAACGCCCGGCGAACCGGCCCAGCAGGCCCAGGCCGAGGATGATCGCGCCGAACTCGATGAGGAAGACCGCGGAGGAGTGCATCGCGGTTCACTCCCGTCCGAGTATCGCGGCGGCGGTCTCCACACCCTCGCGGGTGCCGATCACGATCAGGGTGTCGCCGCCGGCCAGCCGGAAGTCCGGTGTCGGCGAGGGGATGGCCTCGGCGCGGCGCAGCACGGCCACGATGGACACGCCGGTCTCGGTGCGCATCCGGGTCTCGCCGAGCAGCCGTCCGTTCCAGTGCGACGTGGCGGACAGCTCGATCCGCTCGGCGACCAGGCCCAGCTCGGTGGTGGACAGCAGGTTGGGGCTGTGGTGCGCCGGCATCAGCGCGTCGATCAGCGTGGCCGCCTCACCCGAGGTGAGCCGTACCGACAGCGCGCAGGCGTCCGGATCGTCCTTGCGGTACGCGCTCAGCGTCCGTGATCCGTCCCGGTGGGCGACCACCGACAGGCGGCGCTGTTCGCGCGTGGTGAGGTCGTAGCGGACCCCGATGCCGGGCAATGGCGTACTGCTCAGACGTGGAGCGCTCACGTGGTCCCCTGTAGTCGTTCAGGCGTCCGGTCTTTACCAAACCCTAACCATTGCCGAGGCCCGGGCCGACAGGCGCTCCCCCGTCCAGGAAGGTCACGAGACGCCGTACGAACCACTCCGCGTCGTCGAGCCACGGGTGGTGCCCGGCGCCGGGTTGCACGGCGACCTCGGCGTTCGGGAAGACGTCGGCGGTGCGGTGGGCGAGCTCGGGGCCGGGGGCGACGTCGAGTTCGCCCGCGAGGACGAGGACCGGGGCGGCGAGCCGGGAGAGCGCGGAGCGGGTGGCGGGCGGGTCGTAGGCGCCGTCGGAGCCGTAGATGCCGGCGGCCTCGTCGTTGAACTCGTCGTCGCCCCGCGCGTCGTGCTCCTTGGCCGCGTCGTCCCAGCGCCCGTAGAAGAAGGGGGCGAACACCGGGTAGAACTCGCCGGCTCCCGCCAGCGAGGCCTGGTACGCCGGGAAGGCTTCCGCGAACCACGGCTCGCCCTCCCTCAGCCGAGCGGCGGCCAGCCGGTCCTCGACGGTGGCCGGCATCCCCAGCGCCCACGGATTCGCGGTCACCAGGGCCAGCCGCGACACCCGCTCCGGGTACCGGGCGGCGTACAGCATGGCGAGGCTGCCGCCCGCCGAGTGCCCGAGCACATCCATGTGGGCCAGCCCCATGTGGGCGCGCAACACCTCCACGTCGTCCACCAGGTGGTCGCAGCGGTACGTCGCCGGATCCGCCGGTACGGCCGAGTCCCCGGTGCCCCGCAGGTCGAGCAGCACGAGCTGTCGGTGCGCGGCGAGTCCGCCCAGGTCACCCAGGTAGCCGGAGGCCCGCATCGGCCCGCCGGGGAGGACGACGAGCGGTTCGCCCTCGCCCCGCAGGTGGTAGGCGATCTCGGTCCCGTCGGTCGCGGTGAAGAACGGCATGGCGCCGATCCTGGTCGTCGAGGTGCTTTCACCGCAACGGAGTTGCCGGAAAGTACGGCCCGCCCCCTTGCCTGATCATTCGCCGCCTGGATTACTGATCCCGAACACCCTGACCGAATGATCGGTCGTCCGGATTGACGCGGTTGGCGAGGGAGAACTCCCCATGGCGGATGCGACGGAGCTGCTGGACTCGGGGGAACGGCTCGGCCCGGAGGCGTTGCGGGCGTTGCAGCTGGAGCGGTTGCGGACGTCGCTGCGGCACGCGTACGACAACGTGCCGTTCTACCGGGAGTCCTTCGACAAAGCAGGCGTACGGCCCGACGACTGCCGCTCGCTCGCCGATCTGGCCCGCTTCCCGTTCACGACCAAGGCCGACCTGCGCGAGAACTACCCGTACGGGATGTTCGCCGTACCGCAGGACCGTATTCGCCGCATCCATGCCTCCAGCGGCACCACCGGGCGCCCCACGGTCGTCGGCTACACCGACGCCGACCTTTCCCTGTGGTCCGACATGGTGGCCCGCTCCATCCGGGCGGCGGGCGGGCGGCCCGGGGACAAGGTTCATGTGGCGTACGGCTATGGGCTGTTCACCGGTGGGCTCGGCGCACACTATGGTGCCGAGCGGCTCGGCTGTACGGTCATCCCGGCGTCCGGCGGCATGACGGCCCGTCAGGTCCAGCTGATCCAGGACCTCGGGCCCGAGATCATCATGGTGACGCCCTCCTACATGCTCACCCTCCTCGACGAGTTCGAGCGGCAGGGCGTCGATCCGCGCGCCACCTCCCTGCAGGTGGGCATCTTCGGTGCCGAGCCCTGGACGGAGCAGATGCGTCAGGAGATCGAGGAGCGGTTCGCGATCGACGCCGTCGACATATACGGGCTGTCCGAGGTGATCGGGCCGGGGGTGGCGCAGGAGTGTGTGGAGACCAAGGACGGGCTCCATGTGTGGGAGGACCACTTCTTCCCGGAGATCGTCGACCCGATCAGCGGCGAGGTGCTGCCCGACGGTGAGGAGGGCGAACTGGTCTTCACCTCGCTCACCAAGGAGGCGATGCCCGTCATCCGCTACCGCACCCGGGACCTGACGCGGCTGCTGCCGGGGACCGCCCGGGCGTTCCGGCGGATGGAGAAGATCACCGGGCGCAGTGACGACATGGTCATCCTGCGCGGGGTCAACCTCTTCCCCACGCAGATCGAGGAGATCGTGCTCCGGACGCCGGGCGTGGCACCCCACTTCCAGCTGCGTCTCACCCGGGAGGGCCGTCTCGACGCCCTCACGGTGCGGGCGGAAGCCCGCCGCGACGCGTCACCCGAGACGCGGGACGCCGCCGCGCAGGCCATCGCGGCGGCCGTGAAGGACGGCATCGGGGTGTCGGTCGCCGTGGAGATCGTCGAACCGGAGTCGCTGGAGAGGTCCGTGGGCAAGATCCGGCGGATCCAGGACCTGCGCCCCCGCTAACCCTCGGCAAACCGGTCCCGCAGCTCCCGCTTGAGGATCTTCCCGCTCGCGTTGCGTGGCAGCTCGTCCACGAACACCACCCGCTTGGGCGCCTTGAAGTGGGCGAGCTTCTCGCGCGCGTGCTCGATAAGTTCGGCCTCGGTCACCTCGCCGCGTGGGACGACGACCGCGGTGACCGCCTCGATCCACCGCTCGTCGGGCAGGCCGATGACGGCGACCTCGGCGACGCCCTCGTGCGTGTACAGCGCATCCTCGACCTGGCGTGAAGCGACCAGTACGCCACCGGAGTTGATGACGTCCTTCACCCGGTCGACGATGGTGAAGTAGCCGTGTGCGTCGCGCACCGCGAGGTCACCGGAGTGGAACCAGCCGTCCCTGAAGGCCTCGGCGGTCTCCTCGGGCTTGTCCCAGTAGCCCTCGCACAGCTGCGGGGAGCGGTAGACGATCTCACCGGGCGTGCCGTCGGGCACGTCCTCGCCGTTGTCGTCGACCACACGGGCGTCGACGAAGAGGACGGTACGGCCGCAGGAGTCCATGCGGCCCTTGTGTTCGTCGGGGGCCAGCACCGTGGCCAGCGGGCCGATCTCGCTCTGGCCGAAGCAGTTGTAGAAGGCGAGCTCGGGCCACCGCTCACGCAGCCGCTCCAGTACCGGGACCGGCATGATCGAGGCGCCGTAGTACGCCTTGCGCAGGCCGTCCAGGTCGCGGGTCGCGAAGTCGGGGCGGCCCGCCAGGCCGATCCACACGGTGGGCGGGGCGAACAGGCTGTCCGCGCGGCCCGCTTCGATCAGATCGAAGAGCTGATCGCCGTCGGGCCCGTCCAGGATGATGTTCGTGGCGCCGACCGCCAGGTACGGCAGGAGGAACACGTGCATCTGCGCCGAGTGGTACAGCGGCAGCGAGTGGACGGGGCGGTCGCCGGCGCTCAGATCGAGGGCGGCGATCGCGCTCAGGTACTCGTGGACCAGGGCGCGGTGGGTCATCATCGCGCCCTTCGGCAGGGCGGTCGTGCCCGAGGTGTAGAGCAGTTGCACCAGGTCCTCACCGCGCGGCTCCGGGCCGTCGTGGGCGGGCGCCGTGGCCTGCCGCGCCAGCAGTGAGTCGTCGGCGTCACGCAAAGGCAAGGTAGGGACGCCGTCCGGGAGTCGATCCGCCAGGTCCGGGTCCGTGAGGACCAGGGAGCTGCCGGACTGGCCGACGATGTACGCGAGGTCGTCGCCGGTGAGGTTGTGGTTGACCGGGACGTGGACGAGGCCCGCGCGGGCGCAGGCGAGGAAGGCGATCAGATAGGCGTCCGAGTTGTGGCCGTAGGCGCCGACCCGGTCGCCGGGGGTGAGCCCCTGGCCGAGGAGGACGCTCGCCGCGCGCGACACGGCCTCGTCGAGTTCCTCGTACGTCCAGGTGCGGCCGCGGTGGTCGACCGCGACGCGCGTGGGGGTGCGTCGGGCGCTGCGGCTCAGTACTCCGTCAACCGTGCTGCCGTGTCCTGGCGTCATGACACATGATCCTCGGTGTGCCGCACAGACAGGTCAAGCAGGACGGCACGTCACCTCACCGGGGGCACATACCCGTTGGTACGCTCAACGGTTCCTTCCCTCAATGACGTTGGGAGGCACGATGCGCACCCGTCCCAGACGCCTCGTCGTCGCGGCCGTCGCCTTGCTCGCCGCCACGGCCGGGCTGCCCGCGACCGCGGCCGAGCGGCAGGACCGGCACGACCGGCAGGATCGGCACGAACACCTCTCGCACGGCGGTCTGTCCGCCGCCGTCCGCTATACCGAGTACGGCATTCCGCACATCCTCGCCAAGGACTACGCGTCCCTCGGTTTCGGCACCGGTTGGGCGCAGGCCGCCGACCAGGTGTGCACGCTCGCCGACGGGTTCGTGACCGTGCGCGGCGAGCGCTCGCGCTTCTTCGGACCGGACGCGGAGACCGACTTCTCACTGTCCTCGGCCACCAAGAACCTCTCCAGCGACCTGTACTTCCGAGGCGTACGCCAGACACGCACAGTGGAAAAGCTCCTCGCCGAACCGGCACCGCGCGGCCCGAGCCGTCAGGTCAAGGACCTCATGCGGGGCTTCGCGGCCGGGTACAACACCTGGCTGAAGCAGAGCCGGATCACCGACCCCGCGTGCAAGGGGGCCGCCTGGGTGCGGCCGGTCACCTCGCTGGACGTGGCCGCCCGGTTCTACGCCATCGCCGTGCTCGGCGGCCAGGGCGGCGCCGTGGACGACATCAGCTCCGCCCAGCCACCCACCGGATCCACCGCCCGTGGCCAGGACATCGGGGCCGGCCCGGACGCCGAGGCGCTGATCCGGGCCGTGCGCGAGCGGACGGCCGACGCGGACTTGGGGTCGAACGCGGTCGCCTTCCACGGTGACACCACAGCCAACGGGCGCGGTCTGTTGCTGGGCAACCCGCACTACCCGTGGCACGGCGGACGCCGCTTCTGGCAGGCGCAGCAGACGATTCCCGGCGAGCTCGACGTCGCCGGAGCTTCGCTGCTGGGCTCGCCGACGATCTCCATCGGCTACAACGCACATGTGGCGTGGAGCCACACTGTGTCGACCGGAGTCCCATTCAATCTGCACCGGCTGACGCTGGATCCGGGCGACCCCACCGTCTATCGGGTGGACGGCAAACCCGAGCGGATGAAGAAGCGGACCGTGACCGTCGCGGTCAAGGACGGCGCCCCGGTGACCCGCACCCAGTGGTGGACCCGGTACGGCCCGGTCGTGGCCTCCTCCGACGGCGAACTCCCGCTCCCCTGGACCGCGACCACGGCCTACGCGCTCAACGATCCCAACGCCGCCAACCTGCGCTTCGCCGACACCTCGCTCGGCTTCAGCAAGGCGCGCGGCACCGCCGACGTCCTCGCGTCCCTCGCCCGGCACCAGGGGGTCCCGTGGGTGAACACCATCGCCGCGGACTCCTCGGGACACTCCCTGTACACCCAGTCGCAGGTGCTGCCCCGGATCACCGACGACGTCGCGGCGCGCTGTTCCACGGACCTCGGCAAGGTCACCTACCCGGCTGCGGGCCTCGCCGTCCTCGACGGCTCCCGGGGTGACTGCGCCCTGGGGCGCGACACCGACGCCGTCCAGTCAGGTACCTTCGGGCCCGCGCGCATGCCGACGCTGAAGGACGCGCCATACGCGGAGAACTCCAACGACAGTGCGTGGCTGGCCAACGCCGACCGGCCGCTCACCGGATACGAGCGGGTCTTCGGCACCATCGGCACCCAGCGCTCGCCGCGCACGCGGGGAGCGATCGAGGACGTCGCGGCGATGGCCGAGCGCGGCGGGCTGACCGTCCGGGATCTGGAGCGGCAGCAGTTCGCGAACCGGGTGCCGACCGCCGACCTGGCCGCGGCCGACACGGCGACGGCGTGTGCCGCGCTGCCGGGCGGGACGGCAACAGGCAGTGACGGCAAGGCCGTTGACGTCACCGAGGCGTGTTCGACGCTCGCGGCCTGGGATCGCGCCATGGACACCGGCAGCCGGGGCGCCCTGCTCTTCGACCGGTTCTGGCGAAAGCTGACGGCGAAGGTGCCGGCCGCCCAGCGCTGGAAGGTGCCCTTCTCGGCGGCGGACCCGGTGCGTACACCGAACACCCTCAACACCGCCGCCCCCGGCTTCGCCGTGGCCCTCGCGGACACGGTGGCCGAACTCCGAGCGGCGGGCATCGCGCTCGACTCCCGCCTCGGTGAGCACCAGTTCGTCGTACGGAACGGTCAGCGCATCCCCGTTCCGGGCGGCACGGAAGGGCTCGGTGTGTGGAACAAGATCGAGCCGGTGTGGGACCAGGTGCGCGGCGGCTATCGGGAGGTGACGACCGGCTCCAGCCACATCCAGGCGGTGGGCTGGGACGGCGGCCGCTGCCCGGTCGTACGTACGCTGCTGACGTACTCCCAGTCCTCGAACCCGGACTCGCCCCACTTCAGCGACCAGACCCGGTTGTTCTCGGGTGAGAAGTGGGTGACCGCACGGTTCTGCGAGAAGGACATCCTGTCGTCACCCGTCCTGAAGGTCATCCACGTGCGCGAACGCTGAGCGACTGTGGTCCCGTCCCACATGGGGCGGGACCACATGGGGCGGGACCACATGGGGCGGGACCACATAGAAGTGACAGGTGAAATTCACCCGTAGCCGCACCATGCACCAACTGCCCTTGAGTGAATGCTTCCTTTGCTTCTCCGTGCTCCTGTGCGCCCCTTTGGAGAAAGGCTTCCGGAAAGCGATTGCTGCTTGGACTGGGCAGGACTTGTCTCAAGCGTCAAGTCCGTGGCACGTTCACCGATTTTTGCGTGTCGCGTCAAACAGGAGGATTCCTATGACCCGTGCTGCGCCTGAACAGGAGCGAGTATGGCGGACAGGTACTGCTCCAGGCATATTCCCCATCTTCGGTCACGGTATCGCGTTGTTCCGTCAACCGCTGGCGTTTCTGAATTCTTTGCCCTCCTACGGGGATCTGGTCGAGATACGACTGGGCCCTCAGCGCGCCTGGATGGTGTGTCACCCGAACCTGGTCCACGAGATGCTCAAGGACCCGCACACCTTCGACAAAGGGGGCCCGCTCTACGACAAGCTCGGGAAGCTGATGGGCGACGGTCTCGTCACCTGCCGCCAACCCGCGCATCGCGACAAGCGCAGGCTGCTGCAACCCGGTTTTCGCCCTTCCCACGTCGCCACCTACGCGAACCTGGTCGGCGAGGAGGCCGAGTCGGTGTGCCGCGCGTGGTCCGCCGGGCAGGCGGTTGGCGTCAGTGACGCGATGACGGCGCTGACGACCCGGGTGATCAGCCGCGTCCTCCTGTCCGACTCACTCAACGACGCGACGGCCGCCGAGGTGCGGGACTGTCTCACCGTCATCGTCCGCGGCCTGTTCGTCCGCACGGCCGTGCCGATCGACGCCCTGTTCCGCCTCCCCACCCCCGCCAACCGCCGCTATCGGCGCGCGGTCGATCGGCTGCACGCGATCATCGACGCCGCCATCGCGGACCGTCGCCGGGGTGCCTGCCACGACGATGTGCTGGGAACGTTGTTCGCGGCCACGCGGGGCGAGAGCGGAACCGCGGCGATCACCGACCAGGAAGTCCACGATCACCTCATCACGCTCCTGCTCACCGGTGTCGAGGCCCCCGCGTTGTGCCTGGCCGACGCCTTCAGCCTGTTGGCCCGCCATCCGGTGGCGGAACGCCGTCTGCGCGCCGAGCTCGACGCCGTTCTCCCCGGAGGCCGGCGGCCCGGCCCCGACGATCTGCAGCACCTCGTCTACACCCGGTGCGTCGTCTCCGAGACGCTGCGCCACACCTCGCCCGGCTGGCTCTTCACCCGCCTCACCACCAAGGAGACGGAACTCGCAGGGTGTCGCCTGCCGCGAGGCGCCACCGTCCTGTACAGCCCCTACCTCCTGCACCACGACCCCTCGTCGTTCACCGACCCCGACCGTTTCCTCCCCGACCGCTGGTTGCCGGGGCAGGTCACCGCCGTACAGCGCCGCGCGATGATGCCGTTCTCCGCGGGCAGTCGCAAATGCCTCGGGGACGAGTTCTCCATGGTGGAGGCCACGCTGGCGCTCGCGACCATCGCCGGCCGCTGGCGGCTGCGTCATCTGCCCGGGCATGTCGAACCCAAACCGCGCCCCGCGATCACTCTGGGACCGCGTTCCCTGGTCATGGCCTGCGAACCCACGGCCACACATCGTGTATCGGATTCCCGGACGGCAGGTGACAGCGGTGTCGACCACGCATGAGGAAATCGCGGTCGGTGTACCGGACGGAACTCCGGTACCCAATCTCAAGGAACTGATCGACACTCACCTCCACATGCCCTTCCCGTTCATGCGGAACCGCCACGAAGCCGCAGCCACGGCCGGCGTAGACGCGTGGCTGGCCGCGTGGGGACTGACCGACGAACCGGAGGTAGCGGAGATGATCACTCGCACGCGCCCCGCCGAGCTCGCCTCCTACAACAGCCCCACCATGGATTCCGGTCTCCTGCAGATCGTGGCCAATCAGATCGCCTATCAATTCGTCTTCGACGACCGGGCGGAGGAAATCGGTCGGCACTCTCCGGGGCTGCTGCTGCCCATGCTGTTCGAGAGCATCGCGATTCTGCGGGACGGCCGGCCGCCCAGCACTCCGCTCGGCGCGGCCCTGGCCGATCTCCACCGGCAGGTCCGGGAGCGGTGCACACCGGCCCAGGCCGCGCGGTGGGCGTGGAAGAGCCGTGAGTACGTGCACGGCCTGTTGTACGAGGCGGTCGCGCAGGCCGACCCCCTCCCCCTGCGGACCGGGCACTGCACGTCGATACGGTCGCTGACCGCGGGCGTCGAGCCGTTCTATCCGCTGTGCGAGGCCGCTCAGCCGCACGAGCTGACCCTCGCCGAACTCCACGACCCCGTCGTACGCCGGCTGGGCCGGTTGTCCGCCGACGCGGCGGTGTGGATACCCGACCTGTTCTCCGCGGTGAAGGAACAACGCACAGGCGGAATGATCAACTTGGCCCTCGCGTACCAGCGCGAACAGCGCTGCTCGCTACCGGCGGCCGTCATGCTGGCCATCCAGCAGATCAACGCCACGATCAAGGAGTTCCAGATGCTCTACGCGCAGGTCGAACCGGAGTTGAGCCCCGCGGGCGTCGGCTACGTGGAGGGCATGATCGGCTGGATCCGGGGCTGTTACTACTGGTCCCGAACCGTGCCGCGCTACGCGGACGCGGCGTGCGTGCCGGCGCTCCCGTGACGGCCCCGTCACGCTTCGGTGAGAGACCCTCCGGAACAGGCCCATCCGAATTTCCTACCCGTAAAACGGGCCTTCTCATTCCCCTCGATCGATGATTCATCCGTTGGTGCACAATCCGGCCTGCCGCACCCCCAGGAGGCGTAATCTCGGCTGCTCCGAGGCCGAACTACTTAAGGCGGTACGGCACATGGCGAAGGAGCCGCGGCCCCCGCTCGCCGAGCACCGGATGTTGATCGAACGGCAGGGGGAACTTCATGCCCTCGACGCCGCTTTCAAGGAGCTGCGGAGCACCACGGACGGGGTTTCGCGAGCACGGCGCAGGGGGCTGCTCGCCTTCACAGGGTCGGCCGGACTGGGCAAGACAGCACTCGTCAGGGCAGCCCGCTCCCGGGCTGCGGAGCACGGGTTCACCGTGCTCTCGGGCCGGGGCGGCGAGAAGGAGCAGGGGCTGGCGTTCCGCGTGGTACGCCAGCTCATGCAGCCTTCCCTGGCGACGATGGACAGGGCGGAACTCCGTACCTTCATGGGCAGTTGGTACGACATCGTCGCCGCCGCGCTCGGTCTCGAGGCACGCGGCCCCGTCCCCCCGCCGGACCCGACCGGGGTCCGCGAAGGTCTCGACTGGGTCATGACGCGCCTCACGGTGAGGAAGCCGCCCGTCGTCCTGCTCCTGGACGACCTGCACTGGGCGGACGCCGAGTCCCTCACCTGGCTCTCCTCCTTCGCGCCACGGGTGGAGGACCTTCCGCTGCTGATCGTGCTCGCCTATCGCCCCGACGAACTGCCGCCCGAGGCGGAGGAACTCCGCACACTCGTCGGACGCCACGGGGGCCGCCCCCACGCCCTGGACCGGCTCAGCGCCGACGGCGTGGCGCGGATCGTCAGGCAGGAAGTCGGGGAGGGAGCCGTGGACCGGTTCTGCAAGGAGTGCTGGTCGGCCACCGGCGGCAGCCCCTTCGAAGCGGTGGAGCTCGCCATCGGACTCGGCGAACGGAACCTGAGGGGCACCGAGGACGACCTGCCCGCGATGCGTGAACTCGCTGCGGCTGTCAAGGGTCCGGGACTGATCGAGCGTCTTGAAGGACTCGACACGACGACCATCCGCTTCGCGCACATCGCGGCCGTACTGGGTTCGCCCTTCTCCCCACAGCTCGCCGCGACGATCGCGGTGCTCGGCGACGAGGCCGTCGCCGAGGCGATCCAGCAGTTGCGCGCCGCCCGGATCCTGGCCGGCGGTCACGGTCCCGGGGGTGAAATCGAGTTCGTCCACCCACTGATCGCCACCACGATCTACCGGTCCATCCGCTCAGCCTTCCGGGTCGGTCTCCACAACGCCGCCGCGGAGGCCGTCCTGGCCGCGGGGTACGGCCCCACCGCCGCCGCCCGGCATCTGCTGGAGGTCCCATGCGAAGGCAACCCCGAGGCGGTCGCGTGTCTGCGCGAGGCCGCTCGTGAATACCTTCGCGCCGGGGCCACCGAGGCCGCTCGGCGTCTGTTGACCCGCGCCTTGCAGGAGCCGCCCCTTCCCGAGGAGCGTGCCGCGGTCCTTCACGAGCTCGCGTGCTCCACGTTCCTGATCGAGCCCACGGCCACGGTGCGGCATCTGCGCCAGGCGCTGGCGGAACCCGACGTCGACCCCGATCTGCGCGCCTCCATCGTCTATCGGCTGACGCAGGCCCTGGCCCACACCGACCAGCTGGCCGAGGCCGTGGACGTGGCCGCCCAGGAGGCGCGCAAGGCCACAAATCCGCGCGTCAAACTACGTATGCAGGCCGATCACTTCGTGTGGAGCATGGTCCGAACCGACGACCCGGACTCACCCGCCCGCTCTCGAACGCTGACGCGTCTGGCCGAGCAGTTGCCCGGTCGCAGACTGGAGGAGCGCTACATCCTGGGGCTGCGGGCCTGGGACGCGGTGAAGCGAGGCGAACCCAGGCAGACGGCCCTCACCTTTGCCGACAAGGCCCTGCGCGATGGCATGAGCTGGACCGACGAGAACCGGGGCTTCGAGGTGCCCGTTTCGGTCGCCCTGGTGTTCATGTACGGCGACCAGCCCCGGCGGGCCGAGGAGTTGTTCAACAAGGGCATCGAGGAGTGCGCGCGCAAGGGCTGGCGCGGTTCTCACCTGGCCTTCGGCCAGACCCTCGCCGGCTACATCCGCTACCGTCGCGGCTGCCTGGCCGAGGCCGAGGACCGCGTACGGGAGGGTCTGCGCATCGCCGACAAGGTGGAAGGGGCCGTGCCCGCCCAGTGGTTCGCCGTCGGCATTCTGATCCAGACCCTGCTGGCCCGTGGGCGCGTCACTGAGGCTCGCGCACTGGCCGACGAGCATCACTTCGGTGAGACGACTCCGAACGCCGTCATCTACCCAGACCCTCGCACCGTCTACGCGGAACTGCTCCTGGCGGAGGAGCGGCACGCCGAAGCAGCGGCGCTGCTGTCCTCGGTCGGGGAATGGCTGGACCAGCGAGCCTGGCGCAACCCCGCCTGGTGCCCGTGGCAGCTGCGGCTGGCGTCCGCGCTGGCCCCGACCGCACCGGACCAGGCGATCGCCCACGCCCAGGACGCCGTCAAACGCGCCCGGGACTTCGGCGCTGCCTCCACCATCGGCCAGGCCCTCCACACTCTCGCCGAGGTGACCGGCGGTCCCGCGGCGCTCGACCTGTATGCGGAGGCCGTCGAGCACCTGGAGCAGTCACCGTCAGCGTACGAACTCGCCCGCGCCCTGGTCGGCCACGGCGGCGCGCTGTCCCGCAACGGGCGACTCCAGGAGGCCGCCGATCGGCTCTACCAAGGTCTGGAAGGTGCCGTCCACTGCGGGGCCGAGGCGCTCGCCGCCCGAGCCAGGGAGGAGCTGTCCGCAGCCGGCCTGCGCCCGCTGCCACTGCGGTACGCGCAAGCCGACACCTTGACCTCCCAGGAACGCCGTACCGCCGAACTGACCGTCCAGGGCCAGCCGGTGGCGGTCGTCGCCAAGGAACTGCGCCTCACCGAGCAGGGCGTGCGGCACTTGCTGTCCTCCGTCTACCGCAAGATCGGCACCGACGCCACCGGCCTCCCGCTGTGCCTGGAGTCCGTGCCCCGCCCTCGGCCTTGAAGCCGCCTGTCCCGGGCCCTGTCGGCTGCGGTCATACGGGTCGCGCCCGCCCCTCCCAGTACGGGTCCCGCAACCGCCGCTTGTACAGCTTGCCGTTGGGATCGCGCGGCATCTCGGTGATGAAGTCGACGCTCTTGGGCCGCTTGTAGCCGGCGAGTTGCTGGGCACAGTGGTCGAGGATCGCCGCGGCGAGGGCAGGGCCCGGTTCGTGACCGGGGGCGGGCTCGACGACGGCCTTGACCTCCTCGCCCCAGTCGTCGTGCGGGATGCCGAAGGCGGCGGCGTCCGCGACGGCGGGGTGTTGGAGCAGCACGGACTCGATCTCGGCGGGATAGATGTTCACCCCACCCGAGATGATCATGTCGATCTTGCGGTCGCGGAGGAAGAGGTAGCCGTCCTCGTCGAGACAGCCGAGGTCGCCGACGGTGAAGAAGTCACCGATGCGGTTCTTCCTGGTCTTGGCCTCGTCCTTGTGGTAGGCGAAGCCGCCGGTGTTCATCTTCAGGTAGACGGTGCCGAGTTCGCCGGGCGGGAGCCGGTTGCCGTCGTCGTCGAAGATGGCCAGTTCGCTGATGGGCCAGGCCTTGCCGACCGTGCCGGGCTTCTTCAGCCAGTCCTCCGCGGTGGCGAAGGCGCCGCCGCCCTCGCTGGCCGCGTAGTACTCCTCCACGCACGGACCCCACCAGTCGAGCATCGCCCGCTTCACGTGGTCGGGGCAGGGGGCTGCGCCGTGGATGGCGTGCCGCATGGAGGAGACGTCATAGCGGGCCCGCACCTCCTCGGGCAGGGCGAGCAGGCGGTGGAACTGGGTCGGGACCATGTGGGTGTGGGTGCACTTCTCACGGTCGATCAGCCGGAGCATCTCCTCGGGCGTCCACTTGTCCATCAGCACGAGGCGGTGGCCGATGTGCAGGGACGCGCCCGCGAACTGGAGGACGGCCGTGTGGTAGAGCGGCGAGCAGACCAGGTGCACGTTGTCACCGAACGGGCGGATGCCGAAGATGCCGAGGAAGCCGCCCAGGTACGCCTCCTCGGGGACCTTGCCCGGCAGTGGCCGCCGGATGCCGCGCGGGCGGCCGGTGGTGCCCGAGGTGTAGTTCATGACCCAGCCCAGCTCGCGATCCGCCGGCGCCGACTCCGGCTGTCCGTCGAGGAGTTCGGCGTACGGCCGGAATCCCTCGACCGTGCCGATGGCGTACCGGTGGGTGCCGGGAAGGCCGGCCTCGTCGGCGGCGTGGCGCGCGGGGGCGGCGAAGCGTTCGTGGGCGAGGAGCACCTTGGCGCCGGAGTCGGCGACGATCCAGGCGATCTCGGGGCCGACGAAGTGGTGGTTGATGGGGACCAGGTAGAACCCGGCCTGGCTGGCGGCGAGGTACGCGGTGAAGAACTCGGCGCTGTTGGGCAGCACGACGGCGAAGGCGTCGCCGCGTTCCAGGCCGGCCGCGCGCAGGCCGTGGACGAGGCGGTTGGCGGCGGCGTGCAGTCGGCCGGCGGTCCACTCCTCGCCGTCGGGGGCGACGAGGACCGTGCGGTCGGGGTCGGCCGCTGCCTGGGCCCAGAAGCCTGCCGGGGGTGTGCTCGTGCTCGTCACTGGCCGCTCCTTCCGGCGATGCGGTTGATGCGATCGACGGCTCGCTCGAAGCCGCGGGTGAGGTCGTCGACGACGGCCTGGACGCTGCGTTCGCTGTTCATCCGGCCCACGATCTGGCCGACGGGCGTGCCGAGCAGCGGCTCGACCTCGTACTTCTGGATGCGGGAGACGGCCTCGGCGACGAGCAGGCCCTGCAGGGGCATGGGGAGGGTGCCGGGCCCGTTCGTGTCGTCCCAGGCGTCGGTCCACTCGGTGCGCAGCTGACGTGCGGGCTTGCCGGTCAGGGCGCGGGAGCGCACGGTGTCGCCCGAGCCGGCGGCCAGCAACTTCTCGATGAGCTTGGGTGAGGGGAGTTCGGCCTCTGTGGTCGTCAGCCATATGGAGCCGAGCCACACACCCTGGGCGCCGAGGCTTAGTGCGGCAGCCACCTGTTGGCCGCTGCCGATCCCTCCGGCCGCCAGTACGGGCAGCGGGTCGACCGCTTCCACCACTTCCGGCGTGAGCACCATGGAGGCGATCTCGCCGGTGTGGCCGCCCGCCTCGTAGCCCTGGGCGACCACGATGTCGATGCCGCCCTCCTTGTGCTTGACGGCATGCCGGGCGCTGCCCGCGAGCGCGGCGACCAGGACACCCCGGTCATGGGCACGCTGCACGACGTCCGCGGGCGGTGAGCCCAGGGCGTTGGCGAGCAGCTTGATCGGGTAGTCGAAGGCGACGTCGAGCTGGGTGCGGGCGACCTGCTCCATCCACCCGGTGATACGCCAGCCGGACGCCTCCCCCTCGGCCAGTTCGGGCACGCCGTACTTGGCGAGGGTGTCCTTGACGAACTGCCGGTGCCCCTCGGGGATCATCGCCTCGACGTCGGCCTCGGTCAGCGTGTGACCGTTCGGGGCTTCCACCTTCTTCGCGGGCATGACGACGTCCAGGCCGTAGGGCCTGCCGTCGACATGGGCCTCGATCCAGTCGAGGTCGCGTTTGAGGTCGTCGGGGGCCGTGTAGCGGACCGCGCCGAGCACTCCGAAGCCGCCGGCCCGGCTGATGGCCGCGGCGACGGCGGGGAACGGCGTGAAGCCGAAGATGGCGTGCTCGACTCCCAGTTTCTTGCTCAGCTCCGTCTGCATGGGCGCAGGATGCCGGAGTCCTCCGGAGGACGGAAGGGGTTTCCTGATGACCCGTCAGTTTTCCCTTCGCCTCCTGGGCACACCTCGTGGAACGCGCACGCCTCATTGACACGACCGGCACCCGACAGGAAGGTTTCACGATGACCGATGAGGCCCCCAGACTTACCCGCCGCCAACTGGGCGCTGTGGCCTTGGGTGGTGCCCTGGCCTTCGCCCCCTTACCCGCCGACCCGGCCGCAGCTTTCCCCGCGTCCGCTCACCCCACCCTCCGCCACGGCTCCCCCGAGCGTGCCGGTCTCCTCCCCGCCCACCTCCGCCGGCTCGTCACCGACGCCGAGGCGTTCCTCGACCCCTCCCCCAAGCACCCCTGGTACGCGGGCGCCGTCCTGCTCGCCGGGCGCGGCGGGACCGTAGCCCTGCACCAGCCCATCGGCATGGCGCTGCGCTACCGGGCGTACGACGAGAAGACCGACAGGGGCGTCGAGTTCCCGGCCGACCAGCAGATCCCGATGACCGAGGACACCGTCTTCGATCTGGCCTCGGTGTCCAAGCTGTTCACCTCGATCCTCGCCGTGCAGCAGGTCGAGCGGGGTGCCCTCGTTCTGGAGTCGACGGTCGCCTCCTACCTCCCCGACTTCGCCCGTGCGGGCAAGCAAGACATGACGATCCGTCAGCTCCTCACCCACACCTCGGGATTCCGCGCCTGGATACCGCTGTACAGCGTGCCGACGTACGAGGAGAAGCTCCAACTCATCTGGAACGAGGCGCCGCTGAACCCACCGGGCACCAAGTACCTCTACTCGGACCTGAACCTGATCTCCCTCCAACTGGTCCTGGAGAAGATCACCGGACGCACGCTCGACACCCTCCTCCACGATGAGATCACCGCCCCGCTCGGCATGCGCCGCACCCGCTACAACCCGCCCGCGGCCTGGAAGCCGAAGATCGCGGCCACCGAGGACGCCCGCAAGCCCTGGTCCGGCCTGGACCGTGGGCTCGTGTGGGGCGAGGTGCACGACGAGAACGCCTTCAGCCTGGGCGGGGTCGCGGGCCACGCGGGCGTGTTCTCGAACGCCTGGGACCTCGCGGTGCTCGGCCGGACGCTGCTCAACGGCGGCTCCTACGGCAAGTCACGCATCCTGGAACCGGAGTCGGTGGAGCTGATGTTCACCGACTTCAACACCGCCTTTCCCGGCGACGAGCACGGCCTGGGCTTCGAGCTCTACCAGCACTGGTACATGGGCGCGATGGCCACGCCGCGTACCGCGGGGCACACCGGCTTCACCGGCACCTCGCTGGTCCTCGACCCGACGACCGACTCCTTCCTCGTCGTCCTCGGCAACTCGGTCCATCCGGTGCGCAGTTGGCGTTCCGGTTCCGCGCCCCGGGTCGCCGCCGCCGACAACCTGGCCCGCGCCGTGCCGGTCCGGCCCCGGCATGGTCGTACCGCATGGTTCTCGGGAATGGCGAGCGCCACGACCGCGACCCTGGCTCTCCCCGCGCTCGACACGTTCCCCGGCGACGCACGGCTGTGCTGCGCCCTGTGGTGGGACACCGAACCCCAGTCGGACGTCCTCGCCCTCGAGGCGACCACCGACGGGGGCACCACCTGGCAGCGGCTTCCCTTCACGACGACACGCCCCGGCGAGCGACCGCAGGATCACCCTGCCGGCACGGTCACCGGCTGGTCGGGGCGAGTCTGGCACCGGCTGACGGCACAAGTCCCCTCGCACCGGCAGCTGAAGCTCCGCTGGCGGTACGCGACCGACCGGCTGTACGTTGGCCGCGGCGTGTACGTCGACGGCCTGCGGGTCGAGGCGGCGGACACCGTCCTCTTCGACGAGGCCCGCCCGGCGGACGCGGCGCGGATCGAGGCGACGGGCTGGTCGGCCGCCACTGACTGACCGCTCAGCCACTTCGCCGCAACACACGCGACGACTCCAGGGACCATGAGGCATGCGCTCGGACGACTGGCACCTCACCGAAGACATCGACGACTTTCTCGCCCGAGCCGGAGACTTCCTGCGCTCGCGCCCCGCCCTGCACAACACACCGCTGACGGACCTCGAGAAACTGCGCACACGCCGGGCGGACGCACACGGTCCCGCCGCCACCGTCTTCGGCCGACTGAAGTCAGGAGGCGAGGTCCGCGCTGTCCTTTATCGCACGGGGCTCGGCCACCTGAGCCTCACCCCCCTGTCTGCCGAACAGGCCGGCGCCCTCGCCGCTCACCTGGCCGGCCTCGGCCACTCCCCCTCCGGCGTCATCGCGGACCACGACAGCGCCACCGCTTTCGCCGAAACATGGCAGCGGCACACGGGCGCGGCGCCGGTACCCTTCTGGCGGACTCATCTGTACCGTCTCGGCACACTCAGCCCACCGGAGCCGTTCGCGGCGGGCCTGGGCCGCGTCGCGGACGAGAAGGACCATGAGCAAGTCGTGCGCTGGTGCCATGAGTTCTGCGTCGACGTGGGAGAGAACGCCTCCATGGACGCCATTGACGCCGGCTCCTGGGCCGACACCCGCTTCGCCGACAAGCACTTCACGTTCTGGGAGGCCCCGGACGGCACTCCCGTATCCATGGCGGGCTCGACGTCGATGGTCGGCGGCATGATCCGGGTGGACCCCGTCTACACCCCGGCCCACCTCCGGGGCCGCGGCTATGCGGGCGCCGTGACGGTCGAGGTGACCAGGGCCGCGCTGACGGCGGGCGCGACGGACGTCGTCCTGTTCGCGGACCCGACCAACGCCACCAGCAACGCCCTCTATCAGCGCATCGGATACGTCCGCGTCGCGGACTTCACCGGGTACAAGTTCTCCTACGGCGCACCGGAAGGCGGTTAGGCCTTCAACCGTCGCCGGCCTCCAGGACCGCCATCGCCGCGTTGTGCCCCGGCACCCCGCTCACCCCGCCCCCACGCACGGCGCCCGCCCCGCACAGCAGCACGTTCGGGTGCCGCGTCTCCACGCCCCAGCGGCCCGTGCCCTCCTGGGTGTACGGCCAGGCCAGCTCGCGGTGGAAGATGTTGCCGCCGGGCAGGCGCAGGTCGCGTTCCAGGTCCAGCGGGGTCTTCGCCTCGATGCAGGGCCGTCCGTCCGCATCCGTCGCCAGACAGTCGGCGAGCGGCTCGGCGAGGTGGGCGTCGAGCTGGGCGAGCGTCGACTTCAGCAGTTCCTCGCGTACGGCCTCGTTGTCGCGTTCGAAGAGCCGGGCCGGCGTGTGCAGTCCGAACAGGGTGAGGGTCTGGTAGCCCCGTTCGACGAGGTCGCGGCCGAGGATCGTCGGGTCGGTCAGGGAGTGGCAGTAGATCTCGGACGGCGGCGCGGTGGGGAGTTCCCCGGCGGCGGCCTGTGCGTGGGCAGTGGCCAGTTGGCCGTAGTTCTCGGCGATGTGGAAGGTGCCGGCGAAGGCCTCGCGGGGGTCGACGGAGCTGTCGCGCAGCCGGGGCAGGCGCTTGAGCAGCATGTTCACCTTGAGCTGGGCACCCTCGGCGGGGGCCGGGGGCGTGTCGCCGGTGAGGGCGGCCAGCTCCTGCGGGGAGGCGTTCACCAGGACGTGCCGGGCGGCGGCGACGCCCTCGCCGTCCGCCGTCCGATACGTGATCTCCGCCGTACGGCCGTCCGTGTCGATCCGTACCGCCTCGTGCCCGGTGACGACGGCCGCGCCCGCCTGACGAGCCGCCGCGGCCAGGGCGTCGGTGAGGGCGCCCATGCCGCCGACGGGGACGTCCCAGGCGCCGGTGCCGCCGCCGATCACGTGGTACAGGAAGCAGCGGTTCTGCTTCAGTGAGGCGTCATGGGCGTCGGCGAAGGTGCCGATCAGCGCGTCCGTCAGGACCACGCCCCGCACGAGGTCGTCCGTGAAGCGGTCCTCGATCGTGACACCGATCGGTTCCTCGAAGAGGATGCGCCAGGCCTCCTCGTCGTCCACCCGGCGGCGCAGTTCCTCGCGGCTCGGCAGGGGTTCGGTGAGTGTGGGGAACACCCGCTTGGCGACCTCGCCGGTCATGCCGTAGAACCGCTGCCAGGCCGCGTACTCGGCATCGCCGCCGGTCAGCCGGGCGAACGCCTCCCGGGTGCGCCGCTCACCGCCCCCGACCAGCAGTCCGGTCGGCCGTCCGTCCCGTTCCACGGGCGTGTACGAGGAGACGTTGCGCGTGCGGACGCGGAAGTCCAGGGCGAGGTCCCGCACGATCTTCTTCGGCAGCAGGCTGACCAGGTACGAGTAGCGCGACAGCCGTGCGTCGACGCCGGCGAACGGCCGCGTGGACACGGCGGCGCCCCCCGTCTGCTCCAGCCGCTCCAGCACCAGCACGGACCGTCCGGCCCGGGCGAGGTAGGCGGCGGCGACCAGGCCGTTGTGGCCTCCGCCGACGATGACCGTGTCGTATGTACGGTGTCCCGGGTGTCCCTCGTGTGCAGGCATGGTTCTTCGTAACACGTGATGATCTAGGTCGGCCATAGGTCGGCCGCGCAGGAGTCACCGGCCAGGGAGACTTCCGGCCTCACGAGCCACCGGACCCCTGCTGTTGCCGCAGCACCGCCACCCTCCGGTAGAGCTCGACGGCCTCCGCGCCCCGCCCGAGCTGCTCCAGGCAGTGGGCCTCGTCGTTGCGGCTGGCGAGGGTGTCGGGGTGGCCGGCGCCGAGGACGCGTTCGCGGGCGGCGGCCACCCTGCGGTACTCCGTGAGCGCGTCCGGCCAGCGGCCCAGCCAGCCGAGGCTCACGGCGACCTCGCGCCGGCTGACCAAGGTGTCGGGGTGGTCCGGGCCCAGCACGCGCTCGCGGATCGCGCACACGTCTCGCGATTCGGCGAGGGCCTCCTCCCAGCGGCCGAGCCGGCCGAGGTTGACGCCGAGGCCGTGCCGGGCGCGGAGGGTCTCGGGGTGGGCGGGGCCGTGGACGCGGGTGCGGTCGTCGATCAGGTCGCGGTAGAGCTGGAGCGCCTCCGCGCTGCGGCCGAGGCGGCCGAGGCTGATGCCGACCTCGTAGCGGGCGGCGAGGGTGTCGGGGTGGTCCGGGCCGAGTGCCTTCCCGCGCGCCTCGGCGACCTCGCGATAGGTCTGCAGGGCCTCCGGCCAGCGTCCCAACTGGCCCAGCGCATACGCGACTTCGTAGCGGGTGACCAGGGTGTCGGGGTGCTGCGGGCCGAGGACGCGGGCGCGGGCCACGGCGACCTCCTCGGCCATGCGGTACGAGTCCTCCAGACGGCCCAGCCTGCTGAGGTTGAAGGCGAGGTTGTGGCGGCAGCGCAGGGTGTCGGGATGATCGGCGCCCATGGCGCGTTCCCGTGCCGTCAGCACCGACGCGTAGACCTGGTGCGCGTCGAAGTGACGGCCCAACTGGCCGAGCACGTAAGCCATTTCCTGCCGGGCAGCGAGCGTCTCCGGGTGGTCCGGCCCCAGGGCGAGGCTGCGGGCGCGGGCGACGTGCTTGTACTCGCGCAGGGCGTCGGCGGCGCGGCCGGTGCGGCTGAGCGTGAAGGCGACCTCGTAGCGGCTGGCGAGGGTGTCCGGGTGGTCCGGGCCGAGGAGGTGCTCGCGCTCGGCGGCGACGGCCCGGTGCACCTCGCCCGCCTCGGTCCAGCGGCCGAGCCGGCCCAGGCTGAGCCCGGCGTTGTGCCGTCCGGACAGCGCCGCGAGCGTCGCCGCGGAAGGGGCGTCGGGCCCGTCCGGCACGGCGGTCTCCTCAGGGCGGCCGGTGGCCGGCCGCGGCACCCACTCGCCGGTGAGGCCGGCCCCGGCATCGGGGGGTGTGGTGCGCAGTCCGGCGCCGGTGGCCTTGTGGCCGGTGGTCATGCCACGGGTCCAGGACGGCAGGCGGGGTTCGCGGGCCAGGGGCGCCGGGGGCCTGTGGTCCGGCTGCGGGGTCACCACGGTGGGCACGTACGTCGGCGTCGTACGGCCCAGACCGATCCTCCGCCCCAACTCGCGTCCGTCGTGTGGGCGTTCCTCGGGGCGTTTGGCGAGCAGGTCCAGGATGACCTTCTCCAGGTACTCGGGCAGCTCGGCGCGGTGGTCGCGCGGCGGCCGGGGCGGGGTGTCGCGGTGGCCGACGAGGATCGCCCACGGGTCGTCGAGGTCGAACGGCGGTACCCCGGTGGCGATTTCGTACAGTACGCACCCCAGCGAGTACAGGTCGCTGCGCTGGTCCACCTCGCTTCCGCTGATCTGCTCCGGCGACATGTAGTGCGGGGTGCCCATCGCGATGCCGGTTCCGGTCAGCCGGGAGGTGAAGCCGATGTCGTGGCCGAGACGTGCTATGCCGAAGTCGCAGATCTTCACCGTGCCGTCGGCGAGCCGCATGATGTTCGCGGGCTTCAGGTCGCGGTGCACGATGCCCTGTTGGTGGGTGTAGGCGAGGGCGGCGGCGACCTGGTCGGCGATCTCGACGACGTCCGGGACGGGCAGCGGGTGGTGCTTGTTGTCCTCCAGGAGCTGGCTGAGGTTGCGGCCCTGAAGCAACTCCATGACCAGGAAGAGGATGCCGTCGGACTCGCCGAAGTCGTGGACGACGGTCACCCCGCGGTGCTGAAGTGCGGCGGCCACCCGGGCCTCCCGCCGAAACCGCTCCCGCAGGACACGGGTGAAGGACTGGTCGTGGTGCGGTCCCAGCGGCTTGAGGCACTTCACGGCGACATGCCGGCCCAGCGACTCGTCGCGCGCACGCCACACCTCGCCCATACCGCCGCGCCCGATCAGATCGAGCAGCCGGTACCGGCCCTGGATCAGCCTGCTGTCCCCCATCTCCCGCGATCGCCCCCCGTCACGGTCCGCCCCACCCTCCCCCGGCTCGTCCAGTATGGCGAGCTATCGTCCGAGTTTGTACGGTGCCGGGCGCGAGTCGGGACCGAGCCGGGCCATGGCGCGCAGGATGTGTTTCGGCGGGAGTTGCCAGCGCAGACGTGCGGGAATACAGCGCAGCAGGGTGCCCGTGGCACGCAACTGGCGGGTGACGGTGGCGGGTTTCGGGGCCGGTCTGCCGTACAACTCGTGGGCGTACGGCGGCAGGGCGGCGTACGCCAGTTGCGCCACGCGCCGCCACAGCACCTCGCGCGCCGGGATGAGAAGGGGATGCGTCGGCGGGCGGAGCAGGAAGTCGTCCACGGCGCGTGCCTCGGGTCCGCACGCGAGCTCGGGGCGCACCTTCTCGAAGTACGCCGCCATCTCCTGCTGGTTCGCCGGTACGGCGTCGGGGTCCAGGCCCACCAGGCGGGCACTGACGCGCTGTTCGGCGATGTAGCGGTCGACCTGCGCGTCGGTGAGGTGAAAGCCGGAGCGGCGGCCGACCTGCAGATAGGAGTCGATCTCCGCGCAGTGCACCCACAGCAGCAGTTCGGGTTCCTCGACGCCGTACCGCTCCCCCGTGTCCGGGTCGGTGGCACTCAGCATGCCGTGGATCTTCCGGACTCGGGCCCCGGCCTTCTCGGCGGCCTCGGTAATGCCGTACGTGATCGTCCCGACGAAGTTGGCCGTGCGCAGGAGTCGGCCCCAGGCGTCGCGCCGGAAGTCGGAGTTCTGCATGACGCCGCGCACGGCGCGCGGATGCAGGGCCTGGAGGTAGAGCGCGCGGACTCCGGCGACCCACATCATGGGGTCGCCATGCATCTGCCAGGTGACCGAGGAGGGACCGAACAGTCCCGGATCGGCATCGGTCATGCGGCCCACCTCCGCGTACGCCCGTTCGACCACGATCCCATGCCGCGAATCCGTGGTCGAGGGGCCGGTTGGGGAGCAAGGCGCATTGCCGGGCGCTACTGGCGGGAGTGGGCGCAAGACACTCGCCTGCTCCAGGGCGCATCGATTCACACGAGCGGTGAACTGCGGTCACCGGTTCTGCCGTGCGTCGAAGTGGGCCGTGGCCAGGACGGAGCCGTCCGCGGCCAGCAGCCGGGCACCGGACACCGTGTCCGGGTCGACCCGCGTGGGGGCTCCCCAGTAACCCCGGCCGGCGTCGTCGAGGGCGAAATCCCCGATGTGGACCGACGTGCCGTCCGTACGTTCCAGTCGGCAGCTGACCCTTCCGGCTTCCGGGTATCCGTCGCGCGAGACTGCGGCCTCGGACTCCTCTGCGGCCCGGGAATCGGATCCGGACCCTTCCCGGCCGAGGTGGACCGACATGTAGAGCCAGCCCGGAGATCCGGTATAGGCGAAGATCCGGCCCACCGGACGGTGGTCGGGGGCCAGCAAAGACGCTGCGCGCAGGCTGTGCTTCGAGCCGGGGGGCTCCGAACTCTGCGAGGGGGGAGCCGGCACCCCCTCGATGGCCGTACCGACGGCCCAGCCACCGAAGCCGAACCCGAGGGCGATCGCGGCGGCGGCCGCGACTGCTACGCCGGCCCGTGGTCGGCGCCGTCGCCGTGGCGGCCGGTTCGGGCGCAGCCCGTCCGTCACTCGTGTCTCGAAGCCGGCGGGCGGCTCGCTGCCCGGGACGAGAGAGAGCAGCCCGTCCGCGACGAGCGTCAGCTGCTCGACGTGTTCCCGGCAGGTGGGGCAGCGGTCCAGGTGGGCGATGGCCTCGGCGCGCTCCTGACCGGGGAGGATACCCAGCGCCAGCTCGTCGGCGACGGCCCTCAGCCGCTCGCAGTCCCTGTCAGTCATGATCGGCTCGCTCGGGTCCCAGAACCGTCCGCAGTTTCCCCATCGCCGTCCTGATCCGTGTCTTCGCCGTGCCCAGGGGGATCCCTTCGAACTCGGAGATCTGCCGTGCGGTCATCCCGTAGATCCCGGCCATGACCACGGCACGCGCCTGCTGGCGCGGTAGGCCGGCCACCGCGGCCCGTATCCGCGATGCCGCCTCGTCGGCCAGTGCCCACTGTTCGGGCGTCCGGGTCACGATGCCGAGCAGAGCGTCGAGGTCCTCGGGGGAGACCGGGGTCGCGTTGCGCGCGCGGACGGCGTCGATCGCCAGGTTGTGCGCGATGGTCCCCAGCCAGGTCTTCACCGATCCGCGCCGGGAGTCGTAGACCTGCGCGTGACGCCAAGCTCTTTCGAAGGTCTGCTGGGCGATGTCCTCGGCGAGCTGGGGGTCGTCGACGACAGCGATGGCGATACCGAAGACCATGTGCTGGAACCGGCGGACGAACGCAAGGGCGATCTCCGGGGCGCCGGTCGCCATTCCCGCCAGCAGCGCCTCGTCCGAGAGCCGCCCGAG
Source organism: Streptomyces sp. SD31 (assembly GCF_052068475.1). Taxonomy (NCBI): domain Bacteria; kingdom Bacillati; phylum Actinomycetota; class Actinomycetes; order Kitasatosporales; family Streptomycetaceae; genus Streptomyces; species Streptomyces sp. SD31. The sequence continues at coordinate 55,150 of NZ_JBQHCX010000022.1, read as the reverse complement.
GGGGAGGCCCGATCTCCGCATACCAGTGGATACGGCGGACCTCGCCGAACGGATTCCCCCGCTTCCACGCGGGAACACGGCCCCATTCTTCCGCTTGCTCCCGCTTGCCGGAAATCCCCTGGCGCAGTCCGTCCGTACCTCTGGTCAGGAACGATTTCTCACGGAGGGCCGAGACATGGCGACGACGCTCATGACGTTGGTGCGCAAGAACGTCGGGCCCGGGCTGGCCGCCGGAGCACTGGCGGGCATCCTCGTGGCGTGCGGAGGCGGAGACGACAACGGTGGTGGCTCGTCCACGTCGACCCCGGAGCAGAGCGGCAAGCCGGGAACCACTCAGGTGGACGTCAAGATGACCGACTTCAAGATGCAGCTGTCCAGGACGACGCTGGAGGCGGGTGACTACACCTTCGTCGCCAAGAACGACGGACGCCACGACCACGCCCTGGAGATCGAGGGCTCCGGAACGGAAGAGAAGACGCGGACGCTGGAACCCGGAGAGTCGGCGCATCTCACCATCACGCTGAAGGACGGCACGTACGAGGTCTACTGTCCCGTCGGCGGGCACAAGGACCTGGGCATGAAGACTGAGCTCACCGTCGGTGACACCGCCTCACCGGGCACCGACACGACCGACCGCAATGGCTACTGAGCGCACGCTCGTGCTCGTCGCCCTGCGGCCGGCCGCGGCGGGAACGGCCGTGGCCATGGGCGCGATCCACCTCCACCTCTGATACGACGGCTACCGGTATCTGGACACGATCGGCACGCTGTTCCTGCTCAATGCGATCGGGGCCGGGCTGCTCTCGACGCGAACCTGGTCAAGCCGACCCTCGCCGTCGAAGCCGCAGGGTGCGTTCTGTTGGTGGCGCCGGCCTTGCTGAATAGACGCGACATGTTGGGTCACGTCTACTGACGGACCCGTCCGCCCAACCGAACACCCGTCCCAATTCCGACGCGCCCCATTGACGCGCCCCCAGCCCCCACATACCTTCCTCGTCGAAGCGCTTCGACGTCCCGCATCGAAACGATTCGATGAACCCTGCGTGACGCCCCCCACGACGAGCGTGACGAGCACGACTCACGGGACAGTGAGCCATCCGACTCCCCTGGAGGCACTGGATGTTGACGGCACGAAGGCGTGTGGTGGCGACCGCCGCAGCGGTTCTGAGCGGGGCTCTGCTCCTGGCCTCCTGCGGCGACTCGGACAGTGGTGGATCAGACGGCAAGACGCTGAGACTGTGGCACTACGAGGGTCCGGACAGCGCGATGGGCGTGGCCTGGAACGCGGCCATCAAGGAGTTCGAGAAGACCCATCCGGGCGTCAAGGTGGAGTTCGAGGAGAAGGGCTTCGAACAGATCCAGAAGACCGCCCCGATGGTCCTCAACTCGAGCGACGCACCCGACCTCATGGAGTACAACAAGGGCAACGCGACGGCGGGACTCCTCTCCAAGCAGGGGCTCCTGACCGATCTCACCGCCGAGGCCACCGAGCGCGGCTGGGACAAGAAGCTCAGCGCCGGGGTGCGGACGACCAGCCAGTACGACACCAACGGCGTGATGGGTTCCGGGAACTGGTACGGGATCCCCAACTACGCCGAGTACACGATGGTGTTCTACAACAAGGACCTCTTCAAGAAGTACGGGATCCAGGAACCCACCACGTTCGCCGAACTCACCGCCGCCATGGACAAGTTCGTCGACGAGGGCATCACCCCGCTCGCCAACGCGGGCGCCGAGTACATGGCCGGCCAGTACCTCTACCAGCTCGCCCTGTCGAAGGCCGACCGCGCGTGGGTCGACTCGTACCAGCTCTACAAGGGCAAGACCGACTTCCACGACGCCGCCTGGACCTACGGCGCCGAGACCTTCGCGGACTGGGTGAAGAAGGGCTACATCAGCAAGAAGTCCAGCGGCACGAAGGCGGAGGACGCCGGGGTCTCCTTCATCCAGGGCAAGAGCCCGATCCTGTTCTCCGGCAGCTGGTGGTACGGCCGCTTCGCCGCGGAGAACAAGTTCGACTGGGGCACCTTCCTCTGGCCGGACTCGGACATGACCGCCGGCTCCGGCGGCAACCTCTGGGTCGTCCCCAAGGGCGCCAAGAACAAGGAGCTGGCGTACGACTTCATCGACATCACCATGTCGGAGAAGATCCAGAACCTGCTCGGCAACAAGGGCGGCGTCCCCGTGGCGGCCGACCCTGCCGCCATCACCGACCCGCAGGCCAAGGCGCTCATCGCCAACTTCAACACCCTCTCCGATAGGGACGGCTTGGCCTTTTACCCGGACTGGCCCGTTCCCGGCTTCTACGACGTCCTCGTCTCCGAGACACAGAAGCTGATCACGGGGAGCGCGACACCGGACGCCTACCTGGACGCGGTGCAGGAGGCGTACGACAAGGGCGTACCGAAGACATGACGGTCACCGTCAAGCGGGGAGAACGGGGCGGCCGGGTCACCAAGCAGGACCAGCACGCGAAGGGCCCGCGCCGCCCCCGGGACTCGTACACCCTGTTCCTGCTCCCGGGGATCCTCGCCTTCTTCGCGATCATCATCGTGCCGTTCCTGATGAACACGGGCGTGAGTTTCACCGAGTGGCAGGGCGTCGGCACTCCGAAGTGGGCCGGGCTCGCCAACTACCGGGAGCTGATGGACGATTCGGAGTTCTGGGCGTCCTTCCGGCACAGCCTCTTCATGGTCATGGCGATGGCGGCGGTGCCGACGGTGGTCGGGCTGGTCCTCGCGGCCGCCCTGTTCGACTTCGTCGGCAAGCACTTCGGTACGAAGACGGTCGCCGTGCTCCGCGCCTGCTTCTATCTCCCGCAGGTCCTGCCGATCGCGGTCGCGGGCATCGTGTGGAGCTGGATTCTCGCACCGGAGAACGGCTCCCTGAACGAACTCCTGAAGGCCATCGGACTCGGCAGCCTCCAGCAGGACTGGCTCGGCGACCCGGATTTCGCGCTCTACAGCGTGATGGGCGTGATGGTGTGGGTGCAGATCGGCTTCCCGCTGGTCATCTTCATGGCGGGGCTGCAACGCGTCGACCCGCAGCTGTACGAGGCCGCCGAGCTGGACGGCGCCGGCTGGTGGCGGCGGTTCTGGCACGTCACCCTCCCCCAGATCCGGCCCGAGATCTACGTCGTCCTCCTCTGGTGCACGATCGCCGCGCTCAAGGTGTTCGGCGCGGTGTACGTCCTCACGAAGGGCGGGCCCGGCGGTGCGACCAACGTCCCCTCCTACTTCTCCTTCACCACCTTCTTCGAGAAGACCCAGGTCGGCTACGGCGCCGCGATCTCGACCGTGCTGACCGTGGTCATCCTCGTGCTGGCGCTGATCGGCCTCAAGCTCCAGACCCGCGCCGAGGACACCGAGGAAGGGCTCCGCACATGACAGCCGTACGCACCGAGACAGCCGTACGCACCGATGCACGCCGGCCCGTCCGCTCCGTCGTCGGTCGCTATCCCGTCCTCGTCGCCCTGTTCATCGGCGCCCTGTTCATGGTCCTGCCGTTCCTGATCGTCGCGCTCAACGCGGTGAAGTCGCCCGCCGAGTACTCGTCGAACGGCCCGCTCAGCCTCCCCGAGGGCCTCTACCTCGACGGCCTGAAGGACTTCTGGGAGCGCGTCGACTTCGGGCAGAAGCTCGTCAACTCCGTACTGATCAGCGGCAGTGTGGCTCTCCTGGCCGTCGTCCTGTCCGTCCTCAACGCGTACGCGATCGGCATCGGCCGCATCAAGGGCCGCACCTGGGTGCTCGCCTTCTTCGTGCTGGCGAACATGCTGCCGCAGGAGGCGCTGGTCTATCCGATCTATTACCTGAGCAAGGAAGCCGGCCTGTACGACACCAGGCTGAGCGTCATCATCGTCTTCACCGTGATCCAGGCCGCGTTCGGTACGTATCTCCTCTCCGCCGTGCTCGGCAAGTTCCCGCGCGAGATCATCGAGGCCGCCAAGATCGACGGGGCCAACAAGTGGCAGGTGCTGTGGCGGATCGTGGTCCCCGTCAGCCGGCCCACCATCGGCGTGCTGCTGGTCCTCTTCTTCATCTGGACCTGGAACGAGTTCCTGCTGCCCCTGGTCATGTTGATCTCCAACGACAACCAGACCGTGTCGGTGGCGCTGGGCGTGCTCCAGGGCCAGCGTCTGATGGACGCCACGATGACGAATGCCGCCGCGCTGCTGGGTGTCCTGCCCGCCATCGTCTTCTTCCTCGTCTTCCAGCGGACCCTCACCCGCGGGATCGCCGTGGGTGCGGTCAAATGAAGGAGTGTGGCCCGTGAAGTTCACCGATGGCTACTGGCTGCTGCGCGAGGGGGTGACCGCAGCTCACCCGGTCGAGGTCCTCGATGTGACCGACGGGGCCGGCGCCCTGGAGATCCATGCGCCGACCCAGCCCATCCGCCACCGCGGCGACCTGCTGAAGGGACCGGTCGTGACGATCAGCGCGCACGCGCCGATGCCGGACGTCATCGGCATCACGTTCACGCACTTCGAGGGCGAGGAGCCGCACGGGCCCCAATTCGAGCTGGCGAAGGACGAGTTCACGGCCCATACCGGCTACGACGAGGAGTCAGCGACCCTCACCGCGGGCGCCCTGTCCGTCAGAGTCAGCCGCACCGGCCCCTGGCACGTCGACTTCCTCGCGGACGGCCGCACCCTCACCTCCAGCGGCCCCAAGGGCATGGGCATCATGCGGGACGCCGGCACCGGCGGCCACTATCTGCGCGAGCAGCTGAACCTCGGCGTGGGCACACAGGTCTTCGGGCTCGGCGAGCGCTTCGGGCCGCTGGTCAAGAACGGCCAGGTCGTCGACATGTGGAACGCCGACGGCGGCACGGCCACGGAACAGGCGTACAAGAACGTGCCGTTCTATCTGACGGACGCGGGCTACGGCGTCTTCGTCGACCATCCGGGCCGGGTGTCGTTCGAGGTCGGCTCGGAGGCGGTGTCCCGGGTTCAATTCAGCGCCGAGACACAGCAGTTGACGTACTACGTCATCTACGGCCCGACCCCGAAGGACATCCTCCGCAAGTACACGGCCCTCACAGGGCGTCCGGCCCTGCCGCCCGCCTGGTCGTTCGGGCTGTGGCTGTCGACGTCCTTCACCACCTCCTACGACGAGACCACCGTCAGCTCCTTCATCGACGGCATGAAGGAGCGCGAACTCCCGCTTTCCGTCTTCCACTTCGACTGCTTCTGGATGCGCGAGTTCAACTGGTGCGACTTCCAGTGGGACCCGCGGGTCTTCCCGGACCCGGAGGGCATGCTGGCCCGCCTCAAGGAGCGCGGGCTGCACATCAGCGTGTGGATCAACCCGTACATCGCGCAGCGCTCGCCGCTCTTCGCGGAGGGCAAGGCCCTCGGGCACCTGCTGAAGAGGCCGGACGGCAGTGTCTGGCAGTGGGACCTGTGGCAGCCGGGGATGGCGCTCGTCGACTTCACGAGCGAGGCCGCCCGCGCGTGGTACGCGTCGAAGCTGGAGGCACTGCTCGCGCAGGGCGTCGACTGCTTCAAGACCGACTTCGGGGAGCGGGTCCCGCTCGACGTCGCCTACGCGGACGGCGGCGACCCCGAGCGGATGCACAACTACTACACGTACCTGTACAACCGCACGGTCTTCGACGTGCTCAGCAAGCACCGGGGCGAGTCCGAGGCCGTCGTCTTCGCCCGCTCGGCGACCGCCGGCAGCCAGAAGTTCCCCGTGCACTGGGGCGGCGACTGCGAGGCGACGTACGAGTCGATGGCCGAGTCGCTGCGGGGCGGGCTCTCCCTCGGCCTGTCGGGGTTCGGCTACTGGAGCCACGACATCGGCGGCTTCGAGGGCACGCCGACGCCCGCCCTCTTCAAACGGTGGATCGCCTTCGGGCTGCTGTCCTCGCACAGCCGGCTGCACGGCAGCTCCTCCTACCGCGTCCCCTGGCTCTTCGACGAGGAGGCCGTGGACGTGCTGCGCCTCTTCACCCGCCTGAAGCTGCGCCTCATGCCCTACCTGTACGAGGCCGCCCGCGCCGCGCACACCGAGGGCGTGCCGATGATGCGCGCGATGGTCCTGGAGTTCCCGGACGACCCCGGGTGCGCGCATCTGGAACGGCAGTACATGCTCGGCCCCGACCTGCTGGTCGCCCCCGTGTTCTCCGACGAGGGAGACGTCTCCTACTACGTCCCCGAGGGCACCTGGACCCACTTCCTCAGTGGGCAGTCGGTCACGGGACCGCGCTGGGTGCGCGAGCGACACGGCTTCCTGAGCGTTCCGCTGCTGGTCAGGCCCGGTGCGGTGATCCCGGTGGGGGCCGTGGACGACCGGCCCGACTACGCGTACGCCGACGGCGTCACCCTGCACGCGTACGGGCTCGGACGCGGCGCCCAGGTGACCGTAGCCGTGGGCGACGTGACTTTCACCGTCGTCCGAGAAGGGGACGTGCTGCGGGCTTCCTGCAGTGATCCCTCGGCGCCCTGGGGACTGGCCGCGGGTGGACGTGAGGTGCGGGCGAAGGCCGGTACCGGGTTTCTGACGGTGAAGCTGGGCTGATGGTCAAGATCACCGATGTGGCGCGGCACGCCGGGGTCTCCCCCAGCACCGTCTCGTACGCCCTGAGCGGCAAGCGCCCGATCTCCGAGGAGACCCGGCGGCGCATCGAGGCGTCCATCCGCCAGCTCGGCTACCGCCCCCACGCCGGGGCCCGGGCGTTGGCGAGCAGCAGGTCGAACGTGCTGGCGCTGGTGATCCCTTTACGGGCCGGCATCCATGTGCCGGTGGTGATGCAGTTCGCGGTGTCGGTGGTCACCGCCGCCCGCGCCCACGACCACGATGTGCTGCTGCTGACGCAGGAGGAGGGCGAGGCGGGGCTGCGGCGCGTCGCGGACACCGCGCTGGTCGACGCGCTGATCGTGATGGACGTCCAACTCCGCGATCCCCGGCTGCCGTTGCTGCGCGCCCTGGACCGGCCCTCGGTGCTGATCGGATTCCCTCAGGAACCGGAGGGGCTGACCTGCATCGACCTGGACTTCAGGGCGGCGGGCGAGCTGTGCGTCGAGCATCTGGCCGGGCTCGGGCACCGGGTGATCGGACTCGTGGGGTCGCCGCCCGAGGTGTACGTACGGGAGACGGGGTTCGCCCAGCGCGTGGTCCAGGGCTTCACCGCCGCGGCCGACCGGAACCGGCTGTCCTCCTCGGTCCACCCGTGCGAGTCGACGCCCGCGGCGGCCCGCCGGATCGCCGAGCAACTCCTGCGGGAGCAGCCCGCGTTGACGGGCGTCGTGGTGCACAACGAACCGATCCTGGAGCCGCTGATCGACGCGTTCGAGGGCCTCGGCCTACGGGTCGGGAAGGATCTGTCGGTCACGGCGATCTGCCCGGACGAACTGGCCGAGCGCGCCCGCGTCCCCGTCACCTCGATCGCCATACCGGCCGCCGAGGTGGGCGCCGGGGCGGTGGATCTGCTGATGAAGATACTCGGCGGCGACTCCGCACCGGAGGCGACTCTGCTCTCACCGCGGCTGACCGTGCGGGCCAGCACGATGCCCCGCCCCTGAACCACCCCCCAACCCCACTCCCCCCACGGAAGCAATCCTGTCCAAGCCGCCAATGCAAGGCCCTAGTTGAAGGAGCCGTGCCATGAAAGGCAAGAGAAGACGGAGAACCCCCGTGGGACGGGGTATCCCCGCCCTGGCCCTGGGCCTGACCCTGGTCGCGGGACTCGGCGTCACGGCCACGGGAACGGCCGCGGCGGACGACTCCGCGTACGCCTTCCGCAACCCGAAACTCTCCGTCGACCGCCGTGTCGACGACCTCCTCGCCCGCCTCACTCTCGACGAGAAGATCTCTCTGCTCCACCAGTACCAGCCCGCGATCCCCCGCCTCGGCATCCAGTCGTTCAAGACCGGCACAGAGGCCCTGCACGGCGTCGCCTGGCTCGGCGAGACCACCGTCTTCCCGCAGGCCGTGGGCCTCGCGTCGACCTGGGACCCGGCGCTGATGAAGAAGGTCGGCTCGGCGGTGGGCGACGAGGCGCGCGGCTTCCAGCAGGAGCGCCCGCCCGGCTGGGGCCTCAACCTGTGGGCCCCGGTGGTCAATCCGCTGCGCGACCCGCGCTGGGGACGCAACGAGGAGGGCTACTCCGAGGACCCGTACCTGACGAGCGCGATGGCGACCGCGTACGGCACCGGCCTCACCGGCGGTGACCCCGACCACCTCAAGACGGCGCCCACGCTCAAGCACTTCCTCGCCAACAACAACGAGGCCGACCGCACCACCACCTCGTCCGACCTGCGCCCACGCGTCCTCAAGGAGTACGAGGAGCAGGCCTTCAGACCGGCGATCGAGGCGGGCGCGGCGACCGGCGTGATGTCGTCGTACAACCTCGTCAACGGCCGTCCGGCGACAGTCAATCCGGCGCTGGACGACGTACGCACCTGGACCTCCCACGACCTCCTGAACGTCACCGACGCCCACGCGCCCAACAACCTGATCGGAACCGGCAGTCAGAAGTACTACGGCACCCTGACCGAGGGCAACGCGGCCACGCTGAAGGCGGGCATCGACAGCTTCACGACGGACGACATGAACTCCGAGCGGACCACGATGGCCATCAAGTCGGCAGTGTCGACAGGCCTGTTGAAGGAGTCGGACGTCGACACGGCGGCCGGGCACATCCTGAGCATCCGCGTCCGGCTCGGTGAATTCGACCCGGGCGGCGGGAAGTACGGCTCCATCGACAAGTCCGTCATCAACAGTCCGGCCCATCAGAAGCTGGCCCGGAAGGCTGCGGCCGATGCGGCGGTGCTGCTGAAGAACTCGGCCGCCACCCTGCCCCTGAAGGCTTCCGCGTCCCAGGACGTGGCGGTCGTGGGTCCGCTCGCCGACACCCTCTACACCGACTGGTACTCGGGCACCCTGCCGTACGCCGTGACGCCCAAGGAGGGCATCGCCGCGAAACTCGGCACGTCGGTCGCGAGCAGTGAAGGCGTGGACCGGATCACGCTGAAGAACGCGGAGAGCGGGACGTACGTGACGGCGGGGACGGACGCCGACGGCGAGGCGCTGAAGGAGAGCGCGTCCAGTGGGGCCGAGGCCCAGTTCGACGTGTTCGACTGGGGCTCCGGCATCGTGACCCTGCGGTCGGCCGCGAACGGCAAGTACGTCGGCTACAACTGGTCGAACTTCGTCAACGACCAGGTCCAGCCGAACGGTTGGTTCGTGCAGCAGCAGTTCGCGCTGGAGGAGCAGGCCGACGGCACCCACCTGCTGCGGTACGCCGGCTACGAGACCCGGGAGCCCTGGTGGTCGAACCCGGTCTACCTCGGCCCGACCGGCCCCGACGGCACCCTCGGTCTCGTCACCAAGGAGGAGGCCGCGCACTACACCAAGGACGTCGTCCGCAGCGGCACCGAGGAGGCCGTGGCCGCCGTGAAGGGCAAGGACGCGGCGGTCGTGGTGGTCGGATCCATGCCCGCGATCAACGGCCGCGAGAACGACGACCGTGAGGACATGGGCCTGGCCCCGTCCCAGGAAGCCCTGGTCAAGGCGGTGCGCGCGGCCAACCCGAAGACGGTCGTGGTCGTCGAGAACAGCTACCCGACCACCCTCGGCGCCCTCCAGAAGGAGGTCCCGGCCCTCCTCTGGACCACCCACGCGGGCCAGGAGACCGGCAACGCCCTCGCCGACGTCCTCTTCGGCGACGTGAACCCGGCCGGGCGGCTCACCCAGACCTGGTACGAGTCTGAGGCCGACCTCCCCTCCATCCTGGAGTACGACAACATCAAGCACGACCGCACGTACCAGTACTTCAAGGGCGACCCGCTCTACGAGTTCGGCTACGGACTCTCGTACTCCTCCTTCCGTTACGGGGAGTTGAAGCGCTTCGACGATGGATACGAGGTCGCCGTCACGAACACCGGCAAGCGTGCCGGGGACGAGGTCGTGCAGCTCTACACCCACCAGCGCGTCTCACGCGACAAGCAGCCGTTGAAACAGCTGGAGGCGTTCCAGCGGATCTCGCTCAAGCCGGGCCAGACGAAGACCGTCAAGCTGAAGCTCGCGACGAAGGACCTCGCGCACTGGGACGTCACCCGCTCCAAGTGGGTGGTCGAGAGCGGCACGTACGACGTCCTCGTGGGCGCGTCCTCCGAGGACATCCGCTCCCGTACCTCCCTGAAGGTGCGCGGCGAGACGATCCCGGCCCGGGATCTGTCACGGGTGACCCGCGCCGAGAACTTCGACGACTACGAGGGTGTCCGGTTGGTGGACGAGTCGAAGGTCCGGGGAACCTCGGTGGGGGCTTCGGCCGACGGGGCCTGGCTCGAGTTCGCCGATGCCCAACTGGGCTCCGGCGCGGCGAAGTTCAGTGCGCGGGTGGCCGGAGCGGCCGGCAAGGTCGAGATACGGCTCGGCTCACCGACCGGCACACTCGTCGGTACGGCGACGGCGTCCGCAACGGGGTCGGTGTACACGTACGAGACGGTGAACGCCTCCCTGTCCGCCGCCGCGAAGGGGCGCCAGGACGTGTACCTCGTGCTGAGCGAGGGCCAGAGATTGTCGACGTTCTCGCTGCGCTGACCGGACAGCCAACCCGCCAACTCGCCGACCCGCCATGTGACACCGCGGCCCAGGGCGCGCACCGAAAGGCCGTCCTGGGCCGCACCGATCGTCCTTCTGCCGGCACACAGCGTCCAGGTCGCCGCTCTCGACGGCCTTGCGGAAGGATGCATGCGCCCACGTCTGATACTCAGGAAAGGGGTGACTATTAGTCACGTTGTTGATTAATCCGCTAGCGTGCATCCATGGCTTTGCGGAACGCGGTGATGGCCGCGCTGCTGGAGGGCGAGGCGTCCGGGTACGACCTCGCGAAGGCGTTCGACGCGACGGTCGCCAACTTCTGGATGTCGACGCCCCAGCAGCTCTACCGGGAGCTGGATCGCATGGAGGCCGAAGGACTCGTCACGGCCCGCGTCGTCGAGCAGAAGCGCCGCCCCAACAAGCGACTGTTCTCCTTGACGGAGGCCGGGCGGAAGGCCGTCCACGCCTACACCGCCGAGCCCTTGGTCAAACCGGCGGTGATCCGGGACGAGTTGCTTGTCAAGGTGCAGTGCCTGGACGCGGGCGACATGGAAGCGGTCCGGACCGCCATCACCGAGCGCATGGAGTGGGCCACCGCCAAGCTGGCCCGCTACGAGCGGCTCCGGCAGCGCCTGCTCGAGGGGCGCTCTGAGGAGGCGTACTTCGCCGAGGCCGAGCGCATCGGCCCGTATCTCACCCTGCTGCGCGGGATGTCGTTCGAGCGGGAGAACCTCCAGTGGGGGGACATGGCGCTGCGCAGGCTCGAACAGCGCACGGCCGCGCTCGGGGCCGACGGCTGACTGCGGCGACCCCACCCACACAGTTAGTCAACAAAGTTAGTAGCTGGACGGTCGTGAGCAGCCCGGCCTCTCAGGGGTCGTCGGTCTGTGTCCGAGCGAGGACCAGCTGCGGTTCCTTGTCGGCGGGATCGCGATGCAGTTCCTTGCGGTCGTAGAACCGGGTCTAGAGGATGGAGCGGACGACGCCGGTGATCTGACGCAGGGGCTGGAACTCGACTGAAGAGCAGTTCAGCACGAGGAGCCGTCGGCGTCGTCGCAAGCCAGCGCATCACACCGATGGGGAGGTGTCCCCAGCGGACGCGGCCACCGGAAGCAGCGCCGGCCGCTTGGCCTGGCGGCCGTCGCCGGAGGAGCGGCCACGCAGGCGGCGGCCGACCCAAGGGCCGAGGAAGGTGCCGGCCCAGCGCAGTTCGGCACCCACGGTCCTCCAGACAGAGATGTCTGTCCCCTCGGCCGGCAGGGGAAGGGTCCACTTGTCGTCGCTGCCCGGCAGACCGAGCGCCTGGGCCACGGCAGCCGCGATGCGCGCGTGTCCCAGCGGGCCGGCGTGCAGCCGGTCAGCACTCCACAACCGCGGATCGGTCGCCGCCGCGTGCGCGGCCGTCTCCGCCACCACCACGCCGTGGCGGTCGGCGGCCTCCCGGATGCGCGCGTTGAGTGCGAGAACACGGTGACCGATCGGGCGGGCCAACGGCGTGATACGCCCGACATCGGGAAACATGAGGGTCGCGACGGTGGCGCCCTGCGCGGTGAGAGCGGCGAACATCGCCTCAACATGGCCGGCCACCTCGTCGAGGTCGCAGCCCGGGCGCAACACGTCGTTGACCCCAGCCACCACGGTGGCGAGGTCGGGCCGCATCGCGAGGGCCGGAGCCAGCTGCTCGGCGCGCACCTGACCGGCCTTACGGCCGCGCACCGCGAGGTTGGCGTAGAGCAGCCCGGGGCTGTGGCAGGCGACCTGCTCGGCGAGCCGGTCCGCCCAGCCCCGAAGACCACGGACGTCGTCGCCGTCCCCGAGCCCCTCGGTGTGACTGTCACCCAGGGCGACATAGCGCAGATACGCACTGCTCGACACGGGGCCGACCGCCTCTCGTCAACGCTGCTGATGGAAGTGGCACACGGCCATCGCTAAACAACTAGGCACCTAGTCGCATTGTTGAATATGACGATAGCTGCGGGCTCGCCTTCCTGCAAAGTGACTCCGGCTCCAAGAGCCGGGGACGGAGTTCACCCGGCCGATCCGGCCGGGAGGGCCCGCCGGCGGCGGCCGGGCGCTCGGAGCGGGCCCTGTCGAGGGGTCAGGCGAGGGAAATGACGACCGACTTGGTCCTCATGTACGCCTGCAGCGCCTCCGGCCCGGATTCGCGTCCGTAGCCGGACTGCTTGACGCCGCCGAAGGGCACGGCGGGATCGAGCATGGCCCAGTCGTTGACCCAGACGATGCCGGCGTCCAGGCGCGCGGCGACGCGGTGGGCGCGCGCCAGGTCGGAGGTCTGCAGACCGGCGGCGAGTCCGTACGGCGTGCTGTTCGCCAGCGCGATCGCCTCTTCCTCGGTGTCGAAGGGCTGAACCGTCAGCACCGGGCCGAAGATCTCCTCCTGGACGGTGCGGGCGTCGTTGTCCAGGCCGGCGATGACGGTGGGCTTGAAGTAGTAACCGCCGTTGAGTTCCAAGCGCTCACCGCCGACGACGATGCGGCCGCCGTCCTCGGCGGCCGCTTTCACGTACCGCTCGACGTTCTCCAGGTGCCGCTCGCCGGCCATCGGCCCGACGACGGTGGCCGGGTCGAAGGGGTCGCCGACGGGGACCGCCGGAACCGCGTCGGCGAGGATGCCCAGCGTGGTGTCGTACAGGGACCGGTGGACCAGCAGCCGGGGTCCGCCCATGCAGAACTGTCCGGTGTTGAAGACGAAGGCCTTGATGATCGCGCCGATCGCCTTCCCGACGTCGGCGTCCTCGAAGACGATGTGCGGCGCGTTGCCACCCAACTCCATGGTGACCGGCTTGAGTTGCTCGCCGGCCGTGCTCGCCGCCAGGCGGCCGATCCTCGTCGACCCGGTAAAGGCGATCTTGTCGACGCCCGGATGACGCAGCAGTGCCTCACCCAGGACGGGGCCGCTGCCGGTGACGACGTTCACCACACCCGCGGGAACGCCGGCGTCGGCGAGGATCTCCGCCATCAGCAGCGCGCTGAGGGGGGTCTCGTCGGCCGGTTTGTGGACGATGGTGTTGCCGGCCGCCAGGGCGGGGGCGAACTTCGATGTGCTCAGGATCAATGGGAAGTTGAACGGGGTGATCGCTCCCACCACGCCGATGGGCTCCCTGCAGGTGTAGGCGTGGGAGGGTATGGGGAGCTGCCGCGTGGCCCCGTCGAGGCTCTGCGCCTGCGCCGAGTAGTACTCGTATGTCTCGGCCACGGTCTCCACGTCGACCGCTCGGCTCAGCGAGACGGGCTTGCCGACGTCGAGGCTCTCCACGGCGGCGATCTCGTCCGCCCGTTCGCGCACCAGATCGGCCACCCGGTGCAGCACGCGGGCGCGCTCGCGGGCCGGCGTCCGGGGCCACGGCCCCGCGTCGAAGGCCTCGCGGGCGGCGGCCACCGCGACGGCGAGATCGGTCCCGTCGGCCTCCGCGACCGTGGTGACGACTTTGCCGGTGGACGGGTCGATGACGTCGCGCCGCTCCTTGGACTCCGCGTCCCGCCACTCTCCGCCGATGAACAGCCTGCCCGGTTCGATGTGCGGTCGCTGCACGCTCATGGCCCGCTCGCCCTCCCGGTGCGGCGCTGAGCCGTCACCGTGCTCACGCCGGTCGCGCCACTGCGGCCGGCAGGTTTTCGGATGATGGCCCAGCGGTGACGGCCTGGACAGAGAGCCGGGAGACGAGCGCTGGAAGTAAGGACGAATGACGTATCTCGTGCGCGACGTTCGGCCTTGCGAGGTCGGTCTGGTGTCGAGTGGTCCGCCTTCACGGTCCGGGCTCGCACCGATCCGGCCGCTTTCCCTCCGGTGGGACGAAGGGAGTCTGAGAGTCAGGACATTCGTCGCTGTGTCCATCTACTTGAACTATCAATAATTGACTCCAGGCGCCCAGCCGGAACGGCACGGCCCGTCTTTTTTTCCGTGGAAGGACGATCGATGACAAGTTCTCTCGCACGCAGGCAGATTCTCGGCGCGGGCATCGCGCTGGGGGCGACGACACTGATCGGTGGTGCGGCACAGGCCGCCCCGGGCACCGCCAGGTCCTGGCCCATGGAGTTCTCGCTGCCCAACGGGTGGGGGCCGGAGGGAGTCGCGATCGGCTCCGGGCCGTACGCCTACTTCGGATCGATCGCCACCGGCGGCGTGTACCGGGTGAACCTCACGAACGGCAAGGGCAAGGTGGTCCACCGCGGCCTGGGACGCATGACGGTCGGGCTGAAGGCCGACTCCTGGGGGCGGCTGTTCCTGGCGGGTGGCAGCAGTGGTGAACTGCGGGTCGTCGACGCCCACAGTGGTGCGCTGCTCGCCAACCACGTGGTCGCCGGAGAGAACAGTTTCGTCAACGACGTCCTGCTCACCCGCGACGCCGCCTGGTTCACCGAGTCGTTCAGCGCACAGCTGTTCAAGCTGCCCCTGGGCAGGCAGGGCCGCATCGGCGCCCCGGAGAGCCTCACGCTGAGCGGTGACTGGGTGCAGTCCGGTTTCACGTCCAACGGCATCTCGCTCACCCCCGACGGCAGCGCCCTGCTCGTCACCAACGCGGCCGCGGACGGCGGCTCGCTGATGCGCGTCAACCCCCACACCGGCGTGGCCCGCAAGGTCGACTTGGGTGACACCACACTGCCCAGCGGCGACGGGCTCGCACTCGTCGGCCGCACCCTCTACGTCGTCCAGCCCAACCCCAACCAGGTGGACGTGATCCGGCTCAACCGGTCGGGTACGCGGGGCACCGCGGTCGGGGTGATCAGGGACGACCGCTTCGACCTGCCCACCACGGCCGCCGCCTACCAGGGTCGGCTGTACCTCCCCAACTCCCGCTTCACCACCCCGGGCCGGGACGAGAACACCCCTTACAACGCGGTGTCCGTGCCGTTGATGTGACGTACGGCCGGAGAACGGCTGGACCCCGTCCGCTCGAAGCGGGCGGGGTCCGTTGCTCTGACGTACGGCCGGAGTGCGGCTGCACCCCGCCCACTCAGGGCCGGCGGGGTACAGCCGCAATCGCCGTTTCTATCCGTGCGTGGTGATGGTGTGCGCTTCGGTGAAGGAGAGCAGGCCCTCCGAGCCCATCTCCCGTCCGATGCCACTCTGGCGGAAGCCGCCGAAGGGAGCCCGGTCGTCGCACGCGACGGCGTTGGCGTGGTTGATCCAGGTGGTTCCGGTACGCAGCCTTTCCGCAATCCTGCCCGCGTGGGCGGGATCGCCGCTCCAGACCGAGGAGCACAGTCCCGACCAGTCGTTGTTGACCCGGTCCACCACGGAATCGACGTCGTCGAAAGGCAGGATCGGCAGGGCGGGGCCGAACTGCTCCTCGGTGACGATCCGCAAGCGGGGGTCGGGGTCGAGGACGAGTGCGGGACGCAGGAAGTGGCCCGCGGAGGTGGCGGCGCCGGGGGCCAGGGTGCCCCGTTCGCGCACCTCGGCTCCGGCGTCGGCCGCCTCGGCCAGCATGGCGGTGACCTTGTCGCGCTGGGCGGCGCTGTTGAGCGGGCCCATGGTCGAGGCGGGATCGGTTCCCGCGCCCACGCAATGGGTGTCGAGGGCGGAGGTCAGCGCGTCGACGAGCTCGTCGTAGCGGGAGCGATGGACGTACACCCGTTTGACCGCCATGCAGACCTGGCCGCTGGTCAGGAAAGCGCCCTGGACGAGCCGTCCGATGTGCTCCTGGTCGAGTACGGCGTCGTCGAGGACGATCGCGGGGTCGTTGCCGCCGAGTTCGAGCGTCACCGAGGCGAGGTTCTGTGCGGCGGCCGCCATGATGTGCTTGCCGGCGGCCGTGCTACCAGTGAAGACGATCTTTCGGACACGCGGGTCGGTGAGCAGTGGGGCGACCGCGTCGTTGCTGCCCGTCACCACGTTCAGCACCCCCGCCGGGAGCCCCGCGGCGAACAGCTCCAGCGTGCGCACCATGGCCAGCGGCACGGTGGGCGGGGGCTTGACCACGGCCGTGTTCCCGGCGAGCAGCGCGTACGGCAGGCTCGCCCCGAGGATGGCGATCGGCCAGTTGAACGGCACGATGACGGTGACCACGCCCGTGGGGAGCCGATGGATGTGCGAGGTCAGCGGCGGGCCGTCAAGGCGTCGTACCTGGTCGAGGGAGTCGGCCAGGTCTATCGCCGCCCGGGTGCGTGCGACGAAAACCCCCATCTCCACCTGGCTCTCGAAGGAGACCTTGCCGTTCTCCCTGGTCATCAGGGCCGCCCGCTCGGCCTCACTGCCGTCGAGGAGGGTGAGCGCCTGGCCGATGATCTCCGCTCGCCGGCGTGCGGGCATCGCTGCCCAGCTCGGGAACGCCGCGTCCGCGGCGGCTACCGCCGCCCGGGCCTGCTCAACGGTGGCCGCTGCGGCATGACCGACGACCTGATCAGGGGCCGCGGGGTTGTGGACGGCCGTCCAGTCTTCGGTCTCAACGGTCTTGCCGTCGATGAGCAGTCCGGTACGGACAGGTGCCGCCCAGGTCTCCGCCGGTGCTGTGTGGACTCTTTCGGACATGTGACCCTCCAGAGGATCAGGTTTGCCCCACCGTTCCGTGCTTCTGCGCCGTTCCCCGCCTCTCGGCGTGCAGGACGTCGATGACCAGGAAGCGCGAGAAGGAAGGGGCGATGACGCCTGTCGGACAATCATCCGCCTGGCGGACAGCTTTGGGTCAGCGTCACTTCGGACCCTTCCGGTGTCAACCCCTTCGCTGGGAAGTCCCGCTTGAACTCATGTCCGCAGTACGGACAGGCGTTAGGCTGACTGCGGGAACCCATAGCTCGACCGCAGCCGAGGAGTCGCGTGCCACGCCAGGGAACAGGACCGGATTTCATCGAGGCATTGGCCAGAGGGCTCGAGGTCATTGCCGCGTTTCCGCCCGGGCAGCCACAGATGTCACTGGCTCAGGTCGCCGGCGCCACCGGGCTCGCCAGGCCGACCGCCCGCAGGATTCTGCTGACCCTGGAGGAACTGGGCTATGTCCGCTCGTGTGAGGCGGGGTTCGCGCTGACCCCCAGGGTGCTCGAACTCGGGGTCGCCTACGTACGCTCCATGGGTCTGTGGGACATCGCGCGGCCGCATATGGAGCGCCTGGTGGAGCGAACCGGCGAGTCGTGCTCCGTGGCTCAGCTGGACGGATCGGACATCATCTACGTGGCCCGGGTGGCTGTCCCCAAGCTCGTGACCCTGTCGGTGCAGATCGGAACGCGGTTTCCGGCACTGCAGACCTCCCTGGGAAAGGTACTGCTGGCGGCACTGCCGGCCGATGAGCTGGAAAAGGTGCTCGCCGAACCCTCACGCTCGGGGCTGACGCCGTGCTGGCAGCCGAGCCCCGACGAACGCGACGCGGTCCTGCGCGAGGTGCGAGCACGGGGATGGGCGCTGACGGACCAGCAGTTGGCGCCCGGTATCCGGTCGGTCGCGGCCCCGTTGCGTGACGGCTCCGGCCAGGTCATCGCGGCGCTCAATGTCAACTGTCACGCGGCCGAGACATCGGTCGAGCGACTTGTCGAGGAGCATCTGCCATCGCTGTTGCAGACGGCGGGAGACATCAGCGCGGATTTCGCCCGCGTCGCCGCGGTGCCGCAAGCCTGAGGAGCCACTGCCCACTGCACGGACCTGAGGGCCGTCGAGGGGCCGCGTGCGCGTCACGCCTCCTCGAAGGCCGCCAGATCGAGGGGCGTGGGCCTGAAGTCCTGAAGCCGGTCCGCATAGGTGCCGGAGAAGAGTTCCGCGACCGATCCGGCGGTCCAGCCGTCCTGCCGGAACCGCTCCTCGACCTCACCGGGGTGCGTCCACAGAGCGATCCGGTCGCCCCCCGCCGCGATGGCCTGTCCGGTGATGTGGGCCGACTCCTTCGACGCCAGATACACGATGACCGGTGCCACGTCGTCCGGCGATCCCAGCCCCTGTCGCCGAAGGGCGTCGGGAACGGACTCCCCCGCGTCGACCTTCGCCACGAGGTCACCGACCCGGGGCATGGTCGCCACCATGCGGGTCAGCGCGGTGGGCACGATGGCGTTGACGGTGACATCGATCTTCGCGAGTTCGAGCGCCCAGGTGCGGGTCATCGCGACGATCGCGCCCTTGGAGGCCGAGTACGCGGTCTGGCCGAAGCTGGCGCGCTGCCCCGCCGGCGATCCCACCAGGATGAGCCGACCGCCCTCGCCCTGTTCCCGGAAGTGGGCCGCCGCCGCGCGGCCGCAGGTGAACGTACCGCGCAGATGGCTGTTGACGACGACGTCGAAGTCGTCGTCGGTGGTGTTGCGCAGGGTCCTGTCACGCAGCGCACCGGCGTTGGTGACCATCACATCGAGCCGGCCGAACTCGTCGACCGCGCGCCGCACCAGCTCGTCGGCGAACTCGGAACCGCCGACCGCCCCGACATGCGCGACAGCTGCTCCGCCCGCGTCCGTGATCAGACCGACCGTCTCCTTGGCCACGTCGGCGTCCAGGTCGTTCACGACGACGGAGGCACCCGCCGCCGCCATGGCACGGGCGTAGGCACGTCCCAGGCCTCGGCCCGCACCTGTGACAATGGCGGCTTTGCCGTCGAGCATGATGTCCTCCTGAGCTGGTCGATACGGCGTCCTTTTGAGCGTAGGAACGCCGGGGCCCGTGAGGATCCCGCTGATGACGGCACCTGTGGCCGACCTGTGTCCCGTCCGGTCCGGGACATCCGTCGCGGTCGGCGGAGCGGTCAGCTCTTCGGGGGCACCAGCCCTTGCCGTACCGCGAGCAGCGCGGCCTGGGTCCGGGAGGTGAGCCGGAGTTTGCGCAGGACGTTGCTCACGTGGGTGCGGGCGGTGCGCTCGCTGATCACCAGCTCGTCGGCGATCTGCTGGTTCGACCGGCCCTCGGCGACCAGGACGAGGACATCGCGTTCCCGGCCGGTGAGCGAGGCGAGCCCGGTCGGTGGCGAAACGATCTCCTGGGTGAGCCCCCTGGCCACCGCGGGGTCGAGGAAGACCTCGCCCCGGGCGGCCGCGCGGATCGCGGCCACCACCTCACCCGCTTCGGCGTCCTTGAGCAGGTAGCCGGCGGCTCCCTGGGCGAGCGCCGCGTGGACGCGTTCCATCTCGCCGAAGCTGGTGAGCACCACGACCCGGACACCGGGATGACGCTGCTTGATCGCTCCGATCGCCGTGGCCCCGTCCATCCTGGGCATGAGCAGGTCGATCAGCACCACGTCCGGCAGTTCCCGGTGCGCGGCCATCGCGTCCAGCCTGGTGAGCGCCTCCTGGCCGTCCGCGGCCTCCGCAGCCACCTCCATGTCGTCCAGGACCTCGAGGTAGGCGCGGATTCCGCGGCGTACCACGGCGTGGTCGTCGACGATCAGGACCCGGACCGGGCGGAGTGCTCCGTCTCCGTGAGCGGGACTGCCGACGGAGCGTTCCGGCCGTACTCCGACTCCGTGGGCGGCGCCTGGGGCACTCGTACCGGAAGGGGTACGACGACCCGTACGGTCGTGCCGCTCTTCGCGCCGGATCTGATCCTCATGGTGCCGCCCCATCGCTCCGCCCTTTCGCGCATGGTCGTCAGTCCATAGCCGTGGTGCCGGTGGGGACCGGTCCTTCGGCCCCCTTCGCTGTCCGGCGCGTCCCGTCGTCCGCCGGAGTCCGCGAATCCGCAGCCGTCATCGCGGATCACGGCGGTCAGTGTGTGGTCGCGTATGCCGAGACGAATGGTGACGGCGGTGGCCTCCGCATGCTTGACCACGTTGTGGATGGCCTCGGCGACGATCCGGTACATGTCCTCGGCCAGTTCGGGTTCGACCGCGTCCACTTCCTGCCCGCACTCCAGCCCGATGCTGAGACCCGTCCGGTTCTCGGTGCTCTTGACGAGCGTGGTCACCGCGTCCTCCAGCCCGAGCCGGAGGGAGGCGGACGGACGGAGTTCGTGCACCATGGCCCGGAGATCGGCGAGGACGGTCCGCGACAGGGACCCGACTTCGTCGGCGAAGTTCCGGACCGCCACCGCGGAAACCGCTTCGCCCCGCGCACCCAGCACTCCCACGGCGTTGGCCTGCATCCCGATGGAGAACACCTGCTGAACGATCGAGTCGTGCAGGTCGCGGGCGAGGCGCTGACGCTCGTTGCGGCGGGCACCCTCACGCTCCGTCTGGAGCAGGGTGGCGTGGTCGACGGCGAGGGCGGCCTGTTCCGCCATGGCGGCGAGGAACTCCAGTGTCCGGCTGCCGATCTTCTGGCCGGGGGCGAAGTAGGCGTTCAGCACCCCTTCGGGGCGGCCGCGCGCCATCAGCGGCACACTGACGAAAGAGTCCCAGTTCAGCTCCCCGAGGTACGCATGCAGCGGTTCCCAGGCGGGGTCTTCGAGGATCTGGGCCCATCGGTGCGGCACGACGATCGGCTTGCGCTCCTTCAGGGTGTCCAGCATGCACAGCCGGGCGCCCCGGTCACGGCACTCCAGGAGACGGTCGAGGAACCCGTCCCAGTGCCGCAGCCCCGCGGAACCCATCAGCCTCAGTTCTCGGCCGGTGCTGTCGAGGGTGAGGATCTGCACGCCGGCCAGGCCGTCCGCTTGGACGATCTGCTGCGCCACGGCGTCCAGTGTCGAGCCGAGCGAGCCCTCCGAGGCCAGTGCGATCGACGTCCTGGCGATCGCCGCGATCCTGCGCTGCCGATGCCATTCGTCGGTGACGTCGCGGAACGACACCACCGTGAACTTCGGGTCGGTCGGCAGACTGCGGGTCCGGTAGGCGAACTCGCGACGGGGTCCGGATGCGGGCTCCCAGTGGGCCACCTGCTCATCCGATCGAGCTTCCAGCAGCCCGGCCCGGCATGCGCCGACCCCCTCCGCCGGCGTGAACGGGGACGGCCCACCGATCAGCTCACCCTCCGAGTCCGCCTCGAGCAGCGCGGCGGCCGCCGGGTTCAGCCGTACGAAGCGGCCCACGCAGTCCAGAACGGCGAGGCCGTCCGGCGCGGCGGCGGCGATGTCGTCCCACCCCACGAGCGGCGACGCGGACATGACCGATCTCCTCATGGTCGACGAACGATGAACCTGCCCGGAAGCCCGCTGTGCCAGGCGGACGCGGCGTGGAACCGGGTGCCTCCGCGGCAGGCGTCGGTCGGCCTGGGGACGAAGCCGACTCGGGGCCGGTCACAGCATCGTAGCCCGGCGGATTCCGGGCGGTCCTACGTCATTCGACCTGTTCATCGGCGGGACGAAGCGCCGATCAGGTTCAGTCAATGCTCGCGTTCCCCCTGCTGAGGGCGGCTGCCTAGGTTGGAAGAGCGCCCCGTGGACCGTTACTCCCCCCAAGGGTCCACGGGGCCGCACGAGCGGCCTGCTCGATCATGTGGTCCGCGCGAGCCATAGAGGACGAGGAGGTCCGAGACGTGGACGTGTCCATCGGCACGATCTGGGAGGCGGTGTGCCATGCGCTGCCCCATGCCATCGCCATCACGGAGCCCGGGCGCGAGATCACTTACCGTGAGTTCGACGAGCGGGCGTCACGGCTGGCCACCGCGATGGAAGAGGCCGGGGTCGGCGAGGGCGACACCGTGGCCTGCTACCTGTACAACGGCGCCACCTACCTGGAGACGGTCTTCGCCGCCTTCAAGCTCGGTGCCGTACCGGTGAACGCCAACTACCGCTACACCGGCGAGGAGCTCTCCGAACTCCTGACCGACGCCGACGCGGCAGTGGTCGTCTTCAGCGGCGCCCTGGCCGCCCGGGTCACGCATGCCGCCGACCATGTGAGCACGCTGAAGCTGCTCGTGAGGGACGGCGCTGAGCCTGCCGACGGCCCGGCCGGGCCTGTCGTACCCGAGCTGGAAGAACTGCTGGCGGCGCATGAACCGCGTAAGCCGCAGCCACGCCCCGGATCCGACCGGCTCTTCATGTACACCGGCGGGACCACCGGCAAGCCGAAGGGCGTGGTGTGGCGACAGAGCGATCTGCTGCACTCCCTGGTGGTCCCGATCTTCCATCCGCTCGGTGTCACCGAGCTGCCGGCGACGCTCGACGAGGCCGTGGCCATCGCGGTCGAGGCACACCGCGAAGGCAGCGCGCCGACCACGATGCCCGTCGTGCCGCTGATGCACGCCACCGGACTGTTCAACACCATGGGCGCTTTGATGGTGGGCGGCAGGGCGGTCACCGCGCGGCAGGGCGGGCTCGACCCGGAGCACGTCTGGCGCACGATCGCCGAGCAGCGGGTCGCGACGGTCATCGTCGCGGGCAATGCCGTGTGCCGACCGCTCGTCGACGAGCTCGTGCGGGCGGAGCAGGCGGGGACGCCGCACGCTCTGGGCTCCGTGCGCAGGGTCCTCAGCTCCGGCACGGCTCTCAGCGACGTACTCAAGCGGCGACTGCACGAGCGAGCCGAGATCACGGTCATCGATGCCATCGCGTCGAGCGAAGGGGGACCTTTCGCCTTCGCGATCACCTCCTCCCTCAGAGACCTGCCCGCCCGATTCTTCCCCGTGCCCGCGACGAGGGTTATCGGCGACAACGACCGGTTCGTCGAACCCGGCAGTGACGACGTCGGGAAGCTCGCCTACTGCGGGCCCATGCCGCTCGGTTACTACAAGGACACCGAGAAGAGCGCGACGACGTTCCGCACCATCGACGGAGTCCGGTACGCCATCCCCGGTGACCTCGCCCGTCTTGAGGCCGACGGCGCGATCCGGTTCCTCGGACGCGGCTCGGGCGTGATCAACACGGGCGGCGAGAAGGTGCACCCGCAGGAAGTGGAGAATGCCCTGCTCTCCCACCCCGGTGTGACCGACTGTGTCGTCGTCGGCGTCCCTGACGAGACCTGGGGCGAGCGGGTCGCCGCCGTCGTGGCGGTCCGGGCGGACACGACCGTCACCGGGGAGGAGCTGCGCGACTGGGCTCGGCAGAGCCTCGCCGGCTACAAGGTGCCGCGCTCCGTGGTCCTGACGGACGTCCTGCCCCGAACGCCCACCGGCAAGCTCGAAGTCGCCTGGGCCAAGAAGACCGTCCAGGAGTCCGACGCGGGCGACAGAGTGTGACAGTCGGGTGCGAGCAGCCATGGCCGACCATCACGCCGCCGCGCGGCTCGTACGGCGGTCCACGCGGCGTTCCAGCGGCAGCTTCGGTCCGCAGGAGGCGTACGGCCTCGGTCCCGACCCGATGGACGGAAGGGCCTCGTTCCCGCTCCCGGAAGGCGGAAGGCACTGGGGGTGCCGCGGGTCCGCCGTGGTCTGCTGCCACGGCCGGGCTCAGCTCGCGCGTTCCTGTCGGGCTTCGAGCGTCCGCGGTGCCTCCACCACACCGGCCACATGGTCCCGTACGGCGGCTGCGGCGTCGCAACATCGGTCAAGTCCGTGCGAAGGCATGGGAGTTCGGCCGGCATCCGAGTTCTCCGCCCCGGCACGCCGACAGCGATCCCGGCCGTCTCCGGCCCACATCCGGGGCCCACGTGCCTTTCCCTCTGCTCACCCACCCACCCCACTCGACCCAGGGAGTCCTGATGAGCCACGACGCCTCCACTACGTCCGAAGGCGCGCTGCTGGTGATCAGTGCGCACGCGGGCGACTTCGTCTGGCGGGCCGGCGGCGCCATTGCCCTGGCCGCCGAACGCGGTCAGCGCGCGAAGGTGCTGTGCCTGAGCTTCGGCGAGCGCGGCGAGTCCGCCCGTGCCTGGCGGGACGGCCTGCGCCTGGACGAGATCAAGGAACTCCGCCGCACCGAGGCCACGAACGCCGCGGCCGCGCTGGGTGCGGAGATCGAGTTCCTGGACGCCGGGGACTACCCGCTGCTGGAGACCCAGGAGTTGGTGGACCGCGTCGTGCGCGTGTACCGGGAGGTGGATCCCGCGGTCGTCCTCACCCACACCCTCACGGACCCCTACAACGGCGACCATCCGGCCGCCGCCCGCATGGCGCTCCAGGCACGCGTGCTCGCCCAGGCGGTCGGTTACGACGCGCCCGGTGAACCGCTCGGCGCTCCCCCGGTGTTCTTCTTCGAGCCGCACCAGCCGGAGCAGTGCGACTTCAAGCCGAACGTCCTGCTGGACATCACCCCCGTCTTCGACAAGAAACGCAAGGCCATGGAGTGCCTGGCCGCCCAGCAGCACATGTGGGACTACTACACCGACCTCGCCAAGCGGCGCGGCGTCCAGCTGAAGCGCAACGCCGGCCCCAACCTCGGCCTCGCGCACGGAACCATGGCAGAGGCGTACGTGCGGCTCTACCCGCAAACGACGGATGTCCTGGCATGACGGCGCACAACGCGACGGGTGCCCGCGAGGCCACACACGTCTGGGTTCCCTTCCTCGACACGTCCCTGTACGTGCAGTTCACGGACGAAACCGACAGGGTGCACGGAACGGCCAGAACGTACGACCCCCGGAGTCTGTTGGCCGAGGCCGTCCCCGAGGACGCACTCACACGCGACGACCGTTACGGCGTAGTGATGTGGCGCACCGACGTCGAACGGCTGCACGCCGTCGTGGAAGCCCTCTGGAACGAGGACGACCGCCAGGTGCGGATCCACCTCGACCAGGCCCCGCAGGCAGGCAGGGCCGACGACATGCCCGGCCCGCGCGACGGATGACGTAGTCCGGGCCACGACCATACGCCGCCCCGGTCCGGTCATTCGAGCGATGACCTGGGCATCCTGCGATGGCTAGCGTCGATCGTGCCGCCACCGACACCGGGCGGCCCGCCCTGCCGACCGTACCGAGGAGATGACGAACGTGACGAGCCCATCAGCCACCGCCCCGGACACGCACCCTCTCGGTTCCGCCGCGGCCGGAACGCCGACCGGGACCCGGCGCGGCACCGAGTTCGAAGGCACCGTCACGGTGCTGGCCCGGCATGCGGTGGCGGACGACGTCGTGTCGCTGGAGCTCGCGGCGAGCTCGGGCGAACCGCTGCCGGTCTGGCAGCCGGGCGCGCACATCGACGTCGTCCTGCCCACGGGCGCCACCCGGCAGTACTCGCTGTGCGGCCCGGTGGGAGACACGGCTCACTGGCGTGTCGCGGTGCTCCGGGAGCCCGACGGGCGCGGCGGATCGCAGTGGATCCACGACCACGTCGAGGCGGGCGGCGAACTTCGGGTGCGCGGCCCGCGCAACAACTTCCCGCTGCGGCCCGCCACCCGATACCTGTTCGTCGGCGGCGGCATCGGCATCACCCCCTTGCTCCCGATGATCGCCGAGGCCGATGCCGCCATGGCCGAGTGGTCCCTGCTCTACGGTGGCCGCACACGCTCCTCCATGGCGTTCCTGCCCGAACTGGAGGGCCACGGCGAGCGCGTGACAGTGCGGCCGCAGGACAAGCACGGACTGCTCGACCTCGCCGGCTTCCTCGGTGATCCCGACCCGTCCACCCTGGTGTACTGCTGCGGCCCCGCAGGGCTCATCGACGCGGTCGAAGCGCACTGCGCCGACTGGCCGACCGGTGCGCTGAACATCGAGCGGTTCGCCGCGGCGGCCGTCCGACAGCCCGCCGACGACACGGCCGAGCAGCCGATCGAGGTGGAACTGCGGGCGTCCGGGACCACAGTGACCGTGCCGCCCGGCCTGTCGGTCCTCAAGGCCGTGGAGCAGGCGGGCGTCCCTGTCCTGACCTCGTGCGAGGAAGGCATCTGCGGCTCGTGCGAGACCTCCGTCCTGGAGGGCGAGGTCGACCACCGCGACTCACTGCTCACCGAGGACGAGCGCGCCGCGAACGACACGATGCTGATCTGCGTCTCCCGGGCGCGCGGCGGACGCCTCGTCCTGGATCTCTGACACCCCCGACTCGGTCCGGACAGCGCCCTGTCGGTCGCAAGCGGACCGGTACACCTCAGTACCCATCACCGACCCGGCACACGCCCGAGCCGGACGGCCGACGCCGAAGAAAGGACCCGCGATGACATTGACACAGCATGTGCGCAACGGCTGGTACCTGGGAGCCTGGTCCGACGAGATCGGCCGAACACTCAAGCAGCGCTGGATCACGGACATCCCCGTCTGCTTCTACCGGCTGCCCGACCAGACCGTCACGGCCGTCGAGGACCGCTGCCCCCACCGCAAGTACCCGCTGTCCCTGGGCCATCTCGACGACGACGGCACTCTCCAGTGCGACTACCACGGCTACCGCTTCGACGGCCAGGGCGTGTGCGTCGGGGTCGCCGAGCAGGCCGACCGGCCCAAGGCGGCACTGCGCCGGTTTCCCCTGGTCGAGCGGGACGGTGCCATATGGATCTGGCCCGGAGACCCCGAACTGGCCGACGAGAGCCTGCTGCCCGACACCTCGTGGCTGACCGACCCGAGCTGGACCCATGTGCACGGCGTCGTCCCGCTGAAGGCACGGCACATGCTGCTCCTGGAGAACCTGCTCGACCTCACCCATGAGACGTTCCTGCATCCGACGAGCATCGGCAACGCCGCCGTCGCCGCGACCCCGATCGACGTGACCGTGGACGGCGACCGGGTCGGCTTCAGCCGACGCATGATCGGCATCGAGGCCCCTCCGTTCTACGAGAAGTCCTGCGGGCTGACCTCTCCTGTGGACCGTTGGCAGGACGGCGACTTCTACCCGCCGGGCATCTTCGTCCTCAACATCCGCGTCGCGGCCACCGGCACCGAGGAGCCGGACGGCTTCCACATGAAGGTGCTCTACGGGATGACACCGGGGCGCGGCAACGAGACGCACGACTTCTACGCACTGGGCCGCGACTACCTCATCGACGACCAGGAGCTCACGAAGTTCCAGCACGAGCAGCAACTCGCCGTGATGCAGGAGGACGTCGACGCCCTGGAGGCGCAGGAGATCATGTACGCCACCGATCCGGGCGGCACCGCCGAGTCCAGCATCAAGTCCGACCTCGCCGCACTCCGCGGACGCCGTGCGGTGGCGAAGATGCTCGCCCGTGAACAGCGCGCACAGCAGGACGCCCGCATCCCTCACAGCAGGGCGTCCGTATGAGCGGCCGCCGTGTCTTCGTACTGCTCCACGGAGCCTGGCACGGCGGATGGGTATGGCAGCACGTCACACCGCTGCTGCGTGCGGCCGGGCACGAAGTGCACTCCCCCACGCTGACCGGGGTGAGCGACCGTGCCCATCTGCTCAGCCCGCAGGTCGGGCTCAGCACCCACATCCAGGACGTCGTGTCGCTGATCGAGGCCCATGACGCCCGGGACGTCGTCCTCGTCGGGCACAGCTACGCCGGCCAGGTCGTCACCGGGGTCGCGGACCGGATCCCCGACCGGCTGGCCCAGCGCGTGCACCTCGACGCCTTCGTCGGCGACGACAAAGAGGCGGCGATCGACCTCCTTCCCGAACGCATCGCCGGGCACTACCGGGAGTCCGTGGCCGGCCCCGGCTTCGGCTGGCTCATCCCGGTGCGCTCGCTGAGTGTGCTGGGTGTCGAGGAACAGTCGGACCTGGACTGGCTCGGCCCCCGGCTGACCCCACACCCCTGGCTGACCTACACCGAACCCCTCCGTCTCACCGGGAAGGCCGACCAGGTACCCGGCGCCTTCATCGAGTGCACCGACTGGATGCGGGTGTTCACCCCGCACGCCGAACGTGCCGCCGCCCGTGGCTGGCCGGTCCACGAGATCGCCACCGGCCACGAGGCCATGGTCACCGCCCCGGGCCGACTGGCCGAACTGCTGCTGGAGATCGCGGCAGCCTGACCCGTGAAGGAACGCCCCATGGAATTCCTCGTCCGTACCGAGAACACGCTGCCCCCGGACACGCCTGACGACGTACGCGAAGCCCTGCGCAAGGGCGAGCGCGAACGGGCCCTGCAGCTCAGGGAGTCGGGAATCCTCAAGCGGCTGTGGCGGGTCCCGGGCCGCAACGCGACCATAGGCCTGTACGAGGCGGCCGATCCGGCGGAGCTGCACGACGCGCTGGTCTCCCTTCCGATGTGGAAGTGGATGGACATCACCGTCGAGGCGCTCGCCACCCATCCGCAGGAGAAGGCGCCGTGACCGCCGGCCCCGACGGCCGGAGGCCACGGGTCGCGGTGGTCACGGGCGCCGCCGGCGGCCTGGGGCTCGCCGTCGCCCGCAGACTGGCCGCGGACGGATTCACGGTCGCCGCCCTCGACATCGCCGAGCCCGACGACACGGAACCGACTCCGGGTGTCCGGGCCTGGCGTTGCGACGTCACGGATCCGGCCGCGACCCGCCAGGCCGTGACCGAGATCGCCGAAACGTACGGCGGTGGCCGGATCGACGTACTCGTCAACAACGCGGGATTGCTCTCCGGCCGGGCACCACTGCTGGAGACGACCCCGGAGGAACTGCACCGCTTCTTCGCCGTCAACGCCGTCGGCCCGCTGCTCATGGTGCAGGCGTGCGTGCCCTGGCTGCGCGGCAGCCCACACCGCGGGCGGGTGATCAATGTCGCGTCCCGCACCTTCTTCACGGGAGCGCCGGGCCAGATCGCCTACGTGGCCAGCAAGGGCGCACTCATCGGCATGACCCGGGTGATGGCCCGCGAACTGGGCGAGCACCGGATCACCGTCAACGCGGTGGCACCCGCGCAGGTGGCCACTCCGGGCACCCGGGCGCACTCCGACGACGAGGTGTTCGCCGCGACCATGAGCCAACAGGCGATCAAGGAGTTCGTCACCCCGGAGCACTTCGCGGGACTCGTCTCCTATCTCGCGTCCCCCGACGCGGCCATGGTCACCGGCCAGACACTCGTCTGCGACGGCGGCGGACTCCTGCACTGACCGGCAACAACACGGGAGAGGAGAGGAACGGCATGTCCAGTACCACGCCCCAGGTCCCCGGCACCTACGTCTTCGACGCCGCGGAAAGCCGCCGCGCCCGGGCCCTCAACCGGCTCTGCGGGTCCCTCAAGGAGGCCGAGAACCGGGAGAAGTTCAAAGCCGACGAAGCGGCGTACTGCGAGACGTACGGACTCACGGTCCAGCAGCGGGACGCCGTCCTGCGACGGGACTGGAACCGGATGATGGAGCTGGGCGGTTCCATCTTCTACGTCTTCAAGCTCGCCATGGTCGACCAGAGATCCATGCAGTACCTCGGCGGGGTGTTCACCGGCATGACCACCGAGGAGTTCGCGCAGGCGCTGAAAGCGGGAGGGCGGAGCTTTGGCTGAGGTGATATGGGGTCTGGCCACCTCGCACGTGCCGTCGATCGGTGCGGCCATGGACCACGGGAAGACCGAAGACCCGTACTGGAAGCCGCTGTTCGACGGGTACACGCCCGCGCGGGAGTGGATGACCCGGCACACCCCTGACGTCGCGGTCGTCGTCTACAACGACCACGCCAACGCCGTGGACATGAGCGTCACGCCGACCTTCGCGCTCGGAACGGCGGAGTCGTACCGGGTGGCGGACGAGGGATGGGGCAGCCGCCCGGTGCCCGCGGTCACGGGCGCTCCCGAGTTCTCCGACCACCTCGTCAACAGCCTGATCGACGCCTCCTTCGACCTCACCGTCTATCAGGAACTCGACGTCGACCACGGCCTGACCGTTCCCCTGTCGGTGTACTGCCCCGATCCCGGCGAACGCTGGCCCTGCGCGGTGGTGCCCCTCCTGGTGAACGTCATCCAGTACCCGCAGCCGACCGCCGCACGGTGCCTGGCCCTCGGCCGCGCGCTCGGCGAGGCGATCCGGTCCTTCCCCGAGGACCTCAAGGTCGCCGTCTTCGGTACGGGCGGCATGTCCCACCAACTCGCGGGCGCCCGCGCGGGACTGATCAACCAGGACTTCGACCGGATGTTCCTCGACGCGATCGAGCACGAGCCGGAGAAGCTCGCCGCACTGACGCGCGAGGAGTACATCCGCGAGGCCGGCTCCGAGGGCATCGAGCTCATCATGTGGCTGATCATGCGCGGTGCGTTGGGGCCACGGATCCGACGTGTGCACGAGACTTACCACGTACCCGCGTCCAACACGGCGGCCGGCATGGTGTTGTTCGAGAACCTGAGCCGGTGATTCACCGCAGTCCCGACCGGCCGACGCCGACGCTGGTGACGTGGGAGCGACAGGGTGCTGGATCCACTGCTCGGGGTTTCGCCCGGCGTGATCGACATGACGCTCGATCCGCTGGTCGGAGCCCCGAACGGCGGCGTGACGACGGCCTCGTGGATGACCGGCGCGGTTCACGACGATGGGCAACTGCCCCCGCGTCCATGGAGGCGATCTCGCGGTGCTTGCTGTGTACGCCCAGCCGCTCGGTGTTCTCCGGTTCGCCGTTTCCTGAGTGGTTGGTGCGCTGTCGGACGCGTCCGGAGTCGGTTCCGCCCCTGCGGGAGCGCACGCCGAGCCCCTTCCGACGAGGGAAGAACGCAGGTCGCTCGGCGCTGTGGCGGAAGACGCGTGTGACCCGGTCCGGCGTGGACCGCGGGCCGGGTTTCCTCCGGTGTGGGTCTCGCGACCGAACGGAGCCCGACGGCCCTACCGCTCCCGGCACGCGTGTGCCGCGCGACAAGGCCTGTCCTGGACATCCTTCGCACCGGGGCGCGTCAGCCGGAGCGGTAGCGGAGCCCGTCGAGCAGGAGGTCGAGCATGCGGCCCGCGCGGTCGCGCAGCCCTTTGTCGCTGGTGATCAGCAGAACACCGCCGAGGCTGAAGCCGACGTCCAGGGGGTCCACGTCCGAGCGCAGGACTCCCACTTCGGCCCCGGCGTGCAGCAGGGTGCTGATGGCGGTGCTGATCCGTTCCAGACTTTCGGCGAACGGATCCTCGTCGCCGGAGGCGATGACTGCCTTCAGCGCGTCGCCCATGCCCTGCTTGGTGGCCAGGTAGTCGATGAACAGGTCCATCCACTGCCGCATGGCCTGGTCGGGAGGGAGCTTTGCGAGCAGTTCCGTGGCGCTGTCGCAGACCCGGGCGAGTTCGTTGCGGTAGACGGCCTCGAGCAGGGCCTCGCGGGTGGGGAAGTGCCGGTAGAGCGTGCCGATGCCCACGCCGGCGTCCTTCGCGATGGCCTCGAGGGACGCGTCCGTGCCGACCTCGGAGAACGCGCGCCCCGCGACTTCGAGCAGGCGTTCCCGGTTGCGTCTCGCGTCGGCACGCAGTCCACGTGTGGTGCTGGTCACAGCTTTCCTTCCTTCTGGACAACCGGAGGACCCTCCGTTTAAAGTTCAAGCAAACGGAGGCACCTCCGCTTCGAGCGTAGCAAACAGGGAGCATTGCGAGAATGGCCACGAGGACAGGCATCACCACTCCGTTCACCAGCCGGTCCACGGCTTCCGACGTCATCGCGGGCATCGACCTCACGGGCCGCCGCGCCGTCGTCACCGGGGCCGCGTCCGGCATCGGCGTGGAGACCGCCCGGGCGCTCGCCGGCGCCGGCGCGGAGGTCACGCTCGCCGTACGAGACACAGAGGCCGGCCACCGCACCGCCGAGGCCATCCGGGCCACCACCGGCAACGAAGGCGTACGGGTCGCCGCGCTGGACCTGACCGATCCGGCATCCGTCCGCGCGTTCACGGCCGCGTGGCAGGGTCCGCTGCACATCCTCGTCAACAACGCCGGGATCATGGCGGCCCCGGAGAGCCGCACACCCCAGGGCTGGGAGTTGCAGTTCGCCACCAACCACCTGGGGCACTTCGCCCTGACCACCGGGCTGCACGAGGCACTCGCGGCGGCCGGCGGCGCCCGGGTGGTGTCGGTGAGTTCCAGCGGGCACCTGTTCTCACCCGTCGTCTTCGACGACCTCCACTTCACCGAGCGGCCCTACGACCCGTGGCTGGCGTACGGCCAGTCCAAGACCGCAAACGTGCTGTTCGCGGTCGAGGCCGGCCGGCGATGGGCCGCAGACGGGATCACGGCCAACGCATTGATGCCCGGGGGGATCCAGACCAACCTGGGGCGCTACATGGACGACGCCCGGATGGGCCTGTTCATGACTCACCTGCAAGCCGTCCTCGGCGAAGGAACGCCCCTGCCCGAGATGTCCTTCAAATCGGTCGAACAGGGCGCCGCGACCTCCGTCCTGCTGGCCGCCTCACCCTTGCTCGACGGCATCAGCGGCCGGTACTTCGAGGACTGCAATGAGGCCCCACTGCACCAGCCGGGCACCAACACCGGAGTCGCGCCGCACGCCCTGGACCCGGAGGCGGCCGAGCGACTCTGGCAGGTCTCCGAGCAGCTCCTGGACTGACCTCATGCCGCTCGCCGGCCACGGCTGAGCCCGCGCACGCCCCGTAGGGACCCCTCACGTACCAGGACAACCCGCGACCAAATACTTGAAACTTCAGTTGAATTACGAAAGCATATAGGAGGACACCATGGCAGGCAGCATCCGCAGGCACTGGAAGCGCTGGCTCATCGCCGGTGTGGCCACCGTCGCCGTGCTGTGCACGGCGGGCCCCTACATCTACATCAACTACGTCCAGGACAAACCACCGGCCGCCCTCTCGCTCGACGACCCGCCAGGCTCGGACTCCTCGGGCAGTCCCTCGGGTTCGGGGGAGGATGTCGAAGGTGCCTGGCGGGTGGGCAGCGGTTCGCAGGCCGGTTACCGGGTCGACGAAGTCCTCTTCGGCCAGAACGTCACGGCAGTGGGCCGTACCGAAAAGGTCACCGGAGAGCTGGAGATCGAAGGCAACCGGGCGGTCAGCGGATCCTTCACCGTCGATCTCGCTTCGGTGAAGAGCGACTCCGACCAGCGCGACGGCCAGTTCCGCGGCCGGATCATGAACACCGAGCGGTACCCGGAGGCCACCTTCGAGCTCACCGAGCCCGTCGACTTCGGCTCTGCGCCGGCGGTGGGCGAGCAGGTCAGCGCCAAGGCCACAGGCGAGCTGACCGTCCACGGTGAGACCAACACGGTCTCCTTCGAGCTCGACGCCCAGCGCACCGCCGACGGCTTCCGGGTCAACGGCTCCATCCCGGTCACCTTCGCCGACTACGGCGTCGACGCACCCAACTTCGGCGGGATCACGGTGGAGGACGAGGGAAACATCGAGTTCCTCCTCGCCTTCGACCGCGCCTGAGCCCACACGGGCACCCTCGCCCTTTACTCCCGATCTCCCACCAGACACCCACCGGCGCGTTCACCGCCGTCCGCACAGCATTGGAGAACCCGCATGTCGCACAGCACCAGTCGGCTGCCCCGTAAGGCCATAGCCACCCTCCTGGCTGCGGCGACCGTAGGAGCTGTGGCCGGCTTCGCACCCGCCGCCACGGCCACCGCCTCCGCGCCGTCCCACAGCGGCCTGGACCTCGGCCTCGACGCCCCGTACACAAGCCCCGCCACGCAGGAGCGCAACAAGCGCGTCGCCGTCCACGTCCTCACCCAGCTCTTCGAGGAGGGCAACCTCGCGGTCGCCGACCGGTACATCCGCGAGGACTACATCCAGCACAACCCCGCCGCGCCCAACGGCCGGGAAGCGATCAAGAACTTCATCCGCGACTGGACCGCGCGCTTCCCGGACCACCAGTACAACGTCAAGCGGGTCCTCGCCCAGGGCAACCTGGTCCTGGTGCACTCCAACCCCGTCTACGAGCCCGGCACCCGTGGCTCGGCCGTGGTCGACATCTTCCGCTTCGACCCCAAGAGCGGCATGATCGCCGAGCACTGGGACACGGTCCAGGACGTGCCGGCGACCACGGTCAACGGCAATGACATGTTCGGCACGGTCAGCAACCCGCACACGAACCAGCCCAGCGGCCCCCGCTGGCAGACGCCCTTCAGCGAGAAGATCGCCACCAGCTACTTCGACACCCTCCTCGTCGACAAGAACCCCGACGCCGTCAGGTACCTCGCGCCGGAGTACTACCAGCACAACCCCACCATCCCCAACGGCTCGGCCGGCCTGCGTGAGCAGTTCACCAATTTCTTCCGCCAGTTCCCGA
Organism: Streptomyces sp. SD31; assembly: GCF_052068475.1. Classification (NCBI taxonomy): domain Bacteria; kingdom Bacillati; phylum Actinomycetota; class Actinomycetes; order Kitasatosporales; family Streptomycetaceae; genus Streptomyces; species Streptomyces sp. SD31. The sequence continues at coordinate 20,854 of NZ_JBQHCX010000022.1, read as the reverse complement.
ACCTGATCGTGGAACGCAAGCGCGTCATCGCCGACAAGGACTACGTCGCCATCCACGCGCACTACCGCCTCAACCCCGAGGACCGTGGGCAGTCCGTCGTGGACATCTTCCGGGTCAAGAAGCAGAAGAATGGCGAGCTCAAGATCATCGAGCACTGGGACGTCCTACAGGATGTCCCGGCCACCTCCGCCAACGACAACACGATGTTCTGACCTCTTCGATCCTCGCGGTCCCGTGGCCCGTCACCGGTCGGTGACGGGCCACTCATTTCTCGGCAGCGGACATGAGTCCGACCGAGTCACCCCATTGCAGCTTTGGATGTAGCCATCCAAGGGCTTGATTTACAAGTCACTCATGCACCACTGTGTCCGCTGTGCGGATGATCGTCCGTACAGCGGTCGAGCCCGGAATGAATCGAGGAGGATTCCATGGCCTTCGTGACGGAGGACAACCTCAGCGACCTGGCGGTGAAGCGGTGGGCCACCGCTCACTCGCCCCGGCTCGCCGAGCTGATGACGGCGCTGGTGCGGCACCTGCACGCGTACGCCCGCGAGGTCCGGCTGACGGAGGAGGAGTGGGCGGCGGCCGTCGACTGGCTCACGGCGACCGGCCGGATCAGTGACGACAAGCGCCAGGAGTTCATCCTCGCCTCCGACGTCCTCGGTCTGAGCACGCTCGTCGTCCAGCTGAACCATCACTTCTCGGCGAAGGCCACTCCGGCGACGGTGCTCGGTCCCTTTCACATCGACGGCTCTCCGACGGCCGGATTCGGAGCCGACATGTCGGACGGCATCCCGGGCACGCCGGTGTTCATCACGGGTCGGGTCCTCGACCTCGACGGCACGCCTCTGCCCGACGTCGTCCTGGACGTATGGCAGGCCGACGCCGACGGCGCCTACGAGGCGCAGCTGCCGGAGATCGACGAGGCCCGGCTGCGCGCGCTGTACCGGACGCGAGCGGACGGCACGTACTGCGTGCGCACCATCGCGCCACGCGGCTACGCGATCCCGATGGACGGTCCGGTCGGTGACCTGATCGGCAGGACCGACATCAGCCACTTCCGTCCCGCGCACATCCACTTCCTGATCGACCACCCCGGCCACGAAAAGCTCATCACCCACCTGTTCCGGGAGGGTTCCGAATTCCTCGACACCGATGTCGTGTTCGGCACGAAGGACGAGCTGATCGTGCGCTTCACCGAGGAACCGGCCGGCTCCTCCCCCGACGGCGGCACCATCGACGAGCCATACCTGCGCGCCGAGTTCGACTTCGTGCTGCAGCCCCGGACGACGGACGAGCCGCAGCCGTGAATCTCGGGCTGCTCCTGCTGCGACTGCTACTCGCCGCGCTGCTGTTCGGCCACGGCACCCAGAAACTGTGCGGCTGGTTCGGCGGCGCCGGGCGCGCCGTAACCGCCGCGGTCTTCGACCGATGGGGCTTCGTGCCCGGCCGGCGGATGGTGCTCGTCGCCGGGGCGGCCGAACTCGCCGGAGCGGTCTCGGTCGCGGCCGGCCTGCTGACTCCCGGCGGCTGCGCGGTGATCGTCGGCACCATGGCGGTCGCGGCGGCGGCGACCGCGCCTAATGGCTTCTGGGCCCAGAAGGGCGGCTGTGAAGTGCCCTTCTGCTACGGCGCGGTGGCCGCGGTCCTCGCCTTCACCGGCCCCGGCGCCTGGTCACTCGACCACGCCCTCGGGCTGACGGAACTCGACGGCTACGCATGGGGATGCGCGGCACTGGCCCTTGGCCTGGCCACCGCGGCCGTACTACTGACCGCCCGCTCCCGTGTTCTGCGGGCCCGGACCACAGACTCCACAACGAGGTGACCACATGACGATCGAACAACCACGCCGAGAAGACTTCACCCCCGGACGCCCCGTGCTGTTCCGCGACGCGACCGTACTGTCCATGGACCCCGCGATCGGCCTGCTCGACCGCGGCGACGTGCTGGTCCGCGGCGAACGGATCGAACAGGTCGGAAGGGACCTTCAGGCACCCGCCGATGCCGTGGTGGTGGACTGCGCCGGCGGCATCCTCATGCCCGGCATGGTCGACACCCACCGGCACATGTGGCAGACCGCGCTGCGCGGCCTCGGAGCCGACTGGACCCTGTCGCAGTACTTCGTCTTCTACTACCTCAACTGGGGCAAGATCTTCCGCCCCGAGGACATCCACGCCGGCAACCTGCTGTCCGGCATCGAGGCGCTCGACGCGGGTGTGACCACCACGGTGGACTGGTCGCACGGGCTGCAGACGCCCGAGCACGGGGACGCGGCCGTCGAATCGCTGCGCGCGGTGCCGGGCCGCTTCGTACTGGCCTACGGCAACCTGCTCGGCGCCCCCTGGGAGTGGACCAAGTCACCGGAGTTCCGGTCCTTCGTCGACCGCCACTTCTCCGGCCGTGACGACATGCTCGGCCTGCAACTCGCCTTCGACGTCACCGGTGACGACGCCTTCCCCGAGAAGGCGGCGTTCGAGGCGGCCCGCGAACTCGGCCTGCCGGTCACCACTCACGCCGGAGTCTGGGGCGCGACGAACGACAACGGCATACGCCTGATGTGGGACCACGGGTTCATGACGCCCGACGTCACCTATGTCCACTCGGCGACGCTCAGCGAGGACTCGTACCACCGGATCGCCGCCTCGGGCGGCACGGTCTCGGTGTCGGCGGAGAGCGAGCACAACGCCGGCCAGGGCTACCCTCCCACCTGGCGGCTGAGGCGCCACGGCATCCCCGTGTCGCTGTCGATGGACACCAGTGTGTGGTTCAGCGCCGATCTGTTCTCGGCGATGCGCGCCACCCTGTCGGCCGACCGCACGCGCGAGCACATGGCGGCCCACGCGGCCGGGGAGACGGTGGTGCATCACCGCCTGCGGGCGCGGGACGTCGTGGAGTGGGCGACGATCGGCGGCGCGGGAGTGCTCGGGCTCGCCGACACCATCGGCTCGTTGACGCCGGGCAAGAAGGCCGACCTCGTCCTGCTCAAGAACGACCGCAGCCCGGCGATGTACCCGATCCTGCACCCCTACGGGCACGTGGTCTACCAGGCCACCCGCGCCGACGTGCACACCGTGCTGGTCAACGGAACAGTGGTGAAGTACGCGCACGAACTGGTCGGCGTCGACCTGGAGCGGGCCCGCACCGCCGTCGCCGCGACCGTGGACTACGCGCGGACCACCATGGGCGAGGACGCGTGGCGTCAGGCCGTGGAGCCGGAGATCCCGACAACCGAGGTGATCTCCAACCCCTACACCTACAGCGAGTACCGCGGCGAAGGCGTCGCCGTGCAGAACGAGGGGGCGTAGCCCATGAGCGGCGGTTCAGGCGGCTCACGCGGACCGCTCGACGGGCTACTGGTGGCGGACTTCTCCCGCATCCTCGCCGGTCCGTACGCGACGATGCTGCTCGCCGATCTCGGGGCCGACGTGGTGAAGGTAGAGGGCCCCCAGGGGGACGACACTCGCACGTGGACGCCGCCGGTGCGCAACGGTGTGTCGACCTACTACCTGGGGATCAACCGCGGGAAGCGGTCGATCGCGCTCGACTTCCGCGACGAGGCGGACGCGCGGCTGGCGAGGGAGCTCGCTCGGCGCGCGGACGTGGTGATCGAGAACTTCAAGCCGGGTGGACTGGCACGGTACGGCCTCGACCACGCCTCGGTGAGCGCCGTCAACCCGGGCGTGGTGTACGCGTCGATCAGCGGTTTCGGAGCCGGACCCGGCCGGAACGTACCCGGCTACGACCTGATGGTGCAGGCGATCTCCGGGCTGATGAGCCTCACCGGTGATCCGGACGGGCCGCCGTACCGGGCGGGCATCTCGGTCTTCGACGTGATGGCGGGCAACCACGCCGCCATCGGCATCCTCGCCGCGCTGCGGCACCGCGACGCGACCGGCCAGGGCCAGCTCGTCGAGGTGAACCTGCTGTCCTCGGCACTGACCGGGCTGGTCAACCACAGCTCCTCCTATGTCGCCGGCGGCACAGTCCCCTACCGGATGGGCAACGCGCACCCCAGCGTCTTCCCCTACGAACCGCTGCCGACGGCCGACCAGGACCTGATCGTCACCGCGGCCAACGACGGGCAGTTCCGCAGACTGTGCGAAGTACTCGAGATCCCCGAGACCGCCGACGATCCCCGCTTCCGGCACAACGCCGACCGTACCGAGCGACGGGAGGAACTCCGGCCCCTCCTGCTCGAACGGCTGAAGACGAGGACCGCCCTGGAGTGGTTCGATCTGCTCGTCGACGCCGGGGTCCCCTGCGGACCGATCAACACCATCGACGGCGGATTCGCGATGGCCGAACGCTTCGGACTCGACCCGGTCGTCGAGGTCGGCGAGGGCGACCGGGCCGTACCCACGACACGGCACCCGATCCGCTTCTCCGAGACGCCCGCCGCCTACCGGCTGCCCCCGCCCGAGCTGGACGAACACGGGGCCGAACTGCGCAAGTGGCTGCAGGACTTTCTGGAGGACGACGATGCCTGAGTACCCGACCGCGCTCGGTGCGTCCTCCCTGGACAAGATCACCCTGCTCGGCCAGGACCTCGCGGCCGATGTGATGGGCGAGGTGGGCTTCGGCGAGCTGGCGTTCTGGCTGGCCACGCAGCGCCGCCCCACCCCCGGGGAGACACGGGTGTTCGAGGCCGTGCTCGCCGCTCTGGCCGACCACGGCTTCACCCCGACCGCGATCACGACCAGGCTGACGTACCTGTCGGCCCCCGACTCGGTCCAGGGCGCCCTCGCCGCCGGGCTCCTGGGCGGCGGCTCACGCTTCCTCGGCGTGACCGAGGACTGCGGCAGGTTCCTCCACGACGCCCTGTCGACAGCGCGGGGTGGCCCCCCGACCGACGAGGCGGGCTGGGACGAACTGGCCCTCGCCTCCGTGCGCTCGGCACGAGCGGAGGGCAGGGTGATCCCCGGTCTCGGGCACCACGTTCACAAAGAGGGCGACCCCCGCACACCGAGGCTGTTCCACATCGCCGCCGAGGAAGAGCTGGTCGGTCCGCACCTGTCGCTCTTCGCGGCCATCGGCCGAATACACCCTCAAGTCCTGGGCAGAACACTGCCGTTGAACGGCGCCGGCGTCTGCGGCGCCGCGCTCGCCGACCTCGGCCTCCCGCTGGAACTGCTGCGCGCCTTCGCCCTGCTCGCCCGCACGGCCGGACTCATCGGCCAGCTCGCCGAGGAGATCCGCAACCCCGTCGCGAACGACATCTTCCTCTCGGTGGACCTCAACAACCGCGCCGTACCGCCGCACCCTGCCGACGGAGGCGAAGCCTCAGCGAGCGGCAGATCAGGAAGGGACTGATGCCGTACGACGGTAGCGGCCGGGCGCGATGCCCTGTTCCCGGGAGAACGCCCGCGAGAAGGCGAACTCGGAGCGGTATCCGACGGCTTGCGCGATGTCGCCGACCGGATCGTCGGTGTCGCGCAGCAGGCGGGCGGCCAGGTCGATCCGCACGCGAGAGAGGTAGGCCAGCGGGGTGAGGCCCACCACCTCCTTGAACTGGCGGGCGAAGGCCGGGCGGGACATCGTGACGGTGCGGGCCAGGCTCTCCACCGTCCAGTCGCGGTGCGGCTCTTCGTGCATCAGTGACAGGGCGGTTCCGATGCGCGGGTCGCGCAGGGCGGTCAGCCAGGACGGTCCCGTCTCGGTGGCGGTGTCGGCCCGTTCGATCCAGGCGCGGATCGCGAGCACGAAGAGCACCTCGGTCAGACGGGTGGCCACTGCCCGGGAGCCGGGCTGCCCGCCCGCGGTCTCGGTGGCGAGGATCCGGACGACATCCCGCAACTGGGGGTCGGCGCTCATGCCGGGCACATGGATGACCTCCGGCAGCGCCGACAGCACCGGATGCCCGTCGGTGTTGCCGGCGTAGTGGAACTTGCCGCACACCACCCGCACGACAGGCCCGGCCCCGCCGAGGTCGACGACGCCCTCCGCGCCCGGCGGGTGAGCGGCCTCCAACTCCGCGTACGGGAGGGCCTCTTCGTCGGGGGCCCCGAGCAGCCGGTGCGGCGCGCCGCGCGGCAACAGCACCACGTCCCCGGACACCAGCTGCACCGGTGGCGCCTCGGCGGTCCGCAGCCAGCAGACGCCCTCGGCGATGAGATGGAACCCCGCGGTGCCCAGCCGGTCCACGGCACAGCCCCAGCCGGATCCGGACGACCGCAGCTGGGCGAGCAGTACGCCCCTGAAGCCGGTGGCGGCGAGTACGTCGGCGAGCACGTCCATGCCCCACACCCTAACGTCGACCTAACGCCGGAATGATGCAGAGGATCGACGAGTGAGACTCTGAGGCAAATTGCTGAGCGTCTCCGTCATGGATGCTCTCGGTGCCGATGCCTAGGGTTGCCGACGAGCGACGGCGCAGGACGGCCCTGCGCGACCTCCGGAAGAGCGCGCGCCGCCTGCCACCGAGGACGGAAGACATGAAACTGGGCATTGCCATGTTCCCCGCGGACTTCGCCGTCCGCCCCGACGAACTCGCGCGTGCGGTCGAGGACCGCGGCTTCGAGTCGCTGTTCCTTCCCGAGCACACCCACATGCCCGCCACCGAGCGCACGCGTGCCGAGGTGGGGGAGCTGCCCGCGCACTTCTCCCGCACCCACGATCTGTTCGTCGCTCTCACCTATGCCGCGGCCGCCACCCGGTCCCTGCGGGTGGGCACCGGCATCTGTCTGGTGCCCCAGCGCGACCCGATCGTCACCGCCAAGGCGGTGGCCAGCCTGGACGCCCTGTCGGGCGGACGTGTGCTGTTCGGGGTGGGCGCCGGATGGATCAGCGAGGAGATCGCCCACCACGGCACCGATCCGGGGCGCCGCTGGAGTGTCATGGCCGAGCGGGTGAAGGCGATGCGCCGGATCTGGGAGGACGACGTCGCCGAGTTCCACGGCGAGCACGTGCGCTTCGGACCCCTGTGGTCCTGGCCCAAGCCCCACCGGCCGTCCGGCCCGCCGGTTCTGGTGGGCGGTTCCGGGCCCCTCGTGGCGAGTCGGGTGCTCGACTTCGGCGACGAGTGGATGCCGCACGCCGGCATGCCCGTGGCCGAACTGGCCGAGCGCGTCGCGAAGTTGCGTGCCGCGGGACGTGCGGCCGGACGCGCCGATGACGTGCCGGTGACCGTCTTCGGGGCCGAGCCGGAGCCCGCGCACCTGGCGGAGCTGCGGGACATCGGCGTGAACCGGGCGGTGCTCTACGCGCCCCCGGCCGACGCCGAGGCCGTACACCGCTTCCTGGACCAGGTGGCTCCACTGACCGCCGCGTTCTCCCACTGACCGAACACCACGAGACACTGAAACCGAACAGGAAATACCCCATGAGCAAGGTCTGGTTCGTCACCGGCGCCTCCCGCGGCTTCGGCCGCCGCTTCGTCGAAGCCGCCCTGTCCCGCGGTGACAAAGTGGCCGCCACCGCACGCGACACCACCACGCTGACCGACCTCTTCACGGCCCACGGGGAGGCAATCCTGCCCCTGAAACTGGACGTGACCGACAAGGCCGCGGTCTTCGCGAGCGTCGAGCGGGCCCACGCACACTTCGGCCGCCTCGACGTGATCGTCAACAACGCGGGCTACGGCCTGTTCGGCGCCGTGGAGGAACTGCCCGAACAGCAACTGCGCGACCAACTGGAAACCAACCTCTTCGGCGCTCTGTGGGTCACCCAGGCGGCGCTGCCCCACCTGCGGGAGCAGGGCTCCGGCCACGTCGTGCAGATCTCCTCCACCGGCGGTGTGGCGGCCTGGCCACTGCTCGGCGGCTACCACGCCTCCAAGTGGGCCCTGGAGGGCCTGACCGAATCGCTCGCCCAGGAAGTCTCCGGCCTCGGCATCAAGGTGACACTGGTCGAGCCCGGCGCCTATGCCACCGACTGGGGCGGTCCTTCCGCCGTTCACGTCTCCGCCAACCCCGCCTACGACGGCGTTCGCGAACAACTCGACGCGTTCGTCCAGAGCCTCGACTTCGGCGACCCCACCGCCGCAAGCGAGGCGCTGCTGGAGATCGTCGACTCCGACAACCCGCCGCTGCGCGTCTTCTTCGGCACCCAGGGCAACCAAATGCTCCCGCAGGTCTACGCCGACCGGCTCAAGACCTGGGCCGACTGGGGCGACCTGTCGATCCGGGCGCAGGGCGGACAGGCCGCGTGACCGAGCCGGACCTCTCCGGCCCTCCTTCCCGCACACCATAGGAATCGGATGTAGCTCCCGCTGAGGGAAGATCGCCGTTCAGGTCGTGAGGTCCGCGAGACGAGCGAGGCGACCGTCGGCGCGATCACCGGCTCTCTGGCCGTTTCCCGCACGCTGCTGCTCGGCAGGTACGACACCGAAGGCCGCTTTCCGTACGTCGGCCGCACCACCCTCACCCAGGCGGCAGGTGCTGCGGTCGCCGGCCTGCTCGCTGCGGGGCGGCGCGGTCATCCGTGGACAGGCTGGTCGTTCTCCGCCGGGTGGGGCGGCCGGGAGACGCTGAACGTCACGCTGGTGGAACCTGAACTGGTGGGGAACTCGGCGTCGACGTCGCCCGCGACGCCTCCGGCCGGTGGCGCCACCCCGCACGCCGGCACCGCGCCCGCCCCGACCTCTCCCCCACCGACATCGCCCCCCCTGTAGCGCGCCCGCTTCTCATCAGACCGCCAGTGAAGGCGGGGGCCGAGGGCGAGCGCTGGCTGCTACAGGGGGGGCGGCGTCCGGTGACCTCCCCGCCCAGGTCGTCGGGCAGGGGCGATGCGAGCGGTGACGCGTTTACCGACCGGCTCCCGCTGAACCTCGCAACGAGGCAACGGCAGACCTTGCGCGACGGAACAGCCGCCGAGCTGGTGCGCTCACTGCCCGAACGCTCGGTCGTAGAGGCTCCGCAGCTTCGGGGTGGCCTCGGCATCGCCGAAGCACACCGGGACCTTGCCGTCCTTGGCGTAGACGAGGTAGGTCTGGCCGACAGAGAACTCCTGGCCGAATGACTCCAGTTGTCCTTCGTGGGTGTTGTCGATCCGGACGGTGGAGGCGTCTTCGCCGCGGTACCAGTGGTCCACTCGGAGAGTGACCTGGTCGCCGTCGATGGAGGTCGCGGTGCCCTCGAAGGCGGTCGTGTACTGGCGCAGGGTGGTGACGTCGAGCTCGGCGCACGATGTGGCAGGGCCGCCGCCGGTGTCTTGCTGGACGGTCAGGACCAGCGGGGCGGCCGCGGCCGGAGGAGTGTCGCGGGTCGCCGTGACTCCCCAGGTGATGCCGGCTCCCACCGTGAGCACAGCGGCGGCGGCTGCGGCCAGCAGCAGGGGGCGGCGGGGGCGGTTCGCTGTGCGGGGGGAGGTGCGGACTGTGGTGTCGGCGGTCATGGTGGCCTCCAGGAGACGGTTGATGTCGGGCTGGGGAGCATCAGAGGTCCGCGCCGGGTCGATGGCCCTCAGCCGGGCCAGCAGTTCCTCGTCGTTCACCGGTTGCTCCTTCCTTCACCCATCTCATGTCCGGCCTTGTCGTCATTCTTTCGGTCAAGCAGAGCGGCGAGTTTCTTCTTTGCCCTGTGCAGGCGGATGCTGACGGCGTTGGCGGTCAGTCCGGTCACTTCCGCTATCTCGCGCGGGGTCAGCCCCTCCCATGCCCAGAGCAGCACCACCTCACGGTCCAGGGCACCGAGTGTGCCGAGTGCGGCCTGAAGTTCGGGGGGGTCGGCTTCCCCGGGCATGGGCGGCGGTGCGGTACGGGTCAGCCGCTCCACCAGCCGGAGCCGACGCCCGTCCGCCCGGCGGGCGTTGGACAGGCAGCCGCGTGCGACGCCGTAACACCAGGGCAGCACGCTGTCGGGGTCGATCACGGGGCCCTTCCCGAGCCCGGGCACGTCCTCGAGGCGGCGCCAGAGCACGAGCATCGTCTCCGAGAGGATGTCGTCTACCGCGTCGGCGTCCGCCCGGCGCAGCAGATACCGGTGCAGCGGCTCCGCCACGGCGCGGGCCAGCGATTCGAAGCGGGCTTCTCGGGCCCGGGCAAGTTCCTGCTCCAGCATGGATTCCACACCCCCACCTGTCCGGCCGGGGACTGTTCCTTTCATCGCGGGCACTGTACTTACCCGGCCCCAGTGAGGTCCGTCGCGCCGGCCGAGGCGACGGCCGCTTTCCGGCTGTCCCGGCCTGCGAGGTCCGGCACGGGTAGGTCGGCCACAACCCTTCGCGCGCGTCCTCCCAGAGTTGGAAGCCGCTGCGGCAGAGATCCTCTACAACGGCGCCCAGCGGGCGCGGGCCTGGCCAGGGTCTGGGTGAGGATGACCGTCGGCCTCATCGCGGCCGCACTCTCCGGCGTCGGGGTGACGGGCGGCCGCCAGGGGCTGCACCGCGTCCCCGCGCCCTGACGGAGCCTCAGAAGACCGCCGCCCCGGCGCAGCGGAACCGTACTCACATGCCCGCCCGGCCCGTGGGCGGCGCGAGATCGCCCCGGTGAAGCACCGTAAACCGATCGGTTTTCATTTCCTCCACATCGAGTTAACCTCGCGGCATGACCACCGAAGTGAAGCCAAGTACCAGAGAGCGGCTGCTGGAGGCGGCAGCCCTCCTCACCTACCGAGACGGTGTCGGCATCGGCGTCGAGGCGCTGTGCAAGGCGGCGGGGGTGTCGAAGCGTTCCCTGTACCAGCTGTTCGAGAGCAAGGACGAACTGCTGGCGGCGAGCCTGGGGGAACGCGCCTCCGCCTTCACGGCCGGGCTCCTGCCGGCGGCGAACGACGGCCGTTCACCCCGCGAGCGGATCCTGCACGTCTTCGACCAGCTGGAGGGGCAGGCGGGTGCGCCCGACTTCCAAGGCTGTCGGCACCTGGCTGCTCAGATCGAGCTCAAAGACCAGAGCCACCCTGCGAGCCAGGTGGCCCACCGGGTCAAAGAGAATCTGACCGCCTTCTTCCGTGCCGAGGCCGAACGGGGCGGGGCAAGCCATCCCGATCTGCTGGCCCGGCAGCTCAGTCTGGTCTTCGACGGCGCCAGCGCCCGCGCGGGGATCGGAGCCGACAAGCTGACAGGGCTCGTCACGCCCACAGTGGCCACCTTGCTCGATGCGGCAGGCATGCACTGACGCATCCCCTTTCGAGCAGGCGCCGTGACCGTGCCCTCGCCAGGCCGATGGAGGAATCGGCGACCACTGTGCGTGACACTCTCGCGCCCCCCCTGTGCGCTGACCCTATTGCTGCGGATGGCAACCTCAGCCTTGCGCTCGGAAACCGATCGGTTTACGATGATGGAAACCGGTCGGTTTCTCAATGAATCCGAGGGCTGGTCCGTGGTCACGCCCCCTTCGGGCGGACCCTGTCCGAATCACCCGTCCGCAGCAGTTCACACAAAGGGAAGCCAGCGAGATGCCCAGCACAGAGCCACGTCCCACGATTCAGATCCCGGGAACCACCAGCCACACCATCGCCCCGCGCGCAGGACACCGCAGCGACGAGGGGACCCTGCGCTACCTCAGAGCGGGCACCGGCGCTCCGGTGGTCCTGCTGCACACCGTGCGCACCCAGGCCGAGCACTTCCGCCACCTCATCCCCCTGATCGCGGACCAGTACACCGTGTACGCCCTCGACCTGCCGGGGATGGGCTACTCCGAGATCGTGCCCGGCGCGTCGTACGACGAGCCGGCCATGCGCGCGGGCGTCGAACGGCTCCTGACCGAACTCGACCTCCACGACGTGACCCTGGTCGGGGAGTCCATGGGGGCGGTGCTCGCCCTGACCACCGCGGCCGACCTGCCCGAGCGGGTCCGACGCGTCGTCGCGGTGAACACGTACGACTTCCCCGGCGGTATCGCCCGGTCCAGTCTTCTCGCCCGTGTGGTGGTCAGCGGTGTCCTCACTCCGGGGGTGGGCCCGGTGGTCGCCGGGGTGGAGCCCAAGGCCGTCGTCCGCAGGATCCTGCAGGGCGGGCTGGTCGACAAGACCGCGCTGCGGGAGGACTACCTTGACGAACTCCTCCAGGTGGGCAGCCGCCCCGGCTACTCGACCGTCGCCAGGGCCGTGTACCAGAGCCTGCCCAGTCTCATCGCCGCCCGCTCGCGTTACCCCGAGGTCAAGGCACCCGTCCACCTCGTCTACGGGGAGAAGGACTGGTCGCGGCCATCGGACCGGCAAGCCGACAAGGAGCTGCTGCCGGCCGCCGATTTCACGCAGGTGCCGGGAGCAGGCCACTTCATCGCCCTGGAACGGCCCGACCTGTTGGCCGACCTGCTGAACGCGGTGGCGTGACCGCCCCCGAGAGCGCCGTAGTCACCCCCGTTCGGGTGTAGTGCGGGACGGGGACCAGGTTCGACCATGTGCCTGACAGCGTCGTGGCATGCAGAGGAGCAGCGCGTGGCAGAGGTTCAGATCGAGTTCGATGTTCCGGCGGAGATGCGTGACGGCACGGTGCTGCGCGCCGATGTCTACCGGCCCGGGGGCACGGGGCCGTGGCCGGTGCTGCTGAGCCGACTGCCGTACGGCAAGCAGATGGCCCTGGCGATCAGTCTCCTCGATCCCCTGGCGGCGGCTCGGCGTGGCTTCATGGTGGTCCTCCAGGACACCCGCGGCCGGTTCGCCTCCGATGGGGAGTGGGAGCCGTGGACGTACGAGGAGAGCGACGGGTACGACACCGTACGGTGGGCCGCCGCCCTTCCCGGAGCGAACGGCTCCGTCGGCATGATCGGCGCCAGCTACTTCGGCAACACCCAGTGGATGGCGGCGCTGTCCAAGCCGCCGGAGCTGAAGGCGATCGCGCCGATGGTCACGTGGTCCGACCCGGACGACGGACTGTGGACGCGCGGCGGCGCGATCGAACTCGGCATCACCGCGCCCTGGTCCCTCATGATGGGCGCCGACGCGCTGATGCGCCGTCACAGCACCGACCCGGCCACGCTCGGCGGCAGCCTCGGCAGGCTCGTGCAGGATCTCGACGGCCTGACCGACGGCGGCTACGGCGAACTGCCCGCCGGGCGGTTTCCCGCGTTCGCCCGGCACGACCTGCCCGAGCTGGGCTACGAGCGTTCCCGACGGGAGCCCGACTGGGCGCGTTCCTCCCGTGTCGCGGGCCGGCACGACGAGGTCGACCTGCCCACCTTCCAGGTCGGCGGCTGGTACGACATCTTCTGCCAGGGCACCCTCGACAACTTCACCGCCATGCGCGGCGCCGGCCGGTCCGCCACGCTGATCATGGGCCCGTGGAGCCACGCCAACCAGCAGCACGTCATCGGCGACGTCAACTTCGGGTTCGGCGCGAACTCCGCCTTCATGGGCATGCGCGGACCCCTGCACGGCCTCCAGCTCGACTGGTTCCAGCGCACGATCGGCGACGGTGAGGCGCTGGAGCCGGACACGGGCAAGGTGCTGCTGTTCGTCATGGGCATCAACCAGTGGCGCGAGGAGACGGAGTGGCCCCTGTCGCGGGCCGTGGACACGGACTTCCACCTGCGCGCCGACGGACGCCTGACGCAGGAGCCGCCCGCTGTCGCCGAGCAGGCCGAGGAGTTCACCTACGACCCCATGGACCCGGTGCCCACCACCGGCGGCGCGTTGCTGATGACCGACGAGTTCCGTCCCGGGCCTCTCGACCAGAGGGACGTGGAGGCGCGCGAGGACGTCCTGGTCTTCACCACCGAACCGCTCGCCGAGGACGTCGAGGTGACCGGCCGCGTCCGGGCTGTGCTCTTCGCCGCCACGGACGGACCCTCGACCGACTGGGTGGCACGCCTGTGTGACGTCGACGAGAACGGTGTCTCCCGCAATGTGGCCGACGGCATCGTGCGGGTGCGCGCGGCGACACCGGGCGAGGCGGCCGAACACGTCGTGGACCTGTGGTCGACCAGCATCGTCTTCCGGGCGGGTCACCGGATACGGGTCCAGGTCACCTCCAGCAACTTCCCCCGCTGGGACCGCAACCTCAACACGGGCGAACCCGAGGAGAACGCGACCACGGCCCGAGTGGCCCGCCAGCAGGTCTTCCACGACCCCGCCCGGCCGTCCCGCATCGTCCTGCCCGTGGTGCCTCCAGCCTGACCGGGAGGAGCAATGGAAGAGCCCGCCGATCCGTTGCTCCGGTGGGCAAGGGCGCCGAAGTAGCCATGTCGGCTCGGTCGAAGGGCGGCAGGCATCCTGTGGCGGAGGCGATGCCCTCCCACGGGCGCCTGCCCCTCGGCAAACGCCGCGGTGAAGATTCCTCGGTCAGCAGACCGACCAGGTTCCGCTCGACCGGCCTGCGATGACGGGGCCGGATCCGGAGGCGGCGGCCATCCGGTCGAGTACGGCACCGAGGGCCTGGCCAAGGGGGCACGAGTGGCCCGCCTGCTCGATCTGATGCCAGAGTTGGCCACCGAACTCCAACTGCTGGTCAAGGCCCGCTACGCCGCCCACGATCCACTTCATCGACGCCCTGCCCAAGACCCCCAGCGGCAAGACCCAGCGCTACCTGCTGCGCAACCGCCGGCGCACCGAACTCGTCGGCCCGGAGCCACGTTGACCGGCATGGAACCTCTCCTCGTCATCGCCGTGGCAGGCCGGCGACCGAGCTTCTGTGCCGGCGGAAACTTCCGCCAGTTCCTGGAGCTGCACGAGCGGGGCGACAACCCGGTCGACTTCCTGGCCGACGTGTCGGCCCGCTTCAGCCGCATCGCGGCCAGCCCGAAACCATGGGTCGCCGTAGTGCATGGTCACGCTGTCGCCAGGGGCCTCGAACTGGCGCTGGCCTGCGATGTCGTCGCCGCCGCCGACACCACCCTCATCGTCTGGTCAGGGGCGGTCCGGATGGATCGAAGCAGCCCCTTTTCGAGCTGGGGGTGACGGCGATGTCGATGAGGGCGACTCGTGGCTGTCCCGTCGGGCGAACGCCCTACGGCATTGTGTGGTCGATCGGCGCCATCCGCTCGATCGACAGCCGGGTGAGTCGCATGGCCTCGATGAGTTCCTCGGTCCTCGCGGGGCTCAGCCGGTCGATGGGGATCGAGCAGCTGATCGCGTCGATCGGGGGTGTGGTGAACCGGAGTGCGAATCCGTAGCAGACGACGCCGACGAAGTTCTCCCCGTTGTCGATGGCGTATCCACGCTCGGCGGTGGCCCGCAGGTCCTTGATCAGAGCGTCGTGGTCGGCGTGGGTGTTCGGCGTGAGGGGCTTCAGCGTGTCGGGGACATGGTCGGCAAGGTCGGTGTCCAGCCGCTCGGCGAGCAGCGCCTTGCCCAGTGCCGTGCTGAAGGCCGGGAGCCGGCGGCCGACCCGGCTGAAAGGGCGGAGGTACTGGCTGGATTCGTGCGTCGCCAGATAGACGATGTCCGTGCGGTCCAGTCGCCCGTAGTGGATGGTCTCGTCGAGTCTGGCGCTCAGGTCGTTGATCAGCGGCTGGACGATGCGCAGATAAGGGTCCGCGTCCAGGTAGGTCGTCCCCGCGAGGAGGGCGCGGATGCCGACGCTGTAGAGCGTGCCGGAGGGATCGGTGCGGACCCAGCCGTGCTCCGTCAGGGTGCGCAGCAGAGCGTAGACGCTGCTGCGTGGGGCGCCGAGGGCCTCGCTGAGTTCTCGCAGCCGAGCGGGCCGGTTCTGCCGCGCGGCCAGGAGCTCGAGCAACTCGACCGTACGGGCTGCCGACTTCACGCCCCGTACGCCACTGACCGCCTCAGGCTCACTCATCGCCACCCCTTCCGAACGCACTCGAAGAATTCTTGCACCGATGCTTGACGGTTATCAGCCATGTAGCCATGCTCTCCATCACGAGACGACTGTCTACATACGGAGACAGGGGGCATGCATGGAGACGACTCGGGATATCGAGCGCGACCGCGAGACGGCGGATCGGCTGCGCAAAGGGATGGCGCAGGGTGTCCTGTCCTTCCCGCTGACATCCTTCGACACCGAAGGCGGCCTCGACCTCGACGGCTTCCGCACCCACCTGGCTGCGCAGCTCGCCGCCGGTCCGGGTGCCGTCTTCGTCGCCTGCGGAACCGGTGAGTTCTTCTCGCTGTCCGCCGAGGAGTACCACGCCGTCGTACGCACCGCCGTCGAGGTGGTGGCGGGACAGGTCCCGGTGGTGGCCGGCGTCGGGTACGGCTGGTCGCTCGGGCTGCAGTTCGCCCGGCTCGCGGAGGGGGCCGGCGCGGACGCCGGGCTGCTCATGCCGCACTACCTCGTCTCCGCCCCGCAGCGCGGATATGTGGACCATGTCCGGGCGGTGGCGGGCGGCTCGCCCCTTCCCCTGATCGTCTACCAGCGCGGGCAGGTCAAGCTGAGCACCGCCGCGGCCAGGGAACTGGCCACGGTCGACGGCGTCGTCGGCCTCAAGGACGGGCACGGCGACCTCGACCAGATGCAGCGGCTGCGGCTGGTGGCGCCCGACGACTGGCTGTTCTTCAACGGCGTGGCCACCGCCGAGATGCAGGCACGGGCGTACTCGAGCATCGGCATCCCGGCCTACTCCTCGGCGGTTCACGCCTTCGCACCCGAGATCGCGGGCGCCTTCTACGCGGCGCACCGGGCCGGAGACCACCCAAGAATGGAACACCTGCTGAGGGAGTTCTACCTGCCCCTCGTCGAACTGCGCGACCAGGGCACGGGATATGCGGTGTCCCTGGTCAAGGCGGCGGCCCGGCTCCGCGGAGCCCCGGTCGGCCCGGTCCGCGCGCCCCTGATGGAACCGGCCCCTGACCACCTGGAGCAACTCGAGGCCCTCCTGCACACCGGCCTGGCGCTCGCAACGGACAGGTGAGGAAGTGAGGGACCGTCGTGCTCAGCAGCGCGCCTCGCATCGTCAAGGTGACCGTCACCCCCATCCTCACCAGTGACCCCGACGAGGAGATCGCGGCCGTCCACGCCCTGCCCTAGTGCCAGCCCGCCTGCACGAACGGTTCAACCGGACGCCGCAGTGCCACAACCGCGACGACGTCGCGGCCATGCGGCGGCGAGCACACCGACTGGACGCAGCCACCGCTCCCGCGATGGTGACCCCGGCCGGCCAGAACCCCACCCATGAAGGAGAACAATGATGTTCCAGGCCCGACTGCGCCAGGGCCGGCACCTCGCCGGCGCGGCTGTCTGCGCCGCCGCTCTTCTCACCCTGACCTCGTGCGGAGGGGTCCAGGGCGGCGGGGGCAACGGCGAAGACGCCGAGAACTATCCCACCAAGACCGTGGAGTGGACCGCGCCTTCCGACCCGGGCGGCAGCACCGACCTGATATCGCGCGCCGCCGCCAAGGCGTTGGAGGACCCCCTGGGGCAGTCCGTTGTCGTGGAGAACAAGGCCGGCGCCAACGGCGCCGTGGGCGGCAAGGAGATCCTGGGCCGCAAGCCCGACGGCTACAGCCTGGTCATGCTCTCCCAGTCGCTCATGTCGATCGGCCCGCACACCGTCGTCGACGATGACCCGATCAAGATGTCCGACATGGACGTCATCTCCGGGCTGACCGTGGAGGACTACGTCCTCGTCGTCCCGGCGCAGTCGGACATCGAGACCCTCGACGACCTGCTCGCGAAGAAGTCGGTCAAGTACGGCACCACAGGCGCCGGCACCGGCAGCGAGCTGGCCCAGGCCCTCCTCTTCGGCGACGCCGGCGTCAAGGCCAGCGGCATCCCGTTCGACGGCGGCGCGCCCACAGTGACCGCGCTGCTGGGCAGCCAGGTGGACGTCGGCGCCGTCCATGTGGCCGAGGCCGCTCCCCATCTCACGTCCGAAAAGCTGCGTCCACTGGCGGTTTTCGCCAAGGAGCGCATCGACTTCCTGCCCGACGTGCCCACCGCTGTCGAGTCCGGCCACGACGTCGTCGTGGACCAGCGCCGCTGGGTCGCCGGCCCGGCAGGACTGCCGGACAACGTCGTCTCCGAGCTGCGAGCGGCGCTGAAGAAGGCCGTCAAGGACCCGGAGTACGGCAAGTTCCTGGAGAACAACTACATCGGCCGCTGGGAGGCCTCGCCGGACGCCGTCGTCAAGCAGGTCGAGACCGCCAAGAAGGGCTACGGCGAGCTCATCGACAAGTTCGGTCTGGACCTGAAGAGCGAGGGCTGAGGCATGAGGACCCAGGCACGACTGGGGGCGCTGGTGCCGCTCGGTATCGGCGCCCTCGCCGCCCTGGCGGCCGTATCGATGGGGCTGGGATCGCCTGCCGACCCCGGCCCCGGGCTGTGGCCCCTGATCGTGAGCCTCACCATGGTGACGCTGTCCGCCTCGCTGCTCCTCAATCCCGGCGCAGACACCGAGCAGGAACCGTTCAGCCGGCAAACCGCCGTGGTGGCCCTGGGCGCCCTGTCGCTGGTCGCGTACACCCTGCTCATCGAGCAGGTGGGCTTCGAGGTCATGACGGTGCTCCTGCTGGTGCTGTGGATGCGCGGCTTCGGCCGGGACAGCTGGCGGCTCAGCCTGGCCGTGGCGCTGGCCGCGTGTGCGGCGTCCTATCTGCTCTTCATCGTCGCGCTGGGCGTCTCGCTGCCTCATCTCGTCGCGTTCTGATCCCTCGACACCTGTGAGAACCCGATGGACTTCCTCGCTCCCGCTCTCGACGGCTTCGGCGTGGTCTTCGAGCCACAGAACCTGCTGTACTGCCTGATCGGGGTGACCCTCGGCATGCTGGTCGGCGTGCTGCCCGGCCTCGGCCCGGCCGCCACCATCGCCATCCTGCTGCCGGTCACCTACACCCTCGAACCGGCCTCGGCGATCATCCTGCTCGCCGGCATCTTCTACGGCGCCCAGTACGGCGGCACGGTCACCTCGGTGCTGCTCCGCCTGCCCGGAGAGGCCTCGACGGTGGTGACCGCCATCGACGGCTACGAGATGGCCCGCACGGGCCGGGCCGGATCCGCGCTCGGCATCGCCGCGATCGCCTCCTTCATCGGCGGCACCGTAGGCATCGTCGCACTGACCGTGGCAGCCCCGTTGGTGGCGGGCTGGGCTCTGGCCTTCGGCCCGCCGGAGTACGCCGCGCTCGCGCTGCTCGGCATCCTGATGATCTCCACCCTGAGTACCGGATCCCTGCGCCGCAGCCTCCTTGCGGGCAGCATCGGGCTGCTGCTCGCCACCGTGGGCCGCGACCCGCTCCTGGGCAGCGCTCGCTACACCTTCGGCAGCGACCAACTCGCCGACGGGCTCGACTTCGTCATCCTCGCCATGGGCCTGTTCGGCATCGGCGAGATCCTGCACAGCCTCGAACGCCTCCGCCAGGGCGCCCCGCCGAAGCCCCGCGTCGGCCGGGCCCGGCCCAGCCGGGCGGAGTTCGTGCAGTCCAGGTGGGCGATCGCCAGGGGGACGGTGGTGGGCTTCTTCCTCGGCATCCTTCCCGGCGGCGGCGCCACGATGTCCTCGATGGTCGCGTACACGGTCGAGAAACGCTCCTCCAGGACGCCCGAGCGGTTCGGCAAGGGCGCGATCGAGGGGGTCGCGGGCCCGGAGGCGGCCAACAACACCGCCGCCACCTCCTCGTTCATCCCGCTGCTCACCCTCGGCATCCCGGCCAACGCGACCATGGCCGTCATGTTCGGCGCCCTGCTGCTGGCGGGCGTGACCCCGGGCCCGCAGATGATCGACGAACATCCCGAGGTGTTCTGGGGCGTCATCGACTCCATGTACATCGGGAACCTGTTCCTGATCATCCTCAGCATGCCGCTGATCGGGCTGTTCGTCCGCGTGCTGCGCGTCCGGGCCAGCATCCTGGCGCCGCTGACCGTGCTCATCACCATGATCGGCGTCTACACGATCCGCTCCAGCATGTTCGACATGCTCGCCGTGATCGTGCTCGGCGTCGTCGGCTACCTGATGAAGAAGGTCGGTCTGCCGCCCGGCCCGCTCGTCCTCGCCTTCGTGCTCGGCAACCTGCTGGAGACGGACTTCCGGCGCTCGATGCGGATGTTCGACGGCGACGTGACCGGCTTCCTGGGCCGCCCCGTCTCCGCCACGCTGCTCGCCTTCGTCGTCGTCTTCACGGTCGCCGTACCCCTCCTCAGCCTCCGCAAGAAGCTCCGGCAGCCCGGACCTCCCGACACCGCCGCGACCGTCCCCCACCCCGCCACCACGACCACCCCGGAGCGAACCCCGGACCACCCCCGTACGGCGGCCGAACCCGGCGGCCACAGCGAGGAGCCACAGCATCCGGGCTGAGCCCGCCCTGGACCGGGCCAGGCATCTACGACGTGGGACGCAACGCCGGCTTCGTCGTAGTCGGCACCGACCACGACACCGCCGCGCTCACCCCCGCACGGCCCACACCTTCGACACGGCCCTGACCACCCACGCCGCCCTCACCGGCATCACCCGCCAGGCGCTGGACCGCCTCGTCGCCGAGCTCCGCGACATGATCGACGCGATGCCGCCGGCCCAACGGCCCCGGCACCGGAAACTGGCTGTCGAGAACATCATCTGGGCCGCCGTTCTGGACCAGCGCGGCCTGCCCCCCTCGCTTCTCGCCCACTTCTTCCATATCGGCGAAAACCAGATGCGCACCCTCATCCAGCAGACCCGCCCCGTGCTCCAACGGCACGGCCACCACAGCGAGCCGCTCCCAGTCCGGCTCATCGACCCCACCGCACTGGCCAGATACGTCATGAACGCGACGTCAGGCACGAGTTGACACGACACGCACTACCAATTCATCGACGGGCCCTGGCTGCGGCACCGGGCGAGGAGCCCGATTGGATCGAGCCCGGCGCGGTGACGCCGCAGATCGGTCAACGGTCGGGGCGCCTTCGCCACCCACGCTGCACGGCCCGACCCAACGAAGCCGCCTTGGCGCGCGTCCGTTGCCCGCCGAGTCGGTACGCCGGTGCGCCGGGCATGTCAGGCCAGGGCTTGGCCTCTACCTGCCACGACCTCGGGGCGGAGCAGGTCGGCGAGGGTCTCGGCGGGCAACAGGCCCTTCTCCAGGACGAGTTCGGCGACGCCGCGGCCGGTGACGAG
>NZ_JBQHCX010000021.1:0-220162 GCF_052068475.1 Streptomyces sp. SD31 | reverse complement strand
TCCCCGAGGACCCTGCAGGAGACCCTGGCGCTGTTCACCGGCAAGAAGGTCAACGCGCTGGTCTACAACGAGCAGACTTCCGGCCCGCAGACCGAGAAGGTCCAGCAGGCGGCCAAGGCGGCCGGCATTCCGGTCGTCCCCGTCACCGAGACCCTGCCCAAGGGCGAGGACTACCTCGGCTGGATGACCGCCAACGTCGACGCGCTCGCGAACGCGCTGGCCAAGTGAGGCGCCCCGGCCCCAACGCTACGTCCCACGGCAGACCACCCTGTCTCCCCGACATGAAGACATGAAGGAGTCTTCATCTATTCCTGTATCGTGCCATGCATGACTTCCACGCTCACCTCGCCCTCGGCCGACCGAGCCGTGTCCGCGCGGTCCGGCGCCTTGCCCCGGCGGCGTACGCGGCTCCTCGCGCTGCCCGAGGTCCGCTGGGCCGCCGCGGCCACCGTGCTGTTCCTGCTCGCGCTGCCCTTGCAGTTCGCCGGAGCGCCTGCCTGGACCTGGGGTCCGCTGTACGCGCTGTCGTACGTCACGGGTGGCTGGGAGCCGGGCTGGGAAGGGCTCAAGGCGCTCAAGGACAAGACCCTCGACGTCGATCTGCTGATGGTTGTCGCCGCGCTCGGCGCCGCGTCCATTGGGCAGGTGATGGACGGTGCCCTGCTGATCGTCATCTTCGCGACCTCGGGTGCCCTGGAGGCGCTCGCCACCGCCCGCACCGCCGACTCGGTACGCGGACTGCTCGACCTCGCCCCCGCCACCGCCACCCGGATAGGCCGCGACGGCACCGAACAGACCGTTCCCGTCGAGGAGTTGGCGGTCGGCGACACCGTCCTCGTACGGCCCGGCGAGCGCGTCGGAGCCGACGGCCGGGTGCTGGACGGCGCCAGTGAGGTGGACCAGGCGACCATCACCGGCGAACCGCTCCCCGCGACGAAGGCGCCCGGCGACGAGGTGTTCGCCGGCACCCTCAACGGCACCGGCGCGCTGCGGGTCCGGGTCGAACGCGACGCCTCCGACTCGGTGATCGCCCGGATCGTGCGGATGGTGCAGGAGGCGTCCGAGACGAAGGCGCCCACCCAGCTGTTCATCGAGAAGGTCGAACAGCGCTACTCGCTGGGCATGGTGGCCGCGACGCTCGCCGTGTTCGGTGTTCCGCTCGCCTTCGGCGAGGCGTTCTCCGAGGCGCTGCTGCGCGCCATGACCTTCATGATCGTGGCCTCGCCGTGCGCGGTGGTCCTGGCGACCATGCCGCCCCTGTTGTCGGCCATCGCCAACGCCGGCCGGCACGGTGTCCTGGTGAAGTCGGCGGTGGCGATGGAACGCCTCGGCCAGGTCGACGCCGTCGCGCTGGACAAGACCGGCACCCTCACCGAGGGCACGCCGCGCGTCACCGACGTACGGCCGCTGCCCGGATGCGGGCTGGACGAGGACGCGTTGCTGACGCTCGCCGCTGCCGCCGAGCACCCCAGCGAACACCCGCTGGCCCGGGCCGTCGTGGCCGCGGCACACGAGCGCCGCCTCGCACTGCCCACCGCACAGGATTTCGCCTCCGCGCCCGGGGTCGGGGTGCAGGCCCTCGTCGACGGCCGTACGGTCGAGGTGGGCGCCCCGGCCCGCCTGCTCGACGGCGTCGACGGTGACGGCAGCCCGGTCGCTGCTCTCGCCGAGGAACTGGAACAGTCCGGCCGTACCGCCGTCCTCGTCGTCGTCGACGGCGCCCCCGCTGGGGTCCTCGGCATCGCGGACCGGCTGCGCCCCGACGCCGCCGCCACCGTCGCCTCCCTCACCGCCCTCACCGGCACCGCGCCGATCCTGCTCACCGGCGACAACCCCAGGGCCGCCGCCCGGCTGGCCGCCGAGGCCGGCATCGAGGACGTGCGTGCCGGGCTGCTGCCGCAGGACAAGACGGGCGCGGTCCAGGAGTGGGAGGGCGCGGGCCGCAAGGTGATGGTCGTGGGAGACGGTGTCAACGACGCTCCCGCCCTGGCCGCCGCCCACATCGGCGTCGCCATGGGACGGGCGGGCTCCGACCTCGCCCTGGAGACCGCGGACGCGGTGATCGTCCGCGACGAACTCGCCGCCGTCCCCACCACCGTCGCCCTCTCCCGCCGGGCCCGGAAGCTGGTCGTGCAGAACCTGGTCATCGCCGGCGTGTTCATCGCCGGCCTCGTCACCTGGGACCTGGTCGGCACCCTTCCGCTGCCGCTCGGCGTCGCGGGCCACGAGGGCTCCACGGTCCTCGTCGGCCTGAACGGACTGCGCCTGCTGCGCGAGGCGGCCTGGCAGCGGGCGGCGACCGACGGGACCGACGGAGGATCCGACTGACGGGGTGAGGGCCCGTCAGTGCCCCGGCGCCGGGCCGCTGCTGCGCCGGATCACGAGGTCGACCGGGACCAGGGAGTCGACCCGGGGTGGCTCGCCGGGGCCGTCGAGCCGGTCCAGCAGCAGGCGCAGCGAACGCGTGCCGATCTCGGCGAAGTCCGTGCGTACGGTGGTCAGCGGGGGCAGGAAGTGCGCGGCCTCGGGGATGTCGTCGTAGCCCACGACGCTGACGTCGTCCGGGACCGAGCGGCCGGCGTCGTGCAGGGCGTGCAGCAGGCCGAGGGCCATCTGGTCGTTGGCGGCGAACACGGCCGTGACATCCGGGCGCCGGGCCAGCTGTCGGCCCAGCTCGTAGCCGGAGCCGGCGCTCCAGTCGCCGATCAGCGGGGCCGGGACCTCGGCGCCGGCCGCCTCCAGACACGCCTGCCAACTGCCCGTGCGGTAGTCGGCGGAGGTCCAGCCGGTCGGGCCCGCGATGTGCCAGACGGTGCGATGGCCGAGCCCCAGCAGATGTTCCGTCGCCTTGCGGGCGCCGGTCCGGGAGTCGCCGGTGACCTGCTGGGTGTCGGTGTCGAGGCCGTTCTCCAGCACGACCAGCGGGGTGTCGAGGCGGGTGTCCGCCAGCGCCTTGCCCACCCACAGCTGCGGCGCGATGGCGATCACCCCGTCCGCGCCCTCGGCCGACAGCCGGTTCACCGCCTCGACCACCGTGTCCGGCTCGGCGGTGTCCAGCGCGATCGAACTCAGCAGGTAACCGGCCTCCTGGGCCGCGGTGTTGATCGCGGTGAGGATGGAGGCGGGGCCATAGCGGGCGGCGTCGAAGGAGATCACGCCGAGCATCCGGGTCTTGCCGCTGGCCAGCGACCTGGCACTGCGGCTCGGTCGGTAGCCCAGCGTCCGCATGGCCGTCAGAACCGTCTCGCGCGTCTCGGGCCGCACCGACGGATGGTCGTTGAGGACGCGTGAGACGGTCTGTTTGGAGACACCGGCCAGCCGGGCCACGTCGTCCATCACCGGACGCGAGCCCGCGAAGTTCCGTCTGCTGCGCCCCCTCGGAGCGGTGCCGTCGGCGGAGCTGCGGGTCATGATGGCTGCTTCCTCGACATCGGCACGGCGGTGGTGTCCCGCCCCGGCAGACCCCCAGCATAGGCAGGCCGGCGGGGCGGGATCCCGGACGGGCGCAGCCTCAGCCCGCCGGTCGGACCGTCCACGTCCGGCTGCTGATCCACTCGGCACGTGTCACGGCAGCCGTCCGCGCCGCGTCCCTGGCGTTCCGCGGCACGTGGACCCTGGCGTCGGCGTGCAGCGGGAGGACCCGCACCCGCAGCGCCGCCCCCGCCGGGAGCCGTCCGATGTCCCAGACCCGCCCCGAGAAGAACTGGTCGGCGACCAGCGCGTCCCCCACGTACGCCCGCCCCACGTCCCCGCTCCAGTGCAGCCGCAGGACGGCCCCGTCCGGAAGATCCTCCGGTACGTCGATGAGGTACTCGGCGGCCACAGAGTCGAAGTACTTGTCCGCGGGCGCGCTCGCCCGGCCCAGCACGCCCGTCGAGGGCTCGGGCGCCGGACCGGCAGGCCGGACGAGGGTGACCGGCACCGCGGAAGCCTCGCCCTCCGCGCCGCCGCCCCCGACGGTGTAGCGGGCGAACACCCCGTCCGCCTCACCGGTCACCGTCCGACCGTCGACCACCAGCGCATGCTCCGGCGCGGGCAGCACAGCGAACGACGGCCGTACCGAAGTGCTGTGGACCCGTACCTCATCACGGTCGAAGACGACTCCGTCCGCGCACAGCACCAGCCGCTCGGCGCCCCACGCCTCGCCCCGGTAGACGGTACGAGCCGTCGCGGAGTCCAGCACCAGCAGACCGACCCGCCGGCCGTCCACCGTCTCCACCTCGACCAGCGCGTCGGTGCCGGGCCGCAGACCGGTCACCAGGATCCGTCCGTCGGCCTCGGCGACGTCGCCGGACGGTGCGCTCACCGACTTCACCGTGCCCGCGTCCAGGGCCAGTTCGGGCGCGATGCCGTCGGTGGCGGCCAGCACCAGGACCGAACGGCCGTCCGGGCCGACCGTGCACACCGGTTGCGCGGTCGCCCACTCCAGCCGCACACCCGCGACGTCGAGCCGCAGCGGCCAGCAGAAGTAGGCCCCGGCGGGCACGGTCACCGGCGAGCTGGGCAGCGTCAACGTCTCTGCGCCGCCCGGGAATTCGACCGTGAAGGAGGTGTCCGGACGGTCGGGCAGGGGTTCGTGCGGCTGGTGGTTGTTGACGAACAGGAAGCCCGAGGTGCCGTCCGCGCGGACCGCCCAGCGCAGGGTGTTCCGGTCGTGCTGGCCGTCGGGCCGCTGTTCCGGCAGTACGGACTCCATGGGGGCGATGAGGTGGCCGAAGTCCGCCAACAGCAGGTGCTGGAGGCGCAGTTCGTCGTACGAGGGGCGGTACTGGCCGTACTCGCCAAGGGGCGCCTGGAAGTCGTACGTCAGGACGGGCAGGTCGTTGGGGTAGTCGGTGGCGTGGGACTCCTGGAGTGTGGACAGTTCCCCGGCCGGATTCGTGCCGCCGTGGAACATGTAGTAGCCCTGCCACACCGAGCCACAGCCGATCTTGGTGAGCCCGAGCGCGCCGATGTCGGCGGCGTCCAGGCGCGGCCGCCGGTGGTAGGCCACCGCCATGCCGCCGCCCAGCTCGCAGGTGGCCCACGGGAATCGGTCCGCGAAGGCGTCCGGGTCGCCGCCCCGGACGGTGGTCGGCCGCAGATCGGCGCCGATGCCCTCGTCGTCGCGCTGGTGGGTGAAGAAGAAGTGCTTGCGGCAGGTGTCGGGCCAGCCGCCGTCCGCCTCGGTCCAGAACGCCTCGGGGTAGCCGCCGTACAGGGGGAGCAGCTCGTCGCCCGGGAGCTGGACGCCGCCCCACGCGGTCGACGTCCACATCGGTGCGCTCAGGCCGGCTTCCAGGGCGAGGTGCTTCAGCGTCCGCAGGTGGCCGGGCCGGTCGTAGAGCTCGTTCTCGATCTGGATCGCGATGATCGGGCCGCCGTGGCCGCGGTCGAGGCCGCGCAGTTGCTCGGCGATGGCCGCGAACCAGCCGCGCACCGGCTCCAGGTACGCCGGGTCGTCGGTGCGGGGTGTGCAGGCGCGGGCCAGGAGCCAGTCGGGCAGGCCGCCGCCCCGGACCTCCGCGTGGGACCAGGGGCCGACGCGGGGGATGAAGTCCAGGCCGTGGCGGGCGCACAGCTGGGCGAAGCGGCGCAGGTCGCGGTTGCCGTCGAAGCGGACGCGGCCCTCGATCTCCTCGTGGTGGATCCAGATGAGGTAGGAGGCCACGGCGGTCACGCCGCCCGCCTTCATCTTCAGCAGTTCCTCCTCCCACTCCCCGGCGGGGTAGCGGGAGTAGTGGAACTCGCCGGAGACCGGGAACCAGGGGCGACCCCCGCGGGTGAGCCAGCGGCTGGTCACCTCGATCGGGTCGGTGACGCCGGGCGCGTCGGCGAACGGGACGTGACCCGTCAGAGGTGGAGCGGCGGGTGCGGGGATGCGCAGGCGGTGTGGGCGGGTCACCAGGTGTTCTCCGGTCCGAGGTCGGGAGTGTCGGTGAGCTGGGCGCGGGTTGCGGTGGTGGCGTGCAGTTCCAGGACGACGAGGTCGTTGGTGCCCTGGCGCAGGACCGGGGCGGGGACGTACAGGGTGTGCTGCGGGCCGCGGTTCCAGTAGCGGCCGAGGTGGAAGCCGTTGATCCAGGCCTGGCCCTTGGTCCAGCCGGGCAGGGCCAGGAAGGTGTCGGCCGGGGTGTCGACGTCGAAGGTGCCGTGGTGGAAGGCGGGTTCGGCGGCCGTCGCGTCGGACGGCTCGAACGGCACCGCGTCCAGGGTGTCGAGGGGCAGGGGGTGGCAGTCCCAGCCGCGCAGGGCCGCGCCATTGAAGGCGACAGGACCGAGGAGGCCCTTGGGGGCGCCGATGCGGGGGCCGTAGTTGACACCGCCCATGTTCTCGACGAGGACCTCCAGCGTGGCGCCGGGGCGCGGGACGCGTACGGGGAGGGTCTCGTCGTGGCGTTCGCGTTCCAGTACGCCGACGGGGGCGCCGTCGACGAAGACCTGGGCGCGGTCGCCGACACCGCCGGCGAAGTGCAGCAGGCCGTCGCCCGCCGCCTCGAAGGTCGTGCGGTAGAGGGCGTAACCGGTCTGCACGCCCAGGTCGTTCATCGTGGCCGGGTCGTCGGTGCGGACCGGCTCGGCGAGGGTGGGCGCGTGGGGGAGGAGCGGGGCTCGACGGTCCAACTCCACGGTGGCGTGCGGGAGTTTGGGAGCGGGCGCGGGGGCCGGCTCGTCGGGGACGGGCGCGTGGCGGGCGATGACCTCGCGGAAGGCGTGGTACTTGGGGCCGGGGTCGCCGCACTCGGTGAGCGCGGCGTCGTAGTCGTAGGACGTGACGGTGGGCTCGTAGGCGTGCTTGTGGTTGGCGCCGTTGGTGAAGCCGAAGTTGGTGCCGCCGTGGAACATGTAGATGTTGACCGACGCGCCCGCGGACAGCAGGCGGTCCAGATCGGCGGCGGCGTCGGCGGCGTCCCGCACATGGTGGGGCCCGCCCCAGTGGTCGAACCACCCGATCCAGAACTCCGCGCACATCAGGGGGCCCTCGGGCTGGTGCCGGCGCAGCTCCGCCAGGTTCTGGTCGACCCGGCTGCCGAAGGTGGCGGTCGCCAGGACACCGGGCAGGCCCCCGGTGGCCAGGTGCTCGGGATTGGCCTGGTCGCAGGTGAAGAGCAGCTCCTCGACGCCCCGGGAGCGGAAGGCCTGTTCGAGGTGCTTGAGGTAGGCGGAGTCGTCACCGTAGGCCCCGTACTCGTTCTCCACCTGTACGGCGATCACCGGGCCGCCCGCCGCGGCCATGTGCGGCAGCAGCGGGGGCAGCAGGGCGTCGAGGTAGCGGTCGATCGCCCCGGTGAAGCGCGGGTCGCTGGTGCGCAGCCGGATGTCGTGGTCCGCGATCAGCCACGCGGGCAGACCGCCGTCGTCCCACTCGGCGCAGATGAACGGACCCGGGCGCAGCAGGACGTGCAGGCCCTCGGCGTGGGCGAGACGCAGATAGCGGGGCAGGTCGAGGAAGCCGTCAAGGACGAGGGGGCCGTCCGGATCGGGCTGGTGGAGGTTCCATGGCACGTATGTCTCCACCGAGTTGAGCCCCATGAGGCGGGCCTTGCGCAGTCGGTCGGCCCACTGGTCGGGGTGGATCCGGAAGTAGTGCATCGCGCCGGAGATGATCCGGAACGGCTCGCCGCGCAGCAGAAAACCGTCGGGCGACGTCGTGAGAGCGGACATACGGAAGCTTCCCTTCACCATGAAGTGCGCAGCGGGTTCAGCGAGTTCGGGTACTGCGGATCAGCCAGAGCGTGGCGGCCAGGCACAGCGCCGAGACACCGGACAGCAGGAGCGGGACGGCGCGGATCCCGGACCACTCGATGGCCTTGCCCAGCGCCGGACCCGCCACCACGCCGCCGACCATGGAGGCGGCGATGACCACCGCTCCTGCTCTGCGAGCCTGCGGGGCAGCCCGGTTGAGCCACGGCAGCCCGGTCGGGAAGATCGGCGCGATGAACAGGCCGACACCGGCGTACGCGTACGGGGCGAGTGCCGGGATCGTGGCGAGCAGCAGGCACACCGTCATGCCCGCGCACGAGACCGTGATGATGGCCTGGGCGGAGAAACGCAGCGCGATCGGGGCGACCAGGAAGCGGCCGACGGTCATCATCAGCCAGTACACGGACGTGGCCGTCGCGGCGAATCCGGCGCCGTGGCCGACGGTCTGCAGATGGGTCGGCTCCCAGCCGCCGACCCCGGCCTCGATGCCGACGTGCAGGACATACAGGGCGACGAACACGGCGAGCACGGAGCCGAGGCTGCGGGCGAGGACCTGGCCGTCGTAGGACTCACCGGCCGTCTCGGACGGCTGCGGCGCCCGGTCGCGCACGCCGCGCAGGCACAGCAGCAGCGGCAGGTTGGCCAGCGCGAAGCAGAGGAAGACGGCCGGGTAGTGCGCGGCGCCCACCAGGCCGATCAGCACCGGGCCGAGGATCGCGCCGATGCCGAAGTGAGCGTTGAGGATGTTGAGCATGGCGGTCGAGCGGTGGCCGAAGCCGACGGCGAACAGCTGGTTGAGGCCGTAGTCGATACCGCCGAACCCGAGCCCGGCCAGCAGGGCCATGGCCAGGGCGGCCGGCCAGTTCGGCGCCAGCGCGACGCCCGCCGCGCCGACGGCCATCAGCAGATACGAGGCGCCCAGGATCCGCCGGTTGCCGATGCGGCCGTAGAGCCGGTCGAAGAGCAGCACGCCGGCCACCCCGCCGACGAAGTGCGCGCTCAGCCCGAGGCCGGCCGCCGACGGGGACAGGCCGAACTCCTCGCGGAAGGCGGGAATCGCGGGGCCGTACAGGGCCTGGAGGGCGCCGATGAGCATGAAGCCCACCCAGGATGCGACTACGGCGGCGGGGCTGAAGACCCGGGGGGCCCGGGGGAGCGGGGGTGCCGGGGTCACTGTCATGAGGCGTGATGTTACCGGTAACATCACGCCGCTCGTCAAGGTCCGTGCGCACACTTCGGCGGGGGCTCGGTGGTCGCGGACGGCGAGCGATCTGGACTGCCAGTACAGGATCTGGACGTGTAGTCTAGAAGCGCTCGATGGACGGAACGCCGAGTCGAGGGCGGACGGGTCGAGGGCGGACGGGGAGTGCGCGATGGTGGCCGAACAGGCCCTGGAATCCGAGCGGGACGCGATCGTCGCCGCGCTGACGCCGGTCGTCGACGGGCTCGCGGCCACGTTCGGGCCGATGTGCGAGGTGGTCCTGCATGACTATCGGCGGCCGGAGAAGTCCGTGGTCGCCGTTGCCGGTTCGGTGACCGGGCGGGCCGTGGGCGGGGCGATGAGCGAGATCGGCATGCGGATCGTCGCGCGCGGCGACGGGGCCGACGACGAGCTGAACTACGTCACCCGGACCCGGGGTGGCAAGCTGGTCAAGGCGTCCACCATGGTGCTGCGGGACTCCACGGGCACCGTGTTCGGCGCGCTCTGCGTCAACCTCGACGTCACCGCCGTCGGCGACGCCCACGCTCTCCTCGGCGCCCTCGCCGGCATCGGCGGCACCCCGGCCGAGGTGCCGGTCACCACCTTCGGCAACGACATCGACTCCGTCGTCGACGCCATCCTCGACGCCCACCAGCTCCGCCAGAACGGCAGTTGGGCCGCGCTCGACCGTGCCCAGCGCCTGGAGCTGTTCCGTGGCCTGGACGAGCGGGGCGTCTTCGGGGTGCGGCGCGCGATCGAACAGGTCGCTTCACGGCTCGGCATCTCCCGCGCGTCCGCCTACAGCTATCTGTCGCAGGCGCGGACCGATGCCCGGACGGCGACGGACCGGGTGACGGACCGGGCGGCGGCAGACGGAGCGACCCATCGAGCGCCGGACAGCGCGACCGACCGCACGACCGACCCCACAGTCACCGACGAGACATCCCCTGGAGGACACGCGTGACGACCACCACCCCGCCGGTCACCCTCGACGACGTCCGTGATGCCGCCGCGCGGCTCAAGGGCGTCGCGCACCGCACGCCGGTGCTGCGCTCGCGGACACTCGACGCACTCGTCGGTGCAGAGGTCTTCCTCAAGTGCGAGAACTTCCAGCGTGTCGGCGCCTTCAAGTTCCGCGGCGCCTACAACGCGGCCTCACGGCTCACGCCGGAGCAGCTCACCCGCGGAATCGCCGCCTACTCCTCCGGGAACCACGCCCAGGCCGTCGCCCTGGCCGCCCGGGAACTCGGCACCACCGCGGTGATCGTCATGCCCGAGGACGCCCCGCCGTCGAAGCGGGCGGCGACCGTTGGCTACGGCGCCGAGATCGTCACGTACGACCGCTACACCGGCGACCGCGTCGCGATCGGCGAGGCCCTGGCCGCCGAGCGCGGCCTCGCCCTCATCCCGCCCTACGAGCACCCGCATGTCATCGCGGGTCAGGGCACCGCGGCCCTCGAACTGCTCGAAGAGGTGGGGGAGTTGGGTGCACTCATCACGCCGGTCGGGGGCGGCGGACTGATCGCCGGCAGCTCCACGGTGGCCAAGAGCCTGCACCCGGACATCCGGATGATCGGCGTCGAGCCGGAGGCCGGCGACGACACCAAGCGATCCCTGGAAGCGGGGCGGCGCATCAGCATCCCGGTGCCGCACACCATCGCCGACGGGCAGGCCCTGCACACACCCGGAGAACTGACCTTCTCCGTGAACCGGCGGCTCGTCGACGAGATCGCGCTGGTCGGCGACGACGAGATCCGGGACGCGATGCGGTTCGCGTTCGAACGCCTGAAGATCGTCGTCGAGCCGAGCGGGGCCACCCCGCTGGCCGCCCTGCTCACCGGCCGGGCGGGTGCGCTGCCGCGCAGGGTCGGTGTGATCGTCTCCGGCGGCAACGTCGACGCAGAGCGCTTCGCCGAACTCTGCGGGAAGCGGGCCTGAGCGGGCGTCCCCCGATTGGCGGCCCCGGATGGACGGGCGGACCATGGAATGGTAGAGGGCCGGACCGCCGGCGGCGATGCCCAGGGCCGCCGGGGAGACCGGCCCAGGCCGCGATGAACCGCGGCCGGAAGGGAGCGCGTCATGGTGTTGGAAGTGAAGCCGCTCGAGAAGCCCGACGAGCGCCGTGATTTCCCCCGCGGCCACCTCGAAGCCGTCCACATGACAGATCTCGACTTCGCCGTGGCGACCTTCGAGCCCGGCTGGCGCTGGTCGGAGTCCGTGGGCCCGATCGCGGGCACCGAGAGCTGTCAGATGCACCACAACTGCTACATGGCCCAGGGCCGTCTGCACATCCGCATGGACGAGGGCGGCGAACAGGAAGTCGGCCCCGGAGACGTCTTCGTCTGCTCGCCCGGTCATGACGCCTGGGTCGTCGGTGACGAGCAGGTCGTGCTCTACGATTTCCAGGGGCAGACGGCGAGGGAGTACGCGAAGAAGTAGCCGGCGAGGGAGTAACGCGAAGAAGTAGCGCCGGGCGTCCCGCGCCGGCTCGTCACACGGTGACGACGACCTTCGCGCGTGCGTGCTCCACCTCCACGTACCGGATCGCCTCGGCCGCCTCGCTCAGCGGATACGTCCGCTCGACGGCCGGGGCGATCTTCCCGGACTCGGCGAGTTCGCGCAGCGCCGCGAGGTTCGCCCTGCTCTGCCTGGCCGGGAGTTCGAGCAGCCGCTGACGGGCGAACGGCGCTGCCAGCCGCCTCTTGAAGAAGAGCCCCATCGGTCCGACGACGCTGCCGCCCTCGTAGACACCGCCGCCGGACAGTACGAGCGTGCCGCTGGGAGTGATCGCGCGCCGGAACTCGGCCAGCGAGTGGTTGCCCACCAGGTCCAGTACGACGTCGTACCGTCGGCCGCCCCGGGTGAAGTCCTCGCGGGTGTAGTCGATGACGTGATCCGCGCCGAGTGAACGGACCAGGTCCACGTTCCGTGTGCTGCACACCGCGGTCACCTCGGCGCCGTACGCCTTGCCGAGCTGTACGGCGAACGTGCCGACCCCGCCCGACGCGCCGTTGACCAGGACCGTCTGGCCTTGCTGTACCCGCCCCACGTCCCGCAGCCCGATGAGGGCGGTGTTCCCGGCGAGGGGTATCGCGGCCGCCTGCTCGAAGGTCAGGTTGGCCGGCTTCGGGCCCACCATGCCGTCCTTGGCACACACGAACTCCGCGAAGGCGCCGTCGGCCTCGCCGAACACCTCGTCGCCGGGCTTGAGCCCCATGACCCCGCTGCCCACGGCTTCCACGCGGCCGGCGAAGTCCCGGCCCCGAACCCTGGCCTTCGGCCTGGAGAGCCCGAAGACCAGACGGGCGATCTTCGGGTCGCCGTGCATCAGGTGCCAGTCGTAGGCGTTGACCGAGGCCGCATGCACCCGCACCAGCACCTCGTCGGCCGCCGGCACCGGAGTGTCGACGTCCCTGAACTCCAGCGTGTCCGCCGAACCGTACCTGTCCTGAACCACAGCCTTCATGGGATCCCCCCTCTGTTTCTGGCGACAGTACGGAAGTTCCGCAGAACCGGATATCGGGGATGAACCCTGATCTTCTCCGGAACCGACCCCCGGCTTGCCCCGACGAGACCGATCGGTTTACCCTGACACCAGGACGGAAACCGATCGGTTTCCCGCGCCTTTGTCGAACAGCTGGGAGAGACCCATGACCACCATCGAAGGCTCCGTCGCCCTGGTGACCGGCGGCAGCCGCGGCATCGGCCGCGCCCTCGTCGCCGCCCTCTACGAGCGGGGCGCGAAGAAGGTGTACGCCACCGCCCGCGACCCGCGTACCGTCACGCACCCCGACGCCGTGCCGCTCGCACTGGAGGTGACCGACCCCGCGTCCGTAGCGGCGGCCGCCGAGCAGGCGCAGGACGTCACCCTGCTGATCAACAACGCGGGAGCCTCGGTGAACGCGAACTTCCTCGACTCGCCCGTCGAGGACGTCCGGCGTGAATTCGAGACCAACTTCTACGGGCCGCTCCTGGTCACCCGGGCCTTCGTCCCCATCATCGAGCGCAACGGCGGCGGCCACATACTCAACGTCCACTCCGTGCTGTCGTGGCTCGGCCTGGCCGGCTCCTACAGCGCCTCCAAGGCCGCCTTCTGGTCACAGACCAACTCGCTGCGACTCGATCTGCAGCCGCGCGGCATCGGCGTCACCGGCCTGCACGTCGGATACGTCGACACCGACCTGACCTCCGGCATCGACGCGCCCAAGTCCACGGCCGAGAGCGTCGCGGCCCAGGCCCTCGACGGGATCGCGTCCGGTGCCTACGAGGTCCTGGCCGATGACATCTCGCGGCAGGTCAAGGCCGGCCTGGCGGCCGATCCGGTCGCCCTCTACCCGCAGCTCGCCGCCGCCTGACGACCCCTGATCGCCCCTGATCACACCGGCAGCAGGCGCGCCACCAGCGCGCTGAGCTGCCGGGCGGTGCGGCACTCGTGCATCTCGACGAGTTCGGCGTAGGCGGGCGCGGCGGAGTCGCCCGTGCCCCAGCGGGAGCGCTGCTCGGGGTTCAACCAATAGAAGCGGCGCGCCCGTTCGGCGATCTCCCGGACGGCCGGCAGGTTGGGGTCGCTCATGTTGGTGCGGGCGTCGCCGAGGACGAACACGGTCGTGCGCGGGCCGACCGCGTCGCCGTAGCGCTCGGCGAACTCGCCCAGCGCCATGCCGTAGTCGCTGCTGCCGTGATAGCCGGTGAGCGTGGCCTCCGCCTCGATGCGAGCACTGAGCCCTTCCGGGTCCGCGGTGCCGCGTTCCAGCAGCCCGGTCACCTCGTCGATCCGGTTGACGAAGGCGAACACGCGCACCTTGCTGAACTGGTCGTGCAACGCCTGCACCAGCAGCATCGTGAAGTCCGAGAACCCGGACACCGAGCCCGACACATCGCACAGCAGCACCAGTTCGGGGCGCACAGGACGGCGCCGGCGCAGCACCGGCTTCATCGGCACCCCGCCCGTCGACAGTGACCCGCGCAGGGTCCGGCGTAGATCGATCGAGCCCCGGGAGGCACGGCGGCGACGGGCCGCGAGCCGGGTCGCGAGCTTGCGGGCGAGCGGTTGAACAGCCCTGCGCAGCTCGGCGAGTTGAGCCTTACCCGCGAACAGGAAGTCGACCCGGTCGGCGGTCGGCGTCACCGCCCGCCGGGCGATCTCGTCCCGGCCCCGCCGCTCGGCGACCCGGCGCCGGGCCTCCGCCGCCACCAGCGCCCGGAACGCCTCGATACGCCGCCGGATCTCATCCTCCAGGAGCCGGTCGGCGAACCCCGAACTGCCGCCCTGCGCCCGGACGTTGTCGCGGACACGGGCGAGCAGGGTCTGCGGACGCAACCGTTCGAGTGCCTGGTACGACGACCAGCCGTCCGACTCCGGCGAGGAACCGTAGCCACCGAAACCGTCGACCGCCTCGACGGCCAACCGGCCCATCATCACCTGGTCGTTGGTGGTGAGCGCGGCCGCCAGCCGTTCGCGCAGGTCGTCCCGCCCCGCGGCCTTCTGCTCCGGCCCGCCGACACCGCGCGGGAAGTACAGGTCGAAGACCGGGTCGAACACCTGCCGCTGGCCGGTGCCGTGCAGCAGCGTCGCCGCTAGCCCCTCGCGCAGCAGCTCCCGGTCCGCGAGGCCGAGCGCCTCCACCGCCTGCGCCGCGTCCACCGTCTCGCCGGTACCGATCCGGACGCCGTGCGCGCGCAGGGCGCCGACGAGGGACGTCAGCCGCTCGGCGACACCCGCGGGCGTGGTCACAGGGCGTCCAGGGTGTCCAGGTCCAGCTTGGCGGACGCCTTGAGGACGTCGTCCTGGTGCTTGAGGAGTACGCCGAGGCTCGCCTGTACGACCGTCTCGTCCAGCGTGTCGGCGCCGAGCGCGAGCAGCGTGCGCGCCCAGTCGATGGTCTCGGCGACCGACGGCACCTTGCGCAGGTCCATCGCCCGCAGCGCACCCACGACCCGTACGACCGAGCGAGCCAGCGCCTCGTCGAGGCCCGGCACCTTCAGCCGTACGATCCGGCGCTCCAGCTCCTCGTCCGGGAAGCCGATGTGCAGGAACAGACAGCGGCGGCGCAGCGCCTCGGACAGCTCCCGGCTCGCGTTGGAGGTGAGGACGACGAACGGGCGGCGCGTCGCGGTGATGGTGCCCAGCTCGGGGACGGTCACCTGGAAGTCGCTGAGCACCTCCAGGAGCAGGCCCTCCACCTCGACGTCCGCCTTGTCGGTCTCGTCGATCAGCAGCACCTTGGGGTCCTCGCCCCGGATGGCCGTCAGCAGCGGGCGGGTGAGCAGGAACTCCTCGCTGAAGATGTCCGTGCGCGTCTCGTCCCACGTCTCGTCGCGGCCCGCGCTGATGCGCAGCAACTGCTTGGCGTGGTTCCACTCGTACAGCGCCCGGGACTCGTCGACCCCCTCGTAGCACTGCAGACGCACGAGCCGCGCCCCGGCGACCTCGGCGACGGCCTTGGCCAGCTCCGTCTTGCCGACTCCGGCCGGGCCCTCCACCAGGAGCGGCTTGCCGAGGCGGTC
This sequence comes from Streptomyces sp. SD31, assembly GCF_052068475.1. Taxonomy (NCBI): domain Bacteria; kingdom Bacillati; phylum Actinomycetota; class Actinomycetes; order Kitasatosporales; family Streptomycetaceae; genus Streptomyces; species Streptomyces sp. SD31. Next base: position 204,771 of record NZ_JBQHCX010000021.1, on the reverse strand, counting down.
GGCGAGGAAGACGGTCGTGGCGACCGCGGGCGAGGCGAGATAGCCGGTCTCGGCCAGACGTGCGGAGACGTCGTCGACGGATGTGAACAACGGGGCCTCCAGCTCGGCAGTGACAGTCGCAGCACCTATCTAAGCGCTTGTTCAGCGATGTTGTCACGGGGGTTCCGCACAAGGGACGGCCGCCGAAGCAGCCGCCCCCGTGGTCGCTCTCCTCATGACGCCACCGCGACCGCCCCCACCGCCGCAGTGCGCAGCATCCGCCGGGCCGTGCCCAGGCTCGTCCCCAGCGTCACCGCCGCCGCGACCGCGACCACCGCGGCACCGATGCCGTAGACCTCGCCCGGCAGCACCCCGTCGGTGCGGACCATGGTGAACGGGACGATCCCGGCCAGCGCGGCCACCATGCCGAAGAGGACCCCGGTGACGGTCAGGATCAGCGTCTCGGCGCCGACCGTCCCGAGCACCTGACCCGGGGTCGCGCCCGCGAGGCGCTGCTGACCGAACTCCCGGACGCGGTAACTCGTCGCCGCGTACAGCGAGTTGACCAGCATCACGCAGACGAAGACCACGATGATGCCGACCACCGTGAAGTTGAGCGTCTCGAGGTTCTTGGCGTCGACCGACTTCGTCAGGCCCGAGGCCTCGACTGCGTCGCTCTCCACCGCCTGCATGGTGAGCGTGGCCGTGGCCACCGCCGTGAACAGGATCAACGACACCAGGATCCCCGCCAGTTGACCGGCCCGCTCCCGCAGATTCCGCACGGCCAGCCAGCCGCTCGCCCCGCTCAGCGGCAGCCGGTCGAGCACGCCCTCCAGCAGTCGCGGCGCCATCAGCGCGAAGCCCACCGACAGCAGGATCGCCCCATAGGCGGGCGGCGCCATCAGGGCCGCGTCCGTCGCCGAGAACACGAAGGTGGCGGAGGCCGACGCCGCGCCGGTGAGCAGCGCCGCGTACGCGAGGAACCTGCGCGCCCCGCCCCGCCGTTCGCGCCCGCGGGTCGCCCGCCGTACGGCGAGGAAGGCGGCGCCGGCCGACGCGAGCAGCGTGATGTCGATGCCCGTCATCAGGGCGATCGGCCCGAAGGAGTGGTCCACGGACTCGGCGACCTGGCCGCTGTCCTGGAACACCTCCAGCAGCGCCCGACCGCCCAGCATCGCCGGGCCGATCGCCAGTGCCGCGCCCACCACCGCCACGGCCACCGCCTCGCCGACCACCATCCGCTTGAGCTGCGCCGGAGTCGCCCCCGAGCAGCGCAGCAGCGCCAACTCGGCCGCGCGCTGACGGACGTTGACCGTCAGGGTGGAGGCGACGGCGAAGAACACCAGCAGGGTGCCGTAGCCGCCGACCACGCCCGCCGCGGTGGACAGCGTCTCCGCGCTGGTCGCGTCGACACCGTCCTGCGCCGCCGTGTCGTGCATCGAGTTGAACGTCATGATGATCGCCGCGCCGAGGAACGCGGACAGCAGGGTGGCGAGGAACCGCCCGGGACGGTGCCGTATCGACCGCATGGCCAGCAGGAACATCGCTCAGACCCCCGTCGCCACGTTGTCGCCCAGGTGCGCGAGGCGTTCGGCCACCGCGTCCGCCGTCGGGGCGTCCATCCGGCCCGCCAGCCGGCCGTCCGCCAGGAACAGCACCGAGTCGGCGTAGGAGGCGGCGACCGGGTCGTGGGTCACCATCACCACGGTCCGGCCGTGCACCCGCACCGCCTGCTGGAGCAGCCGCAGTACGTCGCGTGCGCTGCGCGTGTCCAGGGCGCCGGTCGGCTCGTCCGCGAAGATCACCCGGGGCTCCGTCACCAGGGCACGGGCGATCGCCACGCGCTGCCGCTGCCCGCCGGACAACTGGTCGGGGCGGTGCCCGAGCCGGTCGCCGAGGCCGACGGAGGCCAGGACCTCCTTGGCCCGTTCGCGGTCCACGCGCTGCCCGGCGAGCTTGAGCGGAAGCACCGTGTTCTGCGCGACGGTCAGCGTCTCCAGCAGGTTGTACTGCTGGAACACGAACCCGATCCGCCCCCGCCGGAACTTCGTCAACTCGGCCTCGCCGCCCCCGGTCAGCTCGGTGCCGTCCACCCGCACGATGCCGTTGTCGGGCCGGTCGAGCCCGGCCGCGCAGTGCAGCAGCGTGGTCTTGCCGGACCCCGAGGGCCCCATCACCGCCGTGAAGGTGCCCCGCCCCAGGCCGAGGGTGACCCCGTCCAGAGCGGTCACGGCACTGTCGTGCGCGCCGTAGGTCTTCGTGACCTTGACGAGCCGGAGCGCCTCGGCGGCGGGTCCCTTGTCGTGCGTCGTTCGCGAGCCTGCGCGAAACATCGTCATCACTCTCCGTCCGGCACTCCCTGTGCCCTGCCGAAGAAGCTACGGAGGCGACGACGTGACCACACTGGGCGCAGAACCCGTGTTGCGGGGTGTACTCAACGACACCCCGGACCTGGGGTCAGCCGCTGCCGCGGCGGCTGCGGGGCAGCGTGGACCAGCCGGCGCGGCGGAAGACCGACGGGCGCGAGGTCGCATCGTTCGACCGGTCGGCGTCCGTCGTGTGGCCCGGCCGGTCCGGGGAACCCGGGCGCCATGGACGATCAGGGTCGCACCTACACCTCGTACTGGATCGAGACGGCACCGCCCGGCGACCTCGCGCCCCCACCGGACGGCGATCTCACCGTCGAGGTCGCCGTGATCGGCGCGGGCATCGCCGGGCTCAGCACGGCCTGGGAACTGGCCCGGCGGGGCCACGAGGTCGCCGTACTGGAGGCGGACCGCGTCGCCACCGGCGTCACCGGGCACACGACGGCCAAGCTGAGCGCCCAGCACACCTTGATCTACGACCGGCTGCGCCGCACCCGTGGCAAGGAGGGGGCGCGCCTGTTCGCGGCCTCGCAGATGGACGCGATCCGGCACGCCGCCGAGACCGCGGACGCGCTGGGCGTGGACTGCGACTGGGAGGGCACGGCGGCGTACACCTTCGCCGAGGACGGCGACCGCACCGATGAGCTGCGGGCCGAGGCCACCGCGGCCCGGGATGCGGGGCTGCCCGCCGAGTACGTGACCGACACGGACCTGCCGTTCCCGGTCGCGGGCGCGGTGCGGGTCGAGGAGCAGGCACAGTTCCACCCCCGCAAGTACCTGCTGGCGCTCACCGAGGACCTGCGCCGCCTGGGCGGCCGCGTGCACGAGCACACGCGTGTGGTCGGGCTCTCCGAGGGCGACCGGTGTGTCCTCACGACCGAGGACGGGGTGAAGGTGACCGCGCGATCCGTCGTCGTCGCCACCCACTATCCGATCTTCGACCGGGCCCTGCTGTTCACCCGGCTCTCGCCTCGCCGCGAACTCGTGGTCACCGCTCCCCTCGACCCTGCCGCCGCTCCGTCCGGCATGTACATCACCCCCGAGCAGAACACCCGCTCCGTCCGCACGGCGCCCTACAAGGACGGAAAACGCCTGCTCATCGTCACCGGCGAGCACTTCACCCCGGGGACCGGCAGCGATGTCGAGGCGCGGTTCGAGACCCTGTCCGCGTGGGCGGTGGAGCGCTTCGGAGAGCTCGACTTCACGCACCGGTGGGCCACGCAGGACAACGACCCCACCGACTCCGTGCCCCTCGTCGGCCCGCTCCACCCCGCGAGCCGGCACACCTACGTGGCCACCGGCTTCGGCGGTTGGGGACTGGCGAGCGGGGTCATGGCGGGCCGCCTCCTGTGCGATCTGATCACCGGTCGCGAGAACGCGTGGAGCGACCTGTACGACCCGCGCCGCGTGACGTCCGTCCTGCGCGAGGGCAAGGACTTCCTCAGGCACCAGGCCGACGTGGCACGCCACTTCGTCGGCGACCGGCTCCAGCACCTGCCGGGCCCCTCGTCCACATCGGTGGACGAGATCGCCCCGGGCGACGGCGCGGTCGTCCACGTGTCCGGCAAGCGCTGTGCCGTCCACCGGGACGAGGACGGAAAGCTGCACGCCGTCTCCGCGAAGTGCACGCACCTGGGCTGCATCGTGGCGTTCAATCGCGCGGAACGGGCTTGGGAATGCCCGTGCCACGGCTCCCGCTTCGATCCGGACGGCCATGTGGTGCAGGGCCCGGCGGTGCGGCCCCTGGAGCCGCGGGACATCTGAGGCCCAGGGGCACGGCCTCAGCCGACCAGGACGACCTCCAGGGTGCGCGGACCGTGCACTCCCTCGACCCGGTCCAGCTCGATGTCACTGGTCGCCGACGGACCGGAGATCCACGTCAACGGGCGGCCCGGGTCGAGGCGTTCGAGTGCCTGCGGGACGGAGGAGACGACCTGTTCGGGGACCCGTACGACACAGATGTGGTGGTCGGGGACGAGGGTGATACGGCGACGGCCCTGGTCGGCCGAGCCGTCCAGGACGATGGTGCCGGTCTCCGCGACGGCCACCGCGCACGCCGTGACCACACTGTCGATGCGGTCCAGCTCGTGCGGGGTGCTCTCCGCCCGGTCCGCGACCGGCTCCGCGTCGGTCGCCGAGAGCCACTCGGGCTCCAGTCCCGGCGGCACGAGCACCGTCTTCGCACCCCGCGCGGCGAGCATCCCGGCGATCGTCGCCGGAAGATCGGCGGCGGTGCAGCGGTGCACGACGGCCCGGTAGTCCGCCAGGTTCTCGGCCAGCAACTCGACGGTCTCCGCGACGGTCCGCTCCCCGTGCTCGCGCAGATAGTCGCGCGGAACCGCCTGCTCGTACGGTGCGTCGTCCTGCCGTACGTCCGCCACGTCCGCCAGCGCGCGCCGCACCCGGCCCAGGATCCGTTCCCTGCTGCTCACTTCGCACCGTCCTTTCCGCCCCGCGTACGCTGCCACCAGTCCCGGAAGGGCTCCGCGGGCACCGCCGGCAGATCCCGGCTGCCGCTCCACGCCTTGCCCGGACCCGGCAGCGACCGCGGATGCAGGCGCCGGGTGCGGGAGGCGAGCCGCTGACCGGTGCGCAGGACACCCGGGTGGCGGAAGGCCCAGCGTGCCGCCCGCATCGCGGCCCGCTCGGCGGCATGCCCCTTCGCCGGCTTCAGCACCACCTTGTTGCCCTGCGAGGTGACTTCGCCGCCCTGCACGACCCGCTCCCGCAGATGCACCAGCACCTCGGGGATGTCGATGGCGACCGGACACACCTCGTAGCAGGCACCGCACAGCGACGACGCGTACGGCAGCGAGGCGTCGATCTCGCTTGCCACGCCCCGCAGTTGAGGGCTGAGGATGGCGCCGATCGGACCCGGGTAGACCGAGCCGTACGCGTGCCCGCCGGCCCGCTCGTACACCGGGCACACGTTCAGGCACGCCGAGCAGCGGATGCAGCGCAGGGCCTGGCGGCCGACCTCGTCGGCGAGGGTGTCGGTGCGGCCGTTGTCGAGCAGGACGAGGTGGAAGTTCTTCGGCCCGTCGCCGTCCGTCGTACCGGTCCACGTCGACGTGTACGGATTCATGCGCTCGGCCGTCGAGGAGCGGGGGAGCGTCTGCAGGAACACCTCCAGGTCCCGCCACGTCGGCACGATCTTCTCGATGCCGACGACCGAGATCAGCGTCTCGGGCAGGGTCAGGCACATCCGCCCGTTGCCCTCGGACTCCACGACCACCAGCGTGCCGGTGTCGGCGACCATGAAGTTGGCGCCGGAGACGCCCACCTTGGCGCGCAGGAACTTCTCGCGCAGGTGCAGACGGGCCGCCTCGGCGAGTTCGGCAGGCGTGTCCGTGAGGCCCTCGGGGGCCGGGCGGCCCCACTCGCTCATCTCGCGTTCGAAGATGTCCCGAATCTCGCCCCGGTTGCGGTGGATCGCCGGGACGAGGATGTGCGAGGGCCGGTCCTTGCCCAACTGCACGATCAGCTCGGCGAGATCCGTCTCGTAGGCGCGGATGCCCTCCGCCTCCAGCGCCTCGTTCAGCCCGATCTCCTGCGTGGCCATCGACTTGACCTTGACGACCTCCGACTCACCGGTCGCCTGGACGAGTTCCGTCACGATCCGGTTGGCCTCGTCGGCGTCGGCGGCCCAGTGCACCGTGCCGCCCGCCGCCGTGACCGACTCCTCCAACTGCACGAGGTAGCGGTCGAGATGACGCAGCGTATGGTCCTTGATCCGTTTCCCGGCCTCCCGCAGCGCCGCCCAGTCGGACACCTCCGCGACGGCGCCCGCCCGCTTGGCGCGGATCGTGTGCGTGGCATGCCGCAGATTGCCGCGCAGGGTCTGGTCGTGCACGGCCTCGTGCGCGGCCTTCGGAAAGGCCGGCATCCCTACGAACGTCCCGCTCATACGGCCGGCTCCTCCTCCGTGCTCGCCAGGATCTCCGCGATGTGCACCGGCCGCATGCCGGTGCGCAGCCGGGCCATGGTCCCGCCGATGTGCATCAGACAGGAGTTGTCGGCCGCGCACAGCACCTCGGCGCCGGTCGACTCGGCGTTGCGCACCTTGTCGGCGCCCATCGCCGCCGAGACATCGGGGTTCTTCAGCGCGAAGGTCCCACCGAACCCGCAGCACTCGTCCGCACCCGGAAGCTCGGCCAGCTCAAGCCCCTTGACGGCCTGGAGCAGCCGCCGGGGCCGCTCGCCGAGACCGAGCCCGCGCAGCCCGTGACAGGTCGGGTGATAGGTCACCTTGTGCGGGTAGTACGCCCCGACGTCCGTCACCCCCAGCACGTCCACCAGGAACTCCGTCAGCTCGTACGTCTTCGGCACCACCGGCGCCAGCGTCGCGGCGAGGGTGTCCCCACGCCCCTCGGCCCGCGCCCGCTCACCCATCCGCGGATACAGTTCCCGCACCATCGCCCCGCAGGAGCCGGACGGGGTGACGATCGCCTCGTACTCGCCGAAGACATCGGAGAAATGCCGGGCCAGCGGCTCGGCTTCATGCCGGTATCCGGTGTTGTAGTGCGCCTGCCCACAACAGGTCTGGGCCATCGGGAAGTCGACCTCGACGCCCAGCCTGGTCAGTAGTTTCACCACGGCGCGCCCGGTGTCCGGATAGAGCGTGTCGTTGACACAGGTCAGGAACAGGGCGACACGCATCGCGGCTCCTTGTGATCGGTCATCGGATGAGTGCAGGGTAGTGCGGGCGTGCGGCCCGGGGGAGACCCCGCTCACCGTCGGGTGAGTTTCACCGTCGGGTGAGCCGGGCCTCCGCCTCGCTCCAGCGCGCCGCGTCCCCCCGCGGCTCGTACCGGGTCAACGGCTGCGTACGAGTGAGCAGTCGCCGCCCGTCGGCAAGGTCGCCGACCAGCCCATGGGCCCGTGCCTGGACCAGCACGTTCCCGAGGGCGGCGGCCTCGGTCGGACCGGCCACCACCGGCAGCCCGCAGGCGTCGGCGGTCAGCTGGCACAGCAGAGCGTTGCGCGTGCCGCCCCCGACGACGTGCACGACGTCGACCGGATGGTCGGCCAGCCGCTGGGCCTCGGCGATCGCCTTGCGGTGGGCGAGGGCGAGCGAGTCGAGGATGCAGCGCGTGATCTCGGCGGGCGAGACGGGCACCGGCTGCCCCGAGGCACGGCACGCCTCGGCGATCCGCTCCGGCATCCGCCCCGGCGCCAGGAACGCCGCGTCCCCCGCGTCCACGACCGACCGCAGCGCCGGCACCTTGGACGCGTCGAGCAGCAGTCCGCCCAGGTCCGGGTCGCCCCAGGCCCGTACGCACTCCTGGAGCAGCCACAGCCCCATGATGTTCCGCAGATACCGGACCGTGCCGTCCAGCCCCAGCTCATTGGTGAAGTTGGCGGCCCGGCTCTCCTCGGTGAGCACGGGGGCGTTCAGCTCGAGCCCCGCCAGCGACCAGGTGCCGGTGCAGATGTACGCGAACCGCTCGCCCTCGGCGGGGACGGCGGCCACGGCGGACGCGGTGTCGTGCGACCCGACCGCCGTCACCGGCACGGGACCGGCGAGCCCGGTCTCCTCCAGCACCGCGTCGCGCAGCAGCCCCGCGGCATCGCCGGGTCGCCTGAGCGGCGCGAACAGGCCCAGGTCGATGCCGAGCCGGGAGGCGATGTCGTACGACCACTCGCGCGTCCGGGGATCGATCAGCTGGGTGGTGGAGGCGTTGGTGAGCTCGGTGCCCTGCTCGCCGGTGAGCCAGTAGGTCAGCAGGTCGGGGATGAGCAACAGGCGCTTGGCATACGACAGTTGGGCCGAACTCCGGGCCGCGGCGAGCTGGTACAGCGTGTTGAAGGGCGCGTACTGCAACCCGGTGGCCGCGTACAGCTCCTCCGCCGGGACGGTCGCCCACACCTTCTCGGCGACCCCTTCCGTCCGGGAGTCCCGGTAGTGCACGGGATTGCCGAGCAGCGCCCCGTCGGCGTCCAGCAGCCCGTAGTCCACGGCCCAGCTGTCGATGCCGACGGAGTCGACCTGCCCGGCCACCTGCCCGGCCGCCTTCAGCCCCTCCAGGACACCCGCGTACAGCGCGAGCACGTCCCAGCGCAGCCCCTCCGGCACGCGCACCGGCCGGTTCGGAAAGCGGTGGGCCTCGCTCAGCTCCAGCGAGTGCGGGCCGACGCGGCCGACCATGACACGCCCGCTGGAGGCGCCCAGGTCGACCGCGGCATACGACTTCACGGACGCGCTCACCGCAGGAAGGCGGCCGCGACGCCGGCGTCGACCGGGATGTGCAGTCCCGTGGTGTGCGTCAGGTCCCCGCCGGTCAGGGCGAAGACGGCGTTCGCGACATGGTCGGGGAGCACCTCGCGCTTGAGGATGGTCCGCTGGGCGTAGAACTCACCCAGCTTCTCCTCCTCGACGCCGTACACGGCGGCCCGCTTGGCTCCCCAGCCACCGGCGAAGATCCCGGACCCACGCACCACACCGTCCGGGTTGATCCCGTTGACGCGGATGCCGTGCTCCCCCAACTCGGCGGCCAGCAGCCGCACTTGGTGAGCCTGGTCGGCCTTGGTGGCGGAGTAGGCGATGTTGTTCGGTCCGGCGAAGACGGCGTTCTTCGAGGCGATGTAGACGATGTCACCGCCCAGCTCCTGAGCGATCATCACCCGCGCCGCCTCCCGCGACACCAGGAAGGAACCGCGCGCCATGATGTCGTGCTGGAGGTCCCAGTCCTTGGCCGAGGTCTCCAGCAGCGGCTTGGAGATGGAGATACCGGCGTTGTTGACCACCAGATCGACCCCGCCGAAGGCCAGCACGGTCGCCTTGAAGGCCTCGGTGATCTGCTCCTCGGACGTGACGTCGACGGTCACGGCGACGGCCTTGTCCGGCCCGCCCAGCTCCTCGGCGACGGCTTGGGCGTTCTCGGCGTTGAGATCGGCGACGACCACGCACGCGCCCTCGGCGACGAGCCGCTGCGCGATGGCCTTCCCGATCCCGCTGCCGGCACCGGTCACGAGCGCGATCCGGGTCGCGAGCGGCTTGGGCTTCGGCATCCGCTGAAGCTTGGCCTCCTCCAGCGCCCAGTACTCGATACGGAACTTCTCGGACTCCTCGATGGGCGCGTAGGTGGAGACGGCCTCGGCGCCCCGCATCACATTGATGGCGTTGACGTAGAACTCGCCGGCCACCCGCGCGGTCTGCTTGTCCTTGCCGAAGCTGAACATGCCGACCCCGGGGATCAGCACGATCGCCGGGTCGGCGCCGCGCATCGCAGGGGAGTCGGGCAGGGCGTGCCGCTGGTAGTAGGCGGCGTACTCCTCGCGGTACTCGGCGTGCAGCTCCTTGAGCCGGGCGACGGCCTCGTCGAGGGGCGCGGTGGGCGGCAGGTCGAGGACGAGCGGCCGGACCTTGGTCCGCAGGAAGTGGTCCGGGCACGAGGTGCCCAGGGCCGCGAGCCGCGGGTGCTCGGCGCTCGCGAGGAAGTCGAGGACGACCTCGGAGTCGGTGAAGTGACCGACCTGCGGCCGGTCCTGCGAGGCGATGCTGCGGATGACCGGCGCCAGCGCCGCGGCCCGCTCCCGCCGCTCGACGGCGCCGAGCGCCGCGTACCCCTCGATCACCGGCCCGAAGGGCTCCGGCTTCCCGCGCTCGGCGAGAAACGCCTCGGCGGTGCGGATGATGTGCAGCGAGTTGCGTTCGCACTCCTCGGAGGTGTCACCCCAGGCGGTGATGCCGTGGCCCCCGAGAATGCACCCGATGGCTTGCGGATTGGCGGCCTTCACAGCGGCGATGTCGAGCCCGAGCTGGAACCCGGGCCGCCGCCACGGCACCCACACCACGGTGTCACCGAAGCACTCGGCGGTCAGCTTCTCGCCGTCGGCGGCACAGGCCAGCGCGATGCCGGAGTCGGGGTGCAGATGGTCCACGTGCGCGGCCTCGACGAGCCCGTGCATGGCGGTGTCGATGGACGGAGCCGCCCCACCCTTCCCATGCAGGCAGTAGTCGAAGGCGGCGACCATCTCGTCCTCACGCTCGACACCCGGGTACACGTCGACGAGGGCCCGCATCCGGTCCAGCCGCAACACCGCAAGCCCCGCCTCGGTGAGCGTCCCGAGGTCGCCACCGGACCCCTTGACCCACATCAGCTCGACGTCACCACCGGTGACAGGGTCGGTGTCGGTGCCCTTGGCGGACGCGTTTCCGCCGGCGTAGTTGGTGTTGCGGGGGTCGGAGCCGAGCCGACGGGAACGGGCGAGGAGGGCGGCGGCTTCGGGATGGGGTGCCATTGGTGTTCAGTCCTATCTGAGAGAGGGTGCGGGAAGCGCCCCAAAGGGGGGGGGGGGCTGTGTTGAATTTGCGGCTACCGCCGCGCGGGCGCGACCAGCCACATCCGGCCCGCAGCCCGAAGACAACAGAACGTGGCAGACGCTTACGCCCCCCACCCGGCCTGCTCCCCACCAACCCGCTCGGCCACGATCTTCTCGGCCCACCCGGACCGGCGGTACGCGGCGATGGGGTCGGCGTCGAGACCCATCTCTTCCCGCACCTCACCCAGCAACGGCCGCACATCCGTGTTGTACGCGTCCATCAGCACGGCGTTCGCCTCCAGCACGTCACCAGAGGCCTGCGCCTCGGCCAGGGCGACGCGGTCAACCAGCAACGCCTTCGCCGTGGCCTCCTGCACATTCATCACCGACCGGATGATCGCCGGAATCTTCGCCTCGATGTTGTGACACTGATCGAGCATGAACGCGACCTCGGGCGAGAACCCGCCCCCACGCACGACCTCGTACATGATCCGGAACAGCTGGAACGGATCCGCGGCACCCACCATCAGGTCGTCATCCGCATAGAACCGAGAGTTGAAGTCGAACCCCCCGAGCTTCCCCTCCCGCAACAGCGTCGCGACGATGAACTCGATGTTGGTCCCCGGCGCATGGTGCCCGGTGTCCACGACGACCTGCGCCTTCGGCCCGAGCTTCAGACAGTGCGCATACGCCGTCCCCCAGTCCGGTACATCCGTCGAGTAGAAGGCCGGCTCGAAGAACTTGTACTCCAGCAGCATCCGCTGCCCGTCCCCGAGCCGCTCGTACACCTCGGCCAGGCCCTCGGCCAACCGGTCCTGCCGCGCCCGGAGGTCGTCCTGCCCGGGGTAGTTCGTACCGTCCGCGAACCACAGCTTCAGATCGGCGGAGCCCGTCGCGTCCATGATGTCGACGCACTCCAGCAGATGGTCGACGGCCTTGCGTCGCACCACCGCGTCCGGATGGCAGATGCTGCCCAGCTTGTAGTCGTCGTCCTGGAAGGTGTTGGAGTTGATCGCGCCCAGCTGCACGCCGCGCTCCTCGGCGAACTTGGCCAGCGCGCCGTAGTCCTCGACCTCGTCCCACGGAATGTGCAGCGCGACGGTCGGGGCCACGCCGGTGAAGGCGTGCACCTGGGCCGCGTCCTCCAGCTTCTCGCGCGGCGTACGCGGAACGCCCTGCTGGGCGAAGACCTTGAACCGCGTCCCCGAGTTCCCGTACGCCCACGACGGCGTTTCGACTGCCTGGGTCTTGAGTGCGGCCTTCACCGCGGCGAGCTCGGTCACTGAGGCTCCTGTGACGTCGGGACGGAAGTCGGACGGTAGACATCTGAACGGCTTCGCTGTGAAACGATTCAAGAGGGGAACGTATGAGCCGTCCGGTGGGGTGTCAAGCCCTGTGGCCAAGGCTGTTGCCCGTGACTCCCCAGTGACCTTGTCTCATCGAAATTTTTTCGACACAGACCCATTGACGTGACATGCGCGCCACGCCTAACGTCCCGGCAACCAAGTTGAAACCTTTCACGACGTCGAGAGGGCCGTCCCGCCGGCGTCGTCGAGGAGCCCCCATGACCCACCCGTCCAAAACGGGTCCGGCCCCGGTTCTGGCGCTCAGGGACATCTCGAAGTCCTTCGGCGCGGTCCGTGCCCTGCGGGACGTCTCCCTGGAGCTGTTTCCCGGGGAGGTGCACGCCCTCGCCGGCGAGAACGGCGCGGGCAAGTCGACCCTCATCAAGACACTCGCCGGAGTGCACCGGCCCGACGCGGGCCAGGTGCTGCTCGACGGTGCGCCCGTCGTCTTCCACGGCCCCGGGGACGCCCGCGACGCCGGTATCGCCGTGATCTACCAGGAGCCGACTCTCTTCCCGGACCTGTCGATCGCCGAGAACATCTTCATGGGCCGCCAGCCGCGGCGCGCGCTCGGCCGGATCGACCACAAGGCCACGCACGCCGCGACCCTGGCCCTGATGCAGCGCCTCGGCGTCGAACTCGACCCCGACCGCCCCGCGCGCGGCCTGTCCATCGCCGACCAGCAGATCGTCGAGATCGCCAAGGCGCTCTCCTTCGACGCCCGCGTCCTGATCATGGACGAGCCGACCGCCGCCCTCACCGGCAGCGAGGTCGCCCGTCTCTTCGGCGTCGTCCGCGCCCTGCGCGAACAGGGCGCCGCCGTCCTGTTCATCTCCCACCGGCTGGAGGAGATCTTCCAGATCTGCCAGCGGGTCACGACGCTGCGCGACGGCGCCTGGATCGCCAGCGAACCGCTGGACGGCATGACCGAGGACGACCTCGTCCGCCGGATGGTCGGCCGTGACCTCGACGAGCTGTACCCCAAGCAGGACGTGAAGCCGGGCGAGGTCGCCCTGAGCGTGCGCCGGCTCACCCGCGAGGGCGTCTTCACCGACGTCTCCTTCGACGTACGACGCGGTGAGATCGTCGGCCTCGCCGGGCTCGTCGGCGCGGGCCGTACCGAAGTCGCGCGGGCCGTGTTCGGCATCGACCGATGGGACGCCGGCGAGGTCACCATCGACGGCAAGGCCCTGATCAACGGCGCCCCGTCCACCGCGATGGCCTCCGGTCTGGCCCTCGTACCCGAGGACCGGCGCGCCCAGGGCCTGGTGATGGACATGTCCATCGAGCGCAACATCGGCCTCACGGGTCTTCGTACGACCGTCAAGGCGGGCCTGATGGACCGCGGCGCCGAACGCAGCCGCTCCCTCGACTGGGCCGTCAAGCTCCAGGTCAAGTACGCCCGGATCGCCGACACCGTCTCCACCCTGTCCGGCGGCAACCAGCAGAAGGTCGTCCTCGCCAAGTGGCTCGCCACCGGCCCCAAGGTACTGATCGTCGACGAGCCCACCCGCGGCATCGACGTCGGCACCAAGGCCGAGGTGCACCGGCTGCTCAGCGAACTGGCCGCCGACGGCGTCGCCGTCCTGATGATCTCCTCCGACCTGCCCGAGATCCTCGGCATGGCCGACCGCGTGCTGGTGATGCACGAGGGCCGCCTGACCGCCGAGATCCCGCGCTCCGACGCCACCGAGGAAACCGTGATGGCCGCAGCGACCGGGAGGGCCGCCGCATGACGGTGATCACTCCCAAGCAGGCCCCTGTCACCGACGTACCGAAGTCCAGCGGCACCCGCCTGGTCGACCGCGTCTTCAAGATGCGCGAACTCGCCATCCTGGTCGTCTTCGTGGTGATGATCGTCGTCACCCAGCTCGGCAACAGCGAGTTCCTCACCGAGCAGGGCATCAAGGACCTGCTCCTGAACGCGACGATCCTCGTCCTGGTCGCCACCGGCCAGTCCCTGGTGGTGATCACGAGAAACGTGGACCTGTCGGTCGGCTCGACCCTCGGCATCAGCGCCTTCGCCGCCGGCACGTATCTGCAGGGCGGCGGGAACCCCGTCGTCGCCGTGCTGCTGGCGGTCCTGATGGGCATCGCCTTCGGCCTGCTGAACGGCCTTCTCGTCAGCCTCGGCCAGGTACCGGCCCTCGTCGTCACCCTGGGCACGCTCTACATCATCCGCGGCATCGACTCGATCTGGGTCGGCTCCCGGCAGATCACGGCTGCCGACCTCCCGGACGGCTTCGTCGACTTCGGCTCCGGCGGCATCTCCGCGGTGCCGTGGCTGGCACTGATCGCCGTCGGCGTGCTGGTCGCGACCGCGTACTACCTCAAGCACTTCGGCAGTGGCCGGGAGCTGTACGCCCTCGGCTCCAACCCGGAGGCCGCCCGTCTCGCCGGCATCCCGGTGCGCAAGCGGATCCTGGCCGCGTACACCTTCTGCGGTGCGCTGGCCGGTCTCGCCGGCGCCATGTACCTGGCCCGCTTCGGCAACGTCGACTCCGGCACCGGCAACGGTTACGAACTCACCGTCGTCAGCGCGGTCGTCGTCGGCGGCGTCGTCTTCACCGGCGGCTCCGGCAGCGTCTACGGCGCGGCGCTCGGCGCGCTGCTGCTGACCTCCATCAACAGCGTGCTGCCCGCCCTCGGTGTCAGCTCCGTCTGGGTGCTCGCGATCAACGGCATCCTGCTCATCCTCGCCATCGCGGTCGACCGGATCGTCGCGCTGCGCGTGGCCTCCGCCCTGAAGAAGAGGAACGCTCGCCATGGCTGACTTCTCCCTGAGCCGAGCGATCCGCTGGGACACGGTCGTCGGTGCGCTTCTGATCGTCGTGCTCCTGCTGTCCTTCGGAACGGTCGATGGTTTCGGAAACGCTCTCAACCTGTCCTTCCTGATCGGAAACACCCTTCCGATCGCTTTGATCGCCCTGCCGATGACGCTTCTGGTCGTCTCGGGCGAGATCGATCTCTCGGTCGCCTCCACCGCCGGTCTCTCCGGCGCCGTGATGGGCGCCCTGTGGAACCAGGGCATGACGATCGAAACGATCATCCCGATCTGTCTGGTGCTCGGTGTGGTGTGCGGCCTGATCAACGGTCTGCTGGTGACCAAGCTGGGCCTGCCGTCGCTCGCCGTCACCATCGGCACTCTCGCCGCCTACCGCGGCATCGCACAGATCATCCTCGGCTCCGACGCGGTGACCGACTTCCCCACCCAGTACCTGGACTTCGCGGCCGGACGTATCGGGGACACCTTCATCCCGTACGCCTTCCTGCCCTTCCTGGTGCTCCTCGCGATCGCCGTGATCGCCCTGCACGCCACCCCGTTCGGACGGTCGGTCTTCGCGACCGGCGCGAGCGAGGAGGCTGCGAGGTTCGCCGGTATCCGGGTCAAGCGACAGAAGCTGATCCTGTTCACGGTGACGGGCCTGATGGCCTCCCTCACCGGGATCTTCTGGGCGCTGCACTACGCAAGCGCCCGCTACGACAACGCCACCGGCCTCGAACTCTCGGTCGTCGCGGCCGTGTTGCTCGGCGGCATCGACTTCGACGGCGGCAAGGGCACGTTGGGCGGCGCCATCGCCGGGGTGTTCCTGCTGGGGGCCCTGCAGAACGTGATGAGCCTCCAGGACGTCTCCGCCCAGTCGCAGATCGTCGTCACCGGCGTCCTGCTCGTCCTCTCCGTGCTCGGCCCCCGGGTCGCACGCCAGATCTCCGTCGGGAGGGCGCAGCGCTCCGCCAGGAGGGCCGTTTGACAGCTGCGGGCCGTCCGTGGCTGGTCGCGCCCACGCGGCGGTAGCCGCAAATCGATAACGCCCCGCGCCCTTGACGGGGCGCTCCCCCTCACCTTCGTAAAAAAGGAACCCAGCATGCGCAAGTCATCCATCCGCCGTACCTGCGCGGCCCTCGCCGCCGTCACCTCGCTCGCCCTCGCCGCCACCGCCTGCGGCGGCACCACCAAGGAGGACGTCAAGAGCGAGGGCGCCTCCGCCGCCACCGGCGGTTCCGCCAACCCGAACGCCGAGCTGAAGAAGGGCCTGACCGTCGGCTTCCTGCCCAAGCAGGTCAACAACCCCTACTTCACCTCCGCCGACAAGGGCGGCGAGGAGGCCCTGAAGGAGCTGGGCTCCAGCTACAAGGAGGTCGGTCCGTCCAGCGCCACCGACACCGCCGGCCAGGTCTCCTACGTCAACACGCTCACCCAGCAGCAGGTCGACGCGATGGCGGTCTCCGCGCAGGACCCGGGCGCCCTGTGCACCGCGCTCAAGCAGGCCATGAAGAACGGCATCAAGGTCGTCACCTACGACTCCGACACCACCGCCGACTGCCGCAACGCCTTCGTCTCGCAGGCCTCCGCCGAGGACCTCGGCCGCACCGAGGTGCAGCTGCTCGCCGAGCAGATCGACTACAAGGGCGAGATCGCGATCCTGTCCGCGGCCCAGACCGCGACGAACCAGAACATCTGGATCGACTTCATGAAGGACGAGCTGAAGGACCCCAAGTACAAGGACATCAAGCTCGTCAAGGTCGCCTACGGTGACGACGACGCCCAGAAGTCCTTCCAGCAGACCCAGGGCCTGCTCCAGGAGTACCCGAACCTGAAGGGGATCATCTCCCCGACCACCGTCGGCATCAAGGCCGCCGCCCAGTACCTGTCGGGCTCCAAGTACAAGGGCAAGGTCAAGCTGACCGGCCTCGGCACCCCGAACGACATGCGCAAGTACGTCAAGAACGGCACCGTCGACGCCTTCGAGCTGTGGGACCCGGCGAAGCTCGGCGACCTGGCCGCCCGCACCGCCGTCGCCCTGGTCTCCGGCCAGATCACCGGCAAGGAGGGCGAGACCTTCAAGGCCGGCGGCACCACGTACACCATCGGCAAGGACGGCGTGATCAGTCTCGGCAAGCCCACCGTCTTCGACGCCAAGAACATCGACCAGTTCAACTTCTGACATCCGGAGGGTTGTTGATGCAGCGCGTGTGCTTCCTGCTGAAGGTCAGGGCGGACCGCCTCGACGAGTACCGTGAGCGGCATGCCGCCGTGTGGCCCGAGATGCTCGACGCATTGAAGGCCACCGGTTGGCACAACTACTCGCTCTTCCTGCGCGAGGACGGCCTGCTCGTCGGCTATCTGGAGACCGAGGACTTCGCGGCCGCCGTGGCCGGTATGGAAGCCACCGACGTCAACGCCCGCTGGCAGGCGGAGATGGCGCCGTTCTTCGAGTCGCTGGACGGCGCCCGGCCCGACGAGGCCATGAAACCGCTCACGGAAGTGTTCCACCTGGCCTGAGCCCTGAGTGTTCCCCTTCCCCCGCACCTCGCCGACAATGGAGTCCCCCGAGATGAAGAGACGTACGCTGCTGGGCGCCGCCCTCGCCGGAGCCGTCATGACCCCCGCCCTCGCCTCCGGCACCGCGCGTGCCGCCGACCCCGGCCCGTCCCTCACCCTGACCGGCACCACCACCCTCGACACGCGGGCCATCTTCTTCGTGTCGTACGACGGCCTGGTCAACAACAACTCCTTCCAGAAGAACGGCCTGCTGACCTACAAGGGCTACCAGTACGCCGTCTGGTACACCGCCGACCGCAACGCCGTGGTCGGCCGCCGCGTGCTCGGCTCCAGCACCTGGTCCACGGTCAAGGTCGGCCACACCCTGCGCTACAACGACTCCCACAACGTCATCTCGATGGGCGTCTCCAAGATCGACGGACGCCTCCACCTCAACATGGACTCGCACAGCGACGGCTTCACCTACGTCAAGTCGGTCGCCGGGCTCATGGACAATCCCGCCGGCCTGAGCTGGACCGCGAGCCGCTTCGGCGCCCCCCAGTCCACCCTGGACGGTCTCGCCCTCACCTCGCAGTTCACCTACCCGCAGTTCATATCGACCCCCGAGGGCAAGCTCCAGCTCAGCTACCGGGTGGCCATCTCCGGCAACGGCCGCAACGCGCTGGCGGAATACGACGGTTCGACCTGGACCAACCTCGGCGAGTGGAGCAGCTCCACCGGCACGTACACCAGCGAGCACGGCTCCTCGACGGCCCGCAACATGTACCTGCACGGCATCGACTACGACAAGAACGGCCGACTGCACTCCTTCTTCACCTGGCGCGAGCAGAACGGCGCCGTGATGTGCTCCAGCGGCGGCATCACCAACCACGACACCGGCTACGTCTACTCCGACGACCGCGGCCGCACCTGGCGCAACAACGCCGGCACCGTCGTCGGCACCACCGGCGGCTCCAACAAGGTCGCCGTCACCGACAGCGGCCTGGTGATCGACGCGCTCAACCCGGACCACTCCCTGATGAACCAGGAGAGCCAGTTCACCGACTCCGCGGGCCTGCCGCACGCGATCATCAGCTACGTCCCCGGCCGCTTCGGCCAGTGCACGACGAACTACGTCACCGACCGCACCGCGGGCGGCCGCGCCTTCCACGTCCGCAAGAACTCCTCCGGCACCTGGCAGAAGACCGAGATCCCGGTCCCGCTCAACTCCAGCCAGCGCACCAAGCTGATCCTGGACAAGTACGACAACGCGTACGCGATCTTCCCGTTCTGCCGGATCGCCGGGGCCTCCAAGGCGTCCGGTTACACGGACTGGTCGGTCCTGTACGACGGCGTCACGGCCGGGCTGAACGCCTTCGGGGAGGTCGTCATCGACGAGACGCGCATCGCGCAGGACAACTTCCTGTCGATCATGTACCAGGAGAAGTCCAGCGGTACGACGCCCTCGGCGCTGCGCAACCTCAATTTCCGCCTGCCTGCCTGACCAGAGCCGTTGTGGGCGGCTTGACGGTAATGTGCCTTCCCGCCGCCCCACGTCTTGCCGAGTCTCACTGGAGGTCCCTGCCCGATGGCCCAGTCGGTGGGTATCAAGGACGTCGCCCGTGCCGCCGGAGTCTCCGTCGGCACGGTCTCGAACGTCATCAACCGTCCGGACACGGTCGCGACCGAGACCCGGGCGCGGGTGCAGTCCGCGATAGACCGGCTGGGCTATGTCCGCAGCGAGTCCGCGCGCCAGCTGCGCGCGGGCCGCAGCCGGATCATGGGGCTGCTCGTCCTCGACATGGGCAACCCCTTCTTCGTCGACGTGGCGCGCGGCGCCGAGCGGGCCGCGCGCGAGTCGGGGCTCGGCGTGATGGTCTGCAACAGCGCGCAGAGCGCGAGCGAGGAGGCCGAGTACCTGTCCCTCTTCGCCGAACAGCGGGTGCGCGGCGTCCTGCTGACCCCCGCCGACGCCACCGGCCGCAACATCGAGGCGTTCCGGCGCCACAACATCCCCTTCGTCCTCGTCGACCGCGTCGCCGAGGGCACCACCGAGTGCTCGGTCTCCGTCGACGACGTCGCCGGCGGCGCCCTCGCCGTACGCCATCTCGTCGACGCCGGACACCGCTCCATCGCCTACGTCAGCGGCCCGCCCGGCCTCAACCAGGTCCGCGACCGCCGCACCGGCGCCCTGAACGCGCTCGCCGAGGCCGGCCTCGGCCCCGAGCGCCTGCGCGAGCTGCCCACCGAGCGGCTCGACGTCGCCGCGGGCCGCGACGCCGGCGCACGCCTGCTCGGCCTCGCCGACCGCCCGACCGCCGTCTTCTGCGCCAACGACCTGCTCGCCCTGGGCGTCCTCCAGGCCATGTACGCGGCCGGCATAAAGGTCCCCGACGACCTCGCGATCGTCGGCTACGACGACATCGAGTTCGCGGCCGCCGCGGCCGTCCCCCTCACCTCCGTACGGCAGCCCGCGGTCACCATGGGCACGCTCGCGGCGGAGATGCTGCTGGAGGAGACGGAGGAGGAGACCGCGACGAAGAGGCACGAGCACCGGCGGGTCGTCCTGCAGCCGGAGCTGGTGGTCCGGCGATCCAGTCTCTCGGCCCGCTGATCCGTCGTTCAGTACGATTTCATGATCCAGGGGCTCGGTCGGCGGACGAACATGTGCTGAACTGGGACGCGGCCCGAAAACCCTCCGTCCCGGGAGCCCTGTTGACCGTCAGCTACCGCCAGCCCGGCGTCGTCCTCACCGACCGCCACTTCACCGTGCCCCTCGACCACGACGCCCCGAAGGGCGAGACGATCGAGCTCTATGCCCGTGAGGTCGTCGCCGGCGACAAGGCGCACCAGGACCTGCCCTGGCTGCTCTACCTCCAGGGCGGCCCCGGCTTCGGCGCGAACCGCTTCGTCGGCAAGGGCGCCTGGCTGGGCCGCGCGCTCAAGGAGTACCGCGTCCTGCTCCTCGACCAGCGCGGCACCGGCCACTCCACCCCCGCCAACCGTCAGACGCTCCCGCTGCGCGGCGGCCCCGCCCAACAGGCCGACTACCTCACGCACTTCCGCGCCGACTCCATCGTCCGCGACTGCGAGGCGATCCGCCGTGAGGTGACCGGCGGCGCCCCCTGGACCGTCCTCGGCCAGAGCTTCGGCGGCTTCTGCACGGTCAACTACCTCTCCACCGCCCCCGAGGGCCTGACCGCCGCCGTCATCACCGGCGGTCTGCCCTCCCTCGACGCGCACGCCGACGACGTCTACCGCGCGGCCTACCCGCGCATCGAACGCAAGGTCGCCGCGCACTACGCCCGCTACCCGCAGGACGTCGAACGCGCCCGCCGTATCGCCGACCACCTCCTCGCGCACGACGTGGTCCTGCCGAACGGCTACCGCCTCACCGCCGAGGCCTTCCAGTCCCTCGGCATCGTCCTCGGCGGCAGCGAGGGCAGCCACCGCCTGCACTACCTCCTCGAAGAGGCCTTCGTGCGCACCCCGCAGGGCCCGGCCCTCTCGGACGCCTTCCAGGAGGAGGTCCAGGGCCTGCTGTCGTACGCGAGCCACCCGCTGTACGCCCTGGTCCACGAGGCGATCTACGGCCAGGACACCCGCCCCACCGCCTGGTCCGCCGAGCGCGTCCGCGCGGAGTTCGCGCAGTTCGACGCGGCCAAGACCCTCGCGGGGGACGGGCCGCTGCTGTTCACCGGCGAGACCATCCACCCCTGGATGTTCGACTGCGACCCGGCGCTGCGCCCGCTGCGCGAGACCGCCGAACTCCTCGCCGCCCGCACCGACTGGAAGCCTCTCTACGACTCCACGCGCCTCGCCGCCAACGAGGTGCCGGTCGCGGCGGCCGTCTACCACGACGACATGTACGTCGACACCGCCCACTCCCTCGCCACCGCCCGTGCGATCCGGGGCTTGCGCACCTGGGTCACCGACGAGTTCGAGCACGACGGCGTACGGGCCGGCGGCCCCCGCGTCCTGGACCGGCTGCTCGCGCTCACCCGTGACGAAGCGTGATGTCGGTGTGACGGGTTAGTGTGCGGGCATGACCGAGCCGACGATCACTCAGCTGAAGCCCATGCCCGACGACTGGCAGCGCGCGCTCGCCGTCGTCGCGCACCCGGACGACCTCGAGTACGGCTGCTCGGCGGCGATCGCCGCCTGGACGGACGGAGGCCGCGAGGTGGCGTACGTCCTGGCGACCCGCGGTGAGGCCGGCATCGACACGCTGGAACCCGCGAAGTGCGGCCCGCTGCGGGAACGCGAGCAGCGGGCCAGCGCGGCGGTGGTGGGCGTGTCGGCGGTGGAGTTCCTCGACCACAAGGACGGCGTGATCGAGTACGGCACCGCCCTGCGCCGCGACATCGCCGCCGCGATCCGCCGGCACCGACCCGAGCTGGTGATCACGCTCAACCACCGGGACACCTGGGGCGGCGTCGCCTGGAACACCCCGGACCATGTGGCGGTCGGCCGCGCCACGCTGGACGCGGCCGGCGACGCCGGTAACCGGTGGATCTTTCCGGAGCTCGTCGAGCAGGGCCTCGAGCCCTGGAACGGCGTGCGCTGGGTCGCCGTCGCGGGCTCCAGCACGCCCACGCACGCGGTGGACGCCTCGGCCGGCCTGGAGCGTGCGGTGCGCTCGCTGCTCGAACACCGCGCCTACATCGAGGCGTTGACGACGCAGGACCCGGAGACGTACGCCCGCGGCTTCCTCACCTCGCACGCGGAGACGACAGGGGAGCGGTTCGGCGGGAAGCCGGCCGTGGCCTTCGAGCTGTTCAGCCGGTAGACGCGCTCGATCGAAGGACGAAACGGGGGGAATATGAACGACACGGACCTGCTGGCGCGCCGCTTCGAGGAGCACCGGGGCCATCTCAAGGCGGTCGCCTACCGCATGCTCGGCTCGATGGCCGAGGCGGAGGACGCCGTCCAGGAGGCCTGGCTGAAGCTGAGCCGCAGCGACGCGGACGACATCGAGAACCTGGGCGGCTGGCTGACCACCGTGGTCGGCCGGGTCTGCCTGGACATGCTCCGGTCGCGCACGCGGCGCCACGAGGAGCCCCTGGACGACACCTTCGTCCCGGACCCCGTGATCAGACCGCTGTCGACGATCGACCCGGAACAGGAGGTGCTCCAGGCCGACTCGGTGGGCCTGGCCCTGCTGGTCGTGCTGGAGACACTGGACCCGGCCGAGCGGATCGCGTTCGTACTGCACGACATGTTCGCCGTGCCCTTCGACGACATCGCACCGATCGTGGAACGCACCTCGGCCGCCACCCGCCAGCTGGCCAGCCGCGCCCGGCGCCGGGTGAAGGGCGCCACACCGTCGACCGAGCCGGATCTCGGCAGACAGCGGCAGGTCCTCGACGCCTTCATGGCGGCCTCCCGCGCGGGGGACTTCGAGGCACTGCTCGCGGTCCTCGACCCCGACGTGGTGCTGCGCGCCGACTCCGGGCCGCTGGTCCGCGGTGTCGCGGCGTCCAAGGTGGTGCGCGGCGCGAAGTCGGTGGCCGAACAGGCGCTGCTGTTCCGGCAGTTCGCCCAGCACACACAGCTCGCGCTCGTGCTCGTCAACGGCACGCTCGGGGTCCTCAACGCCCCCGAAGGGAAGCCGCAGTCGGTCATGGGGGTCACCATCGCCGACGGCCGCATCACGGAGATGTACATCCTGGCCGACCCCGAGCGCCTCGGGCGCCTGGACCTCACCGGTCTTGAGGCCTGACGCTCAGGCGGCCACGGCCAGCGCGCCGACCGTACGGTGCGGGCTCACCACCCGCCCGTCCGGGAGGAGTTCACCGGTGTCGTCGAAGACGATGGTGCCGTTGCACAGCAGGCTCCAGCCCTGCTCGGGGTGGGCCGACACGATCACGGCGGCGTGATGGTCAGGGCTGTCGGCGGTCGGGCACGGGGGCTGGTGGCTGCACATGACGTATCGCCTCGACTCTCTTCGATGCGGTGGTGCTCCTGCTTCCGTCGGCTCGTCTCTCAGTGGTAGCCGAGCTTGTTTTCCGTTGGATGAGAAGACCCCCACAGCCCCGGAAACTCGTCGGTGAGTTTTCGTTCCGTATGCTGAATGTCATGCAAGATCAGACCGTCGACCGGGCGGACCTGCACGGCGACTGCGCACGGTGCTTCGGGCTGTGCTGCGTCGCCCTGCCCTTCGCCGCCTCCGCCGACTTCGCGGTCGACAAGGCGGCCGGAACGCCCTGCAAGAACCTCCAGGACGACCACCGCTGCGGCATCCACAGCCGGCTCCGCACCAAGGGCTTCACCGGCTGCACGGTCTACGACTGCTTCGGCGCCGGTCAGAAGGTCTCGCAGGTGACCTTCGCCGGGAAGGACTGGCGTGCGGCCTCCCGCGAGCACGCCCGGCGGATGTTCGACGTCTTCCCGGTCGTCCGCCAGCTCCACGAACTGCTCTGGTACCTGACCGAGGCCCTCACCCTGCCCGCCGCCCGCCCCCTCCACACCGAACTGCGGGAACTCCTGAAGGCGACCGAGCAGCTCACCCGCCGGACGCCGGAGGAATTGGGCGCGCTGGACGTGGCCGCTCACCGGCAGGAGGTCAATGTGCTCCTGCTGAAGGCCAGTGAGCTGGCGCGAGCGGGCGTCCGCGGCCGCAAGAAGGACCGCCGGGGCGCGGATCTGATGGGCGCCCGTCTCAAGGGCGCCGACCTGCGCGGCGCGAATCTGCGCGGCGCCTACCTCATAGCCGCCGACCTCACCGGCGCCGACCTGCGCGGGGCGGACCTCATCGGTGCCGACCTGCGCGACACCGACCTCACGGACGCCGATCTGACCGGCGCGTTCTTTCTGACCCAGCCCCAGCTGAACGCGGCCCGGGGCAGCGCGGGCACGCGGTTGCCCGCCTCAGTCAGTCGCCCGGTGCACTGGACAACGCAGCTCTGAGGGCGCGTCCTCGACGGCCCCGGACGACGGAACCGGAGGGCCGGCCGCCCGCCGCTCCAGGCGCAGCCGCAACCCCTCCGGCATCAGCGTCAGCCGCTCCGTCACTCGCAGCCGATAGCCCGGGTCGCTCCTGAACTCGTACCGGCGCAGCAGCAGTCCCAGCACCAGCGTGGCCTCGTGCAGCGCGAACTGGCGCCCGATGCAGGCCCGCGCCCCCGTCCCGAACGGCTTGAACGTGTGCGGCGGACGCGTCCGTACGGCCTTCGGGTCGAAGCGATCCGGATCGAACCGCTCGGCGTCCGCGCCCCAGGCCTCGGGATCGCGGTGCAGCATCGCCGTGAGCACCAGCGCCCACGCACCGCGCCGCATCGGATGGACCCCGCCGAGCACCGTGTCCTCGCGCGCCTCCCGGGCGAAGGCCGGCGCCGTCGGCCACAGCCGCAGCGACTCGTCGAGCACCCGGCGCACATACCGCAGCTTCGCCACCTGGTCGTAGCCGGGCACCGCCGTGTCGCCCCAGACGCGGTCCACCTCGGCACGGGCGCGCTCGGCGACGTCGGGGTGCCGGGAGAGATAGTGCAGGGCGAAGGAGAGCGCGCCCGAGGTGGTCTCGTGGCCGGCCACCAGGAAGGTGATCACCTGGCGGCGGACGTTGCGTGCGGAGAGCCGTTCGCCCGTCTCCGGGTGGGCCGTCTCCAGCATCCGGTCCAGCAGATCCCCGTCCCCGGGCCCGCTCGCCGTACGGGCGCGGACCAGGTCGTCGACCGTGCGGTTGAGGGACGCGATGTCGGCCTCGTTGCGACGCGCCGCACGCCGCAGCAGGAACGGCGTCGGCACGGTGTTCAGCCGCTGCGCGTAGGTGAGGGTGCCGACCATCGCCGTCACGAAGGGATGCGGACGGGCCCGTTCGAAGGAGCCGAAGTCGTGCCCGAACCCGGTGCGCGCGATGGTCTCCAGGGTCAGCTTGGTCATGTCGCCGGGCACGTCCACCGCCCGGCCCGCAGCCGCCTGGCGGTCCCAGTGGTCCATGAGCCGGTCGGCCACGGCCAGCATCATCGGGTGGTAGCCCGCCATGGCCTCCCGGCTGAACCCCGGCGCCAGGACGTCGTGCGCCAGCTGCCAGTTCCGCTCGTGGTTGTACGCCGTGAACAGACCGTCTCCGACGACCGGCCGCAGATTGGCTATGCCGAGCCCCACATGCTTGGCGAAGCGCGACTCGTCCGCCATGTCGGCCACGAGTCCGGCTCCCCAGACGAACACGAACTCCCTGTGGAACGCCCTGCGCCGGAAGATCGGCCCCAACTCCCGTGCGTACCGCAGCGAGTCCTGCAGCGGCGTACGCCGACTGGCGCCGAGCACGTCGCCGAGCAGCGGGAGCCGGTGCGGCGGATGCGGGATGCGGGACAGCTCCGGCCAGCCCTGCTCGGCGCTGCGGAATCCCTTGGGGAGTCCGGTCCCGGTCACTGTCCCGGTCACTGTCTCCGCCATGACGTGATCTCCCTTGAGCCAGCGGCAGGTTGAGCTCGTTGTACGTGGGTTCAATAACGCGCTCAGTCTGGTCCCACCGTTGAATCCACGTCAAGTAAAGTGCGGTCATGGCCGCGAACGAGGGCGAGCGCACCCGCCGCCGGCTCAGCACCGGGGAACGCCGTGAGCAGCTTCTCGCGGTCGGGGCGCGGCTGTTCTCGGAGAGTCCGTACGACGACGTGTGGATCGAGCAGGTCGCCGAGATCGCCGGAGTCTCGCGCGGGCTGCTCTACCACTACTTCCCCAACAAGCGGGACTTCTTCGCGGCCGTCGTCGAGCGGGAGAGCGAGCGCATGCTGCGGATGACGGCCGCCGTGCCCGGAGTCCCGGTGCGCGAGCAGCTCGCTGCGGGCCTCGACACGTATCTGGAGTACGTCGAGGCGCACGCGCACGGATTCCGCGCCTTCCATCGTGCCGACGCGGCCGGTGACCAGGCCGTGCGCAAGGTCTACCAACAGGCCCTGGCCGCGCAGGAGAAGCAGATCCTCGCGGCGATGGCGGCCGACCCCGAGTTCGGCCCGGTCTTCGGGAAGCGGCCCGATGTCGGGCTCGCCGTGCGGGGCTGGCTGGCGTTCACCACCGCCGTCTGCCTGGAGTGGCTGCGCGGCTCGGACCTCTCCCGGGAGCAGGTGCGCGACCTGTGCGCCCGGGCCCTGTTGGGCGTCATCACGCCCTGAGGGGCGCGTACACCAGCAAAGAGATGGCACAGGATCGGTGGGGCTGGTTGGCGTGCGGCCCGATCTTCTGTAGCTTAGGCAAGGCTTACCTAAGGAGGTCTGGGATGGGTGACAGTCAAGCGTGGACGGCCGCGCCTTCCGCGGCGGAGCGGGCCCGGTCGGTGCTCGCCGCCGCGTGGTCCTGCGCGGTGACCGCGGAGGGCAGTCGCGACGAACTCGTCGGCGCGCACACCGTGGCCGAGGACGGCCGCGTCCTGCTCGACGTGCCGGAGGACAGCGTGCTCGTCGCGGCGGCGATCTGCGCCCCCCGCGGAGAGCCCGCCGCCGTCCTGGAGTTCGCCGACGTCGCCCCCGTACCCGTACGCAAACGGATTCGCGCCCGGCTCTGGCTGTCCGGCTGGTTCACCCCAGAGGAGGGCAAACTGGCGTTCCAGCCTATGCGGGCGGTGCTGCGGCAGCCGTCCGGTGCCGTGGTCGTCGACCTCGACGAGTTCGCCGCCGCCACGCCGGACCCGCTGGCCGCCGCCGAGGCCCGGCTGCTCACCCACCTCGCCGACTGCCACCCGGACGCCGTCGAGCGGCTCACCCGTCTCGTCGACTCCGACAGTCTGCACGGTGCCGTCCGCGTCCAGCCCCTCGCGGTCGACCGGCACGGGCTGACGCTGCGCATCGAACGCGCCCGCGCCCAGGCCGACGTACGGCTGCCGTTCCACCGGCCCGCCGACGACGTCGCACAGCTCACCGAACGCATGCACATCCTGCTGTCCCAGGCCAGTGCCGCCTCCTGCCCGCGCGCCCTACAGCGGCAGCGCACAGACGGCGACGGGTGACGCGAACGGCTCGCCGGCGAGCCGCAGTTCACCGCTGTCCTCGTCGACGTGGAAGACGCTGACGGTGCTCGACCGCTGGTTCGCCGCGAACAGCAGCGAGCCGTCCGGCGAGAGGGCGATCTGTCGCGGGAAGTCCCCGGACACCGGCACCGTGTCGAGCAGCCTGAGCCGGGCGCCGTCCGCCTCCACCGCGTAGCGCGCGAGGCTGTTGTGGCCCCGGTTGGCGAGATAGGCGTAGCGGCCGTTCGGCGTCACCACGATCTGCGCCGGGTAGCTCGTGCCCGAGCCCGTGCCCGTGGACTGCTCCTTGCCGACGGTCAGCCGGCCCGTGCCGGGGTCGTAGGTGCACACCGCGAGGGTGTTGCCGACCTCGTTGGCCAGGTACGCGTACCGGCCGCCCGGGTGGAAGGTGAGATGACGCGGGCCCGCGCCCGGCTCGGTCTGCGCCCGCGCCACCTCGGTGAGCGTGCCCGCCTTCTGGTCGAGGCGATAGGTGTACACGGTGTCCGTGCCGAGGTCCACGGCGAGCACATGGCCGCCGTCGGGGCTCGTGATGAACTGGTGGGCGTGCGGGCCCTCCTGGCCGGGGCCGGGCGGCGGACTGGAGTGCGTGACCAGCTCGGTGCGCTCGCCGAGCGCACCCGAGGCGTCGATCGGGTGCACGGCGACGCTGCCCGTGCCGTAGTTGGCGCTCAGCAGCCAGCGGCCGCTCGGATGCACCGACAGATGGCACGGCGCGGCCCCGCCGGTGCTCCGGCTCCCCAGGACCTTGCGGTCGGCGAGACGGACGGCGGTCACGGCACCGTCCTCGCGCTCGTTGACCGCGTACAGCGTCCGACCGTTCGGGTGCGGTGCCAGATATGACGGGTCGCCGATCCCGGTGATCGTTCCGGCGCCGGTGACCTGGCCCGTCACCGGGTCGTACGTGGCGACGCCGATGCCTGTGCCGCCGCTCTCGACGGAGGTGTAGGTGCCGAGGTGGAGGGGGCGCGGGCCGGATGGCTCGCGGCTCTCGGTCTGGGCGCTCGGGCGGGTCCCGGGAGTGCCCGGAGTGGTCGCCCCGGGGGCCGCCGTGCCGGCCGTGTCCGCCGGGGCCGGCGCGTCGTCGCACGCCGTGGCCGCCGGGAGCGTCACGCCGGCGGCCGATCCAGCGAGGGTTCCGACGAATCGGCGCCTGCTCAGCCCACCACTGCCCATGTCCACACCTCAGGTCGTCGGTCGTCGTGGTCGCGACAGCCACCTTGGCGTGGATCACCCATCGAGCGCAAGAAGAGCAACGGTCGTTGCGTATGCTGCAATTCAGGGGTGTGCTGTGCGTGCGCTTCGGGTCTCCTACCAGTCCCCGTCCTGCACCGGCTTGCCCTGCGCGTCCTTGAGCGGCGTCACCTGGCCCGGCGAGGGCGCCTGCCAGGGCTCGTGGTCGTCACCGAGCCAGTCGCCGACCGGCTTCACCGATCCCAGCGTGTCCGTGGGGGCGAGATCCTCGGCGTCCTGGTCGTAGTAGTCGAACCACGGCAGCCCCGCCCGTGTGTACGCCGCCCGGTCCACCGGCGACGGCGGGGGAGCCTCACCGGTGATGCGACGCCACTCCGGGGGCGTCACCAGATGGACGAAGACCCGGCCTGCGGGGCCCTCGGACCAGTCCGACAGTGGCCGGTCGTCCTCGTAGACCTCCTGGCGCATCGAACCGCCGACGCCCAGGCCCATCGCCGCGGCGGCCCGGCGCGCGGGACCGGCCGGAGCGGCCGCGGGCGCCGGAACGCCGCCCTGCGGGGCGGCCGCCGCCATGGGCATGGCGGCACCGAAGCCCCCATACGCGGGCATCGCCCGCGCCTGCTCCGCCCGGCGCCGCTCCTCCTCCCGCCACCTCGCCAGCTGGGGCTCCTTCAGCGCGAAGGACTGCAGCTGTACGCCGCCCCAGACCTCCTCGCCGGTGACCTGCCCCTCGACGGTCGCGCCCAGCCCCAGCGGCACGGCCACGAACTGGCGGACCGTGCCCTTCCCGGAGTTGATGCCGTCCAGCCAGGGCTGGCGGGGCAGCACGACGTAGTTCTGCGGCTTGCGGGACAGCCGGTCGCTCCACGGCTTCCCCGAGACCGCGCACACCTTGCCCACCCCGACCTGGAGCGCGGCCGGCTCGGTCGTGCCCCCGAAGCTCAGCCACATCGCCTCGCGCAGATACACCGGCAGCATCACACCGCCGCGCTGCCGCCATGCCTCGGGAACGCGGTCCGCGCAGTCCGCCACCCGCCGGACCGGGAACTCGCCGAGCCCCGGCGGCAGCGGGTGCGTGCCCGACTCGGGCAGCCGCAGCGTACGGATGAACCGCACCACCACCCCGCCCGGCAGCCGCAACGTGTTCCCGTCGATCCGCACGGTGGTGTCGGTCATCGGACAGCTCCCCCAGGTCCTGTATTCGCCGGCCGCGTCCCGGCGCTCCCTCACGAAGAACGCCCGCCGAACCCCGTGCGGTTCCGCCACAGCTGCTCCTGAACGCCCATGCGCTCGCGCAGCCGGGTCAGGCGTGGCATTCGGGCGCGCTGGTCCTGCGACACGCGGTCCAGTTCCTCCAGCAGCCTGCGTGAGCGGTGCTCGGTGTCGAGCTCGTCGAGGATGCGGTTCACCTCGGTGAGTACGGCGCCGAGCAGCTGCCAGTGCCGGTCCTCGCGCTCGGCCTCCTCACGCAGCAGCAGGGCCAGCTTGTCGCGGGTGCCCGCCGCCGCGCGCAACTCGGCGGCGAGCCGGGACTCCGCCGCGTCGGCGTTGCTGCTGACATGAGTGGTGACCAGCACCGAGAAGCTGACCACCGCGTCGGCGATCTCCGACAGCAGCTGCTCCACGACCGCGCCGGTCTCCTTCGCGAACAGCGGCTCGGGCTCCCGCTCCTTCGCCAGGTCGGTGAGGGTGCGCGCGAGCACCCGCAGGACCACCGTGCAGATCTCCAGCGTGTCCAGTCCGGTGCGCAGCACCACCCGGTGCAGCAGGCTGTCGCGCACCCGCGGGTTGAGCCGCAGGCTGTCCTCGGCCTGCTTCAGCGCCGCGTCCACCTCGACGATGTCGTGGTCGAGCCGGCGTGCCTCGTGCAGCCGGGCGGCGGCCTGCTCGAACGGTGTGCGGCCGGCGGCCTCCTCGCCGATGCGCAGCATCAACTGCCGCAGCCGCCGGGCCAGTCCCTCCAGCGACTCACCGGCCTCCTCCACCCACACCGGTGGCGCGAGGAGCAGATTGAAGCCGAGCCCGACCACCGCGCCGATCAGTGTCTCCAGAATCCGCGCCCAGGCCGTGTCCCCGACGGTCGTGACCCCGAGGACCAGCATCGCGCTGATCGCCACTTCGGGCACGTACTCGTCGACCCGCACCAGATGCCCGACCACCAGCGAGGCCACGATCAGCAGCGCCAGACTCCACCAGGTCAGGCCGACCAGGAGGCTGAAGGCGATGGCGACGAGGACGCCGGCCACCACGGAGTTCACCCGTCGGATGCCGTTGGTGAGCGTCGCGTACAGCGTGACCTGGACGACCAGCAGCGCCGTCAGGGGCGCGGTCAGGGGCGCCTGCTCGGGGCTCAGGCGCAGCGCGATGACGTACGCGATCGTCGCCGCGGCCGCCGACCGCAGCGTCTGGACCACCACCGGGTCCCGGCGCAGCTTCCCGAGCCGCTCCAGGGACAGCGTGCCCTCACGTACCTCTCGCATCCTTGGGCTGTTCCCTTTCCACAGACGCTTCCCAACCCTGCTCGCGGAACGTGACGGTCCGCAAGGAACCCCCAGACTGAGCGCAGCGGTCGTGGTGCGGCAAGGGGCCGGGCTGGTGATCATCGACACCCGCGCGACACCCGCGCGACGTGAGGCCGGGCGGCCGACCGGGTCCGGACTGAGGAAAACCCCCGCCGCCACCCCCCGGTTGGCCGCACCCGGGGACGGCGGACCGCCGTATGGTCCCGGCCCGGGCCGGGACGCAAGCCTGGGATCATGAAACGGCATCCGACCGGACCGGCACTGACCCTCTTCATCATCCTCGCCGCCCTGACGACCGGCATCCCGGCCGCGGCGGCACCTACCTCCACCACGGTCGTCGGGGCGCTCGACCGTGCCGCCCACCCGTTGCGGACCGTGGAACCCGTCGGCGACACCGGCGACCTGCGCCCCCTGGACCGCATGATCGGCGACGCGCGCGTCGTCGGCCTGGGCGAGGCCACGCACAGCTCGCACGACTTCTTCGCCCTCAAGGACCGCGTCTTCCGCCACCTCGTCGAGGAACGGGGCTTCCGCACCTTCGCCGTGGAGGCCCCCTGGAGCACCGGCCTGCGCCTCAACGACTATGTGCTGTACGGCAAGGGCGATCCGCGGCGCATCATGCGTGAGGAGTTCCAGCGGGACTACCTGTGGTGGAACAACACCGACTATCTGCGGCTCGTGGAGTGGATGCGCGCCTACAACGTCCGGCACCCCGGGGACCCCGTCCGCTTCATGGGCGACGACATCGCCTGGACCGGACCCGAGCTGTACGACGCCGTCGAGGACTACGTGGCCGACGCCGCTCCCGAGCTGAGTGCCCGCCTGGCCGAGCTCTACCGCGGACTGCGGCCCACCGTGCCGACCGGGGCGTACATCGAGCAGTACCTGGGCCTGCCGTACGCCGAACGCAGGGAGCGGGCGGCGCGGACGGGGGAGGCGCTGCGGCTGGTCGAGCAGTTGGCCCCGGGTGCCGACCGCGCGGCGTACGACTGGGCGATCCAGCATGCGACGGCGATCGACCGGACCGCCCGGCAGTACGACTTCGATTTCGAGGACCCCGCACAGATCGCCGAGGCCATGCGCTACCGCGACGGGGCGATGGCCGCCAACGTGGTGTGGTGGCAGCGGCACACCGGCACCAAGGTGCTGCTGTCGGCGCACAACAACCACGTCGGCTATGTCCCGGAGGAACCCGCCGAGAACCCGAAGGTGCAGGGCGCGTTCCTGCGCGACCTCCTCGGCGCGGGCTATGTGAGCGTGGGCCTGACCTTCGACCACGGCTCGTTCAACGCCACCGGCCGGGACGACGAGACCGTCCGCCGCTGGACGCTCGGCCCGGCGGGCCCGGGCAGCAACGAGCGGACCCTCGACGGGGTGCGGCACCGCGACTACGTACTGGACCTACGGACCGCCGCAGCTCCGGCCCGTGACTGGCTGCGGCGGGCGCGCCCGACGCGCGGCATCGGCACCTCCTACCCCGACGGGCCGCACGACATCGCGCTCGCCCGCAGCTACGACGTGCTGATCCATCTGCACCGGGTGGAGGCGGCGCGGCTACGGGACCGTTAGCCGCCCGGCGCTCGTCAGACGTACAGCTTGTCGAGGAAGGCGGTGAGATTGCCCGTGGTCCGGGCGATCTGCTCCTCCAGCGTCAGGCTCTCCTCGAAGCGGCTCCCGGACTCCAGGTTCTTCTTGCCGCGGATGTACAGCGAACAGGCGAGGTCAGTACACATGT
Source organism: Streptomyces sp. SD31 (assembly GCF_052068475.1). Lineage (NCBI taxonomy): Bacteria > Bacillati > Actinomycetota > Actinomycetes > Kitasatosporales > Streptomycetaceae > Streptomyces > Streptomyces sp. SD31. Next base: position 172,137 of record NZ_JBQHCX010000021.1, on the reverse strand, counting down.
ACAGACCCACCGAGTTGCCCTCACGGCCCGCCGCCCCCGCCTTGCGGGCCGTCATCAGCGAGACGCCGCCGCCCGGATGCGTCGTCAGGCACAGGGAGCACATGCTGCGGTGCAGGAAACCGCGCTGCGAGGACGGGAAGCGAAGAGTGACACCAACCGGTCGCCCCTCCCGCTCGGTGACCAGATAGCTGCGATCGGGGGCTCCCGGATCCCGCCAGCCGAGGAAGTCGAGATCGTCCCAAGGGCGTTCGTCGAGATCACGGGGGAGGGACAGGCGCTTGGCCTCGCCTTTCGAGCAGTTGATGAAAGAGTTGCGGATGTCCTGCTCGGTGAGCGGCTTCATGGGAGTCTCCTGGAGTGTACGGGTGCCGGAGGAAAACTAGGGTGTCTAGGTTCTTGGCTAGGGTAGGCAGCTCGATGAGGGGGAGCCAGTGAATTTCGGCCCTGTCGGGTCACCCCGGGCCCATGCCGCCCTTCGGCATGTCGCGGCCACTTCCGCGGGACCTGCCCTCGACCCCGACGTGCGCGTCACCCTCAACTTCCACCCGGACCGGCTGGTGCGGGGCAGGCCGATCCTGCGCGCGCTGGCCCTGGACGGCGGCTACCACTCGCAGTTCGTCACCGGCGTCAGCAACGGCGGACTCACCGCCCACCCCGGCGGCGACCGCTGGCGCTGGGAGAGCCGGATCTTCGGCGGCGTGTACGACGACGCGCCCCCGCACGAGCGGCCCGTGTACGGCGCGCTGAACTTCCGCCGTCAGGTGGTGGGCGCCGCCCCACGGTTCGGTTCCTCGCACTTCAGGCTGAACGGTGCGGCACTCGCCCGCGCCACCTTCTGCTATCCCGACAGTGCCGCCGAACCGACCGACTTCGGCGTCGCCGTCGGCATGCATCTCGTCGCGCTCGCCGAGAGCGACGAACAGGACGCCCTCAACGACTACATCGAGGCCCAGGTCCACGGCGGGGTTGTCCTCGCCCGTGACGTCGAGGCCGTCGTACTGGACGGCTGCTACCGGGGCACGCCCGTCGAGGCCGCGGCCCGTCTGCTGCCGTTCCCGGTCGAGTGGCACCCCGGCTACCGGCTCACCGTGGCCGACCTGCACCGCCACGCCGACTACCGGGGCCGGGAGTATGCCGAGCTCGGCGCCCGCATCGCCGAGGACGGCCGTATCGACCCGCGCGTGATCGGGGACGCCGCGCGGACCGGCCGTCATGAACTCCAGGACCTGAAGAGGGTGTGGCACACCCTCGCCCGCTTCGGCGCCCCTGAGGGTGCGGGGACCGCCTACTCCGGTCCCTCCGCGGCGGCCGGCGCCGGCGGCCACACCCCGGCGGCCAGCACCCCCAGCGCATAGGCGCGGGCCACCAGTTCCGTGCGGTTCGTCGCGTTCCAGCGGGTCGACAGGCGTCGCAGGTGGTAGTTGACGCCGTCCACGGTGAGGCCGGTCTCGCGGGCGGCCTGGGCGGTGGTGGCGCCGCCGGCCAGCAGGGCCAGGATGTGGGCCTCCCTCGGCGCCACCTTCGCGGGCCTGCGCCGATGCGGCTCGCGTTCGCCCAGGACGCGGAGCATCACCAGCAGCGCCGGCGTCTCCTCGACGGTGTCGCTCACCGGGTCCGCCGTCAGCTCCCCGTACCGCTCAGCACCGTCGGGCGCCGGCCAGCGCACCGAGACCTGGTACCGCGACCGGTGCCGCAGCCGCAGTGCCTCGGCGATGCGCTCCACCTGCGTCGCCTCCTGCGGCCGGAACAGCTCCAGTACCTCCCGGCCGCGCAGCCGCCCCGGGGTCGTACCGCACTCCGCCGCCATCGCCGGATTGGCCAGCAGGACCGCGCCGTACACATCGCAGACCGCGAGCGGCACCGAGACGCGGTCGAAGACCATCAGGGCGCGGTTGCGCCACACCACGGCCTCCGGGTGAGCCCGGTCCACCAGCACCTCCGGTCCCTCGGGCGCAAGAGCGACGCCCATCCGGGGACTACACAATCATGTAGGGCGGGGGTGCGGGCGGCCGGGGGCCGTCGATCACGCTGGACCGCAGTAGTCCCGTACCGCGAAAGGCAGTTGTCGCGCCATGCCCCCCACCGCGTTGCACCCGCAGACCCTCGACACCCTCCCCGGCGTCCCCGTCGTCGACATCACCGCCGTCGGACCCGGCCGCACCCCGATCCAGCAGGTCATGGAGCTGATGCGGGAGCACGGGCCGGTGCTCGTGCGGCGGCTGCACGGGCGGGACACGCTGTTCGCCGCCGATCTGGACATGGTGGCCGACCTCGCGGACGAGAAGCGGTTCGCCAAGCATGTGGGGCCCGCCCTGGAGAACGTCCGGGAGTTCGCCGCCGACGGCCTGTTCACGGCGTACAGCGACGAACCGAACTGGGCCAGGGCGCACGACATCCTCATGCCCGCCTTCGCGCTCGGCTCGATGCGCACCTATCACCCCGTGATGCTGAAGGTGGCCCAGCGGCTCATCGGGTCGTGGGACCGTGATGCCCGTGCCGGACAGCCGGTCAACGTTCCCGACGACATGACCCGCATGACCCTCGACACCATCGGGCTCGCCGGCTTCGGCTACGACTTCGGGTCCTTCGAGCGGGCCGAGCCGCACCCCTTCGTCGAATCGATGGTCCGCTGCCTGGAGTGGAGCATGACCCGGCTCGCTCGTGTCCCGGGTCGGGACCACTCGGCGGCCGACTCCTCCTTCCGGGACGACGCCGCCTACCTCGCCCAGGTCGTCGACGACGTCATCGCCTCCCGCGCCGGCACCGACCAGCGCGGCGCCCAGGACCTGCTCGGCCTCATGCTCACCGCCGAGCACCCGCAGGACGGCACCACCCTCGACGCCGCCAACATCCGCAACCAGGTCATCACCTTCCTGATCGCCGGCCACGAGACGACCTCCGGCGCGATGTCCTTCGCGCTGTACTACCTCGCCAAGCACCCGACGGCGCTCCAGCTCGTGCAGCGCGAGGTCGACGAGCTGTGGGGCGACCGGACCGACCCCGAGCCGACGTACGACGAGGTCGGCAAACTGACGTACACCCGCCAGGTCCTCAACGAGGCGCTGCGGCTGTGGCCCACGGCCGCCGCCTTCAGCCGCCACGCGCTGCAGGACACGATGCTGGGCGGGCGCATCCCGCTGCGCGCCGGGCAGTTCGTCACCGTCCTCGCCCCGATGCTGCACCGACAGCCGGTCTGGGGCGACAACCCCGAGCTGTTCGACCCCACCCGCTTCACGCCCGAGGCCGAGGCGGCGCGCTCGGTGCACGCCTTCAAGCCCTTCGGTACCGGTGAACGCGCCTGCATCGGGCGGCAGTTCGCGCTGCACGAGGCGACCATGCTGCTGGCGATGCTGGTCCACCGTTACCGGCTGCACGACCACGCCGACTACCGCCTCACCGTCAAGGAGACCCTCACCCTCAAGCCCGACGGCTTCACCCTCACCCTGACCCGGCGCACGCCCGCCGACCGCGTGCACACCCCGCTGCCCGGCACCGCCCCCGCGACCACCGAAGCCGTGTCCGACACGGCCGCCCTGCCCGCCCGCGTCCGCCCCGGCACCAGCGCCCTGTTCCTGCACGGCAGCAACTACGGCACCTGCCGCGACTTCGCCGCCCAACTCGCCGACGAAGCCGCCGCCCTCGGCTGCGAGACGCAGACCGCGCCCCTCGACGACTACGCCGGTGGCCTGCCCACCGACCGCCCGGTCGTGATCACCGCCGCCTCCTACAACGGCCGCCCCACCGACGACGCCACCACCTTCGCCGCCTGGCTGGAGGAGGCCTCCGACGCCGGTGACGTCACCTACGCCGTCCTGGGCGTCGGCGACCGCAACTGGGCCGCCACCTACCAGCACGTCCCGGCCCGCTTCGACGACCGCCTCGCCGAACTCGGCGCCACCCGTCTGATCGACCGCGCCGCCGCCGACGCCTCCGGCGATCTGACGGGTGCGGTACGGGACTTCACGGCCGGGCTCCGCAGGGCTCTGCTGGAGCGGTACGGCGACCCGGACGCCACCGCCCCGGCCGACGACGAGCCCACGACGGCGTACGAGGTCCGCACCCTGACCGGCGGCCCCCTCGACGCCCTCGCCGAACGCCACGGCCTCCTGCCCATGACGGTCACCGAGGCCCACGACCTCACCGCCCCCGGACACCCCCGCCGCAAGCGCTTCGTCCGCCTCGCCCTGCCGGACGGCGTCACCTACCGCACCGCCGACCACCTCACCGTGCTCCCCGTCAACGCGCCGGCGCTGGTCGAGCGAGCCGCCGCCGCGTTCGGCGTCGACCTCGACACGGTCCTGGACATCCGGGCCACCCGCCCCCGCCGGGACGGCCTCGCCATCGACCGGCCCCTGTCCGTACGCCAACTCCTCACCCACCACGTCGAGTTGCAGGAGCGTCCGACCGCCGCCCAGTTGTCCGCGCTCGCCGCCGCCAACCCGTGCCCGCCGGAGCGCATGGCGCTGGCGAACCTGACCGATGCCCCGCGCACCCTGGTCGAGGTGATCGAGGACTTCCCCGCCCTGCGGGGCGCCCTGGACTGGCCGACGCTGCTCGACCTCCTCACCCCGCTGCGCCCCCGCCACTACTCCATCTCCTCCTCGCCCGCCGTCGACCCCGGCCACGCGGACCTGATGGTGTCCCTGCTGGAGGCTCCGGCCCGCTCGGGCAAGGGCCTCTACCGAGGCACCGGATCCGGACACCTCACGACCGTCCAGCCCGGCGACACCGTGTACGCCCGCGTGCAGCCGTGCCGGGAGGCCTTCCGGGTCGACCACTCCGCCCCGGTCGTGTTGATCGCTGCGGGCACCGGCCTCGCCCCGTTCCGCGGCGCCGTCGCCGACCGGGCCGTGGCCCTGGCCGAGGGCACCCAACTCCCGTCCGCGCTGTGCTACTTCGGCTGTGACGCCCCGGACGCCGACTTCCTGCACGCCGAGGAGTTGCGTGCCGCCGAGACCGCCGGTGCCGTGTCGCTGCGCCCGGCCTTCAGCACCGCCGGGACGTTCGTGCAGCACCGCATCGCCGCCGAGGCGGACGAGGTCTGGGACCTCCTCGAAGCGGGCGCCCGGGTGTATGTCTGCGGCGACGGTTCGAAAATGGCACCCGGAGTGCGAGAAGTGTTCCGTACCCTGTTCCGGGACCGCGCGCCGGGCTCCGGCGAGGAGGCCGCCGAGCAGTGGCTCGACGTACTGGTGCGGGAGGGGCGTTACGTGGAGGACGTGTACGCCGTGGGCTGACACAGCGGGAATGGGGCGGGGCGTTGACGGACTCCTGGAACTGGGCTCGGCGCGTACTGAAGAGCGCACGCCTCGACCCCGGCCTGCTTGCCGGGGTCCGGCCCCTGAGCGGCGGCACGTACAACACCGTCGAGGAACTCCTCCTCATAGACGGCAGTCGATACATCCTCAAGGTCCCGCCCGCGTCCACCGTCCCGGGCCTGCGCCACGAGCGCGGCCTGCTGACCTCCGAGGCGGAGTTCTACCGCGGGGCCGCCGGGGCAGAGGTCCAGGCGCCGCACGTCGTGGTCGTCGACGAGAAGGCCGCCGTACCGTATCTGCTGATGACGGCCTGCCCCGGCGAGCCCTGGGACGGCTCGCTCCCCGAAGCCGAAAGGGCCCCGCTGCGCCGGGAGCTGGGCCGCCAGGTGGCCCGTCTGCACACGGTGACCGGGCCGGGTTTCGGCTACCCCTCCGGCGCCCTCGGCCCGCTCGCGCCCGACTGGCGGACCGCGTTCACAGCCATGATCGAGGCCGTCCTGCACGACGCCCGGGACTACGAGGCCCGGCTGCCCCGCTCCGCCGACCAGGTGGCCCGCCTGCTCCGGCCCGCCTACCCCGCGCTCGACGAGGTCACGGTCCCCGCACTGGTCCACTTCGACCTGTGGGACGGGAACATCCTGCTGGACCGCACGGCAGAGCAGGAGCCCCGCATCGGCGGGCTCATCGACGGCGAGCGGATGTTCTGGGGCGACCCCCTCGCCGACTTCGTCTCCCTGGCGCTGCTCGGGGACATCAGGAAGGACGAGGCGTTCCTCGCGGGCTACCGGGAGGCGGGCGGCCGGGCCGAGTTCGACGTCCCGGCCCGTCTGCGGCTGGCCCTTTACCGCGCCTACCTCTACCTGATCATGCTCACCGAGACGGTCCCGCGAGCGGTCGACGCCGACAAGGAACGCTGGGTCCAGGCGGTGGTCGCGCCGGAACTCGTGGCAGCGCTGGACGAGATCGAGCAACTCGCCCAGACTGCTTAGATCTTGAGGGCTCGAGGAAGGGAGCCGCATGGCGGGGCGGAACGGGCGCACGGTACGCGACCTCAGACGGGGCAACCGCACGGCCGTACTGCAGCGCCTCTACTTCGACGGCCCCCTCAGCCGCTTCGAACTCGGCCCGGCGACCGGGCTCAGCTCCGGCTCCGTCAGCAATGTAGTCGCCGAGCTGATCGCCGACGGCCTGGTCGAGGAGGCCGGCAGCGTCGACTCCGACGGCGGCCGCCCCCGCATCCTCCTGCGCGTGGCTCCCGGCAGCGGTCACATGATCGGCGTCGATGTCGGCGAGACCCGGGTGCGGATCGGACTGTTCGACCTTACCCTCACCGAACTCGCCCGCGCCGAACGGCCTTTGGCACGGCAGCGGTACGAGGTCGAAGGCATCGTCGGCCATGTGCGCGACGGCATCGCCGAGGTGCTCGCGGGCGCCGGCGCCGGGCCCGAACGGCTCCTCGGCGTCGGGATCGGCGTCCCCGGCATCGTCGAACACACGCCGCGGCAAGGTGCCGTGGTGCACGGGCAGACGATCGGCTGGGACGCGGTACCGCTGGAGCGGCTCCTGCGTGAGGGTTCCGAACTCCCGGACAGCGTCCCGTACTTCATCGACAACGGGGCCAGAACCCTCGGCCAGGCAGAGATGTGGTTCGGCGGCGGACGCGGCGCCCACAGCGCGGTCGTCGTGCTCTTCGGCTCCGGCGTCGGCGCCTGTCTGGTCACTCCGGAGGCGGAGCGCGGGCGGGCGGTGGAGTGGGGGCATCTGACGGTACGGGTCAGGGGGCGCCGCTGCCGGTGCGGTGCGCTCGGCTGCCTGGAGGCGTACGCGGGCGCCGAGTCGCTGCTGGAACGCTGGCGCGAGGAGGGCGGGAGCGTGCCGGAGGGCGCCGACGAGGAGACCGCATTGGCGGCGATGCTGGCCGGCGCCTTTCCACCCGAGGGCGGTGCGGCCGACCCGGTGGCGGTCGCCGTACTGGAGGAGACGGCCGAGTACGTGGGCGCGGGCCTGTCCGACCTGATCAACCTCTTCCAGCCCGAGCGCATCCTGATCGGCGGCTGGGCGGGTCTCCGGCTCGGCGCCCACCTCCTGCCCGCCGTACGCCGGCACGCGGCGTCGTACGCCCTGCGGCATCCGGCCGGGAAGGTCACCGTCGACCTGGGCAGGCTCGGCCCGGACGCGGTCACCGTCGGTGCCGCGCTCCTGCCGCTCGCCGACTTCTTCGCCCGCGGCGGCCGCCGCCCCGAGCCCGTGCCCGAGGGACCGTCGCCCGCCTGGCGCACGGCCCTGGCGGAGCGGGTGGCGCCCTGAGGTTTCGCCGCTGGTGGGAACGGTACTCGCGGGGCTCACGACGACCTTGGACGATGCGAGGGAGGTGCACCATGACCGACGAACGCCGCACGACGCAGGACAAGACCGACGAGCCCGTGCCGCGGGATCTGCCGGACCAGCAGGCGAACCCGGCGCAGGACCCGTGGGAGGTGTCCGTCGAGCCCGCGGACGCCAGCACCGAAGGGGACGACGTACCCGACACGGACGAGGCGGGCACGGGCCGGCAGGGTGCAGCCCGGTCCGACACGGTCCACCCGGAACACCCGGAGCCCGAGGAGCCGTCCGGCTGAGACGTCCTGCCCTGGGCGGGGCGCTGGTCAGCCCACCTTGCGGCCCCGCATCGGCTCGGTCGGCGCCCCCTCACCGCGCTGCATGCCGTGCAGGAACTCCTCCAGCACCTCGGGCGCCGTGCGCTCCGGGCGCCAGCCCAGTTCCGTGCGGGCGCGTGTGCAGTCCATCAGCGGCAGCCTGAGCACCGCGTCGAAGAGGTGCGGGGAGGCGGGCAGCAGATGCAGCCCCCACGCCGCGGCGATCGCCGAGCGGGCCGCCGTGGGCGGGAGGCGGACCGGGCGGGCGCCGAGCATTTCGCCCAGCAGGGCCGCGTCGACGGGGGGTTCGGCCGCGAGGTTGAACGCGCCACGGACGTCGGACTTCACGGCGAGCAGATACGCCTCGGCCGCGTCGTCCGTGTGCAGGGCCTGCACCCGCAGTCCCGGAATGTCGGGCAGGAACGGCAGCAGCTCCGGGCGCGCCAGCGGCCCCGGCAGGAAGCGGCCGCCGAAGATACGACGCTGCTCGCTCGCCGACTCCCGCTTGAACAGGAACGCCGGCCGCATCCGCACCACCCGCATCCTCGGGTGGGCCCGGTCGAACGTGTCCAGCATCCGCTCCAGATAGGCCTTCTCCCGGCAGTACGCGGCGTCGGGCCAGCCGTGTGTCGGCCACGACTCGTCCACGGCCTGGTCCTTCGGTCCGGGCGAGTACGCGCCGACCGACGACGCGTGCACCAGCGTCGGGACCCCCGCCGCGGCCGCCGCGTCGAAGACCCGGATGCTGCCCAGCACGTTCGTCCGCCAGGTCACGGCCGGATCGTGCGTGGGCTGGAACGCCCAGGCCAGATGGATGACGGCATCGACGCCCTCGAACAGGGGCACCAGGTCGGTCTGCTCGGACGCCAGGTCGACCGCCGCCCAGTCCGTCTTCGGCGGCGACCACTCGGGCATCCTGCGGGCCAGCCCCAGCACGGAGCCGACCTGCGGATCCTCCGAGAGGAGCCGTACCACGCTCGTACCGACATTGCCCGTGGCACCGGTGACCACGATCCTGCGGGCCGGTTCGCTGCTCACCTGAGGCTCCTCACGGGAGTGGGGGCGGGAGCGTCCGAGTACCCCGTCCGAGCCGCCCGCACGCCCCGCACCCGGACAGGGGAAAGCCCCGACCGGACGGGGGAGTGCCGGTCGGGGCGGTCAGTGGTGGGTGCGGATGGCGGTCGCCTCTCGGCGAAAGGCTCCACAGGGCTTCAGCCGAACGATCGTCCCTGTGGGCAAAAGGTGAGGCCCGGGGACACTGTCCCATCCGCACCCACGTGTCGTTCAACGGGCAACGACCTTTCGGTGTTCCAGCGCGAGGGGCGATGTGAGGTGATCCGCGTCACCCCCGCCGACCTGCCGGAACGGTCTCGCTCCACACGTTCTCGGCCTGCAGCAGCAGGGTCCCGAGAACCGTCGCCCGGGCCGCGCCCTGCCCGGCGTGATCCCGCAGCAAGTCCTGCAACTCCTGGTGCAGCCGCAGCATCGCGGCCTCGGTCCGGCCGTCCGGGCAGGCGTCACCTCCGGCCCCGAGCAGTCGACGGCTCTCCGTGTGGCAGACCTCGCCGATCAGCTCCAGCAGCCTGGCGTACGTCCGCAGCGCGGGCCCGTCGGGTGGCAGGGGCGTGCGGTCCTCGTCGGCCGCGACGGCCAGCGTCCGGGTGAGCGCCCTGATGTGCCCGGTGACACGGCTCCAGCGTTCGTCCTCCTCCTCCGGCGGTGCCGGCGCGGGAGGGCGCCGAAGGCCACGCAGCGGTCCTGCGGTCAGCCGCAGGCTCTCCCGGCTCCAGCCACGCGCGGACCGCAGCGCCTCCAGCCGACGCTCCAGGCGCGCCGAGGCGCTCGACCAGCCGGCCGCGCTCTGCGCGTTCCATTCGGTCTCCCGCAGATCCACGGCCACGGTGTGCAGGAGGTCTCCCGCTTCCCGGGCCAGCGCCGCGAGGTTCTCCCGTACGTCCCGCAGATGGATCGGCGGCAGGACGAGCGCGTTGACGGCGACCCCGATCACCGCGCCGAGAGCGGCCTGCCCGACCCGGTGTCCGACCGCGGACGCTCCGGCGACGCCCGACGCGAGGGTGAACAGCGCCGTGGTCGCGCCGAAGACGCCCTGGTCACCGAAGCGCGGCCAGTTGGCCAGCAGCATCAGCAGAGGTATCGACAGGGCCAGCGCGCCCATGGTGCTCCCGGTGACCGCCAGCGCCGCCGACGCCAGTACGGTCCCGGCACAGATCGCGCCGAACTGCTGCGCGGCCCGCAGCAGTGAGCTGTACACGGTGGCCTGCACCAGGATCAGCGCGACCCAGGACGCCATCAGGGCCATCGGATCGCCCAGCCACACGCTCCCCACGAGCCAGGCGAGCAGTGCCGCTGCCGCCGCCTTGAGCGACTGCACGACCAGGTCCCGCTCCCGGCCCGGCCCGCGCCAGGCGGCGCGGGCGGCCCGGCCGACGGCATGCGCCTCCCGCCGTAGCGCGTCGGTCACGCGCGCATCCCCGAGCGCCCGCTGTCGTAGGGACTCCACCGTCCGGGCGCCCCGGCGCGTGGGCCGGGGCGCCGCATCCGTGCCACGCGTCATCCGCGGTTCGGGTCCGCGCCGCCCGGCACGTCGGCCAAGGGGCTGTCCGCCAGGGACGCCAACAGGTGGGCCGGATCCGCATAGACCGCTTGCGCTCCCGCGTCCAGCAGGTCGGCGCGGGGGATGCCGCCGCACAGGACGCCCACACAGCGCACTCCGGCCAGGGTCCCGGCCCGCATGTCCCACACGGTGTCGCCGACGAACACAGCGCGCTCCGCGGGCACCCCGGCCAGTTCCAGGGCGTGCTCGACGGGCTCCGGCGCGGGCTTGCCCTCCTCGACGTCGTCGGCGCTCGCGGTGGCGGTGATCGCGTCGTCCGCCGAGATCGCCCGACGCAGCGCGGACAGCTCGGCGCCGCCCGCCGACGTCGCGAGGACGACTCGCCAGCCGTTGCGGTCGAGGCGCCGCAGCAGCCGGCCCGCGTCCCGCAGCGGGGGCAGCCGATCGAAGTACTGGCCGTACAGGGCCTTGTGGGCGGCGCTCAACCCGGCGTCCTGGTCCTTGTCCCGGTCGTCGCCGAGGAGGTGGGCGATCAGGTCGGTCGAGCCGAGACCGACGGCCCGGTGGACGGCGTGCATCGGCACCTGGTGTCCGGCCTGCCGGAAGGCTTCCCACCAGGTCGTGACGTGCAGATGGTTGGTGTCGACGAGGGTTCCGTCGACGTCGAACACGGCCGCCCGTTCCATGTGCTGTCCCTTCCTCACGCGCCGTTCCTCCAGAGCCGGAGCCGCACGAGTACCACGTCAGGCGCCCGCCACTCGGGACGGTGTCTGGCCCTCGCGGGTCCAGGCCAGCAGTTCCGCCAGGTCCCAGGTGGTCACCACCCGCTCGGCCGGCACCCCGCACTCCTCCGCGCGGGCGCAGCCGAGGATCTGCCAGTCCAGCTGGCCGGGCGCGTGCGCGTCGGTGTCGATCGAGAACAGCACGCCCGCCTCGGCGGCCCGGCGCAGCAGCCTGCGCGGCGGGTCCAGCCGCTCCGGACGGCTGTTGATCTCCACTGCCGTACCCGACTCGGCGCACGCGGCGAACACCTCGTCCGCGTCGAACTCCGACTCGGGCCGTCCCCGCCCGGTCACCAGCCTGCCCGTGCAGTGCCCCAGAACGTTCGCGTGCGGATCGCGTACGGCGGCCACCATGCGCCGCGTCATCGCGTGGGCCTCCATGCGCAGCTTGGAGTGCACGGACACCACCACGACGTCGAGCCGCTCCAGCAGCTCGGGTTCCTGGTCGAGCGAGCCGTCCTCGAGGATGTCGCACTCGATGCCGGTGAGCAGCCGGAACGGCGCCCAGGTCTCGTTCAGCTCCGCCACCACGTCCAGCTGCCGGCGCAGCCGCTCGGGAGACAGTCCACGGGCCACGGTCAGCCGGGGCGAGTGGTCGGTGAGTGCCGCCCACTCGTGGCCCAGCTGCGCCGCGGCCCTGCCCATCTCCTCGATCGGACTGCCGCCGTCGGACCAGTCGGAGTGCAGATGGCAGTCCCCGCGCAGCAACGCCCGCAGCCGCCCGCCGACCCGGCCTTCAGGCCCGGCGAACTCCTCGGCCTCGCCCTCCAGCTTCTCCAGATAGCCCGGCGTCCCACCGGCCAGTGCCTCGCGTACCACCTGGGCCGTCTTCGGACCGACGCCCCTGAGCGACTCCAGTGACCCGGCCGCCGCCCGCTCGCGCACCTCGTCCTCGGGCAGCTCGGCCAGGACCCGGGCGGCCGTACGGAAGGCGCGTACGCGATACGTCGGTGCCAGGGACCGCTCCAGCAGGAACGCGATCCGGTTCAGCGCCTCGACGGGATCCATCGCCACCTCCCCCTCCAGGGTTCCCCTGGGCCGCCGCCCCCGCACGACGGCGTGACGGAACGTGTGGGTGACTCGGAGGATTCGCCGACCGGGATTGCGCTCTACGCTCTATTCATGACCGAAAGCGCGAGCCCGCACATTTCACACCCGCGGATCATCGTGCTCGGGGTTCAGCCGGGCACGCCTCCGTTCCGCATCCTGGAGATCGACGGCGAGGTCGTCGGTCAGGCGAAGACCGTCACCGACGTCCTGGAGGCCGCCGCCGCCTTCGGCATCACGGTCCATGACCTGGACGACCCGGATGTGGTCCGCTGGGTCGGCGGAGACAAGTTCACCTGGCACCACCACTAGTCGGCCGCGTCAGCCGACCGTCCACTTCTGGTTGGTGCCGCCCGTGCAGGTCCAGATCTGCAGCCGGGTGCCGTTGGCCGAGTCGTTGCCGGTCGCGTCCAGGCACTTGTCGGACTGCGGATTGACGATGTCGCGCGCCGTGGAAACGGCCCATCTCTGGTTCGGACCGCCGGTGCAGTCCCACAGCTGGACGGTCGAGCCGTCCGCGGTGCCGTTGCCCGTCACGTCCAGGCACTTGCCGAGCGCGCGGAGCGTGCCGTCCGCGCCGGCGGTCCACTGCTGGGCCGCGGAGCCGTTGCAGTCGTAGAGCTGCACGGGCGTGCCGTCCGCGGGGTTCGCACCGGCCACGTCCACGCACTTGCCGGCCAGGCCCCTGATCGGGACGCCGAAGGCCGAGTCGCCGGTCGTCACCGAGACGTGGTCCACGATCAGCCGCTGCGGGAAGACCGTGGATCCGTCCGGGTCGCCGGGCCAGTAGCCGCCGACCGCGAGGTTCAGGATCAGGAAGAACGGCTTGTTGAACACCCAGGTCCGCCCGCCCAGGTCGGCGGGGGTGCGCCGCTGGTAGACGTTCCCGTCCACGGACCAGGTGATCGAGTCGGGCGCCCAGTCGATGGCGAATGTGTGGAAGGCGTCGGCGAAGGCCTGCCCGTTCGGGAGGGAGTACGCGGCCCCTATGCCGCCCGACCCGGAGTAGCCGGGGCCGTGGAGCGTGCCGTGCACGGTGGAGGGCTCGAAACCGACGTTCTCCATGATGTCGATCTCGCCCGAGTCCGGCCAGTTCACCGGTGTGCCGAGCATCCAGAACGCGGGCCACATGCCCTGCCCGCGCGGCACTTTCAGCCGCGCCTCGACATGCCCGTACTGGGCGGTGAACTTGCCCGCGGTGTTCAGCCGGGCCGAGGTGTACTGGCAAGTTCCGTACCAGCACTGGTAGTTGGCGGGATTCTCGCGCCTGGCCGTGATCACCAGGTGGCCCTGGCCGTCCAGGGCCGCGTTCTTGTTACCCGAGGTGTAGTACTGCCGCTCGTGGTTGTTGACGTTGTCGCCGGTCTCGATCTGCCACTTCGAGGAGTCGACCGCGGCACCGGCGGGCCCGTCGAAGCTGTCGGAGAACGTCACCGCGGCGGCCGTGACGGCCGGTGGTTCCGCCTGAGCGGGCCCGATCGCGGCGGACGCGACCAGGACGGCCGACAGAGCGGCGAGGAGACCCGTGCGGAGCAGGCGTGGGGTGGCCATCGTGCTCCCTTCCGTACGACGCCCCGGGGGCGGGCGCGCCGAGCGAGGTGGGGGTGAAAGGGGATAGGCGGGGGGTAAAGGTGTCGCCACTTGATTTAAGGAGTGAGGTAAGGGGCCGTCAATACCTTGGTACAGACCAGAGTTGAGGTCGTGGCGCGGTCGTCACCGCCCGGCATGATTCGTCCGCCGCCGAAGTGTTCGGTTTCTACGCTGCTCACCATGAACGCCGCACACATCGGCGAACTCCTCGCCGTCCTGGGCGCCGGCATCGCCGCCGGTGCCATCAACGCCGCCGTCGGCTCGGGGACGCTGATCACCTTTCCCGTCCTGCTCGCGACCGGCCTGCCGCCCGTCACCGCCACGGTCTCCAACGCGCTGGGTCTGATCCCCGGCTCGATCACTGGGGCCGTCGGATATCGCCGGGAGCTGCGCGGGCAGCGCCGCCGCATCCTGAAGTGGAGCGCCGGCGCCCTGCTCGGCGGGGTCACCGGCGCCGCGCTGCTGCTGGCCCTGCCCGCCTCGGCGTTCGAACGCGTCGTGCCGGCCCTGGTGGGCCTCGCCCTCGTGCTGGTCGTCCTCCAACCGCTGATCAGCAGGAAGCTGAGCGGTCGCCGGGCACGCAAGGGGCGATCCGCGCGTCCCGACGGCGGCCCCCTGCTGCTCGTCGGACTGACCCTGGCCAGCGTCTACGGCGGCTACTTCTCCGCTGCCCAGGGGATCATCTACGTCGCCCTGATGGGCATGCTCCTCGACGACGGCCTGCAACGCCTCACCGCCGTCAAGAACGTGCTCGTCGCCGTGGTCAACTCCGTCGCCGCGCTGTTCTTCCTCGTCGTCGCGGACTTCGACTGGACGGCCGTGGCTCTCCTCGCGGTCGGATCCGCGGTCGGCGGCCATCTCGGAGCCAGGACAGGCCGCCGCCTGCGTCCTTCGGTCCTGCGCGCGCTCATCGTGGTGGTCGGCACGGTGGCCATCGTCCAGTTGGTGCTGCGCTAGTCCTTGCTAGTCCTTGCCGGAGCGGGGCCTTCGGGCGTGCACCGCGCGGCTCAGCCGCCGGCCCAGCAGGAGGTAGCCGATCAGGGCTCCGGTGGTGTTGAGGATGACGTCGTCGATGTCGAAGGCACGCCCCGTCACCAGCGCGCCCTGCGCGAACTCGACGAGAAGCATGACGGTCGCCGTCAGCAGAAGGACGCGCAGGACGCCGCGCGTCCGTGGGGCGAGGACGGGGACCAGGATGCCGAACGGAACGCCCAGCAGCAGATTCCCGCCGATCTGCCGGACTGCGTCGCGTAGTTCGGGCTGGTCCAGATAGGCCCGCAGGGAGCGGCCCGGACGCAGGTTGGTGTGGGTCAGGGCCTCCGAGGCGGGGGAGGGCTGCAGGGTGAGCTTCGCCAGGACGACGGCGAAGGCGACCATGAACGCGAAGGCGCACATCATCGCCAGGAGACGGGCGAGGAAGCGCAGGGGGTCTTGCCTGGAGCGCGGGGTGCGCTCGGACTTGGCGGCGCGCTTGGACTTGGCCCCGCCTGTGGGCTTCGCGCCGCCCGAGGATTTGGCGCCGCCCGCCGACTTGGCGCCGCCTGGGGTCTTGGAAGTGCCGGGGCGTATCGCGGCGCGCGAACGTGAGGTTCCACGGGCCATGCGGTCCTCCAGTCTTCAACTTCCCTTCGTAATAAGGGGATTACCCCGGTACCCCGATGAGATGCCGCCCCGGCCGCTCCGGGGCACGGCCGCCCGCGGTTTCCCTTCATGCTGTCGGGGCACTCCGGCCGGAGACCCGCGCGTCCGCCGCCTCCGGCGCCCAGGGTGGTGTTTGGATGACGCGGAACCGCAGTAACGAAAGTAACGGAAGTAACGGAAGTAACGGACATCTGGACATCCGGCCCGCGGAGGTGGCGTATGGACCGGCGTACGACGCTGCTCGCCGCGGCCGAGTTCCTGGCCTGGTGGGCCGCGCTCGCCCTGCTGTGGCTGGTCCTCATCAGCGCCGTGGACACCCTGGAGCTCGCGGTCGGCGCGGGCGTCGCCGGCGTGGCGGCGCTCGCGGCCGTCGCCGCACGCCGGGCGGTGACCGGACGATGAACGGCTGGCTCCTCGCGGCGACCGTCGTACTCGGCGGGGGAGTGGGCGCCGCCCTCTGGGGCATCGCCACCGGACCGCTGCGGCGCCGGGTCGTGGCCCAGAACCTGGCCACCGCCCTGGCCTGCCCCGGACTGCTCCTGCTCGCCCAGGGGTACGAGCGCCCCTCGTACGTCGATGTCGCCCTGGTCCTCGCCCTGCTGGGCCCCGTCGGCACCCTCGTCTTCGCCCGCCTGCTCACCGACGAACTCGCCGCCGACCCGCCGCGCGCCTGGGGCCTGACCTGGGCGGCCGCAGCTCTTGTCGCGGCGGTGGTCCTGGCGCTGTGCGTGGCGGTCGGGCCGAGCCGGGCCATGGTGAAGCTTCTGCTCACGGGTGCGCTCCTGATCGGCGGGAACATCGTCGCCTCCCATGCGCTGTCCGGCGGTTTCGCGGGGGTGCGCGGTGGCTGACGCGGTGATCGGCGTAGCGCTGGTGCTCGTCGCCGTCTGTGCGACCGTGGCGGTGGCCGTCCGCGACCCCGTGCGCCAGGCCCTCGTGCTGGCCGTCCTCGGCGTCGTACTCGCCGTGCTGTTCATCGCGGTGCAGGCACCCGACGTCGCCCTGTCGCAGCTGGCGGTCGGCGGCGCCCTCACCCCGCTGCTGCAGCTCCTGTCGGTCCGCAAGGTCAAGCGGCGAAAGGGGCGTGAGCGATGACCCCGCGCACCCGGCTGTGGCTCGTCCTCGCCGGCGGCGCCGGCCTCGCCGTGCTCCTTGTCGCCGCCTGCCTGCGGCTGCCGGACTTCGGCGGCGACAGCCACCCGTACGGCGACCGCGCCGTGCACGAGTCCCTAGCCCGTCGCACCGCCAACTCCATCGCCTCCGTCAACTTCGACCAGCGCGCCTTCGACACCCTCGGCGAGATGACCATCCTGTTCGCGGCCGTCGTCGGCTGTGTCGTCCTGCTGCGGCAGACCCGCGACGAGCACCGCGCCCGGCCCGAACCCGCCGACGTGGCCCCGCCCGTACGCCGATACGCCCTGATCGTCCTGCCGATCGCCCTGGTCACCGGCCTGTACGTCATCGCGCACGGCCAGCTCAGCCCTGGCGGCGGCTTCCAGGGCGGCGTCGTCGCCGCGACGTCCCTGCACCTGCTCTACCTCGGCGCCGACTACCGCGCCCTGGAACGCATCCGCCCGGTCGGCCTCTACGAGGTCGGCGACGCCGTCTCGGCCTCCGCCTACCTCGTCACCGGCCTCGCGGGCCTCATCGGCACTGCCGCGTTCCTCGCCAACACCCTGCTGCCGTACGGCACGTTCAACACGCTGTCCTCCGGCGGGACCGTGCCGCTGCTGAACGCGGCGATCGGCATGGAGGTGGCCTGCGCGGTCGTCGTGCTGCTCGCCCGCTTCCTGGACCAGGCCGTCGAGATCGAGGAGGAGAGCGGGAAGTGAGAGCGCCGTGATGGATGTCCTGCCGTACCTCGTCGCCGTATGGATCTTCCTGGCCGGCTGCTACGGCCTCGCCACCAGCCGCAATCTGATCCACGCCGTCGGCTGCCTGTCCGTCTGCCAGTCCGCCACGTACGTCCTGCTGCTGGCCGTCGGCTACCGCGACGACGCCACCGCCCCCGTCTTCTCCGACCTCGAGCCCGGCTCACGCCCGGTCGTCGACCCGGTGGTTCAGGCCCTCGCCCTGACGGACGTCGTCGTAGGCGCCACCGTCACCGCCCTTCTCCTCGCCCTCGTCATCCAGGTCTCCAAGCGGCACGGCACGATCGACCCCGACGAACTGACCGAGCTGCGCGGCTGATGAACGACCTGCTGCCGCTGCTCGTCGCCGTACCCCTCCTCGGGGCCGCCCTCCTGGCCGCCGGCGGACGCCGCCTGCCCCGTGTCCTCGCCGAGTCCGTGGGCTGCGCCGTCTCGGCGGGCACGGCCGGGCTCGCGATCGTGCTGCTGCTGAACTCCTCGCCGCCGATGACCGAATGGGTCGGCGGCTGGACGCCCGTCGAGGGCCGCAGCGTCGGCATCGTCCTGGTCGGGGACGGCGCGGGCCTCGGCATGGCGGCCCTCGCCTCGCTGCTGACCCTCGCGGCCCTGGCGTACTCGTGGCACTACTTCGAGGAACCCCCGCGGCGGCACGCCGGCTCCTTCCCCGCGCTGCTGCTGCTGTTCCAGGCGGGCATGTGCGGGTTCGCGATCGCGGGCGATCTGTTCAACGCGTTCGTGTGGTTCGAGCTGATGAGCGTAGTCGCCTACGCGCTGACCGGGCACCGGGTCGAGGAGGCCAGGGCCGTGCAGGGCGCGCTGAGCTTCGGGGTGATCACCTCGCTCGGCGCGTACGCCATGCTGATGGGCATCGGTCTGCTCTACGCCCGCACCGGCGAGCTCGCCATGGCCCAGATCGGCCGCGGCCTCGACGCGCACGGGCCGCCGGACGCGCTGGTCCTCGCCGCCTTCGTCCTCGTCCTGACCGGCCTGCTGGTCAAGGCAGCCGCCGTGCCCTTCCACTTCTGGCTACCGGACGCCCACGCCGTCGCACCCACCCCCGTGTGCATGCTGCTGTCGGGCGTCATGGTCGAACTCGGCGTGTACGGCGTCTGGCGCGTGTACGGCACCGTCTTCGCCGGACCCGGTGGGATCCCGGCGGCCGACCTGGAGCGGGTGCTCGTCGTCCTCGGCTGTGTGACGGCGGTGATCGGCGCGGTCATGTGCTGGTACCAGCGGCACATCAAACGGCTGCTGGCGTGCTCGACGGTCGCCCACACCGGGCTGTTCCTGATCGGCGTCGGAGTACTGACCCCCGAGGCCGACGACGGAGTCGCGCTGTACGTCCTCGGGCACGCCGGCGTGAAAGCCGCCCTGTTCGCCTGCACGGGCATCCTCCTCGACCGGTACGGCACCGTCGACGAACACGCGCTGCACGGGCGGGCCCGGGAGCTGCGCGGTGTCGCCGTGCTGTTCGCGGTGGCCGGGCTGGCGCTCGCCGGACTCCCGCCGTTCGGGACGTCGTTCGGGAAGGCCGTCACGGAGGAGGCCGTGGGCGGTCCGCTCACCGTGCTGTACGTCGCCGCGACCGGCGTCACCGCCGGGGCGGTGCTGCGGGTCGCCGCCCGGGTGTTCCTCGGACTCGGCCCCCCGCCCGAGGAGGACACCGAGTACGAGACGACCGGCGCCGGCGAGCGCCCCGAGACCCGGCACCGGCTCAGTCGCACGCCCGACACCATGACCGCGGTCCCCGCCCTGCTGCTCGCCGGCTCACTCGCCGTCGGCGTGGCCCCCGGCTTCGGCGAGGTCGTGGCGCACGCCGTCAACGAGGCCGGGTCCGGCGGTGCCGTGGTGCCCGCACCGCACTGGAGCCCGGCCGGCGTGCTGCTCGACCTCGCCTCCACCGCGCTGGCCGTCGCTCTCGCGGCCCTGGCCGTCACCCGGCCGGGGCTCCTCACCGCCCCGGACCGGGCCCGGCCGCTGCGGCGCCTGCAGTCCGGGCACGTCGGGGACTACGTGGCCTGGGTGCTGGTCGGCGCCACGGTGCTCGGCGCGCTGGCCCTGCCGGGCCTGCTGTCGTAGGTTCGCCCAGCGTCCCAGCGTCCCAGCGCCTCAGAGGCTCAGGCCCCGTACGTCACCTTCACCTCCTTGAAGCCGAGGGAGTGGAGCAGGCCTTCGAGCATGTTGGTGGTGTTGGTCTCGGCGCGGGCGGTCAGCTCGCTCTCCTTGGCCGCGTCGCCGATGTGCTTGACCGCCAGCTTCTGCACGGCCTGTTCGCTGTTCGGATTGTCCGAGAAGAGGTCGCCGAGGCGGTCGAGGAGACCGCGCTCCTTGGAGACGGCGTAGGAGCGGTCGGGGTCCAGGGCCGGTTTGCCGAGGGCCGCGTGCGGGAGACGGAGTGCGGCGGACGTACGGTCGTCGTTGACCGTGACGTCGTCCTCACCGACCTTTCCGAGGTCGACATAGGCGTCCACGGTGCCCGCGCCGACGTACAGCGTGCGGGTGCCGCGGATCGCGTCGGGCAGGAACTTGGCGTCCTTCTCCAGATCCACGACGATCTGGAAGTTGCCGGAGGCGGCGTCGTAGCGGCTCATGTCCTGGATGGACTGCAGCAGTGCGGGACCCGAACGGTCGTTGGTCTCCGTGCCGAACAGATCCTTGAGGCCGGGGATCACGCTCAGCCGGATCCCGGCGAAGAAGACGACGAGCACCAGGATCAGGGCGCTCACCGCCTTCGCCCAGCCGGGCATGCGCTTGTTGACGCGCTTGATGGGAGTCGTCATGGCGACGGTCCTCCTTCCCTATTCAACGAAGTACCCCCAAATGCCGTGCCGGACCTGTCCGTTGGCCGATTGCCCCCCCTGACCGGTGCGAGGCGGCGCACTAACGTGGGGAACCGTCCGTACCGGCGCGTCTGGAGACCCGGATGAGCGCAGACAGCACCTCCCGGCCGCTTCCTCCCATGCACCGCATCCGCCTTCCCGAGTCCGGACCACCCCGGCTCGGCACCCTCGCCACGGGCACCCCGGTGTGGCTCGTGACCCGGTACACCGAGGTGCGGCAGGTGCTCATGGACCCTCGGTTCAACAGGAGTTCGCTGTACGCGGCGGACGCCCCGCGCCTCCTCGTCGTACCGAACCTCCTCGATGCCCCCGACGGGCTCCTCAACCAGGACGGTGCCGCCCACCAGGCGCTGCGCGGCACGGTGCAGCGGGCCTTCACGCCCCGGGCGATCGCGCACTGGCGGCCCTGGGTGGCCTCGGTGGTCGAGGCGCTCCTCGACCACCTCGCCGAACAGAACCGGCCCGCCGACATCATCGAGGAGTTCACGCGGCCGCTGCCCGTCTCGGTGATCTGCCGACTGATGGGGCTGGAGCACATGGACGGCGAGCGGATCCGGCACTGGGCGGACCACGCCCTGTCCGGCGGGGCGCACACGGCCGAGGAAGTCGCCCTGGTGATGCGGGAGTTCGGCGAGTTCGCCGGTCGGCTGGTGGCCGAGCGGCGGACGTCCCCCGGCGACGACCTGGTGAGCGGGCTGGTCGCGGCGGGCGACGAGCTCGGCATCGACGAGCGGCGCCTGGTCACCCTGGTCTGCGGACTGGTCGTCGCCGGGCACGAGACCACCATGACGGCGCTGGGCAACGCCGTCGTCTACCTCCTCACCGACGGGCAGGCCGCCTGGCCGGGCCTCGCCAAGGACACGGAGGCGGCGGCCACCGCGGCCGAACAACTGCTGCGCACCATCCCGCTCAGCGAGGGACGGGTCCTGCCCGGGCTGATCCGTCGCGCCGTCGAGGACACCGAGGTGGGAGGCGTGCTGATCCCGGCGGGCAGTGTGGTCGCCGTCCAGACCAATTCCGCCGGGCGTGACCCGGACGTCTTCCCGCCCGGCGAACCCGACCTCTTCGCACCCCTGCCCTCACCCGGCATCGCCTTCGGCGCCGGACCCCACCACTGCCTGGGTGCCTGGCTCGCCCGCCTGGAACTCGAACTCGCCCTGCACCGCCTCGCCGCCCGCTTCCCACGCCTGCGCGCCGAGTTCAAGCCCGAGACCATCGAGCGGCGGGAGGGCCGGATGACGCGGAGCCCGCTCCGGTTGCCCGTGTCGTGGTGAGGCCATCACCACACGTCCACGCCCCGGCGTGAGCCGCAACGTTTCTGCAGAGGTCAGTAGCATGAGTCCGCCATCCGGAATGATCATTCGAGGAGCGGATCGTGCGAGAGATCGCCGTGTTCAGCGGTAGTGCCCACCCCGAACTGGCGGCGGAGGTCTGTGCTCATCTGGGGGTGCCGCTCAGCCCCACCCGGGTCAGCCGGTTCGCCAATGACTGCCTGGAGGTGCAGCTCCAGGCCAACTGCCGCGAACGGGACGTCTTCCTGATCCAGCCGCTGGTCCGGCCGGTCCAGGAGCACCTGGTCGAGCTGCTGCTCATGTGCGACGCCGCGCGCGGGGCCTCCGCACGCCGGATCACCGTCGTCATGCCGCACTACTCCTACGCCCGCTCCGACAAGAAGGACGCGCCCCGCATCTCCCTCGGCGGCCGGCTCGTCGCCGACCTGATGGTGGCGGCCGGCGCGAGCCGGGTCCTCGCCATGACGCTGCACTCGCCCCAGGTGCACGGCTTCTTCACGGTGCCGGTCGACCACCTGCACGCGCTGCGCGAACTCGCCGCGCACTTCCGCCAGTACGACCTCTCGCGCACCACGGTCGTCTCGCCGGACCTCGGCAACGCCAAGGAGGCGGCCGCGTTCGCGCGGTTGATCGGCGCCGGAGTGGCGGCCGGCGCCAAGCAGCGGTTCGCGGACGACCGGGTCAGCATCAACTCCGTCATCGGCGAGGTGACCGGGCGGGACGTCATCGTCCTGGACGACGAGATCGCCAAGGGCAGCACCGTCCTCGAACTCCTCGACCGGCTGCGAGAGTTGGGGCCCCGGTCGATCCGGGTCGCCTGTACGCACGGCCTGTTCGCGTCCGGCGCCCTGAAGCGGATCGGCGAGCAGCCCGACGTACTGGAGATCGTGTGCACCAACACCGTGCCGGTCCCGGCGGAGGAGCGCACCGAGAAGCTGCGGATCCTCTCCATCGCCCCCGCGCTCGCCGAGGCCGTACGCCGCATTCACAACGGGGAGTCCGTCAGCGCCCTGTTCGACGCGCCGGGAACCGAATAGACAGGAAGGAGCGGAGCAACGCTCGGCATCACCCGGATGCACGGCTCGCCATCACCGGATGCTCAGGAGGGCTCGCCATGGCGAAGGCGAGAAGGGGACCCGCAGTGGTCGCAGTCGGTGCTCGACCTGCTGGAGGCCGTCGACACAGCCGTCCCGGAACCGGAGCGTGATGTCGACAGGCCGTTCCTGATGCCGATCGAGGACGTGTTCACGATCACCGGGCGCGGCACGGTCGTCACCGGCCGGATCGAGCGCGGCAGGCTGCTGGTGAACAGCGAGGTCGAGATCATCGGAATCCACGACCGGAGGACGAGGACCACCGTCACTGGCATCGAGATGTTCCGCAAGCTCCTCGACGAGGGTCGGGCCGGTGAGAACGTCGGGCTGCTGCTGCGGGGCGTGAAGCGGGAGGACGTGGAGCGCGGCCAGGTCGTCATCAAGCCCGGATCGGTCACCCCGCACACGGAGTTCGAGGCGCGGGCGTACATCCTGTCGAAGGACGAGGGCGGCCGGCACACGCCGTTCTTCCAGAACTACCGTCCCCAGTTCTACTTCCGCACGACGGACGTGACGGGTGTGGTCACCCTGCCGAAGGGCACCGAGATGGTCATGCCGGGCGACAACACCGGCATGCACGTCCAGCTGATCCAGCCCATCGCCATGGAGGAGGGGCTGAAGTTCGCCATCCGCGAGGGCGGCCGGACGGTGGGGGCAGGGCAGGTCACCAGGATCCTCAAGTAGCCGGCTGGCCCAGGGCCGCCTCCAGTGTCGGGTGCGGGGGCAGCAGCCGGGACAGGCCGGTGATCCTGAGGACGCGCAGGGTGAGCGGGTGGGTGCAGAGCAGGTGTAACTGCCCGCCGTGCTCCTGAACCCGGCTGCGGGCGCGGTACAGCAGGCGCAGCCCGGAGCAGTCGAAGAACTCGACCTGCCTGAGGTCGATCACGATCCGGGCGTCGGGGTGTGCCGTCACCCGGTCCAGGTAGGGGGCTATCTCCACCGCCGCCGAGATGTCGATCTCGCCGCGGAACTCCAGCACCGTATGGCCCCGGTGCCGGTGGACGCGCAGATGCCGACTGAACGGCGCAGGTTCCTGCTGCACGACGACATCGCCTCCAACCTGCCCACTTGCGGTGGCTGCTCAAATCCAGTCCCTGCACGGCAAGTTACCCTCGATCGAGCGAATCTGAGCATGTTCGATTGACATATGTCTTCGAATTGCGACAGAGGTTTCGTGAGATGTCCGGGATGCGGCTACGACAGCGCGTGCCAGGCCTTCGTGAGTGCCTGGCGCAACTGCTCGGTCTGGTGAGCCGTGAGGTCCCGTACCATCCGCTCCTCCAGCTCCCGCACGGCGCCTTCGTGCCGTGCGAGCAGCTCGCGCCCCGCATCCGTGAGCAGGATCAGCAGCTCCCGGCGATTGCGCGGATTGCGCTCCCGGCGGACCAGTCCACGGTTCTCCAGGCTCCGTACCAGATCGGCGATCGACTGCGCCGTGACGAACGAGTCGCGCGCCAGCTGCGCGGCCGACAGCCCGTCGTGCCGCTGCAGCACGGTGAGCGCCGTGTACTGCAGCGCGGTGATCCCGGACGGCTTGACCAGCTCGTCCAGGTGGGAGCGCACGACGAGCTCCACTTGCTTCACCATGTAGAGAAGCGACGGAGGTGCCTTGGTTGCCTGGGCGTCGAGCATGAGTTCAGCCTAGAGCATTGACAGGAAACCTGTCTGTAATGAGACTGCGGACAAACAGGAATCCTGTTGGTTGAAATCTTAGCGATGAGGCTGAGGAGTCGTGATGACCACCTTCGAGATCGAACCCGGTCGGTTGTTCATCGGGGGCCAGTGGCGTGAGGCCGCCGACGGAGCGCGCACCGAGGTGGTCGACCCGTCCCGCGGCGCGGTCGTCACGACCGTCGCGGACGCCGGTGCCGCCGACGTGGACGCGGCCGTACGCGCCGCCCGGGACGCCTTCGACGAGGGCGCCTGGTCCGGGCTGAGCGGCCGCGAGCGCGGCAGGGTGCTGCACCGCATCGCCGAGCTGATCCGGGAGAACGCCGACACCATCGCCGAGCTGGAGAGCCGCGACGTCGGCAAGCCGATCACGCTCGCCCACGCCGTCGACGTCACCAACGCGGCCAACGACTACGAGCACTTCGCCGCCCTCGCCCACGCCCTGGACGGCTCCGTCCGGGACACCCCCATGAACGCCCTCGCCTATGTCCGGCGCCGGCCGCTCGGCGTGGTCGCGGCGATCACCCCGTACAACTTCCCGCTGATCCTGGCCGGTTCGAAGATCGCCCCGGCGCTCGCGGCCGGTAACACGGTGGTGCACAAGCCGGCCGAGGAGACCCCGCTCAGCGCGCTGTACATGGCCGAGCTCTTCAAGCGGGCCGGTGTCCCCGACGGCGTCGTCAACGTCGTCACCGGCGGCCCGGCGGCAGGTGAGGCGCTGCTGCGGCACTCCGGGGTGGACAAGGTCGCCTTCACCGGCTCGACCGGGGTCGGTCGGAAGGTCGCGGCCATCGCCGGTGAGGCGCTCAAGCCGGTCACCATGGAGCTGGGCGGCAACGCGGCCCACGTCGTCTTCGAGGACGCCGACCTGGAGAAGGCCGTCGGCGCGGTCATCAAGGGCTTCGTCTTCAACACCGGCCAGTTCTGCATGGGCGGACCGCGGCTGCTGGTGGCGCGCCCCGTCTACAGCACGCTGCTCGGCATCCTCGCCGACGCCGTGCCCGGCGTACCGCTCGGCGACCCGCGCAAGCCCGAGACCGTCGTCGGCCCGATGGCGGGGGAGCGGCACCTGCGCAAGGTCGAGGAGTACGTCGACCTGGCCCGCAAGGAGGGCGGCCGCATCGTCTGCGGCGGTGAGCGGCTCGACCTGGACGGCGGCTACTACTACAAGCCGACCGTGATCGCCGACCTGCCGAACGACTCCCGGGTGATCCAGGAGGAGATCTTCGGCCCGGTCCTCACCGTCCAGCCCTTCGACTCCGAGGACGAGGCCGTCGAGCTCGCCAACTCCACGCCGTACGGGCTGGCCTCCGGCGTCCAGACCGGCAACCTGGCCCGCGCCCACCGCGTCGCCGACCGGCTCCAGGCCGGCATCGTCTGGGTCAACGACTGGGCGATGCTCGACCCCGCGGTCCCCTTCGGCGGCGTCAAGGACTCCGGCTTCGGCCGCGAGTACGGGCCCGAGGCGCTCGACGCCTACACCACCACCAAGTCCGTCGTCGTCTCGCTCGACTGAGCGCACCGTCAAGGAGATTCGCCAGATGTCCATCCCCACCCGTGCCGCCGTCGTCGAGTCCGGCGGAGCACCCTTCACCCTCTCCGACGTCGAGCTCGACGAGCCCGGACCGCACGAGGCCGTCGTACGCATGGTGGCGACCGGTCTGTGTCACACGGACCTCGGCGTGGCGAGCGGCGGACTGCCCTTCCCCCTCCCCGGCGTCCTCGGCCATGAGGGCGCGGGCGTCGTCGAGGCCGTCGGCCCGGCCGTCACCGGCGTCGCGCCGGGCGACCACGTCGTGCTGTCCTTCACCTCGTGCGGCGAATGCCGCAACTGCCGGGGCGGCCACCCCGCCTACTGCGCGACCTGGCTGCCGCTGAACCTGATCGGCGGGCGCCGGGCCGACGGCAGTAGCACGATCAGCCGGGGCGGCGAGGCGCTCGGCGGTCACTTCTTCGGTCAGTCCTCCTTCGCCGAGCGGGCGCTGGTGGACGAGGCCAGCCTGGTGAAGGTCGACCCGGAGGTGCCGCTCGCCTCGATCGCCCCGCTGGGCTGCGGTGTGCAGACCGGCGTCGGCGCCGTCTGGAACGTACTGAAGCCGGTCACCGGCAGCACCGTCGTCGTCCTCGGCGCCGGAGCGGTCGGCCTGTCCGCCGTCATGGCCGCCGCCCTCACCCCCGCCACCAACATCGTCGCCGTCGACCGGGTCGGCGAACGCCTGTCACTGGCAAAGGAGTTGGGCGCCACCCACACCGTCAACGCCGCCGAGGCCGACCTCGCCGAGGCCCTCGCCGGGATCACCGGCGGCCAGGGCGCGGACGGCGTCGTGGAGACCACGGGCAACGTCGGCGTCCTGCGCCAGGGCGTCGACGCGCTCGCCGCCCGCGGCACCCTGGTCGTCGTCGGCGCCCCGCCGTTCGGCACCGAGGTCGCCCTGGACGTGAACGGGCTGCTCGGCGGCAAGCAGGTCGTCGGCCTCACCCTCGGCGACGCCGAGACGCAGACCTTCATCCCCGCCCTGGTCCGCCTGGTGAAGGAGGGGCGGCTTCCGCTGCACCGCCTGATCAGCACCTATCCGTTCGCGGAGATCGACCAAGCGGTGCGGGACATGGGGGCGGGGAAGGCGATCAAGCCCGTGCTGACGTTCTGACTCAGCTGACGAGCAGCACCAGCTTGCCCGTCGTCCGGCCGGTGTCGCCCAGCGCATTTGCGCCTCGGCGGCATCGGCCAGCGGGAACGTACCGGCGATCTCGGCGCGCAACTCGCCCTTCTCGACGAGGTCCACGATCGCCCGCAGGTCAGCGCGGTCCGCGTCCACGAGCATGCGCACGCCCCGGACGCCGAGCCGCTCGGCCTCCTCGTAGAACCCGTCCGGCCCGACCGGCAGGATCGAGACGACCAGGCCGCCCGGGCGCAGCACCCTCAGCGAGCGCACGGACGTCTCACCGCCCAGGGTGTCCAGCACGACGTCCACGTCCTGCACGGCCTCGGCGAAGTCCGTCTCCCGGTAGTCGATCAGCTCGTCGGCGCCGAGGCTCCGCAGGAACGCGTGCTTGCCCGCGCTCGCCGTGCCGATCACATACGCGCCCCGCGCCTTGGCGATCTGCACGGCCACGTGCCCGACCCCGCCCGCGGCCGCGTGGATCAGGACCCGCTGCCCCGGCTTCAGGTCGGCGTACTCGACCAGGGCCTGCCAGGCGGTGAGGGAGACCAGCGGCAGCGCCCCCGCCTGAATGTGGTCGATCGAGGCCGGCTTGTGCGCGAAGGTGCGCGCCGGCGCGGTGACGTACTCGGCGTGCGAGCCGTGGCCGAACGGGTAGGACAGCATGCCGAAGACCTCGTCGCCGGGCTGGAACCTGGCGACGCCGATGCCGACCGCCTCGACCACGCCGGAGACGTCCCAGCCCAGGACGAAGGGCGGCTCGCCCAGGAAGCCGCCGTTCGCGCGGTGCTTCCAGTCGGTCGGGTTGACGCCGGCGGCGCGGACGCGGACCAGCACCTCGTTGGGGCGCGGCGTCGGGCGCTCGATCTCTACTTCCTTGAGGACCTCGGGACCGCCGAGGACGTCCTGGCTGATGGCTCGCATCGTGTTCACAGTGCTCATGGGGAAACAGCCTGCCGGGGCCCGCCGCACAGGAAAATGGCACGATTGCCAACCTTCGATAGGATTGTGCCATGAGTGGAGAGCGAAGCGGTGAACGGTGTGTGGAACGGGTCGTGGTGCTCGCTCTGGACGGCGTCTACCCCTTCGAGCTGGGCATCCCCAGCCGGATCTTCGGCGCGGCCGACGGCCGGTACGAGGTGCTGACCTGCAGCGTCGACGGCCGACCGGTGCGCAGCAACGCGGACTTCACGATCGGCGTGCGGCACGGCCCGGAGATCCTCGCCACGGCCGACACCGTGGTGGTCGCGTCCATGGCGGCCCCGTACATCCCCCTGGAGCTGCCTGCCGAGGTCGCCGACGCGCTCGCGCTGATCCGCCCGGACGCCCGCATCGTGTCGATCTGCACCGCCGCCTTCGTCCTCGCCGCGGCGGGCCTCCTGGACGGCCGGAGGGCCACCACGCACTGGCAGGTGACCGAACCGTTCCGGCGCCGGTACCCGCACGTCGACCTGGACCCGGACGTCCTCTTTGTGCACGACGGCCGCATCCTCACCTCGGCAGGCGCCGCCTCCGGCGTCGACGTCTGCCTGCACATCGTCCGTACCGACCACGGCCATGAGCTGGCCAACGCGGTGGCCCGCCGCTGCGTCGTGCCCCCCTTTCGGGACGGCGGCCAGGCCCAGTACATCGAGCAGCCGGTCCCGGAGAGCGGAGCGGCGAGCACCGCCCCCACCCGCGCGTGGGCCCTGGAGCGCCTCGACGAACCCCTCACCCTGGCCGACCTCGCCGCCCACGCCCGGATGAGCCGGCGTACCTTCGCCCGCCGCTTCAACGACGAGGTCGGCCTCAGCCCCGGCCGCTGGCTGATCCAGCAGCGCGTCGCCCGCGCCCGGCATCTGCTGGAGTCCAGCGACCTGCCCGTGGACCAGATCGCCGGCCAGGTCGGCTTCGCCACGGGGGCCTCCCTGCGCCAGCACCTGCACGCCGCGATCGGAGTCTCGCCGCAGGCGTACCGGCGCACGTTCCAGGCGGCTGCCGCCGGCTAGGCACGAACGTTCCTGCCCGCCGCCGCGTCGAAGGATCAAGACAGCAGGGGGCACAGAGGGGGCAGGAATGCGCAGAGGGCTTGTGGTGGTGCTGGTGGCGGCGGCGGTCGTGGGATGCGGAGCCGAGGGGGAGAGCGTGGTCGTCCAGGGCACGCCGCCGCCCACCCCGTACGACGGACCGCTCTACGTCCCCGTCCGGAACCTCGACGAGGACGGCCCGCGGGCGACACGCATCGAGTCGGGCGCCGCGGGCCGGGCACTGGAGTGCGACGGGGAGATCTATTCCGGCGGGGGTGGCGAAACGTGGAGCGAGGGGGACGGCGGATCCACGCCCGAGGAGGGCCTGACGGCGTACTTCGACATCGAGCAGCCCGATGTGCCGCGGTCCGGCTACCGCGTGGAGCGGGAGGAGAACGGCCGGGTCCTGTTCTCCTACGACGTCGACGGGCGGACGAAGGTGGCGGTCGTCGTCGCCGAGGACCGCAAGGACCGCCCCGGTTGGGGCCCGGAGACCAGCGCCTCCTGTGACCCGGCCGAACTCCCCGAGAGCTTCACGGCCACCCAGGAGTACGAGATCTGGACCGACGAGGACGGCCGCCGCGTGCCCATCACCGAGATCAGCAGCTCCGCCGGATCGGCCCACTGCGACTGGCAGCAGGCGCACTTCCTCGCACTCGGCACGTACCGGGACCGCAAGCTGTACGCCCGCGATCCCGACGGTGTACTCGACCCCGGCATGCTGAACGCCCCCTACGACGGCGACGTATCCATGCCCGGCGACGCGCACGACACCGGATACCGGCTCGGCGACCGGCGGCTGTGGCTCACGGATGAAAAGTCGATGGCATACGTCCGCACCCCCGACGGCGTCGAGGCCTGGCCCCGCGTGAAGGACGGCATGGGATGCAAGTGAACCCCGCGTGAACCCGAGCGTCGTTTTCTCCAACTGTGCTGGTCAGTAAAGGTATTTGTCGATGTTTGTGCTCTTGGCTGACAGTGATGGAACCCTCACTTCCGCCAACCTGCCCGGTTGATCCTTTTGCGTTCAAACCCGATAAGCTCCCGTTCGGCGCTGCGAGTTGACTCGGTCGCGATCGGTCGTCTCGCGGTGCGTATGCAACAGTGCGTTCCCCCCTTGCACACCCCCCTGTTCGATCGTGTTGCTTGTAAGGATGCAGATGGAACTCGCCACTCCGCCGCCGGCGGCGCGGGCCCCTGTCGCCTGGTACAGCTGGTGGCTGATGCCGCTGGCCTTAGGAGGCGGGACGGTTGCCGCCACGTTCATGAGCTCCGAGCGAATAACCGCCGGTGTCGCGGGTGTCGCGGCGACGGCCGCGAGCGCCGTCTGCGTACGGCTGCTGATCCGCACCCGCACCCAGCTGAGCCGCTCCGAGGGTTCCTTCCGCACCACGCAGGCCGAGCACTCGCAGCAGTGGCAGCAGCATGTGGCGGGCCTGGAGCGGAAGTTCACCGCGGACCGCGCCTCCCTGGAGGGACGGCTCACGGATCAGGCCGGCGCGTACGAGGCGCAGCTCGCGGAGCAGCGCTCGACGTACGAGGCCCAACTGGCCGAGCAGGCACGCGCCTTCGAGGAGCGCCTCACCGCCCAGGCGACGTCGTACGAGTCCCAGCTCACCGACCAGGCCGAGGTGTGGCAGGAGCAGCTCGCGCACCAGCAGGGCGCGGTCGCCCGACTGGCGAACGAGCAGCTGCCCGAGGCCCTGAAGCAGCTGCGCGCCGGCGAGGCCATCGACGACCTGCTGCCCGCGGCCAACCAGTGCGCCAAGGTCAGCGCCGACCTGCAGGCCGAACTGCGCAAGGTGCTGCGCACCGCCCTGATCGGCGTGGAGGAGGAGTTCAACCGCTCGACCTCCGCCGAACAGGCCGTCATCAGCATCGGCAACCGTATCCACGTGCTGACCAGCAAGCTCCGCGGCCGCCTGCACGAGATGCAGGGCGAGCACGGACGGCTGCCCGCCGTGGCCCGCGGTCTGATGGAGCTGGACCAGGAGCTCGGCCCCGCCGACTCGCTTGCCGCGAGCATCGGCGTGCTCGGCGGCTCGGACCGGCCGGGACGGCAGTGGCAGGAGCCGCAGCGCCTGCTCAGCGTGGTGCGCGGCGGTATCGGCCGGATCAAGGACTTCCACCGCGTCGAGGTCCGCCACCTGCCCGAACTCGGCGTGGACGGCGGCCTGGTGGACCACCTCACGCTGATCTTCGCGCACCTGCTGGACAACGCGGCCCGCTACTCGCCGCCCAGCGAGCCCGTGCTGGTCTCCGGCAAGGAGGTGCCCAACGGCGTCGGCATCGAGATCCAGGACTCCGGCAAGGGCCTGAGCGACGAGAAGAAGCGCGAGGCCGAGGACGCCCTGACCGGCACCGCGGCCGGACCGGGCATCGGCGGCATCTCCGAGGACGCCAGCCTCGGCCTGCGCGTCGTCGGTGCACTCGCCCGGCGCTACGGCATCCGCGTCACCTTCGCGGACTCGCCCTGGCTCGGTACTTCGGTGGTGGTGGTGGTTCCGCACAAGTACTTCAGCCCGCTGCCCGCCGCCCCGGCCACCGCCGCGACCCCGGCGGCCCAGCCGGCCGAGCCCGCCCCGGTGCGCACGGCGGCCACCGCCGAATGGACGGCCGAACCCGGCGAGGCCGTGGACACCACGCCCGGCGGACTGCCCCGGCGCCGCAGCAAACGCAACGAGGCGGCCGCACCTCAGTCGGCCGAGCGCCGGGAACGGACCGAGGAGACCGTCGTCTCCGCGGTCCCGCCGGACGCCTCGTTCGCCGGCCTGGCTGCCTTCGCCACGGCCGGCCGGGAGGCCGGCGAGGAGTCCACCGAGGAGGAGACCGCACCTGCCAGGCGCGGATCCACCGAGCACCGCACTGAAGAGAGCGACTAGTCCACATGACGCAACAGGGAACAGACGTGAGCTGGGCGCTCCGCGATCTGGTGGAGTCCATCCCGGAGATCCGCTTCGCCCTCGTGGCCTCCAGCGACGGCAAGGCCATCACCTCCTTCGGTGCCGAAGACCCCGACGACGTGGACCGGTTCGCGGCCGTGGTGGCCGGACTGCAGGCCCTGGCCCAGCCGGTCGCCGGGCAGTTCCCCAAGTACGCGGGACAGCTCAGGCTGGCGATGATCGAGGTGGACGGCGGCCACCTCTTCGTCGTGCGGGCCGGGGTGGAGACGTATCTCGGCGTCCTCGCCCGGGAAGGGCTCGACCAGGGGCTGCTCGGCCATCAGATGAGGGACCTGGCGCGCAGGATGGGCGAACTGCTCGGCACCACTCCGCGCCTGGAGGAGCACTCTGGATGAGTGCTCCCCGCCGGCCCACGAACCCGTCCGGTCTCGAGCGCTACTACGTCCTCACCCGGGGACGTAGCGGGCCGGGCGGTTCGGCGTCGAGCCTCGACGTGGCAACCCTCATCGTCTCCCGCACCGCCCCCGTACCGGGCACGCAGCACGAGCACGAGGAGATCCTCCGGCGCTGCCGCGATCCGCTGTCGGTTGCCGAACTCGGCGCCCATCTCGGATTGCCTTTCAACATTCTCGCGGTGCTGCTGACGGATCTGCTGGAGGCAGGCCATGTCGAAGCCCGTGACCCCATCCCGGCCCACCACGCCGGTCGCGGGCCCGACCTCGCGCTCCTTGAGGAGGTACTCAGTGGACTTGAAAGGCTTTGACCATCCGGGGCGGCCCGGTGGGTCCGGCCCCCGCTCGGTGAAGGTGATGATCGCCGGCGGCTTCGGCACCGGAAAGACCACCATGGTCCGCTCGGTCAGCGACATCAAGCCGCTGACCACCGAGGAGACGCTCACCCAGGCCAGCGCCGACGTCGACCACCTCATCGGGGTCGCCGACAAGACGCAGACCACCGTCAGCCTGGACTTCGGCAAGATCGGCCTCAACGACAGCCTGATGCTGTACCTGTTCGGCACGCCCGGCCAGGAGCGGTTCTGGTTCCTGTGGAACGGCCTGTTCAAGGGCGCGCTCGGCGCGGTCGTCCTGGTGGACACCCGACGGCTCGCCTCCAGCTTCCGCGCCATAGAGGAGATGGAAAGGCTGGACGTGCCGTTCGTCATCGCGCTGAACGTCTTCCCCGACTCCCGGGAGCACCCGATCGAAGAGATCCGGGACGCCCTGGACATCTCCCCGCACACCCCGATCGTGGCCTGCGACGCCCGCGACCGGGCCTCCAGCCGTGACGTCCTCGTCACCCTGATACGCCACTTGAAGGAACGCTCTGCCGTCGCACTGGAGTCCCGATGAACGCCCAGCCCTTAAACGATCCCGACGCACCGGGCGGTTGCCCCGTCGCCCACGGTTCCGCCGAGCTCACCCGGCTGTTCGGGCCGGAGGCGTCGACCGACCCGTACGGCATCTACGAGCGGCTGCGCAAGGAGCACGGGTCCGTGGCGCCGGTGCTGCTGGAGGGCGACGTCCCCGCCTGGCTGGTCCTCGGCTACCGCGACAACCGGCGGGTGCTGGACAACCCCCGCCAGTTCAGCCGGGACGCCCGGATCTGGCGGGACTGGCGGGAGGGGCGTGTTTCCGAGACGTCACCGTTGATCCCGATGGTCGGCTGGCGGCCCGACTGCGTTTCCCAGGACGGCGAACCGCACCGCCGGTTGCGCGGCGCGGTCACCGACGGGCTGCTCGCGGCGTCCAGCCGCGGCGTGCGGCGACATGCCACGTACTTCGCGAACAAGCAGATCGACGCGTTCGCCGACGCCGGGCGCGCCGACCTGGTGGCCGACTACGCCGAGCACCTGCCGATGCTCGTGCTCACCCGGATCCTGGGCCTTCCCACGGCGGACGGGCTGCGCCTGGTCGAGTCGTGCGCCCAGGTCTTCAAGGGCGGCGAGGGCGCCCTCGAGGCCAACGGCCAGATCATGCAGATCCTCTCGGAACTCGCCGAGCGCAAGCGGGCCGAGCCGGGGGCCGACTTCGCCACGGCCCTGCTGGAGCATCCGGCCGGCCTCGACCACGACGAGGTCGTCAGCCATCTGCGCCTGGTGCTGATCGCCGCCCACACCACCACCAGCAACCTGCTGGCCCGGGTCCTGCAACTGGTCCTCACCGACGCCGGCCGGCTGTCCGGTCTGATCAGCGGGCAGCTGAACATCTCCTCGGTGGTGGAGGAGGTCATGTGGGACACCCCGCCGCTGGCCGTGCTGCCGGGCCGGTTCGCGGCCGCCGACCTGGAGCTCGGCGGCCATCACATCCAGGAGGGGGAACTGCTCATCCTGGGCCTGGCCGCCGGGAACCTCGACCCGGAGGTGCGGCCCGACTCGGCCGTCGCCGTGCAGGGCAACCAGTCGCACCTGGCGTTCAGCTCCGGCCCGCACGAGTGCCCGGGGCAGAACATCGGCCAGTCCATCATCGAGATCGGCGTGGACGTCCTGCTGCACCGGCTGCCGGGCCTGCGCCTGGCCGTGCCGTCGGAGGAGCTCTCCTCGACCGCCTCCACCTGGGAGTCCCGGCTCGACAGCCTGCCGGTCGAGTTCTCCGTCTGACACCACCGCTGCCCGGCCGGACCCCCGGCCGGGCAGCGCCGTTTCCTACTGCGTTCTGGAACGGGATCGAGGCGTCAGCCGTCGAGCCAGTCGCCTGCGACGTCCGTGGGTCGGTATCCCGTGGCGTTCCAGAGGAAATGCGGGTGGGCGCCGCCGAACATGTAGGCGAGCAGTGCGGTGTCCTCCCTCCCGGTTTGAGGGTCATGCAGGGAGTGAAACCTTTCGGCTCCGACCACGCCGGAGTCTTCTTGGACCTGACGAGCGCGGGCCGGGGACGATGCGGTTCTGGATGCCTCCACAGCGGCGATGTAGGTGCGGCGCAAGATCTCCCATGCGCTGTCGATGTTGCCGTACCAGGGGCCGTGCAGCGCTTCGAAGGCATGGAGCTCGGCGTCGAACAGGGGCCATGTCTTGGGGTATTGGGCTCGGCAGCGGGCGGACAGCTCGGCGGCCCGGTCGCTCAGTACCGGCACGGTGTGCCGCGGGGCGATGGTGAGGGTGGTGCCGTCGGTGAGGATGCCGGTGCACGGGTTGGGCTGCAGGTCGCAGAGCGGGCACGCCTCGGTCGGGGGGAGGCCCTGGGTGATGCCGTCGAACCACAGGGCGTGGCGGCCCGTGAGCCCCATCCAGACGATGGTGGTGGTCATCAGCCAGGTGTTCCACATCGCGTCATGCGCCTCGGGCATGCAGCCGTACTTGACGAGGGCTATGGCGCAGGCGGCGTAGAGGGCCTTGGTGTGGGTGGGCATGTCGGCGAGCCAGAAGTTGCTGATCTCGCCGGTGAGGGCGTCGGCCCGTACGTCGGCCATGTCGTCGATGACGCGGCACAGCAGCAGCGAGGCGAGGTTTTCTTCCTGCCAGAGTTCGCTGTCGGGTGCGACGTGCCAGAACAGGCAGTCCAGCATCTGCAGGATCGAGTAGGTGCTCTGGCTGAGGGGGTTGCTCTGGGGGAGCGTGACGTTGCCCGCGTCGTGCTGTTGGAGCCAGTACTCGTCGACGGATCGCTTATGGGCTGCGAAGAGTCCGGAGACCAGGGCCCGTGCGCTGTTGGTGCTGAAATTCTCGGCCAGGCGGGCTTCGACATGTTGGGTGAGGCGTGTCGTATCTATGGTGTCGATCACGCGTTTGTATTCGTGGAAGACGAGGATGTCGTCTTCGAAGCGGTGGCGGTGGCCAAGGTCTCGTTCGAGGTCGTTCATCTGCCGGGTCCAAGACCAGCCACCGGTCAGGACGCTGTCGAGTTCCCGGCGGTTCGGCCAGGTCTTGACGGTGAGGGGCCGACCGGCGCTCTGCCGCCAACGGTAGTCATCCAGCGTGCGTGCGGGGGGCGTGGGTATTCGACGGCACAGAGGGCAGGTGCAGACGGTCGTCTGCTCCTCCTCGCGCGGCGGGGTGAGTGCCCGGCTCCTCCACGCCCCTTCCAGCATCGTGCAGGTCAGCCGGCAGACCTCGATGTCGGTGCCGACTTGGGGGAAGGCTGCTTCGATCACACGCAGGCCGGCGTCGAGGTGCCTCAACCTGGCGTAGCCCTCCTCGTCGGGCGGGAGGAACGCGGGCCGCGCCAGATGGAGGGCTCCCTCCACAGGCAGCGTGGTGCTGAAGTGGGGGGATCCGAGTGCGTTCAGCCGCTGCTGAGCGGCGTTCTGGGACCTTCGGTACTGCTCCGTGGTCCCATTGATGCGTTTCACCAGGAGGCGGGCCAGGGTGTCCCCCGCCTCCGTGGGCTGGAGCTGGGCGCTTGCCTGCGCCGGGAGCAAGCTGTCGGCGGACGCCTTCGGGACAGCATTTACCACTCGAGATTGCACACCGGTCTCCCATTGAGCTGTGGTCCTGGCAACGGAATCGATCGACCGTGGTCGTCGGCCGGTCGTGTCCGAGAAACTTCTGTACTTTTCGCGCCGGCCTCGCCGAACAACCGGACTCACGCGGCCGGCTCGGGCTCCTGCCGCGAACGACCGCGAGGGGCACGACTGCTGCGTTGACAGCCGAGGAAGCGAAGCGGATCGAAGCACTCCTGCTGCAGGACGAGCACCGGTATCGGCGCCTCAGCTGCGTTGATCAGGAAGCCCCCGCGGCCTGCTGCCCGCGGGGCGCGGCGGGGCGACGATGAGCTCACGCGCCACCTCGGCTGCGCGGTCCGGCTGGTTGGCGTCGAACTGGTCGGCGCGGAGGAAGGCCAGGGAGAACCTGTCTGGTGACGGGGGTGTCGAAGGGGAGGTCGAACGTGACGTCCTGAGCCATGCGCTTCCTTCCGGGAGACGGCGATACAGAGCCCCCCCGGCCCTGCGAACGGGGGGCCGAAATGGCCACCCGTGCACTCGAACTCAGCTTCTATGGCCGAAAGTTGAACCGAGAAGCGGTACGAGACTGCCCAGAACCTAAACGATCAACACGAGACCTGTCCGTGATCTGTGTTACTGCTCATGCCTCCTGAGCTGCGTATACTCGCGCGCCCCCCACGTATGTCCGCGCGACCCGCGTCTCCGCGATCGCCTCGGTCGGCCCGTCGAACGGATCGCGGTCCAGCACCACGAGATCCGCGAGCGCTCCCACCCGCACCTGTCCGGTGTCGTCGAGGTGGTTCACATGGGCCGAGCCCGCCGTGTACGCCGTCAACGCCTCGGCGAGTCCGATGCGTTCGCCGGGCAGGAACACCGGCGTGTCGCCGCCGTCGGGAGCGACACGGTTGACGGCGACATGGATTCCCTGGAGCGGATCGGGGCTGCTCACCGGCCAGTCGCTGCCCGCGGCGAGCCGGGCGCCGGAGCGCAGCAGCGCCCCGAACGGGTACTGCCACGCGGCCCGTTCGGGCCCGAGGAAGGGGATGGTCAGCTCGTCCATCTGCGGTTCGTGGGCGGCCCACAGCGGCTGGATGTTCGCCGTGGCCCCGAGCCGCGCGAAGCGCGGCACGTCGGTCGGCTGGACGACCTGGAGATGTGCCAGGTGGGGCCGCGTGTCGCTGGGCCCGTTCGTGGCCCGCGCGGCCTCGATCGCGTCCAGCGCGTCGCGTACGGCACGGTCGCCGAGGGCGTGGAAGTGGCACTGGAAGCCGAGCGCATCCAACTCGGTGACGTACTGGGGTAGTTGACCGGCGTCGATGAAGCTGGTGCCGCGGTTGGCGGTGGCGCAGCCACACTTGTCGAGGTACGGATCCAGCAGGGCGGCGGTTCCGGTCTCGGCGACCCCGTCCAGCATCAGCTTGACGCTCCCCGCGCGGAAGCGGCCGTGGCTCGACGCGGCCCGCCGCTCGACCAGTTCGGGAATCTGCTCGGCACCGCGCTCGCGGTCCCACCACAACGCCCCGACGACGCGGGCGGTGAGCGAACCGTCCCGAGCGGCCGCCAGATACGCCTCCGACGGGTCGTCCATGCCGAGGAACTCGCCGACCAGCGCGTCCTGCCAGGCCGTGATGCCGAGCGCGTGCAGATGCCGCTGGGCGTGCAGCAGGGCCGCCAGCCGGTCGGCCGGGGTGGCGGGCGGAGTGAGCCGTCCGACCAGCTGCATCGCCCCCTCCTGCAACGTCCCGCTCGGCTCGCCCGAGGCATCCCGCTCGATGCGCCCGTCGGCCGGGTCGGGCGTGTCGCGCGTGATGCCCGCGAGCGCGAGGGCACGGCTGTTGACCCACGCGCCGTGGTGATCCCGGTTGGGGAGGTAGACCGGCCGGTCGGGCACCACCGCGTCCAGCAGCTCCTTCGTCGGCGTACCGTCCTCGAAGGCCTCCATCGACCAGCCGCCGCCGGTGATCCACTCCCGCTCGGGGTGCGCGTCGGCGTACGCGCGCACCGCGGCGAGGGTGTCGTCCGCCGTCTTCGCTCCGGTCAGGTCGCACTGGGTGAGCTCCAGCCCCGCCGGCACCGGATGCACGTGCGCGTCCTGGAACCCCGGCAGCAGCAGCCGCCCGGCGAGGTCCACCACCTCGGTCCGCGGCCCGGCTAGATCGTGCACCTCCTGATGTCCTACGGCCGTGATGCGGTCGCCGGTGACGGCCACGGCGGTCGCGGTGCGGCCCTCGGGGGTGAGGACGGGGCCGCCGGTGAAGAGAAGGTCTGCGTGCATGGTCCGTTTCCTGGTAGGCCCGGCGAGGCGGGGACGATGAGAGGGACAGGCGTGACTACGGGGAGGGGACGAGGAGGCTGGGCGCGTCCGCGTCGGTGCCCTTGCCGGTGCGGAAGTACGGCGACCTGCGCACCCACTTGGCCCACGCGGCGGCCACGAAGCCCGACGCGATCATCGCCAGGGGAGTGAACAACAGGAACCAGCCGTTGTCGGCGCTGACTTCGAAGTGGTCGGCGGAGGTGTAGAAGGACCAGCCGAGGTAGCCGCCGAGGCCGAGCAGGGTCGCCGCGCTCAGCGCGGGCAGCACCACCGCCCGTACGCCTTGCCGCCAGTCCTCACGCAGCAGCGAACGGAAGCGCACGGCGGCCGCGACGGCCGTGAGGG
This sequence comes from Streptomyces sp. SD31, assembly GCF_052068475.1. Lineage (NCBI taxonomy): Bacteria > Bacillati > Actinomycetota > Actinomycetes > Kitasatosporales > Streptomycetaceae > Streptomyces > Streptomyces sp. SD31. The sequence continues at coordinate 133,235 of NZ_JBQHCX010000021.1, read as the reverse complement.
CGTACGACAGGGCCACCACGATGCCCACGGCACTCACCGTCGCCATGATCATGTCGGCCAGCCGCGGGATGATCAGCGCGAGCGCCGCGACCACCGCCGCGAGCGCGCCGATGAGCAGCGTTCCGGCGGCGGGAGTGCCGTACCGGGGGCTGACCTTGGACCACACCGGCCCGAGCGTACGGTCCCGGCTCATCGCGAACATCGCCCGGGCCGTGGGGATCACGCCGGCCTGCAGCGAGGCGACCGCCGAGAACATCAGGGCGACCAGGGGGAGCGCCGCCCATGGCTGGGACGCCAGCCGCTCGCCGAAGAAGGCCAGGCCCTCGGCGCCGTGGCCGACCAACTCCTCCTCGGACAGCACACGTTGGAAGGCGATCGAGCCGAGCAGGAACAGCGCCAGCATCGTGAACAGGGTGGTGATCCCGGCCCGGGACGCGTCGCGCGGGTCGCGCACCTCCTCGTTGATGCTGAACGCCGACTCGAAGCCCCAGTAGCAGAACACCGACAGCAGCATCCCCTGCGCGAGTGCCGTCGCCGACGGGATCGCGAACGGGTCGAACCAGCTCAGGCTGAAGTCGTGCGGGCCGGTGACGATGCCGTATCCGCAGAAGCCGAGCAGGACGACGTACTCGAAGACCAGCAGCCCGGCCTGCAGTCGCGCGGCGGCGCGGATGCCGGTCACGGCGGTCAGCGTGACCGCCACCAGGACCAGGATGCCGACCGCGGTCGTCTGCGCGGTCGAACCCGGGTCCAGCGCCAGAGTGCCCACCCGGTGCAGCCCGGCGTCCCCCGCGAGCTGGAGCAGGGCCGAGCCGGTGACCGCGGTGGTGTACGCCAGGAACGCCACCACGGCCACGATGTTCACCCAGCCGACCATGAAGCCGAGCCACGGAGTGAGGGAACGGCCCACCCACACATAGCCGTTGCCCGCGTTCGGCTCGACGCGGTTGAGGCGGGAGTAGGCGCCCGCGATGCCGAGGACCGGCAGGAACGCCAGCAGCATGATCGCCGGCAGATGCAGGCCGACCACCCCGGCCGTGACCCCCAGGCCGATGCCGATGCTGGTGGTCGCGGCCGTGCTGGACGCGGCGATGGCGATGCCGTCGAGGACGCCGAGGGACCTGCGCAGCGCGGGCTGCGCGGCTGGGTCCACGCTGTGGGGCTGGTCGGGCATGGCCGGTCTCCACTCGCACCGGGGGCCTGGGCGGCCCCGATGAGCGGACATGAAACTGTCCGGAGGGTTAACAGGTCAACGGTGTTGTCATAAGGTCTCGCCCATCGAGCCCGGCTTCCCAGCCCACGGAGGCGCCCATGACCGACCGTGTCGTCCCGCCCGCCGCGCGACAGCGCCGCCGCCCCACCAAGCAGGGCGTCGTCCTGTCCGGGGAACTGATCGTCGAGACGGCCCTGAGGCTCATCGAGGAGCACGGCGCGGACGCCCTCTCGGTACGCCGCCTCGGCCGCGCCCTCGGCGCCGACCCCAGCTCCCTGTACCGGTACTTCCGGCACACCGACGACCTGATGCTGACCATCGCCGACGAGCTCATCGGCCGGACGCTGCGCACCTGGCGCCCCACCGGCGACTGGCGCGCCGACCTGCGCGACCTCGGCCTGCGCATGCACGCGGGCGCGCTCGCCCACCCCCGCGCGGCGGTGCTGAGCTCGTACCGGGTGACCGGGCGGGCGTACGAGATCCAGGCCGTCGAGACCATCCTCGGCGTCCTGCGAGGCGCCGGCTTCCCCGACGCGGAGGCGGTGCGGATCTACCACGCCTTCGTCGACCAGGCACTGTCGTTCGGGGCCCTCGACGCGGCCGGCGCGGCGCTGCCCAAGGCCGCCCGGGAGGCGGAGACGGGCGTGTGGCGGGCCACGTACGCCCGGCTGCCCGCCGACACCCACCCACACATCGCCGCGACCGCCCGCCACCTCGTGGCGGACATGCGGCACAGCTCCTATCCGACGGCCCTGGACCTGCTGTTGAGCGCGGCGGCGGTGCGGCTGACGGAAATCCGGGACCGGACGGAAGCCTGACGGTCACACTGGAAACGTCCGTCGACAGTTGTTCTGTCATGTCCCGTCAGGAGGCCGCCCCCCGATGACCCGCCCGCCCGCACGCCCCGCCCAACAGCGCAAGCAGGACACCCTGAACCGACTGGAGCACGACGAGGACGTGTGGGTCGCCACGGCCGAGGTCGACGGGGGCGTGCCGTATCTCGTCCCGCTGTCCTACCTCTGGGACGGCTCCACCCTGCTGCTGGCCACGCCGGCCAACAGCCCGACGGGCCGGAACCTGAGGACGACCGGCAGAGCGCGCCTCGGTATCGGGCCGACCCGTGACGTCGTCATGATCGAGGGCACGGTCGACACGATCGCCCCTGCTCAACTGCCCAAGGAGGTGGCCGACCGGTTCGCGGCCAGGACCGGCTTCGATCCGCGTCAACTCGCCACGCCCTACCTGTACTTCCGCGTCCGGCCGCAGCGCGTGCAGGCCTGGCGCGAGGCCGACGAGTTGGACGGGCGCGAGCTCATGCGGGACGGAGAGTGGCTGGTCGCGGACTGAAATGACCCGGTCGGGACACCCGTGGGCCATAGGGCGGCGGGACAGGGACGACCCGCGCCCCGGACCTTTCGGAGGACTCATGCCACTGGTGAAAGCGGGCTTCGTGGTGCTCGACTGTGCCGAGCCGGAGAAGCTCGCCTTGTTCTACAGGGAACTGCTGGACGGTGAGCAGACGGAGGCGACCGCCAACCGCGTGGAGATCAGGGGCGCCGACGGCACCCGGCTGGCGTTCCGCCGCGACATGAACGCGACGCCGCCGAGCTGGCCGCGCCCCGAGAACTCCCTCCAGGCCCACCTGGACTTCGTGGTGGAGGACCTGGACGAGACGGAGCGCAGGATCGTCGGGCTCGGCGGCCGCCCCTTGGAGGCGAAGGACGCGGCGGGGCCGTACGAGGAGCGTGGCTACGCCGACCCGGCCGGCCACTCCTTCACCCTGCGCCGCGTCGCTCCTACGGCGCCGAAGCAGGGCTGAGCCTGGGCACCGGAAGGGCTTGCGGGAGCCCGGGTCGGGCGGCCTTCTGGAGGGTGGTCGGGACCGGCGGTCTTCTGGAGGGTGGTCGGGACCCGGCGGGTCTTCCGGAGGGTGGTGGGGACCGGCCGGTCGTCCGGAAGGTGGTCGGGACCGGCCGGTATCCCGTAAGTGCTCTCAGTCCCGCCCGCCCTTCTCGCTGACCGGCCATACACCCGTCGAGCGTTCGATCGCCTTCGCGCCCGTGCGGTCCGCCAAGCTGCGCGCCACCGCGAAGAGGGCACCCTGTACCGCTGCCGCCAGCAGGATCTCGCCCCAGCCGCGGTCCCGGTCCAGCGCGTCGGGGGCGTCCTCCTCATGTCGTATCGCCATCCATGTCTTGCGGAAGGCGAGACCCGCCAGCGCGCCGCTCGCCCAGCCGAGCGCGAATCCCAGGGGCTTGTAGGCAAGAGGAAGTGTCATCTTCTTCTGCTTGTTCTTCCTGGCCATGTGTGCCTGCTCCTCCTTCGTCCTCCCCGGTCAGGGCCGTCCCCGCGCCGGTACCCGCTCGGCCTCAGGGGCTGGCCCAGGCGGCGTCCCGTCGCCGAACGGCCTGCCGCCCAGCTCCTCACGATGGTGCGGCGTCAGCCAACCCGACAGATCCGGCCCGAGGGGCACGATGCCGGTCGGGTTGATGCCGCTGTGCACCTGGTAGTAGTGCCGCTTGATGTGGTCGAAGTCGACGGTGTCACCGAATCCGGGCGTCTGGTAGAGATCGCGGGCGTACGCCCACAGCACCTGATTCTCCGTCAACTTCCAGCGGTTGCACTTGAAGTGGCCGTGGTAGACGGCGTCGAAGCGGACCAGCGTGGTGAACAGCCGGATGTCCGCCTCGGTGATCGTGTCGCCGACCAGATAGCGCTGCCCGGCCAGGCGTTCGGCGAGCAGCTCCAGCCGCCGGAAGAGACGTGTGCACGCCCCCTCGTACTCGTCCTGGCCGATGGCGAAGCCCGCCCGGTACACACCGTTGTTGACGTCCTCGTAGACGTCCGCCATCACGTCGTCGATCTCGTCCCGTCGCGCCCTGGGGTACAGATCGGGCGCCCCGTCACGGTGCAGGGCCGTCCACTCGGTGGCGAGGTCGAGCGTGATCCGCTGATAGTCGTTGGTGACGAGCCGGCCGCTGGGCACGTCCACGATCGCGGGGACGCTGACGCCGCCGGGGTAGTCGCTCTCCCGCCTGTCGAAGGCCTCGTGGAGGAAGCGGATGCCGAGCACCGGGTCGCGGTCGTCGGGGTCCAGGGTGAAGCGCCAGCTGCGGTCGTCCTGGATCGGGTCGGCGATCGCCAGGGACACGGCGTCCTCCAGGCCGAGCAGCCGTCGGGAGATCACCGCCCGGCTCGCCCACGGACAGGCCCGGCTGACCACCAGACGATAGCGGCCCGCCTCCACGGGCCAGCCGTCCCGGCCGTCCGCGGTGATCCGGTCCGTGAAGTGGGCCTTCGACCGCTGGAACGACTTCCTCCCGTAGGCGGTGTTGCCCCCGCCGCTCATGACCGCGCTCCTCTCTGCCGCACGCCTCTGCCTTGTGGCCTGTGGCCTGTGGCCTTGTGGCGGATACCCGCCGGCCGCGTACCGGATTCCCGATCTCACGAGTCCTTTGATTCCTTTGATCCACCGAGTCCCCCGATTTCCGCCGACGGCACGGTGTGAGCCGCATCGACCGGGGGAGTCAGTGGAAAATGAGCAGGACGCCCAAGGCACCCAAGACGGATCGCAGGACCCGGGTCACGGTCCTGATTGCCCTCGCAGCCAACCTCGCCATCGCGGTCGCCAAGGCCGTCGGAGGCCTCGTCGCCCACTCGCCGGCGCTGCTGTCGGAGGCCGCGCACTCCGTGGCGGACAGCATGAACGAGGTCTTCCTGCTGGCCGCGCTGCGCCGCAGCCGCCGCCCCGCCGATGCCCGCCATCCCTTCGGCTACGGAAAGGAGCGCTTCTTCTGGTCGCTGCTCGCGGCCGTCGGCATCTTCGTGATGGGCGGCTGCTTCTCCTTCTTCCAGGGCGTCGAGGCTCTGCGTGGCGGCGCCGAGGAGAAGTTCGGCGGCTATGTGGCGGGCATGATCGTGCTCGGCGTCGCTTTCGTGGCCGAGGGGCTGTCGCTGGTACGGGCGCTGTACCAGGTAGGCCGGCAGGGCGGCGTGGTGGACGGGCTGCGCGACCCCGCCCTGCGCACGGTCGTCGCCGAGGACGCCACAGCGGTGGTGGGCGTGACCCTCGCCCTCACCGGCATGGCGCTGCACATGATCACCGGGCAGGTCGTGTGGGAGGCGTCCGCCTCACTCGCGATCGGCGCGCTTCTCGTCTACGTCGCCTACCGGCTCGGACGCGACGCCCGAGACCAGCTGATCGGGCAGGCCGCCGCCCCCGAGGCCGACGCCAGGATCCGCGCACTGTTGGAGGCGCAGCCGGAGATCGACAGCGTGGAGGCGCTGTTCACGATGCAGACGGGCCTGGAAACGGCCCTGGTGGCGGCCCGGGTCGATCTGATGCCCGGCCTCGACAGCGAACGGGTCGAGGAGGTAGCCGTCCGCATCAAGCGCTCCATCGGCCGCACCGTCGCCGAGGCCGACCAGATCTTCCTCGACGTGACCGAACGCTCCGCCCACGAGGCAGAGGGAAGCCCCGCCGCGACGGGGGAACGCGGCGGGGCCTGACGCACGTGTGCCCGGCGAACATGGGTTCATGCGTCCTGGGCGAGAAAATCTTTCCGAGCCCGACCAGCTCCATCCGAAGCACGAACAGAAGCACGAGCAGAAGCCCGGGTAGAAGGCCCAACGCGTGCCCGAGTGGAAGCTCAGCTGAAGCCTGAGCGGTGGCCCGAGTCGAAGGCCGAGTGCATGGCCGAGCGGAAGCCTCAGCTGAAGCTTGAGCGGCTGCCGAGTGGATGCCTGAGCGGAAGCCTCAGCGGGTGCTCGGGCGGAAGCTGGGTCGAAGCTTCCGCCGAAGCGCGAGCGGTGGCCCGAGTCGAAGGCCGAGTGCATGGCCGGGCGGAAGCCTCAGCCCAAGCCTGAGCGGAAGCCGAGTCGAAGCTTCAGCAGACTCCGCAGCTCCGCGAGGTCATCGTTCATGCCCTCCAACTCGCCGGGTGAGTCGACGGCCTGACGCGCGAGCAGAAGCCTCAGCTGAAGCTTGAGCGGCTGCCGAGTCGATGCCCGGGCCGAAGCCCCGGCGGGAGCTGAGTCGAAGCCCCCGCGGAAGCCCGAGCCGATGCCCCGCGGAAGCCCGAGCCAAGGCCCCCGCGGAAGCCCCAGCCGCCCCCGTCACTCCCCGTCGACCGGCTCCAACACGAAGACCGGGATCACCCGTTCCGTCTTCTCCTGGTACTCGGCGTACGGCGGATACGCCGCGACCGCACGCTCCCACCACTCGGCCTTCTCCGCGCCGGTGACCTCGCGGGCCCGCATGTCCCACTTCACCGGCCCGTCCTGGAGCTCCACATGGGGGTCGGCCTTGACGTTGTGGTACCAGACCGGGTGCTGGGGCGCCCCGCCCTGCGAGGCCACCACGGCATAACGCCCCTCGTGCTCGACGCGCATCAGCGGCGTCTTGCGGATCTTGCCGCTCTTGACACCCCGGGTGGTGAGCAGAATCACCGGCATCCCCGTGTTCATGAGGGTCGTGCCCTGGGTGCCGCCGGAGCTCTCGTACAACTCCACTTGGTCGCGCACCCACTTGGTCGGGCTCGGCTCGTACTCACCGTCAAGAGGCATGGCCTCGATCCCATCGTCGTGTGCTGGTACTGACTTACGTTCCTCTTCAACAACGGCCCACGCGTGATTCATCCTGCCGCGCCTACACGAGCATTCGCACGGCCAGCGTCAGGATCACGCCGCTCGACACCAGCGCCGTCACCAGGCGCCCCCGCCGCCCCGTCAGCACCCGCCCCAGCAGTGCCCCGCCCCCGGCGAGCAGCAACTGCCAACTCGCCGACGCGGCGAACGCGGCCAGCACGAACATGCCCTGTTCCAGGGGTGGTGCGGCAGCCATGGCGCGGGTCCCGAGCACGAGAGCCGCGAAGTAGATCACCGTGGTCGGGTTGAGCAGGGTGATGCCGAGCAGCGCCAGGTAGGCGCGGGCCGGGCTCGGGGGAGAGGGCGTGGAGCGGCCGGCGGTGGCGAGCCGCCGGCCGCGGTAGTGGCGTACGGCGATGACGGCGCCGCGTACCGCGAGGATCACCAGGACCAGGGCGGCGGCCCAGCGCAGCGGCACCAGTACCGGACGCAGCGCGGCGGCCAGCGCGGAGCCGCCGAGGGCGGCTGCGAGGGCGTAGAGCCCGTCGGCGGTCGCGACGCCGAGCGCGGCGCAGACCCCGGTCCGCAGGGACGTACGGGCGGTGAGGGAGACGAGGTAGGTCGCGACCGCGCCGACCGGGACGGCGATGCCGTAGCCCGCGATCAGCCCCGCGACGAGCGCCGCGGTCACGACGTGGGAAGCGTGGGCCTCCACGGACGGCCGGGCTGCTGCTGGAACCGCACCGGACGGACGGCGACGGGCGGCGGCAGAAAGGCGGTGGTAGTAGACATGGCCGGATTCTGCGGGTGGCGGATGCCCGCCCACAAGCGAATTTGGCCGGAGGACCGGACCGACCTCTCCACGACCGAAGCTCTGCACGACGATCTCCGGCCAGATTGCCCCTACGCCTGATCTGGCCGAACTTGACGTCGCCCCATTAGATGCCCTGGGCATCTAATGAAGATCGGCACAACGCACTCTTCGTCTGCGAGGTCTTCCATGACAGACACGACGAACATGACGGATGCGACTGACATGACGCATGCGACTGACATGACGGATGCGACTGGCATGACGGATGCGACTGGCATGACCGATGCCACGGACATGACGGATGTGACGGAGTCCCACACCGTCGCCTTCCCCCAGAACCGCACCTGTCCGTACCACCCACCCACGGCCTACGACCCCCTGCGCGACGCCCGCCCGCTGGCCCGCATCACCCTCTACGACGGCCGCCCGGTCTGGCTGGTCACCGGGCATGCCCTCGCCCGCACCCTGCTCGCCGATCCGCGGCTGTCCTCCGACCGCACCCGGCCCGGCTTCCCCACGCCCAACGCCCGGTTCGCGGCGGTCCGCAACCGGAAGACCGCGCTGCTGGGCGTCGACGACCCCGAACACCGGGTCCAGCGGCGGATGATGGTCCCCAGCTTCACGCTCAGGCGCGCCGCCGAGCTGCGCCCGGAGATCCAGCGGATCGTGGACGAACGGCTCGACGCGATGATCGCCCAGGGCGCCCCCGCCGAGCTGGTGGGCGCCTTCGCCCTGCCCGTCCCCTCGATGGTCATCTGTGCCCTGCTGGGCGTCCCCTACGCCGACCACGACTTCTTCGAGGAGCAGTCCCGGCGCCTGCTGCGCGGGCCCACGGCCGCCGACACCATGGACGCCCGCGACCGGATGGAGGCGTATTTCGCCCAGTTGATCGACCGGAAACAGAAACAGCCGGAGCCCGGCGACGGCGTCCTGGACGAACTCGTCCACCAGCAGCTGCGCGACGGGGAGCTGGACCACGAAGAGCTCATCGCCCTGGCGACCATCCTGTTGGTCGCCGGTCACGAGACGACCGCCAACATGATCTCCCTCGGCACCTACACCCTCCTCCAACACCCCGACCGCCTGGCCGAGTTGCGGGCCGACCCGGCGCTGCTGCCCGACGCGGTCGAGGAACTCATGCGGATGCTGTCGATCGCCGACGGCATGCTGCGGGTCGCCGTCGAGGACATCGAAACGGACGGCGGGTCGATCCGGGCGGGCGACGGCGTCGTCTTCTCGACCTCGGTCATCAACCGCGACGAGGCCGTCTACCCCGACCCCGACACCCTGGACTGGCACCGCCCCACCCGCCATCACGTCGCGTTCGGCTTCGGCATCCACCAGTGCCTCGGCCAGAACCTGGCCCGCGCCGAGATGGAGATAGCCCTGCGCACCCTCTTCGACCGGCTGCCGACCCTGCGCCTGGCCGTCCCCCCGGGGGCAATCCCGTTCAAACCCGGCGACACGATCCAGGGGATGCTGGAACTCCCCGTGACCTGGTAAGAGGCTCCGGTCATGGAAAACGAAACGCGCGAATCGCACGAAATGCACATCGACATCGACCACGACCTCTGCGTCGGCGCCGGCCAGTGCGCCCTCGCCGCCCCGTCCGTCTTCACCCAGGACGACGACGGCTTCAGCACCCTGCTGCCCGGCCGGGAGGACGGCGGCGGCGACCCGATGGTGCGGGAGGCCGCCCGGGCCTGCCCGGTCAGCGCCATCACCGTGTCGGAAACGGGGAGTTGACGCCGGGCGAGTCGAGCACGGCCAGGTCGAGCGCGCACAGCCGGGCGGGGTCGGCGATCACCTCGTAGGAGCTGCTCCGCCCGCCCCGCACGGTGGCCGTGACGACGTACAGCAGCCGTCCGCGCGGGGCGACGACCAGGCCCACCTCGCCGCCCACCAGCGCCGGCACCGCGAAGCGCGCCCGCTCGCGCATGAGCACCGTGCCCTCGGCGATCGCCCGGGCACCCCGCAGCTCCGTCGCCACGCCCGGCGGCAGGGCCGCGGGGCCGGCCCGGTGGACCGCGTCGGGCGCCGGCAGGCCGAGCAGTGTGCCCAGGTCACCGCCCCGCGCGGCGGCGAGAAACGCCTCGACGACCTGCCGGTGCCGGTCGAACTCGGCCCTTGGTCGCCGCCGAGCTGACCCGCATCGACGTCCTGCCCCGACTGGCCGGTCTGGAGCACCTCGCGGACGACTCCCTCAGCCGCGCCCGTGCGGCCGTCACGGAACTCGCCGCCGTCTGACTCACCGCGCCGCCAGCAGCGACCGCGCCGCCTCCCGGGCCTCCGTCGCCGGCCGTGTACTTCCCGTGATGCCGGCCGTGACCATGGCGCCCTCGGCCAGCAGGAACAGCGGCCCGGTCAGCGCGGCGGGCAGCCCTGCCCCGGCCACCAGCGAGGCGAGATAGTCGCGAAACGCCCGCTTGTGAGCCCGGACCTGGTCCGCCACCCGCTCGGAACGGGCGCCCAGCTCGCCGTACGAGTTGATCCACGCGCATCCGCGGAAGTCCGCCTCGTCGAACCACTCCTCCAGCCAGTCGAAGACGGCGAGGATCCGCAGCTCGGGGTCGGCTCGTCGCTCCACGTAGGTGGCGAGCTGCCCGCGCCAGCGCACGTCGCGCCGTTCCAGGTACGCCTCCACCAGCTGCTCCTTCGCCGGGAAGAGCTGGTAGAGCCGCTTCAGCGAGACCCCGGACGCGCCCCGGATGTCGTCCATGCCGACGGACTGGATGCCGCGCCCGTAGAACAGCCTCTCCGCGGCGTCCAGTGCCTGCTCCCGGGCGGTTGCGCTGTCCATGTACGACCACTCCTTGACGCGAGAACGAGCGTTCTCCTACGGTAGCAGTCACGCGGAGAACGCTCGTTCTCCCTTGCTCGCACCGCCACCCCGTGCCCGGAGGACGCCATGACCGCCCGCCCGCCCCTGCCGCCGTTCACCCGCGAGAGCGCCGCACAGAAGGTGCAGGCCGCCGAGGACGCCTGGAACACCCGCGACCCGCAGAAGGTGGCGCTCGCCTACTCGGCGGACTCGGTGTGGCGCAACCGCGACACCTTCGTCACCGGCCGCGCCGAGATCGTCGAGTTCCTCACCGCCAAGTGGGCGCGGGAGCACGAGTACGCGCTGCGCAAGGACCTGTGGGCCTTCGACGGCAACCGCATCGCGGTCCGCTTCCAGTACGAGTGCCGGGACCTCAACGGCCGGTGGTGGCGGTCGTACGGCAACGAGCTGTGGGAGTTCGACGAGCACGGGCTGATGACCCGGCGGGAGGCGAGCATCAACGACGTACCCATCGAGGAGAAGGACCGCCGGATCCACGGCCCGCGCCCCGAGGCCGAACGCGGCCTGTCCTTCCCGCTCGAGTAGCCGCCGTATCGGGCGGCTTGAGTAGGGTGCGCGGATGACCGAACAGGACCAGCGACCGCCCTTCCTCTACGTCGTCGTGAGCGCCGCCGGTATCGCCGCCGACGTCGGCAAGCTGATCACCGCCGCGCAGGAGCGCCAGTGGCACGTCGGGGTCATCGCGACGCCGCTCGCCATGAACGGTTTCTTCGACACCGCCGCCGTCGAGGCCCAGACCGGCCGCCCGATCCGTTCCGCCTGGCGTCGCCCCGGTGAACCGCGGCCCTTCCCGGAACCCGACGCCGTCGTCGTCGCCCCGGCCACCTTCAACACGATCAACAAGTGGGCCGCCGGCATCGCCGACACCCTCGCCCTGGGCACCCTGTGCGAGGCGTACGGCCTCGGCGTCCCCATCGCCGCCCTGCCGTGTGTGGCCGACGCGCTGGCCGCCCATCCCGCCTACCAGGACAGCCTGATACGGCTGCGGGGGATGGGCGTGCGCTTCGGGGAGCCGTACTCCGGCGAGGTGGGGGAGGACTGCGGGCGGCCGGAGTTCGGGTGGGAGCGCGCCCTGGACCTGCTGGACCGGTGACGGAACCGGCGTCGCCCGCACCCGACGACGTACGCTCCCTTGATACCCCACCCCGAAGGCAGGAGCAGCAACGATGCAGTACGTGAAGCTCGGTTCGACGGGCCTGGACGTGTCGCGGATCTGTCTGGGCTGCATGACCTACGGGCTCCCCGACCGCGGCGTACACGAGTGGACGCTCGACGAGGAGGCCTCACGACCGCTGATCCGGCAGGCGCTGGACGCCGGCATCAACTTCTTCGACACGGCCAACGTCTACTCCGACGGCACCAGCGAGGAGATCGTCGGCAAGGCGCTGCGCGAGTTCGCCCGCCGCGACGAGATCGTGCTCGCGACGAAGGTGAACGGCCGGATGCGGCCCGGACCCAACGGCGCCGGCCTCTCCCGCAAGGCGATCATGACGGAGATCGACCACAGCCTCAGCCGCCTCGGCACGGACTACGTCGACCTGTACCAGATCCACCGCTTCGACCCGCACACCCCGGTCGAGGAGACCATGGAGGCCCTGCACGACCTGGTCAAGGCCGGCAAGGTCCGCTACATCGGGGCGAGTTCGATGTACGCCTGGCAGTTCTCCAAGATGCAGTACACCGCCGAGCGGCACGGCTGGACCAAGTTCGTCTCGATGCAGAACCACTACAACCTCCTCTACCGCGAGGAGGAGCGCGAGATGCTGCCGCTCTGTGCGGACCAGGGCGTCGGCGTGCTCCCCTGGAGCCCGCTCGCGCGCGGCCGACTCACCCGGGACTGGGGCACGGTCACCGAACGCAGCGCCAACGACAACTTCGGCAGCGGGCTGTACGCCGACAGCGACCGGATCGTCGTCGAGGCCGTCACCCGCGTCGCGAACGAACGCGGCGTCCCCCGCGCCCAGATCGCCCTCGCCTGGCTGCTCCACCAGGACACGGTGGCGTCCCCGATCATCGGCGCCGCCAAGCCGTCCCACATCGAGGACGCGACGGCCGCAGTCGAACTCCGGCTCACCGAGAAGGAGTTGGAGGAGCTCCAGCGGCCGTATGCTCCGCATCCGATCATCGGTCACTGATCCTGACGGTCGTGTTCAGTGCGGCCCGTGCGGTGCGAACTCCGTGCCGCACGGCCCCGCGCCCTCGCTGTGCGGCAGCGCCACGCGGTCGCCGCTCATCGTCAGCGTGCGGTAGTACTCGCCGATCCGCTCGGCCGAACGCCCCACGTAGTGCCCGATGAACGACCGGCGAAAACGATCCTCCGTACGGTTGGGCTGCGAACCGTGCACCAGGCTGCCGTTGAAGAACAGGACGTCTCCCGGCTCCATGTCGACGGGTACGGCCTCCAGGCCGGGCGGCGGCGGGACGTACTCACGCGCGAACGACACGTCGGCGTCCGCCGTCTCCGGGCAGAACAGGTCCATGGCGTGGGTGCCGGGGACGACTTCCAGGCCGCCGTTGTCCCGGTCGATCACATCGCAGGCGATCCACGCCGCCACACACGTGCCCGGCTCGACGCGCAGATAGAAGTTGTCCTGGTGCAGCGCCTGCCCCCGGGCCCTGGGCGGCTTGAAGTAGAACATGCTCTGCGCGGCCAGCACCTCCTCCCCGAGCAGCACCTCCAGCACACCGCGCAGCCGAGCGTCGAGGAGCACCCGCAGCGACAGTTCGTCGATCTCGTGCGGCTGCATCACCCTGGGATACGCGCCCAACGGGTCGCCGTCCGACGGTCGCGGCTCGAAGTGCCCGGGCACCGGCCCGGCCGCGTGCAGCGCCGCGAACCGGTCGCAGAGCAGGCCGATCTCGTCGTGCCCGAACAGCCCGCGTGCGACCGTGAAGCCGTCGTCGCGGAACTGGCGGAGCCCGGTCTCGGGCAGGATGGGAGCGCCGTCGGCGCCGATGTCCGTGGCTGTCATGTGTCCACTCCTCGGTCAGGTGTCCTCGCCCCGGCCACGCTAGGCCGACACCCGCCCCAGGAGGATGACCGTGAGTGCTGACGGATTGCCCGAGACTGCCGCGGTCGGCGATCCCGCCCCGCCGCCGGGCCTGGTGGTGGTCGGGCGCTTCGACCGGCCGCAGGGGTACGGCGTCGACCGGCCGCGCGGCGCGGACAGCTGGCTGTTCACCTGGACGACCGGCGGCCGGGGCCGGCTGCGGCACGGGAGCATCGAGGCGCGGGCCGGGGCGGGGGACCTGGTGGTGCTCGCGCCGGGCGTCCCGCACGGCTACGGAGTCGAACCGGGCGCTGCGCACTGGGAGTTCTGGTGGGTGCACTGCCAGGCCCGCTCCTCCTGGCGGTCCTGGCTGCGCCCCTACGACACCGGCGAGGGGATGTACGTCGTCACGCCGACGCCGGATGCGGTGCACGGCCGCGTCGAGGCGGCCTTTCGCCGGATGCTCGCCGACGCCCGCTGGACGGGGACGGGCGCGCCGCCCGTCATGGCGCCGGGGGAGGAGCCGGTCGCGGTGGCGCACGGCACCGCGGCCCGCGAACTCGCCCTGTGCTCACTGGAAGAGGTCGTCCTGCTCACCGCCGGCACCGCGCGGACGCCCCCGTCCCACCCCGGCGTCGACGACCGGGTACGCCGGGCCGAGGCGCTGATCGCCGCCGATCCGGGTGCCCCGCACACGGTGCGCTCGCTCGCCGAGCACGTCGCGCTCTCGCCCTCCCGGTTCGCCCACCTCTTCACCCGGCAACTCGGACAGTCACCGATGCGCGCCCTGCGTGAGGCACGTCTGCAGCACGCCGCCCGGCTGCTGGAGAGCACCGGCCTGCCCGTGGAACGCGTGGCGGCCGCTTCCGGGTTCGCCAGCCCGTTTCACTTCAACCGGGTGTTCCGGGAACGGTACGGGGTGCCGCCCGGCGCGTACCGGGCAAGGGGCCCAATGGTTGGCGGATGACTTGTGAAGGCGGAGTGAAGGTGTATGCGTCCGTATGACCAGGCAAAAACGTCTGTGCGCGGCCGTTCAATGGTTTTCGCGGGTTCCCGGAGATCGCTGAGTGAATACCATTTCCGATTGTCCCGCTTGACGGTCCGTAATGGCCGCGATCGAGTGTTGACCGATCGTCAAACCCTGATCCCCGCATACGCAATGCACAAAAAACTGGAATCACTTGTTCCCTGTCGCTGACCTGTGCAAAGGTGTGCCTCGCTCCCACACGCCCCATGCTTCACAAGAGCCGCGCCCGGAGCATACTCGTTGGTATGAACCTTTAAAGCCGCATGCCCTCCGGAGGAATGCCGCCGTGCATGACGCAGGCCCGTCGAATTCCCCTCAAGACGCCCGCCTCTTCGAAGTGACCGACGCTCAGCTGAGCGCCGAACTGAAGAAGTGGACGGGGGCGACACCGGCCCTCCATCCCGTCGGTGAACTCCTCGACCGGCACTGGGAAGCAGGCTTCGCCTACGCACGGCTGTGCACCGCGGACGCCCGGTCCGCCGGCATGCTCACCACCGCGGCATTCACGCGGCTCTTCGGCGAGACACTGCGGCAGACCGGACCGACGGCGGCCTGGCGTCCCCAACTGCTGGTCACCGTGCGCCGTATCGCGGCGGAATGGGACGACGACCGCCGGCGGGAGCTGCTCCACCCCGAGCTGCGCACCGAACCCGGCAGCGGGGAGCGCGTCGCCGCCCGGCTGCTGCCCCCGGCCGATCGCCGACTGCTGTCCGGGGCGTTCCAGCGGCTGCCCCAGTCCGCCCGCTGCCTGCTGTGGCACAGCGAGGTAGAGGCCGAACCCCTGGCGATACCCGCCGGACTGCTCGGCCTCGACGAGGAGGACGCCCGTGTCGAACTCCGCCGGGCCCACGAGCGGCTGCGCGAGGAGTGCCTTCAGGTCCACCGCGAACTCGCCCCGGAACAGGAGTGCCGCCGCTATCTGCGGATGCTGGACGTGACCTACCGGCGCGGCGGCGTCGACGTCGACCCCGACCTGCGCGCACACCTGGACCGCTGCGGACACTGCAGCGACACCGCAGGCCAGCTGTGCTTCTTCAACGCCGGGCTCGGCGTCGCACTGGCCGAGGCGGTGCTCGGCTGGGGCGCGAGAGCCTATCTGGAAGCGAGAGCGAGCCGGGCCGAGAATCCGGCGGAGGCCGAACCGGCCCCGGCAGCGGCGATCGCGGGCGAGTCCTTCTTCTCCGAGGGCGGCGCCTTCGCACCTGCCGCAGCTGCCTCCGCGGACGCGGGTCCCGCGCCCACGGCAGAGAGCTTCGCCTCGGGGACCGAGGCTCCCGGACCCGCGCCGGGGGCGTCCGCGCCCACGGGCCGGCCCTTCTCCGCTGCGGACGAGGCCGCCTCGCCGGCGCAGACAGGTCCCCGACGGGCGCGCCGGACCGCACGCCGGACCGCCCCGCCGACAGACGCCACCACAGCTCCCGGTCCCGGCACCCCCCACAGCTGCTCCGGACGCGCGGCCCTCAAGGCCGCCCGCCGTGCCGCCCGGCGCCGCAACCTCACCGCGGCCGTCGCCACCGTCAGCGCCCTGGTGGTCCTCCCGCTCGTCATCTGGTCCGTCGTCGGATCCGGCGAGGGCTCCCCGCCGACCGCGGATGACCGCCCCTCCGAAGCGCCCGGTTCGAACGCGGGCTCCGCCACCAGCAACCCGTCCTGGGCGGGCGCCGCCGAGGCCGCGAAGGGCGATCTGCGGGGCCGGCTCTACAACATCGGATCCGGGCTCTGCGTCGGCATCGTAGGCGGGAAGGCCGTCAAGAACGCGGAGACAGAGCTCGCCACCTGCTCCTCGGCGCCGGATCAGCAGTGGTCGTACGAGACGGACGGCCTGCTGCGCAGCGGCGCCGACCCCGGTCTCTGCCTCGACTCCCACCTCGGCTACTCGGTCCGGCTGGCCCCGTGCACGGGGGCCTCCGATTCCGAAACCAAGAACGTCCGCTACGACTTCACCCTCCAGGGCACCCTGGTGCCCCGCTTCAACCAGGAACTGGCCCTCAGCCCCGCCGCCACCGACGGCTCGGGAGCCCTGGTCCTCAAGACCCGTGACGACGAGGGCGACGCCCAGCACTGGGTGGTCGACACCTCGGAGACCGAGCTCCAGATGGAGGCGGTCAACTGGGCCACGGACGTCGGTGCTTTGCAGCCGACGACTCCCAGACCCACGCCGACCCCCACCCCCACGCCCAAGCAGTCGAAGACCCCGACGCCCACCCCGACGCCGTCCGCCACCCCGTCGACCGCGCAGCCGACCCCCACGAGCCCTTACCCGACCGACCCGTACTGCTCCTACTACCCCTCCTACTGCTCGTCGGACGGCCAGTACGGCGGGTCCGGGGGGTACGGCGGTTACGGCGGCGGCTACGGGTACGGCGGTTCCGGCGGTTACGGCCAGGGCGGTGGCGGCCGTCGCTGATCGGCGCCCGGCTCGGTCGGCCGGTCTCCTGCGACTCAGCCTCCGACGACCTGGAGCGACGCCCACAGCGCCACCACGGCCGGGACAAGGGCGGCCGGTACCGCGAGCAGCCCGAGCCGGGTGAACTCGCCGACGGCGACCTCGTGCCCGTGCCGGTGCGCGATGCGCCGCCACAGCAGGGTGGCCAGCGAGCCGGCGTACGTCAGGTTCGGGCCGATGTTCACCCCGAGCAGCACCGCGAGCACCGCGCCGGGCCCGGCCGGAGCGGTCAGCGGCAGCAGGACCAGCACGGCGGGCAGGTTGTTGATCAGGTTCGCCAGCACGGCCGCCAGTGCCGCGATCCCGAGCAGCGCGGCCAGGCCCGAGCCCTCCGGCAGCACCTGCCGCAGCGCGTCGGCCAGCCCGTGGTCGACCACGGCGCGCACGACGACGCCCAGCGCGAGCACGAACGCCAGGAACGCCGGTGAGGCGGCCCGCACCACCGTCAGCGGGGAGGCGCGGCGCTGCACGATCGCCCGCCCGGCCAGCACCAGTGCCCCCGCGAGCGCCACCCACGCCGGCTCGACGCCCACCGCCGAGGCCACGACGAACCCGGCCAGCGTGCAGCCCACGGTGACCAGCGCGAACAGCGGCAGCTCGGGCGCCTTCCCGGCGTCGGGCGCATGGACCGGCGCCCTCAGCTCGTCGGCGAACCAGCGCCGGAAGACCAGGTACTCGGCGCCGATCGCGGCCAGCCAGGGCAGCGTCATCAACGCCGCGAACCGGGTGAAGCTCAGCCCGCTCGCCTCGAACGCCAGCAGGTTCGTCAGGTTGGACACCGGCAGCAGCAGCGAGGCCGTGTTCGACAGGTGCGCGCAGGCGTAGACGTGGGGCGCGGCGCGGACGCCGGCCCGGGCGGCGGTGGCCAGCACGACCGGCGTCAACAGCACCACCGTGGCGTCCAGGCTGAGCACGGCCGTGATCGCCGAGCCCAGCGCGAACACCGCGGTCAGCAGCCGTCCGGGAGACCCCGCCGCCCAGCGGGCCATCCACGCCCCGCACGCCCGGAAGAGCCCCTCGACATCGCAGAAGTGGGCGAGGACCAGCACCGCGGCAAGGAAACCGACCACCGGCCCGAGCCGCTCCACCTCCGCCCACGCATGCGCCGGCGAGATCACCCCGGTCGCGATCGCCACCCCCGCGGCCGGTACCGCGACAGCGGCCTCCGGAAGGCCGAAGGGGCGCAGAACGGCCCCGAGCAGTACGGCGACGAGCAGGGCAACGGACAGTACTTCGGCGAGCGGGGCGTTCAGAGCGGGTCCTTCAAGACGTGATCGAAAACGTGCCCGCACATGAAAACAGGCTGCGGTAAGAGTCCTGCAAGCGCCCCCGGCCGGGACGGATCAGCCGCCGGTGCCCGGCTGGACCACGGTCACGAAGACCGAGGACTCGTTTCCGGCCACGGGCACCTCACCGGCCGTCCACGCCACCTCGATCGAGTCCCGCTCGTCCGGCGGCGTCACGAGCAGCGCCTCGGGCGTGGCCGTACGGGCCCCGCTGATCTCGGGGCTGGCGAAGGACAGCCCGGCCCAGGCGCTGCGGCCGGGGGCCAGCGTGACGGTCGTGGGCGTGTCGGGGGAGCGCTTCGGATCCGGGCCGAGCTGCTTGCCGGAGGCGTCGACGAAGGCGGCACCCGGATAGCCGCGGACGGTGCAGGTACGGTCGGCCGTGTTGGTCAGCACGATCGGGAAGTTCCGCTGTCCGGCCCCCGGGCTGGGGCGGCCGATGGAGGCGCGCAGCTCGGAGGTGTGGCACCGGGTGGTGGAGGCGGCCGGCTCGGTCGTGGGGCTCCCGGAGTCGGCCGGGCTCGGCTCGGGCTGAGGGCTCCCGGTTCCATGCGTGCCAGGTGGTTCGGTCGTACGGCTGCTCGTGCCGACCGGTGTCCGGACAGCGCCCGATGAGTCCGAGCCGTTGTCGCAGGCGGCCAGCAACGCCACCAGCGCGACGGCGCTCACCAGGGGAGTCGCCCGGTGTAAGGAGTCGAATGCCCGTGCACGTCCCATATTGGTGACGACTCCCCGTTTTGCCGCCGAGTACTCACTGTTCCCCCGCTGACTGCTCACTCCTCGTCGAGGAGCCCGATCTCCGCCCAGATCGTCTTGCCGTCGGCAGTGTGCCGACTGCCCCAGCGCTGGGTCAGCTGAGCGACCAGCAGCAGTCCGCGGCCGCCCTCGTCGAAGACCTTCGCGCGGCGCAGATGCGGTGCCGTGTGGCTGGTGTCGGACACCTCGCAGATCAGCGTGGCCGCGTCGTGGATCAGCCGGAGCCGGATGCCGGGGGTGCCGTAGCGGATGGCGTTCGTGACCAGCTCGCTCACCACCAACTCGGCCGTGAACGACGCCTCGCTCAGGTTCCAGTGGTCGAGCTGCTCCATGACCTGCTTGCGGATCGGCGCGACGAGCGCCGGGTCGGCCGGGATGTGCCAGGTCGCGACCTGGGAGGAGGGCAGCCCCTGGGTCCGGGCCAGCAGCAGGGCCACGTCGTCGGCGGCGCCGCCCGGCGGGAGCAGGGCGTGCAGGACGTGGTCGCAGGTCTCGTCCAGTGAGCCGGAGGAGGCCGACAGCGCCTCACGGAGCAGGGCATGGCCCGCGTCGACGTCGCGCTCGCGGCTCTCGATCAGGCCGTCGGTGTAGAGGGACAGCACGGTGCCCTCGCGCAGTTCGAGCTCGGCGGACTCGAACGGCAGTCCGCCCAGCCCGAGCGGCGGCCCGGCGGGCAGCTCGATCTCTTCCGGCGCGCCGCCCGGCGGGACCATGACGGGCGAGGGGTGCCCGGCCCGGGCCAGCGTGCAGCGCCGGGAGATCGGGTCGTACACCGCGTACAGACAGGTGGCGCCGACCTCGCCGGGGCTGCCGTCGGTGCCCGCCTCCTCGGAGAGGCGTACGACCAGGTCGTCGAGGTGGGTGAGCAGTTCGTCGGGCGCGAGGTCGATGTCGGCCAGCGTGCGCACGGCGGTGCGCAGCCGGCCCATGGTGGCCGACGCCTGGACGCCGTGGCCGACGACGTCCCCGACGACCATCGCCACCCGCATCCCGGACAGGGGGATCACATCGAACCAGTCGCCGCCCACCCCCGACCGTGCCGCCGGCAGATAGCGGGACGCCGCTTCGAGCGCCGCGGTGCGCGGGAGGGAGCGGGGCAGCAGACTGCGTTGCAGGGCGAGGGCGGTCTCGCGTTCGCGGGAGTAGCGGCGGGCGTTGTCGATGCAGACGGCCGCGCGTGCCGTGATCTCCTCGGCCAGCAGCACGTCGTCGGGGGTGAAGGGGGCGGGGTTCTTGAACCGGGTGAGCACGGCGACGCCTAGGGTGGTACCGCGGGCCCGGATGGGTACGGACATCGTCGTGTGGATGCCGTACTCCTTGATCCGCTCGGCGCGTGCCGGGTCCCAGGAGAGCCACTTCGCGAGGTCACCGGCCGACGTCGAGGCCACGAGGGTGCGGGCCGCCAGCAGCGCGTCGGCCTGGGGCGACGGGGCGGGATACATCTCCACACGGTCCAGTTCGGCCACGGCTTCGGGGGTGCCCGGGGTGATGGATCGGTGGGCGGTCCGGCGCAGGCCGATCGGGGCGGTCAGCCGGCCCGTGGGCGAGTCGCCGCCGTGTTCCGGCGGGTCCAGCAGGTCGACGCTCACGAAGTCGGCGAGCGCGGGGACACAGATGTCCGCCAGCTCCTGGGCGGTCCGGGCGACGTCCAAAGTGGTGCCGATACGGACGCTGGCCTCGTTCACCAGCTGCAGCCGCTCCTGCGCCTGGTGCTGCTCGGTGAAGTCGTGCGCGGCGACGGACACGCCGCGTACCCGGCCCTCGCCGTCGGTGATCGGGGCGATATGGGCCAGCCAGACGGACGTCTTCTCGCTCCCGACCGGCTCGTACGTCCGTACGTCGGTGCTGTGGCCCGTGGTGAGCACCCGCAGGAGGTGCTGCTCGACGTCGCCGCTGTGCGGGCCGGCGGACAGTTCGGGCGCCCGCAGCCCGCGCACCTGCTCCTCGGGGAGCCCGAGGACCTCCGCCATGGCGGCGTTGATCCGCCGCAGCCGGAGCCGGTCGTCGTAGATGGCGATGGCACAGGGGGACTCGAAGAGACCGAAACGGTCCAGCGGATCGTCGGGCGAACGCGGGCCCTCCCCTTCGAGCGGCGTGACCACGAGCCAGTGGCCGGGGCCGTCGTCCCTGGGCCGGACACGGTGGGCGAGCAACCACACGGACACCGCGCCGCCGTCGCCCCGGCGCAGCGTGACGGTGCCGGCCCAGCGGTCGCCCTGCGGCGCCGCGGATCCGCCTTCCCCGGGAGCGGCCAGCAGATCCACGGCGGGGCGGCCCACGACCTCGGCGGCCCGGTGACCCAGTAGCCGCTCGGCCCCGGCGTTCCACTCGACGAGGTTGCCGTCGTCGTCGATGACGGCGCGGGCTGTCGCCGCGTCGTCGAACGGATACTCCGGGTTCATCGTTCCAGGCTAGTGCGTCGGGTGCGCCCCCACCCCGGAAGTCCCAAGCGCACCCTTGACGGTACGGCGTGCCACCCCGTCAGAATCTGTTTGTTCACGATCAGTTGTGAGTACTTCTGCGCCCTGATGAGGGAGAGTCGTCCATGACAGTCACTCGAAGATCGTTACTGTTCGCCTCCGGTGCCGCCCCCGTGGCCGGAGCGCTGCTGACCGCCACGACGGCCGGGGCCGCCGGCGCCGTCGAATCCGCCGGTGCCGGATCCGGCCGCCGTACGGTCGCGCTGCGCGACGGCTGGCGCTTCGCCCTGGTGAACCCCGGCGGGATCACCGACCCCACGGGTGCCTACGCCGGTGCGGCCGAGCCCGGCCACGACGACTCGGGCTGGCGCGAGGTCGCGGTGCCGCACGACTGGAGCATCGAGTTCGCCCCGACCACCGAGCACGGCACCACCAGCGGCACCGGCTTCTTCCCCGGCGGCCTCGGCTGGTACCGCCTCGCCTTCACCCTGCCGCCCGGCCTCGCGGGCAAGCGGATATCGGTGGAGTTCGACGGCGTCTACATGGACTCGTATCTCTACTGCAACGGCAAGGAGGTCGGCCGCCACCCCTACGGCTACACCGGATTCGCCTTCGACCTCACCGATCTGGTGCACACCGACGGCAGCACCGAGAACGTGCTCGCGGTCAAGGTGCAGAACCGCCTGCCCAGCAGCCGCTGGTACTCGGGCAGCGGCATCTACCGCGAGGCCCGTCTCGTGGTCACCGAGCCGGTGCACGTGGAGCGCTGGGGTACGGACGTCACGACACCGGAGATCACCGAGGAGCGGGGCGTCGTACGGGTGCGGACCTCCGTGGTGAACGCCTCCGGCACCGGCGCGGACGTCGAGGTCGTCTCGCGGATCGTCGATCCGGGGGGCCGTACCGTGGCCCGTACGTCCTCCACCGTCCCCGTCACCGACAAGGCGACCGAGACCCACGAACTCACCGTTCCCGAACCGAAGTTGTGGGACTTCGGCACCCCGCACCACCGCTACACCCTCAGGACCGAACTGCGCGTCGGCGGCAAGGTCACCGACACCTGCCGCACCACCTTCGGCTTCCGCACCTTCCGTTTCGACCCGGACGAGGGCTTCCACCTCAACGGCACCTACACCAAGATCAAGGGCGTCGACCTCCACCACGACCTGGGCGCCCTCGGTGCCGCCGTCAGCACCGACGCCATCCGCAGGCAGATGACCATCATGAAGTCGATGGGCGTCAACGCCTTCCGCACCTCCCACAACCCGCCCTCGCCGGAGATGATCCAGGTCTGCGAGGAGATGGGCATCGTGATGCTGGTGGAGGCCTTCGACTGCTGGCGCTCGCCCAAGACGCGCTACGACTACGGCCGCTTCTTCGACGAGTGGGCCGACAAGGACGTCACCGAGATGGTGCTGGCGGCCCGCAACTCGCCCGCCGTCCTGGCGTGGTCGATCGGCAACGAGGTCTCCGAGTTCACCTCGACCTCCGGCCTCGCCATGGCCGACCGGCTCATCGCCGCCATCAAGGCCTGCGACGACACCCGCCCCATCGTCATCGGCTCCCACCGGCACCGCAGCGTGCCCGCCCCGGGCTCACCGGGCGATCTGATCCTGGCCAAGCTCGACGGCCTCGGCCTCAACTACAACACCGCCAAGTCGGTGGACGCGTTGCACGCCCGCTATCCCCACCTGTTCCTCTTCGAGTCCGAGTCGTCCTCCGAGACGTCCACACGCGGCACCTACCAGGAGCCCGAGCGCCTCAACACCGGCGAGAACCACACCCCGGGCAAGCGGGCGACCTCGTCGTACGACAACAACCTCGCCTCCTGGACCATGAGCGGCGAGTACGGGCACAAGAAGGACCGGGACCGGAAGTGGTTCGCCGGGCAGTTCCTGTGGTCCGGCATCGACTACATCGGCGAGCCCACGCCGTACGACGTCTTCCCGGTGAAGGCGTCCTTCTTCGGCGCGGTCGACACGGCCGGCTTCCCGAAGGACATGTACCACCTGTTCCGCAGCCAGTGGGTCGACGAGCCGATGGTCCACCTGCTGCCGATGACCTGGAACCACCGGGAGGGCGACACGGTCGAGGTGTGGGCCTACTCCAACGTCGACACCGTCGAACTCTTCCTCAACGGAAAGTCCCTCGGCACCCGGACGTTCGACACCAAGAAGACCGTCGACGGCCGGCCCTACCTGGAGACGACCGAGGCGACCGGCGACGACAAGACCTTCACCGACGGTCCCTACCCCGGCAGCTACACCAGTCCGAACGGCAGTGCGGGCAAACTCCACCTCACCTGGAAAGTGCCGTACCGGGCAGGCGAGTTGAAGGCGGTGGCCCGCAGGGACGGCAAGGCGGTCGCCACCGATGTGCTGCGCACGGCCGGTGCGCCGAACGCCGTACGGCTCACCGCCGACCGCAAGTCCCTTGCCGCCGACGGCCGTTCGCTGGTCTTCGTGACCGCCGAGATCGTCGACGCCCGGGGTGTGGTGGTGCCCGACGCCGAGGACCTGATCGCCTTCGAGGTGACGGGCGGCTCGCTCGCCGGCCTCGACAACGGCCGGGAGGAGAGCGCCGAGCGCTACCAGGCCGGCACACGTACGGCCTTCTGCGGCAAGGCGCTGGCGATCGTACGGTCCGGCACGAAGGCGGGCTCCCTGAAGGTGACCGCAAGGGCGGAAGGCCTGCGGTCGGGCAGCGTGACCGTGAAGACCACTCCCGCCCGGCCAGCCGCGCTCACCCCGGCCGCCGTGTTCGAGCCCGACTACCCCGCGCCCCTGAACTACCCTCACGCGGACGCCAGTTACTCCGGACGTCCCGACACCCTCCCGGCCGCCATGCTCGACGGTGACCCGGCCACCGGCTGGTCCAACGGCTTCCGCAAGGCGGCCACGGCCCTGCTGCCCGCCTTCGACGGGGCCAGGCCCGAGGACTGGGTCTGTGTGGACTTCGGGCGGGCGCGGACCTTCGACCGGGTGGAGGTCGCCTTCACCGTGGACGCGACGCACACCCTGCCCGCATCGGTCGAGGCCGAGGTCTGGAACGGGCGCCGGTATGTGCCGGTGAAGGGGAAGGCCGTGGACTGGGCCACCGCCTCGGACACGCCGACCGTCATCACCTTCGACGCCGTACGCGGCTCCCGGGTACGGCTCACCCTGACCAGCGCCCACCCGGGGGAGGCCCGAGGGGCTGTGCGGATCAGCAAGTTGGAGGTGCCCGCCACCTGAGCCGATGAGCGGTACTGGCGGAACCGGTCCCGCCAGTACCGTCCGGACCGTTGACGGGGTGTCACCTCTGCAACAAGCATGGCTGCGTCCGCATCTGGGAGCGCTCCCACCGCGAGCGTCACCCGCACCTCACCCGAGGAGCCCAGGCGTGAAACGACGCAGAACCACGCTGTTGTCCCTGACGGCCCTGTTAGCGGCCGGACTCACCGCACTCCCGGCCGCACCCGCCGGCGCGGAAGAGGTCGAGCAGCTCAAGAACGGCAGCTTCGACACCACCACCGACCCATGGTGGGCGAGCGGTAACGTCACCGCGGGCCTGTCCGACGGACAGCTCTGTGCCGACGTGCCCGGCGGCACCGCCAACCCCTGGGACGCCGCCGTCGGCCAGAACGACATCTCCCTGGTGAAGGGGGAGTCGTACCGGTTCTCCTTCACCGCGAACGGCTCGCCCGAGGGGCACGTCGTGCGGGCGATCGTCGGCCTGTCGGCGGCGCCGTACGACACCTACTTCGAGG
Source organism: Streptomyces sp. SD31 (assembly GCF_052068475.1). Taxonomy (NCBI): domain Bacteria; kingdom Bacillati; phylum Actinomycetota; class Actinomycetes; order Kitasatosporales; family Streptomycetaceae; genus Streptomyces; species Streptomyces sp. SD31. Next base: position 108,107 of record NZ_JBQHCX010000021.1, on the reverse strand, counting down.
TGACGCCCGAGCTGAGCGTCTCCGGGAACTCCTACGCGTACACCTTCACCTCGCCCGTCGACACCCCGCAGGGCCAGGTCGCCTTCCAGCTCGGCGGCAGCGCGGACGCGTGGCGCTTCTGCATGGACGACGCCTCGCTGCTGGGCGGCGTCCCGCCCGAGGTGTACGAGCCCGACACCGGGCCGCGGGTGCGGGTCAACCAGGTCGCCTATCTGCCCGCCGGACCGAAGAACGCCACGCTGGTCACCGACGCCACCGAGAAGCTGCCCTGGCAGCTGAAGAACGCCTCCGGTGCCGTGGTCGCCCAGGGCCGGACCGTGCCGCGCGGCATCGACGCCTCCTCCGCGCAGAACGTCCACTCCATCGACTTCGGCGCCTACCGCAAGCAGGGCAAGGGCTTCACGCTGGTCGCCGACGGAGAGGCGAGCCGCCCGTTCGACATCGGCACGGCCGCCTACGACCGGCTGCGGCTCGACGCCGTGAAGTACTACTACACCCAGCGCAGCGGCATCGCGATCCGCGACGATCTGCGCCCGGGCTACGCCCGCCCCGCCGGACACGTCGATGTCGCGCCCAACCGGGGCGACGGCAACGTGCCCTGTCAGCCGGGCGTGTGCGACTACACCCTCGATGTCACCGGGGGCTGGTACGACGCCGGCGACCACGGCAAGTACGTCGTCAACGGCGGCATCTCCGTGTGGGAGCTGCTGAGCACGTACGAACGCGAACGGCTCGCCCGCACCGGGGAGTCGGAGAAGCTGGGCGACGGCACGCTCGCCATCCCGGAGAGCGGCAACAAGGTGCCGGACATCCTGGACGAGGTCCGCTGGGAGCTGGAGTTCCTGCTGAAGATGCAGGTGCCCGCGGGGCAGCCGCTGGCCGGCATGGCGCACCACAAGATCCACGACGAACAGTGGACGGGCCTGCCGCTGATGCCGCACGACGACCCGCAAAAGCGCGAACTGCACCCGCCGTCCACCGCGGCGACCCTCAACCTGGCCGCGACGGCCGCACAGGCGGCGCGCCTGTACCAGCCGTACGACAAGCAGTTCGCGGCGAAGACGCTGGCCGCCGCCCGCAAGGCCTGGACCGCGGCGCTCGCGCATCCCGACCGGTACGCCTCCGAGAGCGACGGCATCGGCGGCGGCACCTACGCCGACAGCAACGTCACCGACGAGTTCTACTGGGCGGCGGCGGAGCTGTATCTCAGCACGGGTGAGAAGGAGTTCGCGGACCACGTCCTCAACTCACCCGTCCACACCGCCGACATCTTCGGCCCCTTCGGCTACGACTGGGCCAGGACGGCGGCGGCGGCCCGCCTGGACCTGGCGACCGTGCCGAGCCGGCTGCCCGGCCGGGACAAGGTGCGCCAGTCCGTGATCAAGGGCGCGGACGGTTATCTGGCCACCCTGAAGGCACAGGCGTACGGCATGCCCTACGCCCCGACCGGCAACCTCTACGACTGGGGCTCCAACCACCAGATCCTGCACAACGCCGTCGTCATCGCCACCGCGTACGACATCACGGGCGCCTCGAAGTACCGGGACGGCGCGGTGCAGAGCATGGACTACGTGCTGGGCCGCAACGCGCTGAACATTTCGTACGTGACCGGCTACGGCGAGGTCAACTCGCGCAACCAGCACGCCCGTTGGTACGCCCACCAGCTCGACCCCAGCCAGCCCAACCCGCCGGTCGGCACGCTCGCCGGCGGGCCGAACTCGAGCATCCAGGACCCCTACGCACAGAGCAAACTCCAGGGCTGCGTCGGCCAGTTCTGCTATATCGACGACATCCAGTCCTGGTCGACCAACGAGCACACCATCAACTGGAACTCGGCCCTGACCCGGATGGCGTCCTTCGTGGCGGGCCAAGGGTGAGGCGCTGAGGCCGCTCGGGCGGCACACTGAGGGTATGAACTCGCCGGCTCCGCAGGCCGACCCGCGCCGCACGACCGTCGTGGTCGTGGGCATCGACCGTTACGAGGCGGGAGCGGGGTGGGATCTCGACGGCCCCGTGGCCGACGCGCTGCGGTTCGCGCGGTGGTTCATGTCCCGAGGTGTGCCGCCCGAGCGGATCACCGCACTGCTGTCCGCGCCGCCCGAAAACGCTCCCCAGGCGGACGACCTGCCCTACACCGTCCTGCCTGCCGACCGCGCCACCGTGCACCGCACCCTGCTGAGAACCGTCACCGCGGCGCCGAGCGACCTGCTGTGGGTCGTGTGGGGCGGCCACGGTGTGGTGGACGCCGAGGGGCGACGCCGGCTCCTCTACGCGGACGCCACCGTGCACGACCCGCTCAACCTGGACTTCGACGCACTCCTGACGTACTACCGCTCCGCGCCGGGCCATCCCCGCCAGATCTGGCTCGTCGACGCCTGCCAGAGCCTGCGCGACCCGTGGCGGACCCGGCGGCTGCTCCCGCACGAGGACTACGGAGCCGCAAGCCCGCTGACCGCGCGCGACCAGGCCGTACTCTTCGCCGTACGCCCCGGCGAGGCCGCCGCGAACCTCACCCCCTCCCGCACCGGCCTGTTCAGCCGTGAGGCACTGGCCGTACTCACCGACAGCGCGGGCTGGCCACCGGACCCCGGCGCGGTGATGGACCGCCTGCGCGACCGCTTCACCCACCTACGTGCCGCGGGCCTGCCGCAGCAGACCCCCACCTACGTGTGGTCACGCACCTGGGACGGCGACGAGGGCCAACTCCTGTCCCTCGGCCACGCCGACGGAGGCGGCCCCGAGCAGCTCACCGACCTGACCCCGGACCGCCTCCGCATCCTGACTGACGCCCTGCTGGCGGTCGAGGAGTTCGTGGACCCGCAGGGCCGGGAGGAGATCCTGGGCCTGCTCAGGATCGGCGTACGCGCCGCGATTGCGCGGCACAGCCGACCGCGGCTGGACACGATCAGCATTCTGCGCGTCTGCGCGCGGCGGCCCGGAGCGCTCAGGGAGTTGGCGGAGGCCGTGCTCCTGTGCGCGGGAGGCGGGCCCGAGGCCGAGCGGGTGCACGGGCTGATCGTCGAGATGACAGGGCAGTCCAACCGGCATGGCGCCTGATGCGCAGTCACGCCGCTTATACATACCGGCTGTCGGTCCCTTAGCATCGGGCCCCATGTACGAGCCCCGTGAAGCGGCGGAGTCCGCGAGCGTCGACTCCTGGTTGCCCCGTCTGTCCCATCTGACGCTGGAGGACCTTCCCCAGGTCAGCCACGCGGCGCTGCGGCCCGCGATGGACGTGCTGCTCGACAGCGTCGACCGGTCGTTCAGCACCCGGGGCGGCAGTGAGGGAGGCTGACCGCAACCCGGTCCCGGACCGCGGCACCACGAGCAGTCACCTGAGCCGTCATCGGCTCGACGACGACTTGCTCCGACTGCTCTGTACCACCGGTGAACGCCACCAGGTGACGTGCGCCCTCCTCGACGCCGAGTACAGCCGACGCCTGTTGATGCTGCGCCTGTTGGTGGACGAGGTCGCCGCGCGGCCGGCGGCGGTCGGTGCGCTTGCGCCGGCACGGGAGGCGTGGGACCTGCTCGCGCGGGCCCAACGCCGCGACCCGGACGCGGTGCGTCGACTGCTGATGGACCCACAGACCGGGCTCTGGGCAGCGCACGTGCTGCGCAGGCTGCGCGGTTCGATGGACGACGACGCCCCGCTGTGGTCCGACATCGGGCAGCTGCACGCCTTGGCCGCGGCCGGCGCCGTCCTCGCCGGGCTCGATTTCCGGATGCCGGTACCCGCCCGGGAGGGGGCTGTACTTCTGCCCTGCCTGGGCCAGGCGCGGTTCGCCACCGCCGAACCCTGGGGCCTGGCCGAGGTGAGCGCGCACGGCGGTGCGGCGCGAGTCCGGCTGCACGGTGGGCCCGTGGTGGACGTGCCGGCCGACGCCACCAGGGACGGGGCGGGCTGGCGGGGCGTGCGCCGGCTGTCCTCCAGCCACCAGGGCCTCGCTCTCGCCCTCACCGTCGACGACCTGGCCCTGTACCCGGTCGTCGCCGGTACGGCACGGCCGGCCCGCCTGGACGAGGCGGCGGTGCGGCGTTGGCAGCAGGCGCTCGACCGGGCCTGGGCGCTGCTGGTCGAGGACCACCGCGAGAGCGCGGAGGCGCTCTCCGTCGGCTTGCTCTCTCTCGTGCCGCTGCCGCCGGGCGAGCGGTTCAGGACCCACAGTGCCTCGGCGTCGGAAGCGTTCGGGTGCGTGATGCTCTCCGAGCCGGGAACCGATGGCCCCGGCCACGAGGACACCGTGGAGTGCGCGGTGACCCTCGTCCATGAGTTCCGCCACACCCTGCTCAACGGGCTCATGCACCTGACACCGCTCACCGATGACTGCTCGGACCTCTACCACGCGCCCTGGCGGGACGATCCGAGGCCGCTGATCGGTGTCCTCCACGGGGCGTTCGCCTTCTGTGGCGTGGCCGCGTTCTGGCGCACGCGCTGCGCCCGCGACACGGGCAGCGCAGGCCGGCGTGCCCGGTTCGAGTTCGCTCTGGCGCGGAGCCAGTCCCGTGCCGTGCTGCAGGCGCTCGACGCCCTTCCCGCCCTGAACGCGACCGGCCGGGCTCTCGTGCGCGGCCTGCTGGCCGACGTCCGGTCCTGGGACGACGAGGTGCTGCCCGAGTCGGCCGTACGGATGGCGGCTCGGGCCGCTGCCCACCAACGGGCCGCCTGGCGCGTCCACCACATGGTGCCCGACGAGGAGACGGTGCGGGCGGCCGCGGACTCCTGGACGAGGGGCGCCGAACCGCCGTGCGCCGTCGCCACGGACTCCGGCGGAACCGTCCGCACCGACCCCGAAGGCCGCCGACTGGACGTCGTCGCGCACCTGCTCCGCCTGAAGATCGCAGATCCCTCCGCGTTCGCCGCTGCCCGCGACGGCGCCCCGGCGACCGGAGCCCACCTCAACGGCGCCACCCCGGCCGACCTGGCCTACGTGGTGGGCGACCTGGCTCAGGCCGAGGCCCTGTACGCCAGCGAGGCGTCCACCGCCGTGCGGCCCGTCTCCTGGGGCGGACTCGCGCTGCTCCTCGCCGACCGCTCCCACCGCGCGGCGGGCGCGGGGCACCGGGCCCTGGGGGAACGGCCGGAACTGCTGCGCGCCGTCTCCGGTGCGATCGCCCGGCGGTCCGGAAGGACCGTGCCGCCGGTCGAGCTGGCCGACTGGCTCGCCCGCGCCTGGGACGGCGCCGCCACCCCGCCCGGCGCTCAGAGCGGCAGCGGATCCATGTCGCAGTCCACCCGGTGTTCCCCGGCCACGGTCCGACGTACGACGGGGTGATCCGCCCCGAGCGACTGCCTGAGCCGCTCGGCCGTCGCCCTGTGCAGGCGCTCCGCCTCCTCCCGCTCGCCCAGCGCCCTCAGGTCCAGCGCCAGGTTGGCGGCACAGGCCAGAGTGGAGGGATGGTCCGGTCCGAGTACCTCGGTGGACAGATCGAGGGCCTCGCCGTCCAGTTCCCGGGCCGCCGGGTACTCGCCCAGGGCGTACAGGTCGCCGGCCAGATCGGTCGCGCAGACCAGGGACGACGGATGGCGTTCCCCTAGGGCCTGGCGGAACTTCGCCAGCACCCGCTCGTCGGTGGCACGCGCGGCGTCGGCGTCGCCGAGCATCCGGCGCGTGATGGCGAGGTCGACCTCGGCCGACAACGAGTGCGGATGTGTGGGCCCATAAGCCTCGGCGTACTGCCGGTGGATCCGCTCGCCGAGGTCGCGCGCGGTGGCGAGTTCGCCCGAGTGCCGCAGGTCGATCGTCAGGGCCAGCGTCGATGCCATGGAACCCGGGTTGTTCTCGCCGTACCGGCGGACCAGGGCGGACTGGGCGCGCTCGGCCGTCTCCCGCGCCTCCTCGTACAGGCCGGCCTTGCGCAGCGCCACCGCCAGGTGCCGGTGGTTGGACAGGGTGAATGGGTTGTCGGGGCCGAGCAGACGCAGGGCCCGCTCGGTCAGCTCCCGCTGGTAGGTGAGGGCGGTGTGGTAGTCGCCCAGCTCACGGATGTCGAGGATGAGGCCCAGCCACGTCACGAGGCTCACCACGTGGTCCTGGCCGTACAGGCGCTGCTTGCTGTCCCAAGTCGCGGCGTCGAGCTCGCGCGCGCCGGCGAAGTCCCCGGTGAGCCGGAGACTGACGCCCCTGTTGTGGGCGGCCCGCAGGGTCTCGGGGTCCTCGGGGCCGAGCAGCCGTACGTAGTGCTGGTGCACCGACTCCGACAGCTCCAGGGCGGCCATGAAGTTCCCCTCGACCCGCCGGTCTATCGCCACGTTGCCGAGCGCGGCGAGCGTGTCCTCGTGGTCCTCGCCGACCGTGCGCCGGTAGGCCTCCAGCACCCGGTCGTTGACGGCGGCCGTCTCGGCGTACCGGCCCATGCTGAACAGCACGACGCCCAGCCACCGGGACACCTCCAGGGTCTGCGAGTCGTCCTCTCCGCCGTCCTGCCGCCAGGATTCGTAGGCGGACCGGGCCAGTTGCAGCGCGGCGTCGTAGTTCCCCGAGCGGTACAGGTACCGCACCTCGTTGACGATCAGGGTGCGCACCCACCGGTCGGTGGACCGGACGGCCTCGGAGACGATCAGGTGCGGGTACAGCTCGCTGTAGCGCGGCCAGTGGCTCACGTCGTGCGGGTCGGTCGGGTCGTGGGCCGCGAGCAGCAGATGGATGCCCTGCCGCATGCGCTGCTGTTCGGCCTCCGTCATCCGGGAGATCAGCGCCGCCTGGACCAGCCGGTGCATCTGCAGCGAGTTGGTGCGGAAGTCGAACCGGGCCAGCGAGTACCGGCCGATCTCCCGGATGGCCTGGCCGAGGCGGATCGGGTCCTGGAGGACCGCGTCGAGTTGGGGGGTGATCGTGGCGCCCCGGCGTCCCGCGAACAGATTGCGGGAGATGGACTCGGGCGCGCAGAAGGCGCACAGCTGCAACAGCTGCATGGCCGCCGGGTTCTTCGTCTCCAGCTGGTCCAGTGAGACGTTCCAGGCGGCGATGACGGGGAGTTGGTAGTCGAGGGGTGCGGCGAGACCGAGCAGATCGACCTGTTTCTCGTCCAACAGCCGTAAGTATTCGTCCGCGGGCATACCGGTCTCGGCCCGCCAGGCGGCGGCCTGCTCGATGGCAAGCGGCAGGTCGCCCAGGGCCTGTGCCAGGCGGTCGGCCTCGTCGTCGCTGATGTCGGGGCCGCGCCGGCGCAGCAGGTCCACGCTCTCCTCCCGCCGGAAGACGTCCACCTCCAGCGGCTTGGCGACGCTCGCCCACTGCGGATTGCGCGAGGTGACGAGGATGTTGCCCGGCCCCCCGGAGGGGAAGTACGGGCGTACGGCCTCGGGGCTGTCGGCGTTGTCGAAGACCAGCAGCCAGCTGTCGTAGGGCTCTCCGCGCCGCAGCGCCTCCAGGACCGCGGTCACGGACCAGGTGGCGTCGCTGCCGGCCTTCAGACCGAGCCGCGGGGCCAGCTGGACCAGGGACAGCGCGATCTGGGCGGTGCGTTCGGCGGAGATCCACCAGACGACGTCGTAGTCCCCCATGTAGCGATAGAGGTACTCCACGGCGAGCAGCGACTTACCGACACCGCCCATCCCGTGCAGGGCGTTGGGCAGCACGGCCGTCGCCTTCTCCCGGCGCAGTCTGCGGTGCAGGGCCTCCAACAGGTCCTCGCGGCCGGTGAAGTTGGGGTTGCGCGGCGGTACGTTGCCCCAGACGGCCGGGGTGCCGCGGGTGGCGCGACGGTCCGCCGGACCCGAGGGCCCGCCGGGCGGGACGTCGGTGCGCGGCTGCGGTCCGTTGCTCGGCTCGTTCACCAGTGCCTCCTGCTTCCGGAGGTGCGAATGGGGTGGTGTCGGTGTTCTGCCGGCGGCTTCGGCCGGGCTCGCCAGGACCCGCAGGGCCCCGGCCTCCACGATCTCGCGCTCCAAAGCCCGCGCCTGGGCGGCGTGGGGACCCGACAGAGCATGCAGTACGGCGATCTCGGCCTCGGCCCAGGCACGTGTCTCCTCGTCCGCCCGGCGCGGCGGTGGGCTGTCCCGCCCGGCCAGGAGCTCGGGCACCCGCCACAGTTCGCGGGCCGACGGATCCAGGGCCTGCTCGACCAGGTCGACGACCTGATGCAGTTCCTCCGTCCGCCCCGCCGCGAGCAGTTCGCCCCGCACGTCCGGCGCGAAGGCGTAGGCGATGCGCGGACCGGTGAGAACGGCCGTGGGCGGGGGCCCGGCGACCGGGTGGATCAGTCCATGGGTGAGCAACTGGGCGAAGTCGGAGATCCGCGCCCGGGGCCGCAGCCGGGTCAGCACCCGCCGTACCAGGGGGACCGCCAGAGGTGTCGCGGCGATCAGCGTGCCGAGTGCCAGGACCTCGGGCGACACCGAGCGCCGGAACGCCGCGACGCGTTCGGCAGCCTCGGAGGGGGTGCGCTCCGGTGGTGTGCCGCCCTGGTCCGGGGCGGCGAAGGTCAGCGGAAGCCGGACCGATGTGCCCCGGGGCCCGGTGACCAGCCGCACCCACGACTCCATACTGCGGGGGGCCAACTCCACCACGGGCACCGGCAGATACGAGGTACCGTCCGCCGCTTCCCCGGGCGTGCCCAGCCCGAGTGACCGCGGTCGCGTACCGAGTCCGCGGTTCGGCGCCCCGGGGCCCGCCGACCACAGCGACAGCGGCCAGGTCGGGATGCCGGCCTCGGGCCAGGCCTGGTAGGGCAGCAGGTGGACGACGGCCAGCGGGCCATTCCGCGCCCTGCGGTGCAGGGTCTGCCCCAGGGCCCCGGTTCGCCAGCCGGGTGCGTTGCCGTCCGTGACCACCAGCGTCAGCCGCCCCGGGGGCGCGGTGGGACCGCGTCCCGGTGGCCGCGCGTGGAGAGCGCACCGGTCCACGCGGCGGAAAGCACGCGAACGCCGCAGCAGCTCGGTGAACTCCGCGACCGTGTCGTGCCAGACCGCCATCCCGAGGTCGCTGTCCACCGCCACCACCACGTCCCAGGGGCGGTGTCCCGGGACCTTCCGGAGCCGACGCAGCGCACGCAGCGTGCCCTGCGGGTCGGTGATGTCCGTCCACCGCCCGGGGTCCGCCCAGGGAGCCCTCGCGGCCCGGCACGGGGGAACGCGGCCCCGGCCGTCGAAGGATGTCATGACCCCTCCACGGCAACCCATCGCCAGACGGCGTCGAGGGCTGCCTCCCCATCCTCCGTTCCTTCCCGGCTACCGCCGGGCGCACCCGCCTCGACGAGGTGCAGGGCGTCGAGGAGCCGCCCGGTCACCGGGCCGGACCGACGGGACTCCTCCGTGGCCAGGTCGAGCAGCGCGTCGAGGTCCGCCGCGGCGAGGCCGGGGAAGCGTGCCCGGGCCAGCGCGGCCAGTCGCTCCCGCGCCATCGGCGCCAGGTTCAGGCACAGGCAGTGCCGTAGGAAGGAGGGCGGGAGGTCCCGCTCGCCACTGGTCGTGACGACGACGAGAGGCGGCTCGTGGCAGTGGACGCGCGCGTGACGGACCATGGCCGTGCCGCCTGTCTCCCACGTGTGGACGAGGGTGGGGGAGTCCTCCGGTCGTTCGGCGGAGCCGAGGAGTTCGGGAAGGGTGAACCCGCCGTCCTCCAGGACGGCCAGCAGCTCGTCGGGCAGGTCGAAACCACCCCGGTCGAGGTCGTCGACCAGGACGACGCGTGGCAGTCGACGCGGCAGCAGGGCGGTCCCCAGCGGGCCCAGGCGCACCGAACCGGCGCCCGCGGGGCCGTACAGCCCGTCCCACAGGGTGCTGCTGCCGGTGATCCGCCAGCGCAGCACCGGCCCCAGACCGAGCTCCCGCGCGATCCGGTACGCCAGCGCCGACTTGCCCGAACCCGGCTCGCCGCAGACGAGCAGCGGACGGCGCAGCCGGAGCGCGAGGTTGACCCGCAGCACCTCGTCGGGATCGGCGGCCCACGGCGTGCCCACAGGGCCGAGGATCCTTGTGGCCGTCTCGTCCTGCGGGGGTGGCGGCGGCTCGTCGGGGGTGCCGGAGTAGGTCCGCCACGGCGGCGGAGCGGGCCAGCGGCGGTCGCGCTCGGCCTGGCTCAGCGGCACGCCGGTGCCCCGGTAGAGCCACCAGGAGTCCATGGGCGCATCCTTCCTGCGAGGACCGGCCGCGGGCGGCCGGTACGGGGTCGGGGACCGGGTCACAGCGGTTTGCGGTCCGGGTCGTCCCACAGCACCGCCAGATGCCGGCCGATGTGGTGCTCCGGCGTTCCGGAGCCGAGCGCGGCGGCCTGTCGGCGGAACCGGGTGATCCGCGGCAGCAGATCGGCGAAGCCGCCGGCGAACAGGTCGCTGAGCACCTGCCGGAACTCCGTCGTCGACTCGCTCGTCCGGTGCCACACGACCACCGGGTACCCCGTGCGCAGCGCCGTCTTGAACTCCAGGCAGCCGTGCGCCCGTCCCGCCTCGGGCGGTTCGCTCAGCACGGCCGCCACGTGCCCCTCGTCCAGCAGCCCGGCAGCGACCCGGTGCGGATGCTGAGGGCTGTTGTTCGGGATGCTCATGTAGACGGAGCTGGTCGTCGGCTCCTGGCGCAGCTTCTGCCAGCGCAGCCGCCACCAGCCGTGCCAGCGTTGCTCCAGCAGCCGGTCCAGACTCCGGATCACCACGGCCGGATAGCTCATGCCGAGGAGCAGATGCGGCTCCTCGGAGGCGTCCAACGGCCATGACTCGACGGGCAGGTTGATGAGTTCCAGCGGGAGTACGAACTCCAGCCGCAGCTGGCCCGGCCGGTCGCCCTCGGCGCGCTCCACCTCGGAGATCACCTCGCTGACCGTGCGCTGGAGATCGGCGAACGGGATCACCGAGCTGTCACGGCGACCCTCGAAGTCCGGTCCACGGGCGTCGGAGTGGAACCAGTGGGACACGGTGTAGTGCCCCTCGTCGAAGGGCGCCGGCATGATCCGGATGGCGAGGTGCTCGTCGTGCGTGACGGGCCGGTGCTCGGCCGGTCGCACGTACCGTCTGCGGTCGAGCGTGTCCCCGAACTCCCAGCGCACGGCGCGATGCCGGTTGATCGCGCGGACCTCCTGGCGGTGCGCCGCGTCCATCCACGCCGACGCCTCGTCCAGGTACGCCATCCACGGCGGCACCTGCCCTGGTGCCGTGTTCTGGCCCACCAGGTAGAGGAAGTCCGACCAGGCGGTGGTGGAGTGGTCGGGGAGGGCGCGTAATCGGGACAGGGTCGCCTGTCCCACCAGGCGTCGGCGCTCGTCGTCGGTGAGCCGCAGCGACAGCAGGGACTCCGCCAACAGGCCCCAGGACTCGGTGAACTCGGCCGGCAGGGTCCGCGCGGCCTTCCACTCGTCACGGAGCCGGAGCATCCGGAGCGACTCCGCGGAGCCCGGGTCCAGCAGGTCGAGGACGGCCGCGAGGCACGACAGGCCGTCCGGTCCGCGGCCGTCGAGCGGGCTTTTCATGCAGAGCAGCAGCAGGGCGACGAACTGGCTGCGCGGGATGGTGTGGCGGGGCAGCCGCCCCGTGCTTCTGAGCCGGTCGAGTACGAGGCCCAGGAACTGCTCCCGGTCCTCGGGCGAGCGCAGGCTGTCGCTGCCCACCAGGACGTCCACGGCGGCACGCCGTATGCGGTCCTCGATCTCCTCGCACAAGGAGGTTCCCCCCTCCGGCGCCCCGCCCGGGGCGCGCTCCCTTGCCCTGTCCGACGGCTCGCTGTGTACGCCCGTGACACAAGATTAGGGGTCGCGGTCCGCTACGGAAGGGGATCGGCACAGCGGGCGGCGGACAGGGCGGGGGAGTGCTAGGAGTCGCGTCGCACGAGCTCCCCCGGCCGTTCGTGGGCGGTGAGGGTGTGCAACTGCGCCTGAGTGAGCGGCTCATGCACCTCGACGTACTCGCCGCGCGGCAACCGCTTGATCATGCCCGTCTCGCGACCGTGCAACACCCATTCCTCGTCCCGGAGTTGGAGGCCCAGGCAGATGCGGCGGGTGATGACGAGGACGGCTGCCGGGACCACGAACACCGCGATCCGGATCGTCCAGGTCACCACGTTGATCGACAGATGCAGCCGGGTCGCGATGATGTCGTTGCCGCCGCCCGCCAGGAGCAGCAGGTAGAGGCTGATCCAGGCCGCGCCGATCGCCGTGCGGACCGGGTGGTTGCGCGGGCGGTCCAGGAGGTGGTGCTCGTGCTTGTCGCCCGTCAGCCACGCCTCCAGGAACGGGTAGACGCCGATGAAGGCCAGCAGGAGGGGGAAGACGACGATCGGGATGAGGACGCCGAGCACGAGCGTGTGGCCCCACAGCGTGATCTCCCAGCCCGGCATGATGCGGACCAGCCCCTCGGCGAAGCCCAGGTACCAGTCGGGCTGGGCGCCCGTGGAGACCTGGTCGGCGCGGTAAGGGCCGTACGTCCAGACGGGGTTGATCGTCGCCACGGCCGCCATGACGGCGAGGGCACCGAAGACCAGGAAGAAGAAGCCCCCCGCCTTCGCCAGGTACACCGGCATGAACGGGGCGCCGACGACGTTGCGTTCGGTGCGTCCGGGGCCCGCGAACTGGGTGTGCTTGTGGTACACGACCAGCAGGACGTGCGCCACGACCAGCGCCGCCATGATGCCGGGGATCACCAGGATGTGCAGGGAGTAGAAGCGGGCCACGACGTCATGGCCCGGGAACTCCCCGCCGAACAGGAACATCGACAGATACGTCCCGACGATCGGTACGGACAGCAGCGCGCCGTTCACGAACCGCAGGCCCGTCCCGGACAGCAGGTCGTCCGGCAGCGAGTAGCCGAACAGGCCCTCGAACAGGCCGAGGAACAGCAGGGACCAGCCGAACAGCCAGTTGATCTCCCGCGGCTTGCGGAACGACCCGGTGAAGAAGTGCCGCATCATGTGCGTGAGCATCCCGGCGACGAAGACCAGCGCCGCCCAGTGGTGCAGCTGCCGCATCAGCAGCCCGCCCCGCACATCGAAGCTGATGTCCAGCGTGGAGGCGTACGCCTCGGACATGCGAACGCCGTGGAGGGGCACGTAACTGCCGTGGTACGTCACCTCGTTCATCGAGGGATGGAAGAAGAGGGTGAGGTACACGCCCGTCAGGATCAGGACGACGAAGCTGTACAGGCAGACCTCGCCGAGCAGGAAGGACCAGTGGTCCGGGAAGACCTTGCGCAGATACCTCCGGCCGAGGGAGTGGATGCCGAGCCGGCCGTCGAACCAGTCCGCGACCCGCTCACCCCGGCCGGGCAGCTCCCGGGCGCTCATGCCTCCTCCCGGCGCACGTGCGTCAGCTTGTCGGGGTTGCTGACGACATAGACACCGGACACCCGCTCGCCGTCCGGCGTCAGGTCCAGGACCAGGACGGCGTACGGCTCCTCGCCCTCGAACAGCACCGCCGCGTCGTCGCCGTTGACCCGCCGGTACCGCAGCTCCAGGTGGCCCGCCCCGCCGCCCCGGCTCGCGTACGAGCCGAGCAGCCGGACCGCCTTGTCCCGGCCGTGCACGGGACGCAGCCCCGCCCGCCTGCGCTTGCCGCCGGCATCCGTCCACACCGTCACGTCCGGTGCGAGGATCTCCATCAGCGCGGCGATGTCCCCGCCCACCGCGGCCCGCACGAACCGCTCGGTCGCCTCCCGTCGCACCCGCGGATGAGCCTCGTACAGCGGCCGCCGCGCGTGCACATGCCCCCGCGCGCGACGCGCCAGCTGCCGTACGGCCGCCGGGCTGCGGTCGATGATCTCCGCGATCTCCGTGTGGGCGTACCCGAACACCTCGTGCAGCACGAACACCGCGCGCTCCAGCGGCGACAGCGACTCCAGGACGACCAGCATCGCCAGCGACACGGACTCGGCGCGCAGGGCGGGGCCGCCGGCGCCGTCGTCCTCGCCGTCCGCGACCAGCGGCTCGGGCAGCCACGGGCCGACGTACGTCTCCCGGCGGCGACTGATCGCGGCCCGTCGCGCCAGCGCGTGGTTCACGGCGATCCGCACGAGATACGCCCGCGGATTGGCGATCGAGTCGGGCGGCGCGCCCTTGTTCCGCGCCGACCACGACAGCCAGGTCTCCTGCAGTACGTCCTCGGTGTCGGCGACGCTGCCGAGCATGTTGTAGACGACGCCGAACATCAGCTCACGGTGCTCGACGAAGACGCCGGTCGCGTCGGCGGTGACGGTCATGGGGATGTCGGACATGCGGTGGGCCTCCCGGTGCGCGCTCACTACTGCGAGGCCCGGCGGGGACCGGAATGTGACATCCCACGGTTGAATGTGACCCACGTCTCGACGACACCGGGCGCGGCGTCGCCTCCGCTGTCCCGTTCCGCACCCCCAGGTACCGGCGTACATCACACTTGACCTGCGCGTATTTACGCTTGAGTACCCGAGCGGTACCGTGAAGGGCATGCCAGCTCTCAACGTGGAGTTCAGCGACCGCGAGCTAGAGGACCTGCGGCAGATCGCCAAGGAACGCGGTACGTCGATGAAGGCGCTCGTGCGCGAGGCCGCAGCGGCCGACATAGCGCGGCATCGGGCGCTGCAGGAGGGCGCCGAGGCGTTCCGCCGGTTCTTCGCGTCGCACGCCGACGAGTTCGCGGCCGCCTTCCCCGACGACGAACCGTCCGCCAAGGGCGAGGGACGGGCCGCCTGACCCATGGCACCCGTGATCCATATCGACGTGCCCTGGCTGCTCCAGCGTCACGAAGAGGTCCTGCCGGACCAGCCCACGATCAACGACTTCTCCGCGTTGGTCGCCGCCGTCGCACGCCATCGCGTGGACCCGCCCCGCCTGGGCATCGACTCCGACCCGGCCTGGCGGGCCGCCGCGCTGCTGCACACCCTCACCCTGCTCAAGCCGCTTCCCTCGGCCAACGCCCGGTTCGCCTGTGCGTCCGCGGTGGCCTACATGTTCGTCAGCGGCGTGGGCATCGACCCGCCCTACGGGGCTCTCGTCGACCTGGCCCGCGACCTGATCTCCGGCAAGGTCGATGTGTACGGCGCCGCCGACCGGCTGCGCTCCTGGCAGATCTGAGGCCGGCCGGATCGTGGAGTGATCCGGCGTGTGGGCGCGTTTCACACGGGGCGCATGGAATGGCGAAAGTTCGTGCCGCTGTGGAGAGCTGCCGCGGTATCTGACTTTCTTTCAAAGGTGCGGATGTTGGCCCAAGTGCCTTGTTGGCCATTGGTGTGCTGTGCAAGGGTGAACTACCCGTGGGGGGTGGGAAAAGGCCGGGCTCATTCGTTCCGTGGGGAACCGGGCGGATGGACGTTGGTGAATTCGCGCTCCCCGCGCTCGCGTCGAAGAGGTACACACCAAGCCGCTCTCCTTTTCGGCGACCGGAACTTCTGAGTCATGCGCGTGGGAAGGAATCCGTTCAGTGCCCACCCCCCACCCCCCTCGCCCTCCTTACCCCCCGCCCGGCGGGGTTCCCGAGGAATCCGACGAAGGCCTCGCCGCCCGGCTCCGGGGCCGTACGGACGGTGAGGCCGCTCCGTCCGTCGCGCTGCTCATGGCGCGGCACTGGCAACCGGTCCACGCATACGCGGTGATCTGTCTCGCCTCCCCGGCGGACGTCGCCGACATGGTCACCGCTGCTGCCTTCCACCAGGTCCTCGATCGCCTGGCGCTGGGCGAACCGGCCGCCGCGCTGCGTCCCCGGCTGCTCGTGGCCGTGCGGGACGTGGTCCGGCAGTGGTCCGACGAGGACCGAATATCGGGCGTTATGCCGGAGCTGGAGAAAACCGCGGGCGGTCGAGGTATGCGTACCGCGAAGTCCATGACGCCCGAAAATCGGAAGCTCACCGATCGGTCATTCCAGGCGCTTCCGGGACTTGCCCGGTGTCTGCTCTGGCACACCGAGGTCGAGGCCGAGCCGTTAAGCGTCCCCGCCGGTCTGCTGGGCATGGATACCGTCACGGCCGCGGCCGCGCTCGAACAGGCGCGTGATAAATTCCGCGAAGGTTGTGTACATGCCCATAGGGAACTCGCGCCGACGAAGGATTGCCGGTTCTACAACCGCCTCCTCGATGTCCCGATTCGCCGGGGCGGGGCCCTGCTGCCGGACGTCCAGCAGCATCTGACGGAGTGCCGCTACTGCCGCAACGCCGCCGAACAACTGAGCCATTTCGAGGGTGGTTTGGGTGTGCTCATCGCCGAGGCGGTGCTCGGCTGGGGCGCGCGTCGCTATCTGGACACCAGACCCGGCCGTACCCAGGGCGACGGGCCCCGCACTCAAGGCGCCGCCCGGCACGGTGCCGGACGGCGTCGACTGCTGCCGCGGATCCCCGCACAGGCGCGCAGGGCGCCCGGTGGACCACGCTCCCGGACACTGCTCACCGGAGTGGGGGTGGCCTCCGCCGGGCTGATCGCGATCATGCTCGCGTCCGGGCTGCTGTCGGACGACGACGGGGTCGACCCGGCCGCCTCTGCCACGGGTGGCGGCACCCGATCCCAGCTGCCCCCCACGGTCTCCTCCTCACCGCCCGGCACGGCCCAGCTCCCCCACGCACCGGGCCGGACGCGGCTGCGCAACGCCGACGCGGAGCTGTGCCTCGACATCCGGGGCGAGCCGAAGGCCGGGGCCGGTACCGAACTGGCCGAGTGCTCCTCGGACGACACCCAGCAGTGGTCGTACGAGAAGGACGGCCTGCTGCGCAGCGTGGCGGAGCCCGACCTGTGTCTGGACTCGCATGCGGACGCCGGTGTGGTGATCCTCGGCGAGTGCGTCGACGACGACTCCAAGCGGGCCGACGACGTGCGCTACGACCTCACCGTGCAGGGCGAGTTGCTGCCCCGCTGGGACGAGCGGCTCGCCCTGACGTTCACCACGGCGGACGCGGGCGCCGACATCGTCATCAAGGTCCGCGACGGCTCCGACGAACAGCGCTGGCTGACCGATCCGGCGGCGTCGGCCAGCCCCGGGTCACTGTCGAGCGCGGAGATCGAGACACCGGCGGCGCGGGCGGTGGGGTTGGCGGGGGAGGAGGCGTAGGAGTGGGCCGCGGCACCGGGTCGTCCGGTGCCGGCCGCTCAGACAGGCCCTAGGGACTGTCTTCAGTTGTGATCAGTGGTCTTGAGGAGGCTGTTGATCCAGATGGTCGCTGCGCGGAGAGGGAGTCCGGCGAGGTAGCTCTCGGGCTTCTTGTCGTAGCGGGTCGCGACGCCCCGCCAGTCCTTCATCCTGTTGATGGCCCGCTCGACCGTGTTGCGGTCGCGGTGGAGATCGGCGTTGTGGGTGAGGGGCCTGCCGCCCCGGCTGTCTCTCTTCCTGCGGTTGGCGGCTTGGTCCTTCTTCTCCGGGATGACCGCCTTGATGCGGCGTTTGCGCAGGTGGGCGCGGTTGACGCGGGAGGAGTAGGTTTTGTTGCCCGCCACGGCGTCGGGTCGGGTGCGCGGACGGCGCTTCCTCCAGCGCCGCCAAGGTCTCCTCGCTGACCCGTATGCCGGCCGCGTCGTGGTGAGCCCGCGTGGTGGTGGAGTCCACGCTGGCCAGGGACGTGTCGATCTCGTCCCTGCGGGCGGCCTCGGCGATGGCCTCTTCCAGCGGGACCTCGAAGACCCCCGCGTCGCGCCAGCGCATGAAGCGGTTGTAGACGGTCTGTCAGGCACCGAACCGCTCGGGTATCTCCCGCCGCTGGCTGCCGGTGCGGAACCGCCAGATCACTCCCTATGAACTCCCATTCAGTGCCGGCGAGTTGCGCACGTGTCACACCACAGTCCTGCCGGACCGGCACCCCACCAGGGCGTGATCACAACCGAAGACAGTCCCTAGCCGGCGCACCGACTGCGTGCGCTCTTCGGGGACGCGGCGGCCGAGGAACGCGGCCACCCGGTCGAGGGCCTGAGCGTGCTCGGGTACGGGCCGCACCGGCGCGATGGATCCACCGGCGGTGCGGGGCAGTTCGCCGTAGATCTCCCGGACGACCGGCAGGGCGGCGCGCGCGATGTCGGGCAGCGGATCGCGGTCGAGGCCGAGCGCGGTCGCGAGGTCCCAGCCGTGCACCAGCAGTTCGACGAGGAGTTGCTCGACCACGCGACGGCCGGGAGCGGGACCGAAGGAGCGGTCCAGGACGGCCCGGATCTCTCACCGCCCATCGGTTCGAGCGGCCCGTGCACCTTCAGATGCATGGGCAGATCGAGCCTTTCGACAAGGTCGAAGCCCGACGTAGCAGCTCGCGAAGCTCGCCGAGAACATCAACCTGAAGGGCCGCGGCGGCGCGGGCTCGAGCCCCATCCCCAGGTCCCGCAGCGTGCGGGCCAGGTGCAGCCTGGCCACACCGGCGGCGTCGTAGCGGCGGTATCCGCCGGAGGTCCGGCCGACCGGCGTCACGACCCCAACGTCCGACCAGTGCCGGACCACTTTCACCGGCAGCCCGACCTGCCGCGCCACGGCCCCGATACTCCACGTCGGCCGCGACGCCTCGTCCCTGTGCATGGGCTCCACTCTCGACTCTCCCTTCGTGGGGGAGTCGAGCAGCCCCGGCACGCCACCCGAGCGCCCCTCCAAGTAGGCGCCGTCCGGCCCGAGTTGTGGCAGGATCCGAAAGCATGTCACCGTCGATCAGCTGGTCGCCCGAGTCCGGTCGTCGTCTGACGAGCGTCCTGCTCGTCCTCCTCGTGCAGTTCCTCGCGGTCGGTCCCGGCGCGCCGGACGCCGACGCGGCGGCCCGCCCGGGAGCGAGCGCGGTCGCCACGCCGGATCTGGCTCGCTACGACGTGTCCCTGCGCTCCGACGCCGACGGTGACCACTGGACGGGACGGCAGCGGGTGTCGTTCCGGAACGCCTCACGTCAGCCGCTGCATGAGGTGTACCTGCGCCTGTGGGGCAACGGCGAGGACCAGTGCGGCACACCCGGCTCGCCTCCGCCCGTCACCGTCTCGAACGTCGACGGGGGCACGCCGGACCGGCTCACCGTGCGGTGCACGGCCCTGCGCATCGCCCTCCCCAAGCCGCTGGGGCACGGAGAGCGGACGACGGTCGCCTTCGACGTCTCCCTCACCGTGCCCGACCGCAACGCGCGCTTCGGCCGCGAGGGCGCCCACCGCTTCCTCGGCAACGCCCTCCCGGTGCTCGCCGTGCACGACGCGCAGGGGTGGCACCTCGATCCGTACGCGCCGCTTGGTGAGAGCTTCCACGCGCTCACGAGCGACTTCCGGGTCCGGCTCGACCACCCGTCGGCCCTGAAGGTCCCCGCGACCGGCCGCACCCGTGCCCTCCCCGACGGTCGCGGCCGTACGGTCACCCTGAGCGTCGCGCACAGGGTGCGGGACTTCGCGTGGGCGGCGGGCCCGTTCCGCACGGCGACGCAGACCACCCCCGGGGGTGTCCGCGTGAAGTCGTACTGGGCGAGCGACACACCCGCCGTGGGGGTCCGTCTCAACCGTACGGACGCCGTCGCCGCCCTCGACCGTTTCAGCGAGGAGTTCGGCCGGTACCCGTACGGCGAGATCGACCTCGTGATGACCCCGGGGTTCGGCGGCGGCATGGAATACCCGGGCCTGGTCCTGGTCGGCACCACCGAGGAGGGCGGCGCCGTCGTCCACGAGGTGGCGCACCAGTGGTGGTACGGCATCGTCGGCAACGACGAGTACACCTCACCGTGGCTGGACGAGAGCTTCGCCCAGTACGCCAACGCCCGCTTCTACGGGTGGGAGACCCGCGACTGCTGGTCGGAGGTCCACTGGCCGAGCGACGGTGCCGCGCTGACCAACTCGATGGCCTACTGGTCCGGGCACCGCGACGAGTACCACCTCGTCTACACGGCGGGGCCCTGCGCCCTGGCCGACCTGGAACGCACGCTCGGCGCGGACACCATGGCCCGCTTCCTCAAGCGGTACGCCCGGGACCACTGGTACGGCGTCTCCACCACGGCCGCCTTCAAGAAGGCCGCACAGGCGGCTACGGACGAGGACCTCGGCCCGTTCTGGGAGACCCACCGCATTCGGTGACGACGAGAAGGGCAAGGGACGTGCTGGTGAAGGCAGTTACTGCTCCGGAGTACGGAGACACGTGTGCCGCCTGAGCCGTCCGAGAACCACCGGCACCGGGAATCGCCCGCACGCGATCACCGGTCGTCGGTAGCGTGATCGTCGTGATGGTGGGCACCGAAGAAACCCGGCTGGTCGTACTGCGCGGCAACAGCGCTTCGGGGAAGTCGTCCGTCGCGGCGGGCCTGCGGGACCGGTTCGGCCGCGGCCTTGCCCTGGTCGGCCAGGACAACCTCCGCCGCACGGTGCTCCGCGAACACGACCGGCCCGGCGCGGCGAACATCGGCTTGATCGACCTGACGGCCCGCTACGCCCTCGACGCGGGATTTCATGTCGTCGTCGAAGGCATCCTGTACGCCGACCGGTACGGCGACATGCTCGCCCGACTCCGCGCCGACCATCGCGGCCCGACTCACGGCTACTACCTGGACGTGCCGTTCGACGAGACCCTCGTCCGGCACGCCACCAAGCCGATCGCCGACGTCGTCGACGCGACCAGGTTGCGGGACTGGTACCGGCCCCACGACCTGCTGCCCAGCGGAATCGAGACCGTCATCGGCGCCGACAGCGCCCTGGGGGAGACCGTGGACCGCATCATGACCGACACGGGCCTTGCCCACCTGCCCGCGACGGACCGCTGATCGTGGCTTGTGGGTTCACCAGGTGAGAGCCGGTCAGCCGGTCAGGGGCGCAGACTCCTGTCAGTGCGGCTGCCGCGATCACGGGCGGGGAGAGCGTCCGTGATCGCGGCAGTGTCGTCCGGCTCGTACGATCCGCGCGGGGGAGCCTCTGCTCTGCTGCTCGCCTCTGCGGGGAACCACGCTGGTCAGGCTGGGGTGAGCCGGTCCTTGACGTCGGTGGTGGTCTCCGGCGCCGCGTCGACGGCGCGGTGCTTGGTCTCGCCCAGAGCGATGACACAGACCAGGCTGAGCAGCCCGAGCGCGGCGATCATGAGGCCGACGGCGTAGCCGCCGTAGCTGCCGACGAGTTGGGCCGCGAGCAGCGGGGCGACGGCTCCGCCGAGGACGCCCCCGAGGTTGTAGCCCATCCCGGCGCCGGTGTAGCGGTAGCGGGTGTGGAACATCTCGGGCAGGTAGGCGCCGACCGGGCCGTAGGCGATCCCGAAGATCGCCAGGGTGCCGAGGAGGGCGACGGCGAAGCCCGTCACCGACCCGGTGTCCATGATCGGGAAGAGGACCAGCGCCCAGGGAATCGACAGCGCGCAGCAGGTGACGATCACTCTTCGGCGTCCGAACCGGTCGGACACGATTCCCGACACCGCCGTGGTCACGCCGAACACGACCGCGGCGACGATGTTGAGGATCAGCACGGTGCGACGCTCGAGTCCGGCCCCGGCGGTGCTGGTGGCGTAGCTGGTGAGGAAGGCGGTGCCCAGGTAGAACAGCGCGAACACGATCGTCAGCACGCCGCCGGCGAGCAGGACCTCGCGGGGCTGGGCGCGGAAGACGTCGAGGATCGGGGGCTTGGCCCACTTCGCCGCGTCGTTCCGCCGCTCGCGCTCGTTGCGGAAGGCCGGGGTCTCCTCGATGGCCGTGCGCACCCACAGGCCCAGGCCGACGAGGACGGCGCTGAGGAGGAACGGGATACGCCAGCCCCAGTCGAGGAAGGCCGGGTTGGTCTCGCCGAGCGCAATGTTCACGGCGAGGAACGTGCCGCTGGCCAGGGCGAACGCGATGGCCGCGCCGAGTTGGGGAAAGACGCCGTACAGCCCGCGCTTGGCCGGTGGGGCGTACTCCGCGGCGAGCAGGGTCGCGCCGGCCCACTCACCGCCGACGGCGAGCCCTTGCAGGAAGCGCAGGACCACCAGGGCGATGGGCGCGGCGACGCCGATGGTGGAGGCACCCGGGAGCAGGCCGATCACGACCGTGGAGATCCCCATCAGCATGAGGGTGGCGATGAGGGTGTTCTTGCGGCCCAGGCGGTCGCCGTAGTGCCCGAACACGATCGCCCCGAGCGGGCGGGCGACGAAGGCGACCGCGAAGGTCGCGAACGACGCGACGGTCGCCGCGGCGCTGCCCAGCGCGGGGAAGAACACCTGCGGGAAGACCAGGGCGGCGGCCGTGCCGTAGATGAAGAAGTCGTAGAACTCGATGGTGGTGCCGACACAACTGGCGGTGGCGACACGGCGCATGGACGTCGAGCGGTTCGTTGGGTACTCCATCTGACTCTCCGTTGACTCAGCGGAACGGGGCGGGGACGGGGGGAAGGGGAAGGGGACTTCGGAACCACGGCGGGGGGAGTGAGAGAGTGGGCAGAGGACGGGAACGCGGAGTTCTCTCTCCTTCCGTCAACGGGGCGCCATCCGGATGGCGCCGTCGAGGCGGATGACCTCACCGTTCAGCATCGGGTTCTCGGCGATGTGGCGGACCAGGGCGGCGAACTCGGACGGATCGCCGAGGCGGGCCGGGTGGGGCACCTGACGGCCGAGCGAGTCACGGGCGTCCTGGGGGAGCCCCGCCATCAGGGGGGTGTCGAAGAGGCCCGGTGCGATGGCCATCACCCGGATGCGGTGCTGGGCCAGTTCGCGGGCGGCGGGGAGCGTCAGCCCGGCGACGCCGGCCTTCGAGGCGGCGTACGCGGCCTGGCCGATCTGCCCGTCGTACGCGGCGACCGAGGCTGTGGCGACGAGCACCCCGCGTTCGCCGTCGACGCTCTCGGTCTCGGAGATGCGGTGGGCGGCGAGCCGGAACACGTTGAAGGTGCCGGTCAGGTTGATGTGGACCACACGGGCGAAGTCGTCCAGGGCGAGCGGTCCTTCCCGCGACAGCATGCGCCCGGGAGTGGCGACTCCCGCGCAGTTCACGGCCGTACGTAGCGGAGCGGGCTCGCCGGCGGCGTCCACGGCCGCCCGGACGTCGTCGGCATCGGTCACGTCGCAGGGGACGAAGCGCACCGTGGGCCCGATGGCGGCGAGTTCCCTCGCGACAGCCTCGCCGGGGGAGGAGGGCAGGTCGGCGATCACCACATGAGCCCCGGTGCGCAGCAGTTCGGTGGCGGTCGCGCGGCCGAGGCCGCTGGCGCCGCCGGTGACGAGGGCGGCGGTTCCGGTGAGGTTCATGACCGGTTCCCTTCCAGGGAGTCAGGGAAATCAGGGGAGGCGAGGGAGAGGACGTGGGCGACGGGCCCGCGGCGGCCACGGGCGAGTTCCCGGCTGATGACCATGCGCTGGATCTGGTTGGTGCCCTCGAAGATCTGCATCACCTTCGCCTCCCGCATGTACCGCTCCACGGGGAAGTCCCTGGTGTAGCCCGCGCCGCCGAAGACCTGGACGGCGTCCGTGGTCACCCGCATCGCGGCCTCGGTGGCGACCAGCTTGGCGATACTGGCCTGGCGGCCGTACGGCAGACCGGCGTCCTTGCGCCGGGCCGCCGACAGCAGCGTCGCGCGGGCGGACTCCACGGCGGCCTCCATGTCGGCGAGCAGGAACGCCAGCCCCTGGTGGTCGATGATCGGCCGGCCGAACGCCTCCCTCTCCTTCGCATAGGCCACGGCGTCGTCCAACGCCCCCTGGGCCAGCCCGACGGCGACGGCCGCGATGCCCAGCCGACCCGCGTCGAGGCCGGCGAGCGCCAGGGACAGGCCCTGGCCCTCCGCGCCGATCCTGCGCCCGGCGCAGACGCGTACACCGTCGAAGCGCATGGTCGCGGTGGCCTGCGCCGTCAGACCCATCTTGCGTTCCGGGGGGTCGGCCGACAGGTTCGGTGCGTCGGCCGGGACCAGGAAGCAGGAGATGCCCTGGCTGCGGTGTTCGCCGGTGCGCGCCATGACGGTGTAGAAATCGGCGTGCCCGCCGTGGGTGGTCCACGCCTTCTCACCACGCAGTACGTAGTCGCCGCTCTCGTCCCCGTCGTTCTCCTCCCGGTCGGCGCGGGTGCGCATCGCGGCCGGGTCGGAGCCCGCGTGGGACTCCGACAGGCAGTACGCGCCCAGCAGTTCCCCGCCGAGCATCTCGGGCAGCCACTGCCCCCGCTGCTCGTCGGTGCCGTGGTTCGCCAGCGCGAAACAGGACAGCGCGTGCACGCTCACGCCGATACCGACGCTCGCCCAGCGCGCCGAGATCTCCTCGAGGACCTGCACGTAGACCTCGTAGGGCAGTCCGGCGCCGCCCCACTCCTCGGGGAAGGGCAGCCCGAGCAGCCCGGCGCGGCCCAGTGTGCGGAAGACGTCCCGCGGGAACCGCTCGGCGGCCTCGTCCTCCGCGGCGCGCGGAGCCAGTGCTCCGTCGGCTATGGCGCGTGTCAGGTCCAACAGCTCCGCGGCCTCCTCGGTCGGCAGCAGTCGGGACACGGGTGTGCGGGACATCGGGGCGAACCTCCACTGAGCGGATGGAACGAGAGACGGGCCGTCGACGACGGTTCAGGCCTGCCGGATCTCCAGAGCGCGCTGCTCGCGCAGCAGGAAACGCTGGATCTTGCCGCTGGGTGTCTTGGGCAGCCGGTCGGTGAAGTGCACGGTCCGGGGATGGGCGTGCGCGGCGAACCTGCGCTTGACCAGGTGCTGCAGCTCCTCGGCGAGGGCCGCGTCGCCCGCCGCCGGATCACGCAGCACGACGTACGCCTCCAGCACCTCGCCGCGCAGGGCGTCCGGCACCCCCACGACGGCCGCCTCGACGACGCTCTCGTGCTGCACCAGCACGCTCTCCACGTCGAACGGGCCGATGCGGTAGCCCGCCATGATGATCACGTCGTCGTCGCGGGCGGAGAAGAAGAAGTCGCCGTCGGCGTTCCGGGCGCCCGCGTCGCCGGTGAGGTACCAGCGGCCGTCGGCGCTGAAGCGCTCGGCGGTCTTCTCCGGCGCGTCCACGTACCCGGAGAACCACAGCAGCGGACTGCCGGTGACGTCGATCGCGACACGGCCGAGAGCGCCCGGCGGCGCCGGCTCGTCCCGGTCGTCGTGCAGCACCTCGGCCGACCAGCCGGGCAGCGGCCTGCCCATCGAGCCGGGCGGAACCGACGTCCGTACGGCGTCGGCCCAGCCGCCCACGATCACCATGCCGTGCTCGGTCTGCCCGTAGTGGTCGCGTACCGCCACGCCGAGGGCCTGCTCGGACCAGGAGACGACTTCCGGTGTGAGCGGTTCACCGGCCGACGAGGCCCGCCGCAGCCGCACGCCCTCCGGAACGGGGTCGGACGCGGCCTTGAGGCTGCGGTACACGGTGGGAGCGGCCGCGAAGTTCGTGACGCCGAAGGTGCGGAGCACCTGCCAGGTGAGCGCCGGGCTGAAGCCCGCGTGCAGCAGCAGGCTGCGGGTGCCCGTGGCCAGCGGGCCGAGGACGGCGTAGTACAGGCCGTACGCCCAGCCGGGGTCGGCGGCGTTCCAGAACACGTCGTCGGGGCGTACGTCGAGGCCGAACTCCAGGTACGCCTGGAAGGAGGCCAGTGCCTTGACCGGCACGGGGACTCCCTTCGGCGTGCCCGTCGTGCCCGAGGTGAACAGCTGGACCAGCGGCCCGTCCCCGCCTACGGCGACGGCCCGGCCCTGCGGCTCGTCCCCGGTGTAGCCGGCCAGCAGCCCCGTGAAGGAGAGGGCGCCCTCGTCCGCCGTGTCACCGGCGACCACGGTCAGCCAGGCCGGCTCGGCAGGCATGTCGTCACCGGGTGCGAGCTTGGCGCGCTGATCCGCGTCGACCACGACGACCTTCGCCCGGCCGGCGTCGAGCCGGAGCCGAATCGCGGGTGGGGCGAACGCGGTGAACAGCGGCAGGTGCACCGCGCCCCGCCGCCAGATGCCCAGCAACGCCACGACCAGGTCGGCGGACTTGCCCATCAGCGTGGCGACGGCGTCCCCCGGCTCGACACCCAGATCGGCCAGCGCGGCGGCGAAGCGGGCCGACTCGCGGCGCAGCCGTCCGTAGGTGAGGTCTTCGGCGGACAGGTCCGCGTCCACGACCGTGAAGGCCACCGCCTCCTCGGGGTGGCGGTCGCACAGCAATTCCGCGGCGCAGGCGTCCGGAGAATCGAAGAGCGCGAGCAGTTCCCGCACCCGCTGCTCCGGCGCGGCCGGGGCGGGCGAGTTCTCCCGTACCTCAGCGGAATGACCGTGGGTAGTCACCACAACCCACTCCCTTTCTCATGGACAGGACCTTTTACAGGGGCGTTACCGCGCCTTAAGCTGCGCGCTGCTGACACATGCTGCGCGTCACGCACGGCGCCGACTACCCCCGGAAAGGGGCAGTGGCAATGCACTCCAGTACGGACACCTCCCTGCGGCCCGACGACGGGGACGCCTTCCGGCAGGCCCTCCGATCGCTCCACCAGCGCTCGCGCATCCCGGTCGTCTTCGGCGGTCAGGTGCGCGAACACGTGCTGCACCTGTCGCAGTTCATCGGTGCCCGGACGGCCGCGCTGCGCGGCCTCGACGTGCGCACCGAGACCGGCCTGGGTGGTCGTGTCCTGGCCAGTGCGCGGCCCGCCGCCGTGGCCGACTACGGGGCGGACCGGTCGATCACGCACGACTACGACGGCCCGGTGCACGCGGAGGGCATCCGTTCCGTCGTCGCCGTTCCCGTGGTCGTGGCCGGAGCCGTACGCGGCGTGCTGTATGGCGCGAGCCGGTGCACCACACCCCTGGGGGACAGGGCGACGGACGTGGTCGTGGAAGCCTCGCGGCGGCTGGCCGGCGAGGTCGCCGTACGGGACGAGGTCGATCGGCGCCTGCGGCTCCTGCGGGTCGCGCAGAGCGAGCCCGCCGGGGACCGGTTCATGGTCGAGGAGGTCCGCGAACTCCACGCGGAGCTGCGGATGATCGCTCAGGACGTCGAGGACGACGCCCTTCGCGCCCGGCTGGGCGCCGCGTCCCGCCGCCTGGCCGCCCTCGGCGCGGCACCGGAGCCCGAGCCGGTCACGCCGCTGTCGCCCAGGGAAATCGACGTGCTCGCCCAGATCGCCCTGGGCTGCACCAACGCCGAAGCAGGCCGCCGCCTCGGTCTCCGGCCCGAGACCGTCAAGGCGTATCTGCGCAGCGCGATGCGCAAACTCGACGCCCGCACACGCCTTGCCGCGGTCGTCACCGCCCGACGGCGGGGTCTGCTGCCGTAGGGGCGGTCGGCCGCGCGCCGAAGACGCGACCGCGGGGACCGCGGTCGCGGCGGGGACCGCGTCGCCCGGTGTCGGCCCGCGCGTCCCCGAGCTTGAGGAAGGGCTGCCCCAAGCGTGAGGAAGGGCTGCCTCAAGCGTTCGGCCCGTGAGGGACACGGCTCCGACGTGCGGCCGCCGCTACTCGACGACCAGAGCCAGGGGTGCCCGGAACGACAACAGGCCGAGCATCGGCGGTTCCCCGGCCCCGACCGCCGGTCGGATGCCCGGCAGGCCGCGGGCCGCCGCCCGCAGGGCGACCGCGGCCTCCGTGCGTGCCAGCGAAGCGCCCGGGCAGCGGTGCCGGCCGACGCCGAAGGCCAGATGGTGACGGATGTTCTCCCGGCGCGGACACATGCGTTCCGGGGACGGGAAGACCTCCGGATCGGATCCGCTGCCCAGGAGCATCACCAGCACCTGTGCGCCCGCCGGCAGGCGTACCCCGCTCACTTCGGTGGCCCGCGCCGTCACCCGGCGCCAGGTGGTCACGGGCGGCTCGCGCCGCAGGACCTCTTCCACCCAGGCCTCGGCCAGACCCGCTTCCCCGGCCACGCGCGGCCACATTCCGCACTCGGCCAGAGCCCGGCGCAGCACGGTGGTGATGAGCTGCCCGGTCGTGGACTGGCCGGCGATGAAGACGAAGAAGCACACGCCGACCGCGGTCGCGACGTCCAACGGCCCGCCGTCGGGCAGCCGGTGCCGGGCGAGCGCCCCGATGAACGAGTCGGGGGCGGCCGTGCCGCCGCGGACGGTGTCGGTGAGCCACTGGTGGAACTCCACGACGAGCTCCGCCAGCTCCAGCTGCCGTTCGAGCGGGGGCCTGCCCCAGAACAGCTCCAGCGAGGCGTCGCTCCAGCGGATGAGGGTGGCCGGATCCACTCCCCGTATACCGAGGAGCTCCATCAGCACCTCGCAGGGGAGAAGCTGCGCGAACGAGGTGAACAGGTCGCAGCCGCCGGTCGAGTCGAGCTGCGACCGCACCTCGTCGAGCAGTCCGTCGGCGATGCGCTCGATCACGGGTACGGCGTCCGCGACACGGTTCGCGTGGAAGAACCGGGTGACCAGTCGGCGCAGTCCGGGATGGGTCGGGGTGCCGTTGTTGGCGAGCGCGGGCGGAAGGGCGAAACCGCCACGGGCGAGCACCCGCAACACGGCCACGGGCAGCGGGCTGACGCTGTGCTGGGCGTTGTCGGGAAGGAAGACGTCCGGGTCCAGCAGTACGTGGCGCACGTCCTGGTGACGGCTGACCAGCCAGAGCCCCGTGGCCGGGTCGTGGTGCACGGGAGCCTGGGACCGCAGCAGGTCCAGCCAGGGGTGGGGGTCGCGGACAAAGGGGTCGCCGAACAGGTCGAGCAGACCGAGCGGATCACGGGTGCCCGGAATTCCGTGCCCCGGGCCGTGCCCCGCCGCGCCGCCGCCGGGTGCCCATGCGTCAAGAGCTGGGGAGATCACCGCCGGAAGCTAACACGCACCGGACGCGGTACCCGAGCGTGTGTGCGCGGCATCACTCGGTCACCCTCCTGACCGGCTGACCCCTCCCGACCTCGTCGGAGCCGCTGGATCCCGCCGGATCCGCACGCTCCCGCTCGCCCGTTCCGGTGGCCCCACCCTCAGCGCCCGGCCTCGCCCTCGACGAGGCGCCGCAGCTCGGGGAGCAGGGCGTCGATGCGCTGACCGGTCCGGAACGCGACGACGGTGGTACCGCTCCCGTCCTCCGTCGAGGCGCCAGGTGCCGGGAACAGCGCGAGTACCTCGCGCATGGCTTCGTCGATCTCCCTGACGGGATCGGGGGACTCGCCTCGCAGCCATCGGCGGAGCACGTGGTTGTGGGCCGCGACGACGGACGCCGCCATGAGTTCGGCCCTCAGCGACGCCGACCCGGTCGGGTCTCCCATCCAGTCCGCGATGAATTCGCGGAACAGGCGCTGGTAGCGCGCCACACTGGCGATCTCCCGGTCGCGCAGGGCGGTCACCTTGCTGGTCAGCGCGTACCGCCGCCGAGCGAGATCGCCTTCGTCGATGTAGTGCAGCAGCACCAGGCGGACCGCGTCGGACACGGCGACCAGCGCGGTGCTGTGACTGGAGGTCGCCAGCCGGTCCCTGATCAGCTCCAGCAGCCGGTCGTGGTCGGGGAAGATGACCCCTTCCTTGGACCGGTAGTGCCGGAAGAACGTGGTACGTCCCACACCGGCCCGTTCGGCGATGTCGTCCACGGTGGTCTGCTCGTAGCCGCACTCGTCGAAGAGGGCGAACGCGGCGTCCGCGAGTCGCATCCGCGCAGATGGCTTGCTCATGACCACCCATCCTCTCCCGTCGCGGTGGCCGGATGTCTCTTGGCCTCTGTCAGGTACTGAGTACCGTTCGAGAGGCATCGAGAATCAAGAAAGGTTCCGGCGTGAGTTCCGTTGCGGAGAGCGAGTCCGGCCTGCCGATCCAGCCGGTGTACGACGGAGGCCAAGCTGGGCCGAAGCCACCGTGAGACGGTGAGGCGGCGGGCTGCCGGCCCTGGTTGTCGAGGTGGCAGCGGGCGGTCAGGCGTCAGGGTCGACTTCGGGGTGCGTGAACCGCACGGGCTTGCCCAGCGACCGGGCGTAGGCGATTTCGGCTCGGGTGCTGTCTCCGATGTAGTCGCCGACCACGAGCACCTCATCAGCGAGCCGGATCTTCGCGCGGTGCAGATCGTCGAGTCGAACCTTCAGCGCCTCGGCTTCGACAGGATCGGACCAAATTTCGTACGGCGACTTCATGTCACAGCCCGGTTTGACGACGATCTTTCCGGCTTTGGTCTCCCGCAGATCGGCCTCGTTCATCTCGGTCATGAAGCGGGTGGAGCCGCAGATCACGACGATACGCGGGAGGCTCAACAGCTTCTTCGCGTCGGTGAGCTTCTCCGCGGGGGTGAGCAGATGCGGGAATGACACTGGTTCCTCCTGGCGGTGTGGTCCAAGGGGTGCCTGCGGAGACGAGAACGAGGATGTCCAAGATCATTTTCGTCCTACCGGACCGGCACCCCACCCAGGGCCTGATCACAACCGAAGACAGTCCCTAGTTCACGACGTCCTGCGGTGCCCCGTCCGCCAGGAAGGCGGTCACGTTCTGGACGGCGGCCAGGGCGATGCGGACGAGGGTCTCGCGGGTGACGCCGCCGGCGTGTGGGGAGAGCACCACGTTCGGGGCGCGGAGCAGGCGCAGGGCCGGGGTGGGCGGTTCGGGGTCGAAGACGTCGATGCCCGCCCCGGCCAGGGCACCCTTCTCCAGTGCGTCCGCGAGGGCGTCCTGGTCGATCAGGGCGCCCCGCGCGGTGTTGATCACGAACGCCGACGGCTTGAGGAGCGTCAGCCGCTCGGCGTTCAGCAGGTTCCGCGTCTCGTCGGTGAGCGGGGCGTGCAGAGAGACGTAGTCGGCGGTGCGCAGCAGTTCGTCGAGCGGGACATGGCGGGCACCGCCGAACTCGGCCTCCGTCTCCGGCGGCAGCCGGCGTCGCCCCGTGTAGACGACGCTCATGTCGAACGCGGCCGCGCGGCGGGCGACCTGCCGCCCGATCTGGCCCAGGCCGACGATGCCGAGCGTCTTGCCGGACAGTTCGGTCAGCGAGTGCTGCAGCCGGGGGAGCGCCCAGTCGGCCTCGACGAGCGCGGTATGGGCGGGGACGATCTGCTTGGCCAGCGCGAGCATGAGGGCGAAGGTCTGCTCGGCCACGTTCTGCGCCTCGGCGCCGCTGGAGCCGATGTTGCACACGCGCACTCCGCGCTCGCGAGCCGCGTCCACATCGACGTAGTCGAAGCCGTGGCTCGCACACTGCACCAGCTCCAACTCCGGCGCGGCGGCGAGGTGGTCGGCGGTGACCGGGGCGAGCGCGGTGATGACGACGTGCGCGGCGCGCAGGGCGGCCGGGTCCTCGTCGGCCGCCTCGACGACGGTGACGTTCGCCCCCTCGGGGAAGAGCGTGGCGAGGCCGGCGCCGACGTCACGACCGCCCACATGCGGCGGGATGACGGCGAGGACGTTCTTCGGGGCGGTCATGCGGATTCCTCGGTGAGGTCGGCGGGGCCGACCGTGGCGGGGGTGGCGTGTCCGGACAGGGCGAGGGTGAGGTCGAGTTCGGCGAGCAGGCAGCGGATGACGTGCTCGACGCCCGCCTGTCCGTCGAGCCCGAGCCCGTACGCGTACGGACGCCCGACGAGCACCGCCCGCGCGCCGAGGGCGAGGGCCTTGAAGACGTCGTCGCCGGTGCGGATGCCGCTGTCGAACAGCACGGTCAACCGGTCGCCGACCGCATCCACGACCCGGGGCAGGGCGTCCGCCGCGCCGATGGCGCCGGCCACCTGGCGGCCGCCGTGGTTGGAGACGACGACCCCGTCCATCCCGGCGTCGGCGGCCGCACGGGCGTCGTCCGGGTGCAGGATGCCCTTCAGGACGATCGGGCCGTCCCAGTTCTCGCGCAGGAACGCCAGGTCCGGCCAGGTCTTGGCGGGGTCAGAGAACATGCCGACGAAGTGCATCACGGCTGCGTTCGGATCCTCGTGCACCGGCTTGGCCAGGCCCGCCCGGAAGGCCGGGTCGGAGAAGTAGTTCGCGGTGCCCACGCCGTGCAGGAACGGCAGATACGCCTGGTCGAGATCGCGGGGCCGCCAGGCCAGCATCGGCGTGTCCAGGGTGACGACGAGCGCGCTGAACCCGGCCGCCTTCGCCCGGTTCAGGAAACTCCGGCCCACCTCCGGGTCCTTCGGCCAGTACAGCTGGAACCAGCGCTCGGCGTCGCCCATCGCCTCCGCGACCTGCTCCATGGGCGTGCTGGACGCCGAGGAGAGGGTGAACGGAACGCCCTGCGCCGCCGCGGCCCGGGCGGCCGCGCACTCGGCGCCCGGGTGCATGATCGACAGCACTCCGACCGGCGCCAGTGCCAGCGGAGCGGGCAGGGAGCGGCCCAACACCTCGACGGACAGGTCCCGTTCGTGCACGTCCCGCAGCATGCGCGGCACGATCCGGCGCCGCCGCAGCGCCGCCCGGTTGGCGCGGGCGGTGCTGCCGTCGCCCGCGCTGCCCGCCACATAGCCGACGGGGCCGGGGCCGAGGCGCTGCTCGGTGAGCTCCTCCAGCCGGGTCAGATCGGTGGGCAGCCGGGGGACGGCCCCCGCTGTCCCGTTCAGATAGATCTCGTACTGGAAGTCCGCCCAGTGCTTCGCCATGCCGGCATCCCGCCTCTCGTCGCTGAGAACGCGCAGTACGCCGACCATACCGACCAGTAGGCAGGAGGGGAGGGTCAGGGTCCGGTCGCCGACTCGTGCAGGATGCGCGCCAGTTCGCGCGGCCGGGAGAACATCGGCCAGTGGCCGGTGTCCATCTCGACCAGCTTCCACCGGTCGCTCTTGAGGAGCGCGGCCGCGGCGGGCATCGGCTCGTCGCCGTCGAGCAGGCACTTGATGTAGGTGCCGGGCAGCTCGTCCAACGGCCGTGGCATGACGGCCGGTTCGGTCAGCGTCGCGCCCGGATGCGGGGTCGCGCCGGCGACGATCCGGGCTGTCTGCTCGTCCGTCAGCCCTTGGCCCACGCAGTCGGCTGCCGTGAGCGGCGGCCAGACGCCGCCGTTGTCCTTGATCGCCGCCCGTACCTCGTCGCTCGGCCAGCCGGCCAGGAACGTCTCCGCGTCGACGGCGACATTGGCATCGACCAGGACGACACGTCGCAGCCGGTCACCGATCCGAAGGGCCGCCTGTCCGACCGGCACACCGGCGTAACTGTGCCCGACGAGGACGACGTCACGCAGATCGAGGCGCTCGACCTCATCCACGATGTCCTGGACATGAGTCCGCTGCCCGGCGGGAACAGCTTGCTTCTCGGCGAGGCCGGAGAGCGTCAGGGGGTGGACTACATGCCCCGCCGAGCGCAGTTCGACCGCCACCTCGTCCCACGCCCACGCTCCGAGCCACGCCCCAGCCACCAGTACGAAGTCGGTCATGCCGGCAACGTAGCGGACGGGTCTGACAACGGCTCGCTCCATCAGTCGGTGTCCGTGGGTGTGCCCTCCCGCTCCGTGTCCGGCCCCTGTGCCCGCACCCGCTGGACGTTCTCCAGGGACTCGCGCAGTTCGGTGAGCCAGTCGTCCGTGTGCCGCTGGACCAGCCGTACGCACCAGGCGAGGGCGTCGCTGCGGCTGCGGGCGACCCCGCCGGCGATCAGCGTGTCGAGGACCTGCCGCTCGGGCTGACGCAGCCGGGTCATCACCGGGGCGGCGATGTGGGTGAACAGGGCGCGCTCGCCGTCGCACTCCACTCCCCAGGAGACCTTCCTGCGGAACCGGTGCTCCGCCTCACGGGCCACCCCGATCCGGGTCTCCCGGGTGCGCTCCCGGAACTCCTGGATCCGGCTCTCCACGGCCGCCTCCCGCTCGGCGGCCGAGACGTCCTCGGCCAGGTGGGGTGGGCGGACGCGGCCGATCACGGTGATCTCCTCGCGGTCGACCGTCACCTCGACGAGGTCCTCGAAGAGGTCGTCGGGCAGACGGCCGGCGAACCAGCCGCGTAGCTTCTCTCTTTGTTCGCTGGTAATCATGTAATCACGATTACTCCGCCCGCTTGCGAACGCAAGGGACAGCGGTCGAGTAAGCCGAGAGCTCAACCGGAGGGCCCAACCGGAATGTTTCAGGCCTATTGCTGAGCGTGCGGGATCCGGCCACTCGGCGACTTGGAACGATCAAGAACCGCCAACTTCCGGCGTTGGAACGTTCGAAGTCCGTTACTTCACGCCACTGATTCAATACGCAAGGTTACTGAAACCAGTGGTGTCGATGTGAGTTTCGGCGGCGGACTCGGCAGACTCCCGCTCGTCGCTCCGGCACCGATCGCGCCGGAGCCGGCACACCCTCAACTCGAGCGGAAGGATGCACACAATGCGGAACACCGCGCGCTGGGCAGCGACCCTCGGCCTCACGGCCACCGCCGTCTGCGGACCCCTCACCGGATCCGCCCTGGCCGCCCCGGACGCCGCCCCCGCCTCGCTCTACGCACCCTCGGCCCTGGTGCTCACCGTGGCCCACGGTGACAGCGCCACCATGACCACCCCGGTGCGCGCGGTCACCCTGAGCTGTTCCCCGACGCCCTCGGGCACCCATCCCGACCCCGCCTCGGCCTGTGCCGAACTGCGCGGTGTGGGCGGCAACTTCGAGGATCTGACGGCCCGGGACGGCATGCTGTGCACCAAGCAGTACGACCCCGTGATCGTCACCGTCGACGGCGTCTGGCAGGGGCAGCGCGTCTCCTATGAGCGCACCTTCTCCAACGAGTGCGTGAAGGGCTCGTACACCACGAGTCTCTTCGCGTTCTAAGGACCGGGATCGCACGGTCCCCGTGCAGTTCGGCAAAGGCTCGCGGATGGGGAGTACGAGCCGTGCCGAGGGACCCTCTGTGATCTCGCATCGGGGGTCGGCCGGGCGGAGTGGGGCCGCCCGGCCGACACCTCGGACCGCTACGGGTCACCCGTTCTCCCCGGGGATCCGCGGCAAGGGCGCGAAACGGCCCAGCAGGCCCGCGCCGTGCAGCAGTCGCCGGATCCGCGGCGCGTCGGAGACGACCCGGAGACGGCCGCCACGGTCCCTGGCCCGTCTCTCGGCCCGGCACAGGACACGCAGTCCCGAGCAGTCGAAGAAGTCGACCCGCCGCAGATCGACCACCACGTCCGACTCCGGTCTCGCCGTCGCCGCGTCCAGATGCTCGGCAAGAAGCGCCGCCGTCGCCAGATCGATCTCACCCAGGACCTCGACCACGGTGAACGGGCCGCATCTGCGCGTGCGGGCATGGGCGTTCGCCGGGGGCGGCACGGACCGGAAGGGGTCCATGGCCAGGTCCTCGGTCGGATGGGGGGCGCGATCGGCGGCGTCCGGCGTCATGTCCGCTCCACCTCGGAAAAGGGCGCGTTTGATCAGGGCTGTTACCCGGCGGTGAGGGTCGGCATCCCTGCGGCGCCGCGCGCAAGACCTGGTTCACTCGACCTGGTGAATACAATCGGAAGCGGTTGACTCACTATGAGTGACCATGTGGGCGCTGGGTACCCGGCGGTGCTGTGGAGGAGCAACTTGTCTCGCCGGTCAACTCGCACAACGAGTGGGACCCGCTGGAGGAAATCGTCGTCGGACGTCTCGACGGCGCGACGTTCCCGTCCCGCCATTCGGTCGTCACCTGCAACGTCCCGCCCTGGACGGGGCGGTTGCTGGGGCTCGCGAGCGGATTCAAGTATCCGCGCGCGCTGGTCGAGGGGGCGCAGGACGAACTCGAAGGGTTCATCGCTCTTCTGCGGTCCCTCGATGTCACGGTCCGGCGCCCGGACGCGGTCGACCACAGTCGACGCTTCGGCACCCCGCACTGGTCGTCGCGGGGTTTCTGCAACACCTGTCCGCGTGACAGTCTGCTCGTGATCGGCGACGAGATCATCGAGACCCCGATGGCATGGCCATGCCGGTACTTCGAGACGCATTCGTATCGCGCGATCCTCAAGGAGTACTTCCGGCGCGGCGCGCGCTGGACGGCGGCGCCGAAGCCGCAGCTCACCGACGAGCTGTTCGAGCCGGGCTTCCGTGCGCCCGGGCCCGGCGAACCCATGCGCTACGTCCTCACCGAGTTCGAGCCGGTCTTCGACGCCGCGGACTTCGTCCGCGCGGGCCGCGACTTGTTCGTCACGCGCAGCAATGTCACCAATCGGATGGGCATCGAGTGGCTGCGCCGCCATCTCGGGCCCGGCTATCGCATCCACGAGATCGAGAGCCGCTGCCGTACGCCCATGCACATCGACACGACCTTCGTCCTGCTCGCCCCCGGCAAGGTCCTGGTCAATCCCGAGTACATCGACGTCGATCGCTTGCCCGAGGTCCTGAACTCCTGGGACGTCCTGGTCGCTCCGGAGCCCGATCCGATCGACGACCGCCTGCTCAGGATCACCTCCATGTGCGGCAAATGGCTCAGCATGAACGTGCTCATGGTCGACGAGAAACGAGTGATCGCCGAACGCCACCACACCGGCATGCTGCGCGCGCTCGAACAGTGGGGGTTCGAGCCGATCCCCTGCGACCTGCTGCACTACGCGCCGTTCGGGGGCTCGTTCCACTGCGCGACGCTCGACATCCGGCGCCGCGGGACCCTCGAGTCGTACTTCGACTGACCGGCTCAGCGTTCCTTGGCCCGGTCGCGGTGGCTGGTGTCGCACCACGGGTAGCGGCGGCTGCGGCGGCAGGTGCACAGGGCGACGCGGAAGCGGTCGGAGGTGACGATCGTGCCGTCCTCCAGCTCCACCTCCACCGGGCCCTCCACCAGGAGGGGGCCCTGGCGCTGGACCTTGACGCGGCGCGGCTCGTCAGACGGGGAGTTCGGCACGGACGACCACCAGTTCCTCCCTCTGGTCCGGTGCGGACAGCAGGCCGCGCTCCCGCAGCCAGCCCTCCCGCGACCGCAGCACGGGGCCGAACGGGATCACCCGACGCCGTGTCACGGATGCCTTCAGCCCTGCCCCCCGCAGGTTCGTCAGAGTCCGGCCGGGGCAGCTGAGCGCCGAGTGCACGACCAGGAGAACGCCGCCGGGGCGCAACAGGGCGGGGGCCTCCCGGCAGATCCGGTCGAGGAGGAGCCGTCCGTCCCGGCCGGCGTCCCAGGACCGGGCCGCACCGTGCGGGGCGTGGCCCGTGTCCGGCGCGGGGACATACGGCGGGTTGGCCAGGATGAGGTCGAACGACTGCCCCCGCACCGGGGCGAAGAGGTTGCCGTGCCGGATGCGGACATCGAGCCCGGCCAGCCGGGTGTTCAGCCGTGCCGCGCACACCGCCCGCCAGGACACGTCCACCGCGGTCACCTGTGTGCCGCGTCGAGCGGCTTCGATCGCCAGCGCGCCCGAACCGGTCCCCACGTCGAGGACGTGCGCGCCGTCGGGCAGCGGCTCCTCGCGCAGGGCGCCGACGAGCAGGTCGGTGTCTTCCTGAGGGGCGTAGACGCCCGGGGGGACCAGTGGCTTCACCGACCCCGGGTACCCGGGCATTCAGAAAGTAAGGGGCATCTCGGACCGTAGGGGCGTGCGCAGCGACGACCGTCCCGCGCGCCAGGCGCCGAGCAGCCGGTCGGCGAGGCGGTCCTCCAGATACCCGGTGACGTCGATGCCGAAGGCGACGTCCGGGGCGAGGTGCGGCTCCTCGGCGAGCAGGCCGCCGATGACGTCATGGCGTACGACCTGCTCGTGCACCGCGTCCGCCTCGACATGCTCGTCGTAGAAATGCTCGGCGGCGGGCCCGGCGCCCGTGCGGCGCATCGCCTCGGCCAGCCGCCGTGAGGCCGGTGACGAGGTGATCTCGACCGCCGCGAAATGGCCGACGAGGGCTCCGCGCAGCGCCCTGTGCAGGCCCAGCAGGGACATCAGATTGACCGTGGCCAGGGCTTCCGCGATCGCCGCGTCGAGATGGCGCCCGTACGCCGTGTCCAGGTCGAGGTCCGTCATCAGGTCGGCGAAGAGGCGTGCGTGGACGCGTTCGGGCCGGCCGCCGCCGTACTCGTCGAACTCCACCGCCGCCATGCCCGACTTGGCCCTGCCCCACAGCCGGGGCAGCACCCAGGCATGCGGGTCCGCCTCCTTGAGGTGGTACAGGGAGCGCTGGGCCGCGTACTCGCGCAGCTGCCACAACTCGCCCTCGGCGCAGAGGAAGTGACTGACTCCCGTGCCGTCGACGGGTTCGACGAGGAGGCCGGCCAGCGCGTCCTCGACGCTGTCGTGGGTGGGCACGTCCGCGCGCAGGGCGGTCAGGAAGCGGTGTTCCAGCGCGGCGCGGACACGCAGCAGGTCCGGGTCCCACTCGAGGGACTCGGGCACGCCGGCGAAACCGCGGTAGTGCAGTTCGTAGCAGAGGTAGAGGGCCAGCTGAAGGTCGTCGCCGTAGACGGCCGCGCCCGCGACATCCTGGTGCCGGGGCGGTGGGCCCGCACCCCGCAGATACTCCTCGACGGCAGCGGAGACGGGGCCCCGCGCGGTCGGCAGCGGGGGCCCTTCGCCGCCTCGCGTCGGGCGGAGGTCGTGTGTCATGACCGCCGAGTACCCGTGGGGCGCCGGGCCACCCGCCCCGGTCACTCGCCCTCGGACTCCTCTTGGGCGCGTGTGTTGGGGGTGATGGCATCGCCGGCCTCGCCCCTGTGGCGGCGCTGCTCGGCGGAGTCCCGGGTGCGGCGCTCGGCGTCGGTGATCTCGTCGATGACCTCTTCGAACGCCGTCTCGGGGTGCTCCTCGTGGTCCTTCTTGCCGTCGGTCACGGGGTCTCCTTCCGTCTCGGGCGGTTGCGTGCCGTGGATCCTTTCTGCGGTCAGCTGGTCGCGGGCGCGCTCGCGATCCGCAGGGGTACCGGGTCGGACAGAACGGCCTCGTCGTTGAGGCGGCTGATCTCCGCCCACCAGGACGCGCCGTCCTCGATGTGCCGCAGCATGATCCCTTCGCGGATCGCCCACGGACAGATCGTCACCGTACTGAGGCCGGTCAGCTTCATCGCCGTGTGCGCGACCACCGCGCCGGCCAGGCTCTGGGCGGCGCGCGGTGCGGAGATGCCGGGCAGCAGGGCGCGCTCGGCGGCGGGCAACGCGGCCAGGCGCCCGATGGCCTCCCGCAGGTCCGCACGCGCCAACTGCCGTTCCATGAACGGACCGTGCCGACCCGGTGCGGCCCCGCACAGACGACCCAGTTGCTGGAACGTACGCGAGGTGGCGGTCGCCGTGTGCGGCCCCTCCCAGCGGATCCGGGCCGCGACGTCCCGCAGCTGATGGCGGACCTTGCGGCGCAGCGCCCGTACCTGTCGCGTCGCCGGCGGGTCCTCGTCGGTGAAGAACTCATGGGTCAGCCGTGCCGCGCCGAGCGGCAGCGACGCCACGAAGTCCGGTAACCGGCCACGACCGAACGCCACTTCGAGCGAGCCGCCGCCGATGTCCAGCAGGGCGAGCGGCCCCGACCGCCAGCCCATCCACCGCCGCGCCCCGAGGAAGGTGAGCTCGGCCTCGACCTCGCCCGGCAGGGTGCACAGGCTCACCCCCGTCCGCGTGCGCACGGTGCGCACCACCTCGTGGCGGTTCGGTGCGCCGCGCACCACGGCGGTCGCGAAGGCCAGGGGAGCGGTGGCGCCCCATCTGGTCGCGGTCCGGCCCGCGGCGGCGACCGCGCAGACCAATTGCTCGACCGCCTCCTCGGGGATGCTGTCCCCGGGCCTGACCTGCTGGGACAGCCGCAGCCGCCATTTCTCGGTGTGGACGGGCAGCGGTACCCCGTCCTCCGCATCGGCCACCACCAGTCGGACCGTGTTGGACCCCACATCCACGACACTGATTCGCATGCGTCGCCAGTACCCGCTTCAGGGCGGGAGCAACGGGGGCGCACAGGAGCGGGGCTTTTACATTCCTTGACTGGAATATAACCGCAGAGGCATATTGGAGCCGTGTCCGACGCCTCGCTCTGGAGCGCCCTCGCCGATCCCCACCGACGGGCCATCGTCGCGCTGCTCCTGGAGCGGCCGCGGCCCGTGGGGGAGATCGTGGAGGCATGCGGTCTGAGCCAGCCCAGTACGTCGAAGCATTTGAAGGTGCTGCGGGAGGCCGGCCTGGTGCGGGTACGGCAGGATGCCCAGCGCCGCGTCTACGCCCTCGATCCCACCCCGATCGCCGAACTCGACGCCTGGCTGGCCCCGTACCGCGAGCTCTGGAACCGCAGCCTGGACGCCCTGGGCCGCCGACTCGACGAGACCTCGGACGGCATGGACCCACCACGAAGGACTGATCCGCCATGACCGCAGATCTCACCGGCACCTACCTGACCCTGGACGACGGCCGCCCGGCTGTCCGCTTCAGCCGTACCTACGACCATCCCGTCGAACGCGTCTGGCAGTTCCTGACCGACGCCGACGAACTGGCCCACTGGTTCCCGTCCCGCGCCGAGATCGAGCTGCGCCCCGGCGGCACGATCAAGTTCAGCAGCGACCCGAACATGGAGGACTCCACGGGCCGCGTGATCGCCGTCGACGAACCCCGGCACCTGTCCTTCGAGTGGGGCGGCGACGAACTGCACTTCGACCTGGAGGCCCTGGACGACAAACGCACCCGCTTCACGCTCACCAACGTCCTCGTCGCCGAGGACACCGCCGCCCGCAACAGCGCCGGCTGGGAGGTCTGCCTCGCGGCCCTCGACGCGCACGTGCGCGGGGAGCGCTTCGAGGGAGCGCACGCCGGGGCCGAGGCGCCCTGGAAGGAGTTCTACGACGGCTATGTATCCGCCGGCGTCCCCTCCGGCGCCCCGGTCCCTGGCTTGGACGCCTGAACCCGATCAGTTCGTCCCGGCGGGTGCACAACTGCTCCCGGTGCTCGGGACTCTCAGCTCCGTCAGGTACTCGTCCACGGCACCACGTGTGCAGTCACTGCGCCCGTAGACGCTGTGTCCGGCGCCCTCGTACGGCAGCAGGACGGTCGTACCCCTGGTCTGCCGGTGGACATTGGCCGCCCAAGTGAAGTGGTTCGCCGGGTCGTGCCGTGAGTGCAGCATGAGGATCTTGGGTGCCTCGGTGATGCGCAGACGGTGCTGCGGGTTGTTCACCTCGTCGGGCCAGCCGATGCACCCGGCAACCGCCGGGTGCACGCGCGGTGAACCGCGCATGTGCGGCGCGGCCCGTAGTTCGGCCCGGGTCAGCTCGGCGTACTCCCGGTAGTCCTTCGCCCGGATGCGCCAGTCCTGGCAGAAGACCGCGTAGAACGGCTCCGCCGTCGTCTGCTGGTCCGCTTCCCGTGACAGCGGCGGCCGGTCTTGGCGAGGTTGCTCGGATCGCTGCCGCTCCTGCGGTTCCTGTGCGTCGAGGCCCGCCACGTAGGCGCCCAGCTCGTCCCAGCGCGGACCGTAGAACTTCATGAAGACGTCGAACGCGATCTTGTGCGCGGTCAGGGCCCGTTGCGGACTCTCCGGATCGCGTATCTCCCCCCGGTCCGCCCTGGCGAGCAGGCGGTCCCATACGGCGGTGACGTCCCGGCCGTGCAGCGCGCAGGAGCTGGAACGGTCGCACCACTTCACGAACTGGTGGAACGAGTCCTCGGCGGCGGCCGCGGAGGAGACGAGGAACTCGCGGGCGCCGAGGCTGTGGTCGATGTTCGCGGTGAGGGCCATGGACCGGATCCGGTCGCCGTACTCCTCCGCGTACTGCTCGCCGATCAGCGTGCCGTAGGAGTGGCCGAAGTAGTTGATCTTCTCCTCGCCCAGCGCCCCACGGAGCGCGTCCATGTCCCGTACGACGCTCAAGGTGTCGGCGTGGTCGAAGAGCGGACCGGTGTGCCGCCGGCAGTCCTCGCGCAACGCGCGGTTGAACTCGGCGAGCCGGTCGAACTCCGTCTGGTTGCGGGGGTAGACCGACGGCTGTTGGCGCAGCAGTTCGCTGGAGCACTTCACCGGATGGCTGGCGCCGACGCCCCGGGGGTCGAACCCGACGATGTCGAACCGCTCCTGGATGTCGGGGCTGAAGTGGGACTTGGCGTCCGCAACGGCGAAGTTCACCCCCGAGGCGCCCGGACCGCCCGGGTTGACCAGCAGCACCCCGACGCGGCGATCCGGATCGGTCGCCTTGCGACGGCCCACGGCGAGATCGAACGTCTCGCCCGACGGGCGTGCCCAGTCGACGGGCAGGCGCAGGGTCCCGCACTCCGCCGTGGCGTCCTGGGCGCATGGTTTCCAGTCGATCGCCTCCTGCGTCGCCGAGCCGCTGCCTCGAGGGCCGGCCTGCGCCGACGCCACGCCCGGCGCCGACACCCCGGCGAGTAACCCGACGGCGAGCGCTGCGGTGAGCGCCCTGATGCGTAACTCCATGAAGTCCCTTCCGAGCGTCCTGCGAAACGGATCACGGGCGAGACCCGCAAGATCGAAGGTGGCAGTGATCCAGCCGGGGTCACAACCGAACAGGACGGGAATCAGGGAAGGCACCGGGTCGTGGTCGGGGTCGCCCTCAGGGGGACGCCTCGGGGGTTGCCCCGCAAAGCCCTGAGCCGTCCCTGGACTTGATCCGGCGTCGCGCGCACGCCATCCGGCGCCGCACTCACGCCATCTGGCGTCGCACCAACTCGTGCAGCCGCCCGCTCGTGTCCGCGAGGAGCTGCGCGGGTGGGCCCTGCTGGGCCACCTTGCCGTCCTCCATCACGATCACGCGGTCGGCGTCCAGCACCGTCGACAGGCGGTGCGCGATGACGATGCGGGTGGCGTTGAGGGCCTTGGTCGACTCGATGACGGTGCGCTGGGTCTCGTTGTCGAGGGCGCTGGTCGCCTCGTCGAAGAAGAGGATGCGCGGCCGGCGGATCAACGCCTGCGCGATCATCAGGCGCTGCCGCTGGCCGCCGGAGATCGCCCCGCTGCCCGAGACGATGGTGTGCAGCCCCATCGGCATCCGCTTGATGTCCTCGGCGAGCCCCGCCATCTCGGCCGCCGCCATCGCCTCTTCCGGCGTGTACGGCTCGGTGCCGCAGATGACGTCGAGGATCGAACCGGTGAAGGGCTGGGCGTGCTGGAGCACCACCCCGCACTGCCGCCGTACGGCCGACTGGTCCAGCGCCGACAGGTCCTGGCCGTCGTAGAGCACACTGCCGGACACCGGCTTGTCGAAGCCGATCAGCAGCCTGAGCAGCGTCGACTTGCCGCAGCCGCTGGGGCCGACGATCGCCACGAACTCGCCCGGGCGTACGTCGAAGGACACATCGTCGAGGATCAGGGGA
This sequence comes from Streptomyces sp. SD31, assembly GCF_052068475.1. Classification (NCBI taxonomy): domain Bacteria; kingdom Bacillati; phylum Actinomycetota; class Actinomycetes; order Kitasatosporales; family Streptomycetaceae; genus Streptomyces; species Streptomyces sp. SD31. The sequence goes on along the minus strand of NZ_JBQHCX010000021.1, from coordinate 65,352 downwards.
CCGTCGTCGGAGTACCGGAAGGACAGGCGGCGCGCCTCGATCGACCCGGTCAGCGGGCCCGGCCGGGTGCTCGCCGTGCGCACCTCGGGTGTCGCGTCCAGCACCGGCTTGATCTCCTCGAACAGCGGCAGCGCGGCCACCACCGACACGAACGAGCCGGTCAGCTGGGTGACCGACGTCAGCAGCATCGTCACCGAGGTGTTGAAGGTGAGGAACGCGGCCGCCGACATCGACCCGCGCGCCGGACCCGCCAGCAGCATGAACATCAGCAGCGTGCACACCGGCAGGTACACCGCGCCCATCACCGTGGTGAGGTTCTTGATCCGCCCCACCTTCTGCTGGAGCTCACGGCTGCGCGCGAACCGGTCCGCCCAGGCCGCGTACGCGTAGTTCTCGGCCGCCGCGACCCGCAGCTTCGGCAGCCCGCGCAGCGTCTGGAACGCCTGGTTGTTGAGCTTGTTGCTGAGCACCACGAGCCGCCGCTGCCAGCGCACCTGCCACAGCCCGAGCCCCAGGAACACGGCCGCGATGACGACGAGCATGCCGATCGCCGCCATCGCCATCGGCACGCTGTACCAGAACAGCAGCGCCAGGTTCATCGCGCCCACCGTCACCGACGACGCCACGACCGGGCCGACTCCCGCCATCAGACGACGGATCGCGCTGATACCCATGGCCTGGCTGGCCAGCTCGCCGGTCGAGCGCTCGGTGAAGAACTTCGTGGGCAGCCGCAGCAGCCGGTCCCAAAGCGCCGGTTGGAGCGTGGCCTCTATACGGCCCTCCAGACGCAGGATCGTCAGGTTCTGCAGCAGCATGAACGCCGCGGCCACGACACTGCTGATCATCACGGCCAGACAGAACTGCACGATCAGCCCGGTCTGGGCCTTCGGCACGAACTCGCCGAGAATCTTGCCCGTCGCGATCGGTACCAGCGCACCGATCGCCACCGTCACCAGGCCACTGATCAGCAGGTTCGTCAGATCGCCGCCGGTGCCCCGCATGCTGAACCGCAGGAGCCTGAGCGGGCTGGGCGCGCGGTCGGGCAGCGGGCGGTAGAACATCACGGCACGCGGCTCGAACTCCTCCGCGTTGGCCTTCTCGACCGGCGTCTCCCGGCCGGTCGCCGGATGGACGGCGACATAGCCACCGCGCCGCCACAGCAACGCCACCGGTGCACCGGACAGCGCCCGGTGACCGACGAGCGGGCCGACGTTGTCCCGCCACCACCGTCCGTCCAGCCGTACGGCCCGGGCACGGACCCGGGAGGCGATGGCCACCCGCTCGACCGGGTCGAGCCGGTCGCTCTCGGTGCCGCTCTGCGCGGGCTCGGCCAGTGTGATCCCGGCCGCCTCGGCGACCAGCTTGCAGGCCGCGTAGCTGGCGTCCGCGTCGGCGGCCGTCGTTCGCTTGTCGCCCCGCTTGCCGATGGACGCCAGCAGCGTCCGGTCGGCCTGGGCGCGCACCGCCTCGCCGGCCTTGATGCCCTCGGCGGTGCGCGTCTCGTGGGTGCGCTCCAGCTGCTCGATCCAGCGGTCCAGGGTGGTCAGCAGGCGGTACTGCTGGTCGACCATGGACTGCCAGACCGCCGGGTCCATCAGCAGGTCGGCGGCGGCCTCCGCGCCGTACAGCGAGCCGTACTGCACGCTGCCGGGCGGCACCTGCATCCAGAAGACGTCGTCGTCGGTCACCTCGGCGGCCCGCTCGGTGGCCATCGGTGCCTGGAAGAGGATGGAGAGGCTGCGGCCGACGCCGAGCGCGAGGGCGTACTCCAGCGGGCTCGTCGTCGGGGGGACGTACTGCGGGTTGCCGTACTCGTCGTACGACCACGTCTGGGTGTTGGCGGGCTGGTACAGCTCGCGCAGCCCGATGCGGTGCACGACGCAGTCCCTGAGCGGGCGGGCCACCAGCGTGTGCTGCGGTCCGGCGACCGGGCCGAGCAGCAGCGAGCCCGCCTCCAGGCGGCCGAGGTGGTGCCAGTGGCCCTGCTGCCCGGCGTCGACCGCGAACAGGTCCACGGCGCCGGACGCGACCAGCCACAGCACCTGCGGGCCTTCGAGATCGAGGCGGTTGAAGCCGGCGCAGTCGATGCGTGTGCCCATCTGACCGAGCGCGTTGAGAACGAGGTCGCCCTCGTGGACGGAGGTCATCTCACCGCTCCTTGACCAGTGCCGCGTACGCGCCGCCGCGCGCCACCAGCTCCTCGTGCCGCCCGCGTTCGACGATCGTGCCGTGCTGGAGTACGACGATCTCGTCGCTGTCGCGCACGGTGCTGAGCCGGTGCGCGATCACCACACAGGCACAGCCGCGCTTGCGCAGGTTGTCCATCACGACCTGCTCGGTCTCGGCGTCCAGCGCGCTCGTCACCTCGTCCAGCACCAGGATGCTGGGCCGGCGCACCAGGGCCCGAGCGATCTCCAGGCGCTGGCGCTGCCCGCCGGAGAAGTTGCGTCCGTCCTGCTCGACCTTGCTGTGGATACCGCCGGGGCGGCGCATGACCACGTCGTACAGCGCCGCGTCACGCAGCGCGTCCACCACCGCGTCGTCGGGGATGGACGGGTCCCACAGGGCCACGTTGTCGCGGACCGTGCCCTCGAAGAGGAAGACCTCCTGGTCGACGAAGGAGACGGAGGCCGCGAGCGCACCGCGCGGGATGTCCTCGATGCGCTGGTCGTCGATGCGGATGACGCCCTCCCAGGGGGTGTACAGGCCCGAGATCAGCCGGGAGACCGTCGACTTGCCGCTGCCGGAGCCGCCGACCAGGGCCACCTGCTGGCCCGGGCCGACGGTCAGGTCGAAGCCGGTGAGCAGGGGCTTGTCGAGTGGGCTGTAGCCGAAGGTGATGTTCTGCAGCTCGACGTGGCCGTTGAGCCGGCGCGTCGACTCGCCGGCGCCGGGACGGCCGTAGAGTGGGTCCGCCTCGAAGTTCTCCACGTCCTTCAGGCGGGCCACGTCGGCGGCGAAGTCCTGGATGCGGCCGGCGACGCCGTTCAGGCGGGTGATCGGGGCGGTGAAGCGGGTGACCAGGGCCTGGAAGGCGACCAGCAGGCCGACGGATATGCCGCCCTCGACCGCCCGCATACCGCCGATCCAGAGGATGAGCGCGCTGTTGAGCGTCGCGAGCGTGGGCGCCACCACGCCCAGCCAGGCGCTCGGGACGCCCAGGCGCTGCTGCTCCTCCAGCGTGGTGGCGTGCTGTCCGGCCCACTTGCGGAAGTAGCCGTCCTCGCCGCCGGTCGCCTTCATCGTCTCGATCAGCTGGAGGCCGGTGTACGCCGTGTTGGTGAGCCGGGCGTTGTCCGCGCGCAGCTTTGCCGTACGGGTCGCGCGCAGGCGGATGACGACTCGCATGGCGACGACGTTCAGCAGGGCGACGCCGATGCCGACGAAGGTGAGCTGGGGGTCGTAGGTGTAGAGGAGGAGCGCGTAGAGCACGACGACCACCGCGTCCACGCCCGCCGCCGCGAGGTCGCGGGCCAGCGTCTCGGCCACCGCGTCGTTCGACTGGAGGCGCTGCACCAGGTCGGCCGGGCTGCGCTGGGAGAAGAACGTCACCGGCAGCCGCAGCAGATGGCGCAGGAAGCGGGCGCTGGAGAGGGTGGAGGAGATGATGCGGCCGCGCAGCAGGTTCGCCTGTTGCAGCCAGGTCAGTACGAGGGTGAGCGCGACGCAGGTCCCCATGGACGCGAACAGCACGCTCAGCAGCGAGGTCTGGTTCCCGATCAGGAACTCGTCGATGTAGGTGCGGCTCAGTGCGGGCACCGCCGCGCCGACCACCACCAGCAGCAGGCTCGCCAGGACGGCGGCGGGCATCGTGCCCGCGGTGCCGCGCAGCCGGGCCGGCATCGCGCCGAGCACGCCCGGCTTGCGGCCGCCCTTGCTGAAGTCCTCGCCGGGCTCCATCACGAGGACGACGCCGGTGAAGCTGCCGTCGAAGTCCTCCATGGGCACGAAGCGGCGGCCCTTGGCGGGGTCGTTGATGTAGACGCCGCGGCGGCCGAAGCGGCGGCCCATGCCGTCGTAGACGACGTAGTGGTTGAACTCCCAGAACAGGACGGCCGGTGTCTTCACCTCGGCGAGGGCGGCCGTGTCCATCTGCATGCCCTTGGCGGTCAGCCCGTAGCTGCGGGCGGCCTTGAGCAGGTTGCTGGCGCGCGAGCCGTCGCGGGAGACACCGCACGCGATGCGCAGCTCCTCCAGCGGGACGTGGCGGCCGTAGTGGCCGAGCACCATCGAGAGGGAGGCGGCGCCGCACTCCACGGCCTCCATCTGGAGCACGGTGGGCGTGCGGACCGTCTTCGAGCGCCCCTTGGGCACGGGGCGCTTGGGCGGGGCGGCGCGGCGCCTGCTGCGCGTCTCCTGTGCGGCGCTCACGGCAGCAGCCAATCGACAGGGCGCTGGTCGGTCAGCCGGATGGAGGCCTCGGCCATGGTCATGGAGGTGAGGGAGAACGGCGGCCCGTCCGCGGACGACCACTTGTAGCCGCTCTTGGTGCTCGACTCCTTGTCAAGCTTCACCAGTACGGCCACCGGCCTGCCGTCCTTCGTGAACTGCTCGCCCAGCTGGTTGTCGCCCAGGAACGCGGCGATCTGCTGCGCCGACTGCGCGGAGCGGTCCACCGACTTCACATGGCCGCGCAGGACGCCGTACTCCTGGGTGGGCACCGAGGAGACGGTGAGGTCCACGGCGGCCTTGTCGGGGATGGAGGCCGCGTTCTCGGCGGGGACGTACACCGTGGCGTACAGCGGATCCTTGGTGTGGGCGACCTTCTCCACGGCGGCGACGTTCGCGCCGGTGGAGATGATCTGTCCGATGGTGGCGGCGAGCGCGGTGACCCGGCCCGCGGCGACCGTGCGGACGACCGCGTCGCCCTTGGCCGTGCGGACCTTCAGTACGGGGGAGTTCGCCGGGAGCCGCTGGCCCTGCTCGGCGAGGACGGCGGTGACCTGGCCGGCGACGGGGCTCTGCAGGATGTAGCTGCCCTGGCCGTGGGTGAGGATGGCGGGCGCGCCGACCGTGGAGGCGACCGAACCGGTCACCGCCCATACGGACGCGGCGGCCATGACGACCACCGTCACGCAGAGCACCAGCCAGCCCTGAGGGCGGGCGAAGCGCACCGGAAGGTCGAGTTCCTCCGGTGACTGGAGCTTGGCGAGGGCCTGTTGGCGGAACTGCACGGAACTTTCCCTCACCTGAGGATGAGTGGAGACCGGCTCGCATGGGCCGGTCGTGTTGCGGGTGGTGCCGGACTTGTTTTACGGCACCCGAGAGTCCCGGAGCCGGGGAACGGCTCCGGGACTCAGCGGTACAAAAGGCGCGATCAGAGACCGGCGACCAGACCCGAGACCGGGGCGGTGTTCAGGCCGGTGACACCCTCCACGGTGCCGACGACCGTGTCGACCAGGCCGGAAACCGGGGCGATGCCGTTGACAGCGTCGAGGGCACCGTTCACGGCGTTGACCTGCAGGCCGCCGGAGACGTTGTCGAGCTCGGCGTCGGAGATCTCGACGGTCGCAACCTGGGGGGTGGAGTTCATGATGGAACTTCCCTTCCTAATGGGTATTTCATAAGGGGGAGCGGCCCCCTCTGGGGACAGATGACGGCCGCGACCGCAGGCACCCGGCGCCCGTTTCCGAAAAGCCGTTAACGGCCCCTGCGGTGCGATGGATCAAAGCACGCTGCGGGTACGGGCTTCCAATCAAACTTCGGCCTCACCAGGGCACTTTGATCTCAGCGGCATCGATCCGTGCAGACGCGGGCACGTCTTGTCGGCGACTTCTTCACATGCGTCACAGCATCGGCTCGGGCGAGCTGTTGCATCGGCTCGGGGAGGACCCGGCCGGTGCGGCGGCGAATCCGACACTCCCGCCCCAAGGGGGTGACCGTGGGTAGCACCTTGTGCAGAACCCTGGGCCAGGGTGACTTCGTTGAGTATTGAATGTGCAGATTCCCTGAAGCCAGGATTCCGATCGGTGTTCACAACCGACCGCTACCGATCGGTAGCGGATCGTGTCAGCCCAGTAGTGCGTACACCGTGCTCGCCCGGGCGGCGATGTCTCCCGACCCCTCGGCGGTCATCGTGATGTCGGCGAACGCCATACGACGGCCCAGCTTGGTGACGACCGCTTCGATCAGGACATCCGAACCGATCACGGCGCGCTGGAAGGACGTCGACTGCTGCACCGTCGTCATCGGCCCGTACGCCCCGCGCGCCGCCGACACCGCGATCACGGTGGCGGTGTCGGCGGCGGCCATCAGCGCCTGCCCGGACAGTGCGCCGCCCTCCCGGGCGAGCCCGTCCGACCAGGGCATTCGCAGGATCGCGCGGCGTTCCTCCACCGCCTCGACGGACAGGCCCAGTTGAAGGACCCAGGGGGCGAAGTTGGCGGAGAGGATCTTGTCGGCTTCGGCGGTGGTCATCGTCATATGGGGGATTGTTCCCGCCGCCGGACCCGCGGGCGCGGTCCTTGGCCGATTCGGTGTTTCGAGCGGGGCGCGCGCAAACGGAGTTGAACACCCCGTGCGACCCGTGCGTACCAACTGCCAACCAGGCGCCCCGAAAAGCCGCCGGACGAACGGCGGCACAGACCCCGTCCCCCAGGAGGTCGAGAAGTTTGAGTCACAAGCGAATTCCGAAGCGCAAGGCCGCGATAGCCGCGGGAAGCGTGGTGGCGCTCGGAGCGGCCGCGATCCTGCTGCCGAACGCCAACGCGTCCCAGGACGGCGCGTCGAACGACGCCGCCGCCCCCAAGACCCTGAAGGCGGCGGCCGCGTCGGATCTCGCCTCGCAGCTCGCGGGACTGCTCGGCGACGCCTTCGCCGGTTCGTACTACGACGCCGAGAGCCGGCAGCTCGTCGTCAACGTCGTCCCCGGCGACAACAACAACGTGATCGTCCAGGCGAAGAAGGCCGGCGCGAAGGTCCGCGAGGTCGAGAACAGCCTGTCCGAGCTCGAGTCCGGCGCGCAGACCCTGAAGTCCGAGGCGACCATCCCGGGCACGGCCTGGGCGGTCGACCCCAGAACGAACAAGATCCTCGTCACCGCCGACAGCACCGTCACCGGCGACAACTGGGACCAGCTGGAGTCGACCGTCCAGAGCCTCGGCTCCGGCATGGCGACCATCAAGAAGTCGGCCGGCACCTTCAAGACGTTCCTCTCCGGCGGCGACGCCATCTTCGCCGGCGGCTCACGCTGCTCCACGGGCTTCAACGTCACCGCGGGCGACGGTTCTCCCGCCTTCCTGACCGCCGGCCACTGCACGCTCGCCGGCAATGAATGGTCGGACGCCGAGGGCGGTCAGCCGATCGCCACCGTCGACCAGTCCACCTTCCCCGGCGACGGCGACTTCGCCCTGGTCAAGTACGACGACCCGGCGACCGAGGCGCCGAGCGAGGTCAACCTCGGCGACCAGACCCTCGCGATCAGCCAGGCCGCGGAGGCCGAGGTCGGCCTCCAGGTGTTCCGGATGGGCAGCACCACCGGGCTGAGCGACGGTCAGGTCCTCGGGCTCGACGCCACCGTGAACTACCCGGAGGGCACGGTCACCGGGCTCATCCAGACCGACGTCTGCGCCGAGCCCGGCGACAGCGGCGGCTCCCTGTTCACCCAGGACGGCCTGGCGATCGGCCTCACCTCCGGCGGCAGCGGTGACTGCACGGTCGGCGGCGAGACGTTCTTCCAGCCGGTGACCACCGCCTTGGAGGCGGTCGGCGCGACCCTCGGCGGTGACGCCGCGGGCGGCGCGGGCGCGGGTGAAGAGGCTGGAGCCGGTGAGGAAGCCGGTGCCGGTGAGGAAGCGGGCGCCGGTGAAGAGGCCGGTGCCGGTGAGGAAGCGGGCGCCGGTGAAGAGGCCGGAGCCGGCGAAGAGGTCGGTGGTGAGGAAGCAGGTGCCGGCGAAGAGGTCGGCAACGGCAACGCCGACGGCACGGGCAACGGCCTCGGCGAGATCGTCGGCAACGGCGTAGGGAACTGACGCCCTGACACCGACGCACGGATCCGAGTGATCCGGACGAGAACGTGGTCCGGCCCTCCGGCGGGAGGGCCGGACCGCCGCGTCTGCGGGGGCGCCGGCCGCACGTCGTCGACAGCCGGGTCGTCAGCCCCGCGCCCGCAACAGCAGCAGCGCCACGTCGTCGACCCGCTCCCGCACCGACGCGGCATGCTGGATCAGCAGATCGGCCAGCTCGTCCAAAGGACGCTCCCCGAACTCCGTGAGCACCTGGCCGAGGTCGGCGAGCGCGTCCTCGATGTCGACGCCGGGGGACTCGATGAGCCCGTCGGTGTAGAGGACGAGCACACAGCCCGGCGCGAGGTCGACCTCCGTCGTCGGATAGGTGGGCGAGCCGTCGATGCCCAGCAGCGGGCCACCGGCGAGGTCGAGCACCCGCACCCGTCCGTCCGGCCGTCTCAGCAGCGGAGGCGGATGCCCGGCGCGGGCCATCACCGCGCGCCCGTGTTCCGGGTCGAGCCGCAGGTACAGACAGCTGGCGAACAGGTCGGAACCGAGGTCGAGCAGCAGCTGGTTGGTGCTGCGCATGACCTCCTCGGGCGCCTGACCGACGGTCGTGTACGCGCGTACGGCGGTGCGGATCTGGCCCATCAGACCGGCCGCGGTGACGTTGTGGCCCTGCACGTCCCCGATCACCGCCGCCGCCGTCAGGCCCTGCTCCGTCGGCACCAGGTCGTAGAAGTCGCCGCCGATCTCCATGCCCTGCATGGCGGGCAGATAGCGCGCGGCCGCTTCGACGCCGGGCAGCGTCGGCAGCGAGTGGGGGAGCAGGGCGGCCTGCAGGCCGTGCGCCAGCTGGTTCTTGGCGTCGTAGAGCTGGGCCCGCTCCAGCGCCTGTGCGATCAGCCCGCCCAGGCTGTTCAGCACCGCCCGCTCGTCCGCCGGGAACGGATGCGGCTCGGCGTAGGCGAGCACACAGGTGCCGACCGGCCGGCCGGAGGCGATCAGCGGCAGATACGCCCAGGCCGCGAAGCCGTCGGGAGTCGCGTGCCGCGCCGGATACAGGCGCTCCAGCTGCTCCTGGGACTCGAAGAACGCGGGCACCCCGGTGCTCAGGGCGTGCGTGCCCGGGGTCTGCTCGGTCAGCGGCATTCCGTCGAACCGCTCCACGATCTGCGGATCCGGATAGCCGCGGTGACCGAGCACATGCAGCCGGCCCGCCCGCGAGCCCAGCACGACCAGCGCCTGGCTGCCGACGGCCGGCACGATCTCGTCCGCGACCAGCTGCACCACATCCTGCACGCCAACCGCCTCGGTGAGCGCACCGGCCAGGCTCAGCACCTGGGAGATGGTCACCAACCGGGCCGGCGCATCGCCGGGCTGTGGTCCGCTACGCCCCATCTCGGCCACCGCGCGGGCCCTGCTGATCCGTACGCTCAGGCCGGTCGTGCTCGGATACATGCGGAAGGACAGCCAGTCGCCGGGCGGGCGCAACGCCACGAACGACGTCGTGTGCTGGCTCATCAGCGCGGCCCGGTAACGGTCCTCGTACACGGGGTCGTTGAGCCAGGGCACCGAGGCCCACAGCTGGTTGCCGAGCAGCCGGTTGGCCGGGACGCCGATCAGCTCGGCCGCCGCCGGGTTGGCGAAGCTGATCCGGCCGTGCAGATCGAGCGAGCACAGCCCGTACGGCAGCCGCGACACCATCCGCGCCGCCTCCACCGTGCCGAGCGTGCCGGCCGCGCCGCCGAACGCGGGCCCGCCGAGCAGATCGGGTTCGGGCAGCGGCGGGCGGCTGTCCTCCTTGGCGCGCTCCAGCCGCACCGCGAGCCGCCGGCAGGCCGCCGTCAGATGTTCCCGCTCCCGCTCCGACAGCTCCGGAGGATGCGAACCGGGCCAGGTCACGAAGATCGCGCCGTAGACCGTGGTCTCGGTGGCCACGGGCAGCGCGGCCAGCGCGAACGGATAGGGCAGGACCACGGCGATACGCGGATACCGGGCCGCCATGTCCTCCTCGCCCCCGACCCACACCAGCCGCCGCTCACGCACCGCCTCCGCGACCGGGATCGGCGCGCTCAACCCGACCCGCTCCCACGGTGCCGCGAAGGCCCGGGGCAGCCCCGCCATCACCGCCATCTCCAGTACGGGCTCGTCGGGCGCCAGCAGATACACGGCACCGGAGTGCGCGTGCACGTCGTCCATCATTGACGCCAGCGCCAGGGACAGCAGCGGTCGGCCGACCCGCGTCCTCGCGGCCGCCGGCGCCTGGGCGGACGTCTGCCCGTCGGACACGCCGACCACCTCCTCGCACGGGCGCGTCCCGGAGGCGACCCGAGCCGCTCACGCGCGCCGGGCCCCAGGGCTCAAATCTCCTCCCTCACGGCGCTTCGCGCACGGCGAGCGCCCAGCGGCACGCCCGGCGCCACCCCGGGCGGGGCCGTGCACGGGCACACGGGCACGGCACGGCGAGCTCCGCCGCGTACCCCCTCGGTCCCGGGTCATGCCCCCGCAGTCGAAGCGCGGGGCAGCGTACGGGCGCCGCGCGTGCGCCCCCGCGCACCCTGATGGCCGGTTCTTCGCGCCCAGTGGTGGTGCCGAACACGAACAATGGGGCACGCGCTTTCTCACCACGGAACCGGTGTACGGCGAGTCGAAGGGACGGGAAGTGATCCGGGTGCTTCTGGTGCACGACACGTGTCTGGTCAGATCGGTCCTGGCGGAGTGGCTGCGCAAAGAACCCGACCTCGGGGTGTTCGACGCCTCCTGGCAGAGCGCGCCCGGACGTCTGCGATCCGTGCGGCCGGACGTCTGCGCGGCCGACCTCGACTGCTCGGACACCTACGGCATCCCGCCGCTGGGCGACCTCCGCACCCGTGAGGTGGGCCGCACACCGCCCTCGCTCCTCGTGCTGGCCAGCGCGCACCGGCCGGGGCTGCTGAAGCGGGCCGCCGAGGCCGGGGCGCTCGGTTATGTGGACAAGGAGGGCTCGCCCGAGCAGCTCGTGCAGGGGATCCGGCGCGTTGCCGAGGGAAAACGTTTCGTCGACGATTCGCTGGGCTTCGGTTTCCTCAAGGCCGCCGAGATGCCGCTGACCCGGCGGGAGCTGAGCGTGTTATCCCTCGCCGCCGAGGGAGCCTCGGTGGCGGAGATCGCGGGGAGCCTGCATCTGTCCCATGGGACCGTGCGCAACTACATGGCGGCCATCACTCGCAAGACCGGGGCCCGCAATCGCATCGACGCGATCCGGATCTCGCAGGGGGAGGGGTGGCTCTGACGACTCGGGCGTCCAGCTGCCCACGAGAGCGCGGTACGACGCCGAGCGGCACACGAGTTCGTCGTGGGTGCCGTACGCCGTGTGCCGACCGTCCATGACGAGTACCCGGTCCGCGCGGCGGGCCGAGCTGATGCGATGCGCGACGACCACCAGGGTGCCGCCCGGCCGCTCGGCGAAGGCCCGTTCCGCGCGCTCCTCGGCCCGCGCGTCCAGGTGGCAGGTCGCCTCGTCGAGCAGGGCGAGCGGGGCGTGGGAGAGATAGGCCCGGGTCAGGGCGACGAGCTGCCGTTCGCCCGCGGAGAGCACCGCCGGATCCACCGTCGCGGCCGGCCCGCCGAGCGCCTCGAACAGCGGCAGGAGCCCCACGGCCTCGGCCGCCGCGACCAACTCCGCCTCGGGCACGGGATCCGGCCGCAGATGCCCGAGGTTCTCGGCGAGCGTGCCGGTGAACACGTACGCCTCCTGCGGGATGAGCACCCGCAGCGCCGCAGCCTCGGGCCCCGGCACCGGATGCCCGCAGAGCCGGACGGTGCCACGCCCCGGCTCCAGCAGCCCGGCGACCAACGCGGCGAGCGTGGACTTCCCGATACCACTCGGGCCGACGACGGCCAGGTGGGCACCGGGGCGGAGGGTGAGGTCCAGGTCGTCGATCACGGGGGTCGCGTCGGGGCCGTAGGCGAAGGTGACGGAGCGGAGGGAGAGGACGGGCCGGCTGGAGGATGCTTCGGCGGGGTGGGTGGAGGGCGCGGGGGTTCCGTCGGCGGGGCGTGTACGGGGCGCCGAATCCGGGTCGGCCCTGACCTCATCCCCGTCCCCTGCCCCGGCCCCACCTGCGGAGGAGCTTTCGCGGGTCAGGCGTCGCAGTACCACTGCCAGGCGTGAGCCGCTGGTGCCCAGGCCGTGGACCAGGTTGTGCAGGGCGGGGAGCAGGGACTGGGTGACATAGGCGAGGGCGCCCACTAGGGCGCCGGCGGTGACGCCGTGGTCGAGGAGCCAGGGTGCGCAGGCGAGGAGCAGCACGATCGGGAGTTGGCCGCCGAGCGCGAGCGAGACGACGCGCAGGACACCCCAGCGGGCGAGGGAGCGGGCGGCCCGGAACTCGGCGTCGACACGGTTCCCCGTGGCGGCGGCGACCCGTTCCTCCGCGCCGGCCGCCGTGATGTCCCGCAGCCCCGGGCAGACGGCGCCGAGCCGGTCGGCCAGCGCCTCGTCGGCGACGAGGAACGCCTCCTGGCGGCGGGCCAGCGGTCGCAGCGTCGCCGCGAACAGGCCCAGACCCGCGGCGAGCGGAGGCCCGACGACCAGCAGGAGCAGCGGGTCGAGCGACACCAGGCCCGCGACGGCGCCGACCGCGGTGAACACGAACGAACGCGACACCATCACCAGCCCGGCGAAGGTGTCCCGCGCGATCTCGACCTGCTGGGTCAGCCCGGACAGCGCCCCGGCGTCCGCCTCCCGCACCCCGCGTGAGACGACCCGAGCGACCAGCCGGTCCCGGAGCGGTTCGACCAGCGCGGCGACCGCGCCGTACACCCGCACGGTGCCGTACGCACCGACGAGCACGCCGAGCCCGGCCACCCCCAGCCAGGCGAGCCCGATCCCGGGACGCCCGGCCAGAAACCCGTCGTCCAGGGCGCGGGCGAGCGCGTACCCGGTGAGGAAGGTCTGCCCGGTCTCCAGGACGGACCAGCCGGCCAGCCGCACCACGACCCGCCACCGGTCCCGCAGGAAGCGCAGGCCGCGCCGGTGGACACCCTCGGTCATGGCCGCTTCCCATCCGCGAACTCTCCGTCCGCGAACTCTCCGTCCGCGAACACCGCCCGGTACTCGGGGATCTGCCACAGCCGCGCGTGTGGCCCCACCGCCCGCACCCGCCCCCCGTCCAGCCAGGCCACCGCGTCCGCGCGGGCGGCCGTGGCGGCGCGGTGGGCGATCAGGAGCCGGGTGCCGGCGTGCGGGCCGCCGTCGACCAGGGCCGCGGTGATGCGGGCCTCGGTCACCGTGTCGAGGCTGGAGAGGGCGTCGTCGAGAATCAGCAGACGGCCGCCGTGGGCGAACGCCCGGGCGAGGCCGAGGCGTTGGGACTCCCCGCCGGAGCGCGGGGCGTCGGCGACGGCGGTGGCGTATCCCCGGGGCAGGCGGCGTACGAAGTCGTCCGCGTGGGCCGTACGGGACGCCTCCCGGACGCGGGTGGGGGAGGGGGACGGAAGACCGAGACCGATCTCCTCCTCGATCGTGCCGCCCAGCAGGGCGGGGCGTTCGAAGGCGTGGCCGACGGCCCGGCGCAGTGCGTCGTGGGTGAGTGCGCGCAACGGCACCCCGTCGAGCAGCACCTCTCCGGCGTCCGGCTCGGCCAGCCGCCCGGCGACCGCGGCGAGCAGCGACTTGCCCGCGCCCGACCGGCCCACCACGGCGAGCGTCGTGCCGCCGGGCACCACGAGGTCGACGCCGTCGAGCACGGGACGCCCGCCGCGCCGGGCGGTCACGCCGCGCAGTTCCAGCCGGCCCGGGCCGGGCGGGAGCGAGCGGTCGCCGTAGCCGGGAGCGGCTTCGGCGAGCACCTCGCAGAGGCGGGCGGTCGCCGCCCGGGCCCGCGCCAGGCCCGCGAGATGGCCGACCAGCACGCCGACGCCGGTGGCGAGGACCGCGTACCGGGAGGCCGCGAGCACCTCGCCCACCGTCAGCCGGTGCCCGGCGAGCAGGACCCCGGCCACGGCGACGACGCCGAGTTGGAGCAGCGGGGCCACGGCGACGGACCGGCCCGCGGCCCGCCCCTGTACTCGCCACGTACGGTGCCCGGCGTCGGACAGTTCGGGCAACGGCCGCAGGATCCGTGCCGTCTCCCGGTCGGCCGTACCCGCCGCCTCGATGGTGCGATGGCCTCCGACGGCTTCCGAGAGGGCCTGCGCGATCCGGCCCTGCGCCTGCTGGTAGCGCGTCACGCATTCCCTGGTGTCACGGGCGAAGGCGCGCAGCAGCAGGGCCAGCACCGGTGCCCCGGCCAGCAGCACGGCCGCGAGCCACGGGTCGATCAGAGCGAGGGCCACCACGCCACCGACGGGGCCGGCGAGCGCGGCGAGCAGAGAGGCCCGGGCGGTCGGTGCCGTGCCGGCCTGGGCGGCGTTGCCGACGAGGCGCGCGACGAGGTCTCCGGGGCCGAAGCGTGCGGTGGCGCGCGGGCCGACGGCCAGGACATGCCCGGTCAGACGTCGGCGCAGCCAGGCGGTGGTGCGGGCGTCCACCGTGCCGCCCAGCACGGTCTCGCAGGCGTCGAGCAGGGCGAGCAGTACGACGATCGCGGTGCAGTACAGCACCCAGCGGGTCGCCGGGGCCCCCGTCAGCAGCAGGTCGAGGGTGTGTCCCAGCGCGGCGGGCAGCAGCAGACCGGCGCCGGTCGCGGCCGTGCTCACCAGGCACAGGACCAGACAGCGGGCGGGGGCCGGACCGAGCGGCCCGGGCAGCGTCCTGATGGCTTGCGTCATGGGGCCGCTCCCCTCACCCCTCGGTGTGTGCAGGACCCCGGGCGGCCCTTCCCTCGCGGGAGCGGACCGCCCGGAGTCATGGGCGCACGATGGTCGTCAGAGACAGAGCGTCAGGCTCGCCGCGCTGACGCAGGACAGCAGGCTGAGCGTGCTGGCGCCGCCGCCCGTGTGCTCCTCGGACTCCATCGCCTGCAGGTCGAGAAGTGCCATGTCGTCTTCCTTCCTATCGGTGTCGTCCACCCGTGGGGACGGGTTGTGTCACGGCTCCGTCAGGTCGCGGAACCGCGTTCTGTGGGCCGCCCGAGCGGCGGCAGGAACGGCAGGTGAGCGGTGGCCGGATCGCCGGGGGCCGCGTGGGCCGCGCCGAGCGCGAGCAGGCACCCTGCCGTTCCGGTGGCCAGGTCCATCGACAGCCGCATCATCTGGTGGCCGGGAAAGGCCAGTTGGCCCTGGTAGTCCATCGAGAACCAGCCGAGCCCGTCGATCTGTTCGGCGAGCCGCTTCCCGCTCGCGCCGGGTGTGTCCGTGCGGGCGAGGTGCAGGATCATCCCGGCGCGGCCCTGGAAGAGGCCGGGCTGCACATAGAAGCGGCTGGTGGCGGCGGTCAGTATCCCGGCGCGGGCCCGCTCGAACTCCCCGTCGGTGTCGGCGCCGTGGGCGAGGTAGTCGTCCAGGACCATCCCGATGCCCGCGCTGCCCTCACCGAGGTACGGCAACGTCCGCCAGCCCTCGTCCACCTCCAGCGAGCCGCTCGGGTGGGTCAGGCAACATTCCAGGTCCCGGCGCAGCGCCACTTCGGCGGCCCTCAACAGCAGGGGCTCACCCGTGCGTTCGTACTGCCGCAGCAGGAAGAGCGCGGGACCGGTCGCCCCTCGCAGCAGCCCGGCCCGGCGCCGCTTCGGGGTGTCCGCGAGGGGCTGCGCGAGTCGTCGTACGAGGATGTCGGCGACCTCGGCGGCATGGTCCTGCAGCTTCGACTCGCCGGTCGTGCGGGCCAGTTCGCCGAGGACCAGCCCGAGTCCGGCCAGCCCGCCGTGCAGGTCGGAGGAGAGGTTCTGCCACCGTTCCGCGAGGACGCGCTCGACCAGGTCGAGGGCGCGCTGCCGGTGACCGAGCCGGTCCAGGACGTGGGCGACGCCCGCGAGACCGTCGTACAGCCCCAGCGGTGTGCCCGTCGGCGGCGGCGCGGTCCGGGCCAGCAGCCAGCGCTCGCCCTCCTCGTACCGCTCGGCGCCGACCGCGTCCAGCGCGTACAGCACCCCGGCCGCGCCGTGCGCGAGCCCGAGGCCGCCGCCGTCGTTGAACTGCGTGATGTCGCCGGGGAAGAGCCGGTCGTCGCGCTCCGGGGTCGCCGAGGCGAGCAGCGCCTTGACCATGGAGTCGCGGCTGTACGGCCAGTCGCCCGGTTCGACGAAGGACGGCGCGCGCACGGTGGTGTCCCGGGTGATCTCCGCGACCGCATCGTCGAGGAACTCCTTCGGCACGTCCGGGAACTGACGGAGAATCACCTCCGCCAGGTGGGCCGCCTTCCCCCGGTCCACCACGAACAGCGTGGTGACCGGCAGGAACAGGGCGAGCCGCAGACAGGCCAGCGCGTAGCGGTCGACGTCGATGCCCTTGCGGTCCGGCGGGGCGAAGAAGCCGGGGTGGGCGACCACCTGCCGGCCGTTCTCCTCGACCGGCGCCGCCGCCTCGAAGTCGAGCAGGGACACCGACTCCTCGTCGGGGCCGACCATGATGTTGAAGACGTGCAGGTCGTTGAAGACGATCCCGCGCGCGTGCACCGCCTCCACCGCCCGCTGCACCGCCCCGTGGATGCGCACCGCCCACGCCGTGTACTCGGCCACCGCCTCCGGGTCGGGGTCCGGGGTGAGCAGCGGATGCCGCTCGGCGAAGAACGAGTTCAGCGGGCGCCCCTCAAGGAAGTCCATGACCAGGAACCGGTGGTCGCCGAGCGTGAACCAGTCCCGCACCTCCGGCACCACGCCCGTTCCCGCCACCTGCTCCAGGGCCGCCTTCTCCCGCTCCAGCCGTGCGATCGCGTCCGCCCCGTCGGCGGCCAGCCCCGCGTGCGGCCGCCCCTCCTTCAGCACGACCTTGCGCCCGTCCCGGCTGTCGGTGCCCGCGTACACCCCGCCGCCGTTGGAGAAGTGCAGCGCCTTCTCGATGCGGTACGGCAGCTCGCCCACCGTCGTGGTGTTGCGGGCCGTCAGATGCGGCTCCAGGAACGCCGGCAGCGTCACCCACTCCGGCACCTGGAAGGAGGGCGCCCGCCGGTCCGGCACCCGCTTGCCCTCGCCGTCCACCACCGCCGGCACGAGCGAGCCGCGCTCGTCGACGACGAAGGTGCGGGCGAACGCGCCGTAGCGGACGTAGAGCGGGCCGTCGTACCACCGCAGATCGGTGAGGATGTACGGCCCCTCGAAACCCTCCAGGAGCATGCCGAGTTCGCGCAGCACGACATGTAACTGCTCCTCGTCGGCGGGGTAGATCGTCACGAACTTGCCGCTGGTGTCGCGGGCCGCGTACTTGGTGTTGCGCAGATGCAGCAGATGCGGGGCGGGCACGAACTTGAACGGGATGCGCCGGGGGACGCAGTAGTCCCACACGATCGCGGCGATCCGCTCCGCGTTGGCCCGGGTGGCCGAGGCATGGATCTTCCAGCCCTGGGCCGGGCCCGGCACCGGCTCCCCGTCCGCGTCGAGCGGCGTGAGCGTCAGCCAGTCACCGATCCGCGCCGCGTCCCAGCCCTCCGGCACCTCACGCCGGGCCGTCTCGTAGCCGAGCCCGGTGCCGGGCGTCTGTGCCGGCATGCGTTCAGGCGTCTCGTAGAAGTGCCGGTCGGCGAGCGCGTACACCTCGTACCGCTTGTCCATGCGTCCCCCTCCGTGGCCCGACGCCGAGACTTCCAGCGGCCGGGCGGGCACGGACAGTCATGCCTGTCACGAGATCACCGTGCGGAACGCATGCGTCAAGAACTGTTCGGAGGATTTCGAGTGCGGCCCTCGTCGACGCTTCATCGAACCGTCACAGGGGCTGCGCAGGTGTCTCATAAGCGCTGTAATGGCGGACGTGGTCAATGAGGGCGCCGCGGGACGCAGGACGAGGAGTCTGCGCGCCGAAGGTGCCCTGAAGGCGCTTGCCGTCGAGCCGGACTCGCCCGAGCGGCTGCGCCGGGTCCTGGAGCAGGCGCTCGTCTTCAGCGGAGCCGCCTTCGCCGCCGTGTACACGCCGAGTGAGGACGGCGAGCTGCTGTGCCTGATCGAGTCCGTGGGCGTGCCCCGGACCCTGTACGGACTGCGCGACGGCTACGCCCCGGCCGGACGGTCCCCGGTCGCCGACGCCCACCGCACCGGCCGCTCCGTGTGGCTCACCCCGCAGGAGCTCGCCGACTCCGCGGAGTCGCGACGGACGCCGTCGCGGGACTTCCACCTCGCCGTCCTCCCCGCCCATGGCGACGACGGCGGCGGCTGTGTGCTGGCCGTGAGCGAGAGCCCGGGCGGCTTCGACACCGAGGACCGGGTGTGCCTGGAGCTGGTCGCCGAGGCCGTCGCGTTTCCCGCCCTGCCCGCGGCCGCCGAGGGCGGCGAGCTGCCGGCGGGCGCGTTCAGCCTCGCCATGGACAGCGGCCGCGTCGAGGTCGGCGACGACATCCTGGAGCTGTTCGGCCTCGGCCCGGAGGACTTCGACGGCAAGGTCGAGACCCTGCTGGGCCTGACCGTCCCGGAGGACCTGCCGTCGCTGATGTCCGTCGTCGAGGCCGGCCACATGTCCATCGGGGAACGTGAGCTGGAGTTCCGGGTCCTGCAGCCCACCGGACCGCCCAAGTGGCTCAGGCTGCGCGGCCGGCTCCTGCCCGGCGGCGAGGGCAGCCCGGCCCGCCTCGTCGGCACCGTCGCCGACACCTCCACCCTGCGCGCCGAGGTCACCGACGTGGCCCGCGTCCAGCGTCTCGCCGCTGCCCTCGCCACCGCCGGCACCGTCCGGGACGTCAGCCACGCCGTGGTCACCGCCCTGCGGGGGCCGCTGCGCGCCGACCGCATCGCCCTCGCCGAGCTGGAGAACGACCGTCTCGTCGTCACCGTCCTCGACCCGCCCGAACCCGAGTCCTGGCCGGAGCTGTGGCGCCTGGAGTGGCGTACCGAATGGCCCGACGCGCCCGTGCGCGCCATGCCCACCCTCGCCGCCGCCCTGCGCGAGGGCCGCGCCCAGATCTGGCCCGCCGGCAGTGCGCTGGAACCGGCCCTCGCCGACGTCGGTCCCGGCGGCCTGGCCGTCCTGCCGCTGCCCGCCGGGGGCCGCATGGCCGGCGCCTGTCTGATCGGCTGGGACGCCCCGCACGACTTCGGCCCCGACGAACGCGCCCTGCTCACCGCCTCCGCCGGCCTCGCGGGACAGGCCCTGTCACGCGCCCACGCCTTCGACGCCGAACACGAACTCGTCGGCATGCTCCAGCGCCAGCTGCTGCCCCGCCGCCTGCCCAAGCTGCCCGGAGCCGAGGCCGTCGCCCGCTATCTGCCCACCACGGCAGGACTGGAGGTCGGCGGCGACTGGTACGACGTGATCCCGCTGTCCGACAACCACGTGGCCCTCGTCATCGGCGACGTCCAGGGCCACAGCGCGGCCGCCGCCACCCTCATGGGCCAGATGCGCACCGCGCTGCGCGCCTACGCCGCCGAGGGGCACCCGCCGGACGTCGTGGTCCACCACGCCAACCGCCTCCTCATGGACATGGAGACCGACCTCTTCGCCACCTGCGCCTACGTCGACGTCGACCTGGAGGAGGGCTCCGCCTGGTGCGTGCGTGCCGGACACCTCCCGCCGGTGCTTCGCCACCCGGACGGCAGCACCGAGATCGTCGAGGCGGAGGGCGGACCCCCGCTCGGAGTGATGCGGCAGGCCGACTTCCCGATGAGCCCGCTCAGCCTCCGGCCGGGCACCGTGGTCGCCCTTACCACCGACGGCCTCGTCGAGTCCCCCGACGCCGACATCGACGCCGGAATGGACCGGCTCGCCCATGGCCTCGCCCGCTCCGACCCCGCCCACCTCGGCCTCGTCGCCGACGCCCTGCTCCTGGGCGCACGCCGCAGCGACGACATCGCCCTGCTCCTCATGCGCTACGACGGCATGGCGGTACGCCCGCTGCGCGAGAGCTGGACGGTGTGGCGTGTCCCGCAGGCCGCCGGCCACGCCCGCCGCTTCACCCGGCGCACCCTGCGCTCCTGGGGCTTGCCGCCGCAGGACATGGATGCCGCTCTGCTCGTCGTCTCGGAACTCGTCACCAACGCCCTTGTGCATACCGACGGCCGGGTCCGCCTCGACCTCACCCTCGTCAATCGCCGGCTGCGCGTGGCGGTCGCCGACGCCTCACCCCGCACGCCGGTCAAACCGGCCGGCATCAGCTGGGAGGCCACCGGCGGCCGCGGCCTCCTCCTGGTCGAGGCCATGTCGGCGACGTGGGGAACGGTGCCGGTCAGTGGCGGAAAACAGGTGTGGAGCGAGATCGCCCTGGGCGGGTGAGGCCGACTTCCGGTGCACGCCCGGCGGCACGGCAGTTGGGAACAAGCCAACCCCGGCACCGTCAAATCGGCGAAATCGGGGCTAAGGTGAAGCAGATGAAGGCTCTCGTGCTGTCCGGTGGCGCCGGTACGCGCTTGAGGCCGATCACGCACACTTCGGCCAAACAGCTCGTGCCGGTGGCCAACAAGGCCGTGCTCTTCTACGGGCTGGAATCCATCGCCGCGGCCGGCATCACCGACGTCGGCGTGATCGTCGGTGACACCGCCGAGGAGATCCAGGACGCCGTCGGCGACGGTTCCAAGTTCGGTCTGGAGATCACCTACATCCCTCAGGAACGGCCGCTGGGACTGGCCCACGCCGTCCTCATCGCCCGCGACTACCTCGGCGACGACGACTTCGTGATGTACCTCGGAGACAACTTCATCGTCGGCGGAATCACCGATCTCGTCGAGGAGTTCCACGGCAACCGCCCGGACGCCCAGATCCTGCTCACCCGCGTCCAGGACCCGCGCTCCTTCGGCGTCGCCGAACTCGACGACGCGGGGCAGGTGATCGGCCTGGAGGAGAAACCGGAGCACCCCAAGAGCGACCTCGCCCTGGTCGGCGTCTACCTGTTCACGCCGGTGATCCATGACGCGGTCCGCGCCATCACCCCGTCCTGGCGCGGCGAGTTGGAGATCACCCACGCCATCCAGCACCTGATCGACGCCCGCGCCGACGTGCGCTGCACGGTCATCAAGGGCTACTGGAAGGACACCGGCAACGTCGCCGACATGCTGGAGGTCAACCGGACCGTTCTTGAGGGCCTCGCGCGCCGCATCGACGGCGACGTCGACGACGTGTCGGAGACCATCGGCCGGGTGGTCGTCGAGGAGGGGGCGCGCATCGTCAACTCGCGCATAGTCGGCCCCGCCGTCGTCGGCGCCGGCACCGTCGTCGAGGACTCCTACGTCGGCCCCTTCACCTCCATCGCGGAGAACTGCCGTATCACCGACAGCGAGTTGGAGTTCTCCATCGTGCTGCGGGACTCCTCGATCGACGGGGTGGGCCGGATCGAGTCCTCCCTCATCGGCCGGCACGTCGAGGTCACCCCCGCGCCCAGCGTCCCCAGCGCCCACCGACTCGTCCTCGGAGACCACAGCAAGGTGCAGATCCACACATGAACCTTCTCGTCACCGGCGCCGCCGGCTTCATCGGCTCGACCTATGTCCGCACGCTGCTCGCCCGCGACGCTCCCGGCGCGCCCGAGGCGCCCCGGATCACGGTGCTGGACAAGCTGACCTACGCCGGCACCCTGGACAACCTGGAACTCGACCATCCCCGGCTGGAGTTCGTGCGCGGCGACATCCTGGACGCCGAGCTGGTCGACAAACTGATGGCCGAGGCGGACGAGGTGGTGCACTTCGCCGCCGAGTCCCATGTCGACCGCTCGATCGCCGGCGCCGGCGACTTCGTGCTCACCAACGTGCTCGGCACCCAGACCCTGCTGGACGCGGCCCTGCGCTACGGCGTCGAACCCTTCGTGCACATTTCGACGGACGAGGTCTACGGCTCCGTCGAGACCGGCTCCGCCACCGAGGAGGACCTCCTGCGCCCCAGCTCGCCGTACTCCGCCTCGAAGGCCTCCTCCGACCTGCTCGCCCTCGCCTACCACCGCACCCATGGCCTCGACGTCCGCGTCACCCGCTGCTCCAACAACTACGGACCGCACCAGTTCCCCGAGAAGGTCGTCCCGCTCTTCGTCACCAACCTCCTCGACGGCGAGCAGGTCCCCCTCTACGGCGAAGGCCTCAACGTCCGCGACTGGCTGCACGTCGACGACCACTGCCACGGCGTCGAACTCGTGCGCACCAAGGGCCGCCCCGGCGAGGTCTACAACATCGGCGGCGGCACCGAGTTGAGCAACAAGGACCTCACCGCCCTGCTGCTGAAGGCCTGCGGCGCCGACTGGGACCGGGT
This sequence comes from Streptomyces sp. SD31, assembly GCF_052068475.1. NCBI lineage: Bacteria > Bacillati > Actinomycetota > Actinomycetes > Kitasatosporales > Streptomycetaceae > Streptomyces > Streptomyces sp. SD31. The sequence goes on along the minus strand of NZ_JBQHCX010000021.1, from coordinate 43,171 downwards.
GCGCCGCGTCGAGGACCGCAAGGGCCACGACCTGCGCTACTCCGTCGACTGGACCAAGGCCCGCACCGAACTCGGCTACCGGCCCCGCCACGACTTCGCGTCGGGCCTCGCCGACACCGTCGCCTGGTACCGCGACCACCGCGCCTGGTGGGAACCCCTCAAGCGCCGCGCCGGTGAGGAGCACGGATGAGGTGGCTGGTCACCGGCGCGGGCGGCATGCTGGGCCGCGACGTGGTCGAGGAACTCCGCGCGCGCGGCGAGCAGGTGACCGGACTCGACCACGGCGCCCTCGACGTCACCAGCCCCGACGCCGTCGACCGCGCCCTCGCCGCGCACCGCCCCGGCGTGGTCGTCAACTGCGCCGCGTACACGTCCGTCGACGACGCCGAGAAGGACGAGGAACGGGCCCTGCGCGTCAACGGCGACGGACCGGGCCTCCTGGCCCACACCTGCACCACGTACGAGGCCCGCCTGATCCACGTCTCCACCGACTACGTCTTCGCCGGCGACGCCCGAACTCCCTATGCGGAGAACCATCCCACCGCCCCGAACACCGCCTACGGCCGTACCAAACTCGCCGGCGAGCGGGCCGTACTGGACGAACTCCCCGGGGCGAGCGCCATCGTGCGCACCGCCTGGCTGTACGGCGTCCACGGCCGCAGTTTCGTCCGTACGATGATCGAGCTCGAGGCGAGCCGGGACACCGTCGACGTCGTGAACGACCAGCGCGGCCAGCCCACCTGGAGCGCCGACGTCGCCACGCTCATCGCCGACCTCGGCCCGCGCGTCGGCGTCGACGCCACCGGCATCGTCCACGCCACCGACTCCGGCGAGGCCACCTGGTACGACCTGGCCCGCGAGGTGTTCCGGCTCCTCGGCGCCGACCCCGACCGGGTGCGCCCCGTCACCAGCGAGGCCTTCCCCCGGCCCGCGCCCCGCCCCGCGTACAGCGTCCTCGCGCAGGGCCGCCGGCAACGGCTCGGCCTCACGCGAGCGCGCGACTGGCGCACCGCCCTGCACGAAGCACTGCCCCGGATCCGCAAGGAGACCCTTCGTGAAACGCCATGAGTTCCTGAAGGAGCTGCACAAGGTCAGCGGCAACCGCAACTACCTGGAGATCGGCGTCAACGACGGCCGCAGCCTCAGACTCTCCCGCGTCCCCACGATCGCCGTCGACCCCGCCTTCAAGGTCGTCACGGAGATCCGCTGCGACGTGCACCTGGTCAAGGCCACCAGCGACGACTTCTTCGCCCGCGACAACCCGCTGATCCACCTCAAGGGCGGCCGTCATCCCCTGCGCAACCTGCGCCGCGGGCGCAGTCCGCTCGCGTACTGGCGCCGGACCGTGCTCGACCTGTCGTTCATCGACGGCATGCACCTGTTCGAGTACGCGCTGCGGGACTTCATGAACATCGAGCGGCACTCCGACTGGACCAGCGTGATCGTCTTCGACGACATGCTGCCGCGCAACGTCGACGAGGCGGCGCGGGACCGGCACACCGGGGCGTGGACCGGGGACGTGTACAAGATCGCCGAGATCCTCGGGCGCTATCGCCCTGATCTGGTGACGGTTCTCGTGGACACACAGCCGACCGGGCAGCTCGTGGTGTTCGGGGCGGATCCCCGCAACAGGGTGTTGCGGGATCGGTACGACGAGATCATTGCCGAGTATGACGTTCCCGATCCGCAGAAGGTCCCCGAGACGATCCTGGACCGGGCGGGGGCGGTGGCGCCCGAGACGCTGGTCGAGGCGGGTTTCTGGCGGGCGCTGGCGCGGGCCCGCAGGTTGGGCGTGCGGCGTTCGCGGGGATGGGAGCCGCTGCGTGCGGCGGTCGAACGGGTTGCCGGCGGCAGCTGAACGGCTCGCCGGTGGTGCCGGGTCTGTCGTCGTTCGTCAGCGGCCGCGTCGTGGCTGGTCGCGCCCACGCGGCGGAGCCGCATGTGATACAGCCCCGCGCCCCTTGAGGGCGTCGCAAGCCGCGTACGACGGCAGCAGCCCCGTCCTCTCCGCCTCGGCCAGCGTCGGCGCCTGTGCGTCCTTGGGGGACAGGACCGGCGGGATGCCCTCGGGCCAGGCGATGTCCAGCTCGGGGTCGAGCGGGTGGACGCCGTGCTCACGCTCGGGGGCGTAGCCCGTCGAGCACAGATAGACCACGGTGGCGTCGTCGGTGAGTGCCATGAAGGCGTGCCCGAGGCCCTCCGAGAGGAACACGGCGTGCCGACTGTCGTCGTCGAGGCGCACGGCCTCCCACCGGCCGAAGGCCGGGGAGCCGACGCGGATGTCGACCACCACGTCGAGGACGGCACCGCGCACACAGGTGACGTACTTGGCCTGCCCGGGCGGCACGTCCGAGAAGTGGACGCCGCGCAGTACGCCTCGGCGGGAGACCGAGCAGTTGGCCTGGGCCAGGGACAGGTCGTAGCCGGTGGCCTCGCGGAACTCCTCGCCCCGGTACCACTCGTGGAAACTGCCCCGGTCGTCCGGGAACACCTTGGGCTCGAGCGCCCAGGCGCCTTCGATGCCAAGGGGGCGCATGCCGTCCGTCACCTCCTGCGGGCCCTGACGCGGGCCGCCGCCCGTCGCAGGGCCGTACCGAGACCGTGTCGTACCTTACGGGCGAACCGTCGCACGGCGCCCGGGCGCGCAGTCCGCACCACGCGCACTCCGTCGGCCCCGGCGCGCAGCGCCAACGGCAGCGTCAGGAACCGCGGGCCGGGAGCTCCGAGCGCCGTCCGCCAGGTCCTGCCCCGCATATCGCCGACGGGCAGGACGGCCTCCAACAGCGCCCCGGACCCCTGGGGGGACAGCGTGGCGGGCGCGTCGTGGTTGGCGCCGGACGAGGTGAGCCGGATCGATACCCCGGTGCTGTGGTCGGGGACGTACAGCGGGAGCGGTGCGCGCAGTCGGTCGCCCGAGACCGTGACGGCGTCCGGGGTGAGGGCGCCGAGGCCGACGCGGTGGGTGGCGCGGTCCACGTCCAGGGCGAGGTTCGCATGCGGTGCGGTCCAGTACGGCAGGACCACATGGCCGCCGACCACACCGGCGTACGGGGCGGGGCGGTCCCCGCGCGGGGCTGGGCCCAGGCGGCACTCCTTGGTCCAGCCGCCCAGCTTGACGCGGACGAAGGCGTCCCACAGGCCGTCGCCCGTGAGCGTGGCGGGGTCGACGGCGGCGGTCGCGCGCAGCACCAGCCGGACCAGGCCGTCGTCGCCGGCCGGCACCTCTTCCCGGGTGAACTCCACCGGCTGGAAGTACTGGGCACCGCTGGAGCGCTCGCGCAGCAGCAGGTCCGCGGTGGCCTTGCCGAACCGGGCCACGGTGTCGGCGCCCACCCAGGCGACGGCCGCGGCCAGGTCCCCGGGCGGGCCGTCGAGTGGCGTACGGGCCGGGTCGGCGGCGAAGGTCATCGGCTCACCGGCGGACGCGTACTCGGCCGAGAAACCGACTCGCAGCGTGCCGTCCTGCCATGCCACGCGCCCGGGGACGGCCGTGAGGGTGATGCCGGCCTCCCACTCGGCGAAGGCCTCGACACCGTCGTACCGGCCCGCGGCGATCAGCGCGGCGACGACCTGCTGCGTCGGCTGCAGCCCGGCCGCGACCCCGGGACCGAATCGCTCCACGACGACCTGGTGGATCTCGTCGAACAGCTCCCGACGGTAGTCCGCCGGCATGGCGAGGAACCGCCGCCCGCGCATCCGCTCGACCATCTCCACCCGCAGCCAGCGCCGGAACAGCCGGTCGCGCAGCGGGCCCGGCTCGGTGTGGCGCTCGACGACGTCCAGGGCCTCGCGCAGGTTCTTGAAGTAGCCGCCAGGGTCGAAGCGCTGGAAGCCGGCGTTCGAGGCGTCGTCCCGGCGGACGTGGTAGTAGCAGACGTAGTCGCTGAGCACCGAGACATTGCTCGCGCGCAGATACGCCTCGGTGACGAAGACGTGGTCCTCGAGGCGCCTTCTGCCCTCGGGGAAGCGCAGGCCGATGTCGTCGAGGAAGGCGCGGCGGAACATCTTGTGAGGGGTGAGGCTGTCGATCAGTGGCGCGTTCTCGACGGTGGCACGCGGGTGGTTGCGGCGGAACAGCTCGACCGGCACCGCGCGGCCCTTGCCGGCCATCTTGCCGACCACGACGTCGGCCCCGTTGGCCACTCCATAGGCGTGCATCCGCTCCAGGGCCTCGTCGCCGAGGTGGTCGTCGTGGTCCACGAACATCACGTACTCGCCCCGGGCGGCGGCGATGCCGACGTTGCGGGGCTTGCCCGACCAGCCGGAGTTCGGCTGGTGAACGACGGTCACCCGGGGATCCGCGGCGGCGAGCGCGTCGAGCCGGGCGGGTGTGTCGTCGGTGGAACCGTCGTCGACGAAGATCACTTCGTACTCGTCCGGCGGCAGCGACTGTCTGAGCAGCGAGGCTATGCAGTCCTCGACATACACCCCGGGGTTGTACACGGGAACGACCACGCTGACCTTGACCGGCATCGGGCTCCGAGCCCCCCCTGAGGGTCGCTGGGCGTTTGCGTCGGATTACGGCGCTCGTGGCCAAATCCTAATCCTGCCCCTGGATTTGTCCACCGATCAACCACCGCGACCACGCGTGCGGAACCGGCATCGGCGGAAGATCGCGTACGCCGGTAGCCTGACGGTGTGCGCCTGTTGCTGATGTCCGACACCCACCTGCCCAAGCGCGCCAAGGCGCTGCCTGATCCGCTGCTCGCCGAACTCCCGCGCGCCGACGTCGTGTTCCACGCCGGGGACTGGGTGGACGTGGCCACGCTCGACCTGCTGGAGAGCCGCTGCGCCCGGCTCGTCGGTGTCCACGGCAACAACGACGGACCGGACCTGCGGGCCCGGCTGCCCGAGGTGGCGTACGTCGAGCTCGGTGGCCTGCGCTTCGGCGTGGTTCACGAGACCGGCCCCGCGAAGGGCCGTGAGGCGCGCTGCGCCGCCCGCTTTCCCGACCTCGACGTCCTGGTCTTCGGGCACAGCCACATCCCCTGGGACACCACCGCCCCGACCGGCCTGCGGCTGCTCAACCCCGGCTCGCCGACCGACCGCCGCCGCCAGCCCCACTGCACCTACATGACCGCCACCGTGGCCGAGGGCCGCCTCACGGACGTGGCACTGCACCGGCTGCCACCGCGCTGACGGCCGACGTCAACAGGAGCTGCGCCTCAAAAGGAGCTGCGCCTGAAAGAGAACCGGGCCGCTCCTGCTTCGGGGAGCGGCCCGGTGACTGCTATGCGCTGTCATGGACCTCCTTCCCGCTCAGAGGCGTTGTTCCGGGGGCAATGTATGCCTCCGATGTGCGGTGACTACCCCTTCGTGCCCGTTTTACACCTACTATCTTCAAGCCATCTGATGGTGCCGAGTCACCGGCGCCGATTCGAGCCGCTGGCGGGCCCATCAGCGCCACGATCACGCCCGGCGAGCGTGGCCCGTGCGGTGCCCTGCTCCCGCGTCTCCCGGCACGCGCGACCAGCACCATGCGGTGCATGCCCCCATCCCTCATGCTCCCCGCGGACGGGCTCGCGCCCCGTGCGGATGGATGGCGCCGGCGGTCGCCGTCAGCGGGGCGCCGCTGCCGCCCCAGCGCAGCGCGACGATCTCGGCGGCGACGGACACGGCGACCTCCTCGGGCGTACGGGCCCCGAGGTCGAGCCCGACCGGAGAGCGCAGCCGGGCCAACTCGCCCTCGCCGAGGCCGGCTTCGGCCAGCCGCCGCATCCGGTCCTCGTGCGTGCGGCGGCTGCCCATCGCCCCGATGTACGCGGCCGGGCGGCGCAGCGCCTCCTCCAGCAGCGGTACGTCGAACTTCGGGTCGTGGGTGAGCACGCAGATCACGGTGCGCTCGTCGGTGTCGGTGCCGCCGAGGTAGCGGTGCGGCCAGTCCGCGATCACCTCGACGCCCTCCGGGAAGCGTTTCGGCGTGGCGAAGACCGGGCGGGCGTCGCACACCGTGACCCGGTAGCCGAGGAAGTCGCCGATGCGGGCGACCGCGGCCGCGTAGTCGATCGCGCCGAAGACCAGCATGCGGGGCGGCGGCGCGAAGGAGTGCAGGAAGACGGTGACCGCGTCCTCGCGGCGCTCGCCGTGCGGGCCGTAGTGCCTGAGGCCCGTGGCGCCGAGAGCGAGCTCGCCCCGCGCGTCGGCGGTGACCGCCAAGTCCAGGCCGGACGTGCCGAGCGTCCCGGCGACCCGGTCCGGCCACACCGCGAGCGTCGCTCCGCGCGGCGCCGGTCCATCGGTCACCGTCGCCACGGTCACCGGCCGGCCCGCCGCGACCGACTCCACGACCGCACCGAAGGACGGATCCGACCCGGCCGTCACGGCACGTACCAGCAAGGTGATCTCGCCGCCACAGGTGAGCCCCACCGCGAACGCGTCCTCGTCGCTGTACCCGAAGGTCTCCAGCCGCGCCTCGCCGCTCGCCACGACCTCCTGCGCGAGTTCGAACACGGCCCCCTCGACACAGCCACCCGACACACTGCCCACGACCTCGTCGTCCGGGCCGACCGCCATCGCGGCCCCTGGTTCGCGCGGGGCGCTGCGGCTGGTGGCGACCACCGTGGCGAGTCCGAACGGCACCCCGGCCGTGTACCAGGGGGCAATCACCGGGAGGATGTCACGCATGGCCGGGGGTACCTCCCGCGATCTTGACAGCCAGGCCCCCGGCCGGCGTTTCAGCTGGTCAGGACGTGCTGCCTTCGGTGACGGGTCGTCAGGTTCGCTGTGCTGGTCGGACACAGGCGGTCGCAGTACTGCTTCCAGCAGTATCGACCTTGCGGCAGCGAAGGTCACGCCGCGACAGAAGCGAAGGTCACGTCGCGACAGAGATCACCGGCGGGACAGGCCTTGCCCGTGCCCGCTCAGCCGAGCTTGAGGAGGCCGGCTTCGACGACGGCGCGGCCGAAGGAGCCGGCGAGTTCGGCGAGCCGTTCGCAGCCGCTGTCCCCCAGGGAGGCGTAGGCGGGAAGGGCCAGTCGGTCGGTGCGGTCCTCGATGTGCCGGCGCAGGCGTACGCCTTCCGTGCTGAGGGAGTCGCCGTCGAGGAGACCCCGCTCGCGCAGGCGCTCCTCGGTGCCGGCCCACTCTTCCTTGGGCCATGCGCGGCTCGCCTTGAGGAAGTCGACGGGAACCTCACCGGTGGCAGCGTGCAGAATCAGCGAGTCCAGGCCTGTGACGCCCTCGCTCAGCAAGCACGCGACGTGGCCGTCTCCGCGGAACTCCCGGAGCAGCGTCTGGGCGTGCCACAGCTGCAGTACCGGTTCCTCCGGCCAGGGCAGGGCGGCGTGCGCGGCGAACAGCGGGCGGCCCTGCGTGTGTTCGCAGGCCGCCTCGGCGGCCCCGCGGGTCAGCGCCAGGACCTCGTCCAGAGCGGGCAGCTCGTGGATTCCCGCCCGCCGCAGGGCCTCGCCCGCGGCGGCGTACCGTGCGTCCAGCACCTGCTGCGGCGTCGTCGCGTCCCAGGCCCCGTCGAGCGCCTGCCGTACGACCTCGGGGTTGAAGTTGTAGAAGGTCGAGATGACCAGCTCGGCGGATGCCCGGCCGAACGCGGCGCTCCGGGAGGTGAAGTACCCGGCACGTCCGCTCAGTCCGAGGTCCGCGTACCGTCGCCTTCCCTCGGGGGCGAAGTAGATCATGGCGTGTACTGGCTCGAGGCGGCGCCAGGCCGCGCGTGCTGTCTGCACGGGTCACCTCTCCGGTGAGTCGATGAACGGCGGTATTCGCTGCGGTTCAGTGCTCGCCGTGCGCTCGCAGATGGTCGAGCAGCAGGCGGTTCAACGTTTCGGGCGCCTCCTCGGGGACCCAGTGGCTGACGCCCTGGAGGGTCTCGAACCGGTACGGCCCGCTGACCCACCGTCCGGTCTCCTTCGCCGCCGCCGGACCGAACGCGCTGTCCTGCGTGCTCCAGACGTACAGCGTCGGCACGTCGATGACGCCGATCGCGCCGTCGGGGCGGCCGGCCCGGTACCAGTTCAGCGCCGCGGTGAGAGCGCCCGGCCGGGACAGGTGCCGCACATAGGCCTCGGCACTGTCCTGCGGGACCTTCCCGGCGTAGAAGGCGCGTAGCTCGCGGGCGTCGTGGGCGAGCATGCGCTCTTCGGTCGCGGGTGTCTCGCGCCAGTCGATCATGTAGCGCGAGCGTGCGCGCTGGTCCTGGTCGGTGCGCAGGGTGGTGGCCAGAGCACCGGGGTGCGGGGTCGAGACAACCGTCAGGGTGCGCACGCGGCCGGGGTGGCCGTGCGCGGTCCACCAGGCCACCGCGCCTCCCCAGTCATGGCCGACCAGGTCGAACGCCGCCCAGCCCAGTTCCTCGGTGATCGCGACCACGTCGTCGACGAGAAGGCCGATGCGATAGTCCTCGGGCCGTCGGGGGCGGGCGCCGGGCGAGTACCCACGCTGGTCGGGTGCCACCACTCGGTAGCCGTGCGCGGCCAGCGTCGCGATCTGCCGTTGCCACACCAGCCCCGTCTGCGGGAATCCGTGCAGCAGCAGGATCGGGCGGCCCCCGGGCGGGCCCGCGACGGTCGCGTCGAACACACCCGCACCAGTGGAGACGCTCAGCTCGGCCACGGTCACCCCACCCTTCATACCGACTGGTCGGTAGCCTCCAGGCAGGGGGGCGGGCTGTCAAGACTGCGAGCGTCCGGATCCGTGGTTGAACATGACGCCGAATTCAACTATAACGGCCCGGAGGCCGGCTCCCGTCCTGCGGCCATGGCTCCTGTCATAGGTCAGCGGAGCAAGCGGTCAATGAGCAGTCACAGCGCCTCAGTTGGCGTTCGGCACCACCTAGCGGCAGCGAGCCCGTCTCCCTGGGCTCGGAATTCCGGCCCCGATGCTCCGGGACGAATCGGACCCACAGAAAGCAGTGAGGCGACATGAGGGAAGCAGTCATCGTTTCGACGGCACGGACGCCGATCGGAAAGGCCTACCGCGGCGCGTTCAACGACACTCAGGCACAGGAACTCGCCGCTCATGCCCTGGCGCACGCCGTGCGGCGCGCCGGGCTCGAGGGCGGCGAGGTCGAGGACGTCATCTTCGGCTGCGCCGTGCAGCAGGGGTCCTCCGGTCTCAACGTCGCGCGCCAAGCCGCTCTCCGTGCCGGCCTTCCGGACACCGTGTCCGGAATGACGATCGACCGGCAGTGCTCGTCGGGCCTCATGGCCATCGCGACGGCCGCCAAGCAGATCGTCACGGACGGCATGCAGGTCGCTGTCGGCGGCGGTGTCGAGTCGATCTCCCTGGTGCAGAACGACCACATGAACACCCATCGAGCGGCGGATCCCTGGCTGGTCGAGCACAAGCCGAGCATCTACATGCCGATGCTGCAGACGGCGGAGATCGTCGCCGAACGCTACGGCGTGAGCCGGGAACGCCAGGACGAGTTCGCGTTGGCGTCGCAGCAGCGCACCGCGGCGGCCCAGGAGGCCGGCCGGTTCGACCGGGAGATCGTCCCGCTCGCCGGCGTCAAGAAGGTCCTCGACAAGCAGTCCGGGGAGGTGCGCGACGAGGAGGTCACCCTGACCCGGGACGAGGGCAACCGGGCGTCGACCACGCGCGAAGGTCTGGCCGGGCTGGCGCCTGTGCTGCCCGACGGTCAGGTGACCACCCGTTCCAGCGTGACGGCGGGCAACTCCTCGCAGCTGTCGGACGGTGCTTCGGCCTCGGTGCTGATGGAGGCGAAGGAGGCCGCGCGTCGTGGACTGGAACCGCTGGGCGTCTACCGGGGGATGACCGTCGCCGGTTGCGCGCCGGACGAGATGGGCATCGGCCCGGTGTTCGCCATTCCGAAGCTGCTGAAGCAGCACAACCTCACCATCGACGACATCGGCCTGTGGGAACTCAACGAGGCGTTCGCCTCCCAGGCGCTGTACTGCCGCGATGAACTGCACATCGACCCGGAACGGTTCAACGTCAACGGCGGCGCGATCTCGGTCGGCCATCCGTACGGAATGACCGGTGCCCGCCTGGTGGGGCACGCCCTCATCGAGGGCAAGCGCCGAGGTGTCCGGTACGTGGTGATCTCGATGTGCGTCGGCGGCGGAATGGGTGCGGCCGGGCTGTTCGAGGTCCTCTGATGGAGACGGAGAAGGGCCGAACCGCGGTCCTGGTGGACTTCGGCGGGGTCATCACCTCCAGTGTGCTGCGGGCCTTCACCGACTTCGGCGCCTCACTCGGTGGCGACCCGCGCCTGCCGCTGGACCTCCTCGCCCGGGACCAGCCCTCACGTGCCCTCCTGGCCGACCACGAGTGCGGCCGCATCGACGCGGAAACCTTCGAGCGAGGGTTCGCCGAGCGTCTGCGCGCCCACGGCGCCGACGTACCGGCCGAGGGGCTCACGGCCCGGATGCAAGCGGGAATGTCGATCGACCAGGACATGCTCGTGCTGCTCGGTGAGCTGCGAGCCGCCGGTTGTCCCGTGGCGCTGGTGTCCAATTCGTTCGGCACCGGAACGTACGACGGCGTCGACCTGGCCGCTGTCGCCGATGTGGTCGTCATCTCCTCCGAGGTCGGGATCCGCAAGCCCTCCCGGCGGATCTACGCGATCGCATGTGAACGCCTCGGTATCGCCCCCGAGGAGGCAGTCATGATCGACGATCTGCAGCAGAACCTCGACGGGGCGGCGCGGATCGGTATCGGGGGAGTGCTGCACACCAGTGCCGCCGACACCCGCCGCCAACTCGCCGAGCGCTTCCGCATCACCACCTGACCGATATCACCGCCTGACAGATCGACAGATCGACAGATGGACAGACCGATGGATCGGGCGGTGAGGTGCGTCATCCGGCCACCCCGGCCGAGGACTCGCCGGTAGGCCGGACCCGCTCGACTGATCGGCGAGGGCGAGACCGACACCGACACGTGTTCACACCCCGGAAGGCGCCACTCATGACCAGCGTCTTCGATCCGGTGTGCCGCCACGCGGCCGCCACTCCCGACAGCATCGCCCTGCGCGGCGCCACGGATCAGTGGACCTACCGTCAGCTGCGCGACGCGAGCGTACGGTACGCGGGCGCCTTGACCGCCGCGGGCCTGTCCCCGGGGGACCGGGTGCTGCTCGCGGCGCCGTCGGTGCCCGAGTTCGTGGTGGCCTACCTCGGGATTCAGGCCGCGGGCTGCGTCGTGGTGCCGGTCAACACGATGTCCACCCGGGCCGAGGTCGAGTACGTCCTCGGCGACGCCGGGTGCTCATCGGCGATCGCATGGCACACCCTCGGCCCGGCCGTCACCGAAGCGGCCGCGGCGCTCGACGTGCCCTCCTGGACGCTGTCCCCGGGCGCGGCGGTCACCGGCGCGACCCCTGCCGACGTCGTCGACCGGGACCGTGACGAGACCGCGGCCATCCTGTACACCTCGGGCACCACGGGGCGGCCGAAGGGGGCTCAACTCACGGTCGGCAACCTCCTGGCCGCCGGGGAGATCGGCGCCGAGTGCAGCCGCGCCATGAGCACCGACCGTATCGGCACCGGACTTCCGCTGTTCCACGTCTTCGGCCAGGCATCGGTCCTGATGGCGACCCTGACCGTGGGCGGCTCGATGTCGCTGCTGGCCCGATTCGACCCGGCGTCGATGCTGGAGATGCTGCGCCGCGACCGGCTCACCATCATGGCCGGCGTGCCGACCATGTGGAACGCGATGCTGCACGCGGCGGGCGACGCGAGCCCGGCGGACTTCGCCCAGCTCCGCGTCGCCGTCTCCGGCGGCGCTTCGCTGCCCGGCGAGATCGCCCGGGTCTTCGAGGCCCGCTTCGGCTGCACCATCCTCGAGGGGTACGGGCTCACCGAGACCACCGCGTTCGGCACGTTCAACGACATCGACCGCGGCGGCAAGACCGGGTACACCGGCCGGGCGGTCCCGGGGCTGCAGGTGCAGGTGCGGGACAACGACGGCAACGAGTGCCCTGCGGGAACCGTCGGCGAGGTCCACATCAAGGGGCCGACGGTGATGCGCGGCTACTGGAACCGCCCCGCGGACACCGCCGCGGCGATCTCGCCCGACGGCTGGTTCCGGACCGGCGACCTCGGCGAAACCGACACGGACGGCGACCTGCGCATCGTCGACCGCATCAAGGACCTGATCATCCGCGGCGGCTACAACGTCTATCCCGGTGAGGTCGAGGAAGTCCTCTACGAACACCCGGACATCGTCGAAGCGGCCGTCATCGGCGTTCCCGACGACCACTACGGCGAGGAGGTCGCCGCGCTCATCGCGGCCCGGCCCGGTTCGGAACTCGGTGCCGCCGAGGTGTCCGGCTGGGCGCGCGAGCGGCTGTCCGCCTACAAGATCCCGCGCATCGTCCGGTTCGTCGACGCGCTGCCCAAGGGGCCGACGGGGAAGATCCTCAAGCGGTCCATCGACCGTGCCGCGCTGACCGGCGACACCACGCGCGGCGACGTTGCCGTACGCCCCCACTGAACCATGGGCACCAGGACGTCGATGGTCGCGTCCCGCAGAGCCCCACGCTCTTTTTCGGGTTTATGACTATGGCGTCGGATTCAAGTAAAGTTCCGGGGATGGACACCACTGCGCCCGAGGAGATCGACAGCGAGAACGCACCGCCTGTGGCGCCCTTCTCGCAACTTCGCGAGCCGCCCACGACGCAGCGCGGGGCGCGGACACGGGCCGCTTTGGTGAAGGCCGCGCGGAAGGTGTTCGAACGGGACGGATACCTCGACACCCGCCTGACCGACATCACCAAGGAGGCTCGATGCGCGGCGGGGTCCTTCTACACCTACTTCGCCAACAAGGAAGAGGTGCTTGCCGCCGTACTCCTGGAGGCGCAGGAGGACATGATGCACCCCGGCATGGGCCGGGTGCAGGGCACCGACGATCCCTACGCGGTGCTGGAGGCGAGCAATCGCGCGTATCTCGCGGCGTACAAACGGAACGCGAAGCTGATGGCCCTGCTTGAGCAGGTCGCACAAGTGGAGCCGGAGTTCCGTGAGTTCCGAAGGCGGCGCGGGGACGCGTTCATCCGCCGCAATGCCCGCGGCATCGCCGATCTGCAGGCGCGGGGTGTCGCGGATCGTGAGGTCGATCCGATGATGGCGTCCCGTGCGCTGTCGGGCATGGTCAGCGTCATGGCCTACAACGCCTTCGTGCTCAGCGAAGGGCAAGAGGAAAGTACGCCGGTGGACTTCGAGGAGCTCGTGTCCACGGTCACCCGGCTCTGGGCGAACGCCCTGCGGTTCCCCGACCCCAGCTGATCCGCCTGCCCCCATGACACCCGGTGCCGACCGCCGGGTGTCTTTCTTTTCTCTCGACCGCCCCACGGATGTGACGACCGCGGCAGCCGTACGCCCAGCCATTGAACTTGACGCCAGATTCAAATATACAGGGTGAGAGAAAAGTGCTCCGGCAAGGAGAGGGTCCACTGTGAACGTTGCACAAAGGGTCGCCATCGTCACCGGTGGAGGCGGCGGCATCGGCAGCGCGCTGGTCGCGCGGCTCGCTCGCGAAGGTGCCCAGGTCGTCGTCGGGGACCTCGACGCGGAGACCGCGCGGGCGGTGTCGGAGAGAGTCAACGCCGACCACCCGGGAAGCACCGTCAGTGTCGGCGCGGACGCGTCGGACACCGCCGGGATCCAGGAGCTGATCGCCCGGGCGGAGCGCACGTTCGGCCCGGTCGACCTCTACTTCGCGAACGCGGGCATCGCCGGGGCCCCCGGCCTCGACGCGAGCGAGCCGGACTGGGACCTCTCGATCGACGTGAACCTGCGAGCCCACATCCGTGCGGCAAGGCTGCTGGTACCACGGTGGCTCGAGCGCGGTGAGGGCTACTTCGTCAGCACCGCCTCGGCGGCGGGGCTGCTCACCCAGATCGGCTCCGCCACGTACGCCGTCACCAAGCACGCGGCCGTCGCCTTCGCCGAATGGCTGAGTGTCACCTACGGCGATCGCGGCGTCCGGGTCAGCTGCCTGTGCCCGATGGGCGTGAACACCAGGCTGCTGTTCTCCGGGCAGGACTCCGGGGACGCGCTGGGAAGAGCGGCGACGCGGGCAGTCACCTCCGCGGGTGACGTCCTGGAGCCGACCGAAGTCGCCGACGCCGTCCTGGCCGCGATGGAGGACGAGCGCTTCCTGATCCTGCCGCACGCGGACGTTCTCGAGATGTACCGGCAGAAGGGCTCGGACTACGACCGGTGGCTGCGCGGGATGCGCCGTTACCAGAGCTCACTGCTGGCGCAGCCCTGACGAGTACGCCGGGCGTGCCCTTCCCTCTACCCCTAAGGAGTTCGGATGTCCCTGTTTGAGATGTCGGACCGCGCCAAGAAGTACCAGGCGGATCTGCTTGAGTTCATGGATGAGCACGTCTACCCCGCCGAGGCGGTGTACCACGAGCAGATGCGCGCGTCGGGCAACCCGCACTTCCACCCGCCGATCATCGAGGAACTCAAGGCGCAGGCGCGCCGGCGCGGACTGTGGAACCTCTTCCACCCGCACCCGGAGTGGGGCCCGGGGCTGGCGAACCTGGAGTACGCGCCGCTGGCGGAGATCATGGGGCGCAGCCACATCGCCTCCGAAGCGTGCAACTGCAACGCTCCCGACACCGGCAACATGGAGGTACTCACCCTCTTCGGCAGCGACGAGCACAAGGAGAAGTACCTCAAGCCGCTGCTCGAAGGGACGATGGCCTCGGCGTTCGCGATGACCGAGCCGCGCGTCGCCAGTTCCGACGCCACCAACATCGAGTTGCGCATGGAGCGCGACGGCGACGAGTACGTGCTCAACGGCCGCAAGTGGTTCGCGTCCAACGCCCTGCACCGCAACTGCAAGGTGCTCATCGTCATGGGGAAGACGGACCCCACCGCCGCGCCGCACCGGCAGCAGTCGATGATGGTCGTCCCGATCGACGCCCCCGGGGTCACGGTGATGCGCAACCTGCCGGTCTTCGGCTACCAGGACCGGGAGGGGCACGCCGAAATCGACTTCACCGATGTACGGGTGCCGGCCAAGGACATACTCAAGGGCGAGGGCGAAGGCTTCGCGATCAGCCAGGCCCGGCTCGGTCCCGGCCGTATCCACCACTGCATGCGGGCCATCGGCGCGGCCGAGCGGGCACTGGAGCTGATGTGCCGACGCGCACAGTCACGGGTGACCTTCGGCAGTCCGGTCGCCGAACGGTCCAACATCCAGGACTGGATCGCGGAAGCGCGGATCGACATCGAGATGATCCGCCTGCTCACGCTCAAGGCCGCGTACCTGATGGACACGGTCGGGAACAAGGAAGCGCGCACCGAGATCGCGGCCATCAAGGTGGCCGCCCCCGACATCGCGTTGAGGATCATCGACCGCGCGATCCAGGTGCACGGGGGAGCGGGAGTGACCGACGACTTCCCCTTGGCGATGATGTACGCGCATCTGCGGACGTTGCGGCTGGCGGACGGTCCCGACGAGGTCCACAAGCGGGCCATCGCCAAGCAGGAACTGCGGCAGTACCGCGACGCGGCGACGACGGCGGTGAGCTGAGATGGCAGGACTCGATCTCACCGGTCGCACCGCCGTCGTCACCGGCGCCTCACGCGGTATCGGACTGGCGATCGCCCAGGCCATCGCCGCCGCCGGCGCAAACGTCGTCCTCACCTCCCGCTCCCAGGAGGCGGCGGCCGCCGCCGCGGCCCAGGTCGGGGGCACGGCGGTGGGCGTCGGTGCGCACGCGGCCGACGAAGAGGCGGCCGGGCGTTGTGTGGATCTGACGCTGGAGCGTTTCGGAAGCCTCGACATCCTCGTCAACAACGCGGGGACCAACCCGGCGTTCGGGCGCGTCATCGACCAGGACCACGCTCGGTTCGCCAAGACCTTCGACGTGAACCTGTGGGCTCCCGTCCTGTGGACCTCCCTGGCCACGCGGCGCTGGATGGGCGAGCACGGCGGCGCGGTCGTCAACACCGCGTCGGTCGGCGGCATGGCGTTCGAGGCGAACATCGGGTTGTACAACGCCTCGAAGGCCGCACTGATCCATCTCACGAAGCAACTGGCCCTGGAACTCTCGCCGAAGGTTCGCGTCAACGCGGTGGCACCGGGTGTGGTGCGCACCAAGCTGGCCGAGGCCCTGTGGAAGGAACACGAGCAGACCGTGGCGGCCTCGACGGCGCTCGGGCGCATAGGGGAGCCGGCCGACATCGCCTCGGCGGTCGCCTTCCTCGTCTCGGACGCCGCGAGTTGGATCACGGGTGAGACGATGGTGATCGACGGCGGGCAACTACTCGGTGACGCGCTCCCGTTCAGGCAGGGAGCGGGCGTCGGTGTCTAGCGCGGACATCGTCGGCATCGACGCCGGGGCGGTGAACCGCTGGTTCGACACCCTCGGCGTCGACTTCGCCGGCCCGTTGACCTTCGACCGGATCGGGCTCGGCCAGTCGAATCTCACCTACCTGGCACGGGACCAGGACGGCCGCAGGTGGGTGCTGCGGCGCCCACCGCTGGGACACCTGCTGGCATCGGCGCACGACGTGGCTCGCGAGGCGCGGATTCTGACCGCGCTGGAGGGCACCGCAGTCCCGACCCCGCGGGTGCTCGGGCTGACCGATGATCCTGCCGTGACCGACGTCCCGCTGCTGCTCATGGAGTTCGTGGACGGCCAGGTCGTCGACACGATGCCGATCGCGCAGTCGCTGACGCCCGAGCGTCGCCGGGCGATCGGGATGTCGCTGCCGCGGACGCTGGCGAAGATCCACGCGGTCGATCTCGAGGCGACCGGGCTGACCGGTCCGTCCGGCCACAAGCCGTATGCCCAACGCCAGCTCAAGCGGTGGTCGCTCCAGTGGGACAAGTCCAGGACCCGCGAGCTGCCCGCCCTCGAGGACCTCACCAGGCGCCTGGTCGCGGCCGTCCCCGAGCAGCGCGAACTGGCGCTCGTACATGGCGACTTCCATCTGCGCAACGTCATCACCTCCTACGACAGCGGGGAGGTGACCGGGGTGCTCGACTGGGAACTGTCGACGCTGGGTGATCCGCTGGCGGACATGGGCAGCCTGCTGGCGTACTGGCCGGAACCGGGAGAGGAGATGACCGGGGGCGATTTCGCCGCCTCCGCCCTCGAAGGCTTCCCGGACCGTGCCGAGCTTGCTCAGGCGTACCTGGCCGCAACGGGCCGGGATCCCGAGGCACTGGAATTCTGGCACGTGCTCGGGCTGTGGAAGGTGGCCGTGATCGGCGAGGGCGTGATGAGGCGAGCGATCGACGAACCGAGGAACAAGAGCGCGACGGGCACGCCCACCGTGGAACGCATCGATGCGCTCGTGGACAAGGCATGTCGAATCGCCGAGGAAGCCGGGATCTGAAGTGGGGCCCGCGGCGCTGCTCGGATGGCCACCACGCCTGTCCGGTGAGGGCGGGCGCGGGCCGATCGCTCCTCGTGACGCGCCCCGTCGAGCCATGCGCCGGGCGGTTCAGCCGGGCGGTGCCGACAGATGGATCAGGATGCCGCACACCTCGTCCACGATCTCCTGGGCCTCCGTCTCCTCCCCGCAGTCGGCCAGTTCGCGCGCCGCCCCGCCGATGACGGTGGTCAGCACGCTCACCCGGACCCGGCCGGCGCGCCGCCGCTCGTCCACCTCCAGGAGCCGGGCGTTGCGCCGTACCCACGCGCGGTCCCACTGGCGGCGCAGCGCGTCGAAGCCCGCGGGGCCGTCGTCCTCCACGAGGAGTCTGCCGAGCCGCCGGTTGTCCCAGGCGCCCGCCAGGTATGCCCTGGCTCCGGCCACGAAGAGGGCGATCGGGTCGTCCACCCCGCGGCTTCGCTCGGCGCTCACCGTGGCTGCGGTCCGGCGCTCCTGCTCCTCGCGGAACTCCTCCCAGAGGGCGAGGTAAAGTCCTCGCTTTCCGCCGTAGTGCTGGAAGAGGCTGCCCACCGGGATGCCGGAACGCGCCGCGATCTCGGTGAGGCCGGCGTCGGTGTAACCGCGCTCGGTGAACACCTCCAACGCGGCCTGAAGCAGGGCACGCCGGATCGAGCGGTCCTGACCGGCGTGGCCCTCCGAGGAGCCCATGCTCTGCTGCTCCGCCGGCAGCGAACGTGCCGCCTCGGTCCCGGCGGACTCCATGGTGCCGCTCACTGATCATCCCCACCTTCTCCGGCCCCGTCGCGGATGGCGAGGGCGACCAGCAGTTCCAGGAGGTCGGCGATCCGGCGCGGATTGCGTCCGGTGCGTTCCTCGATCCGGCGCAACCGGTAGTGCGCCGTGTTGTGGTGCACCCGCAGCCGCTCGGCGGCCAGCCGCAGGTTGAGGTCCGCCTCCGCGAAGGTCCGTATGGTGGCCGCCAGCGTGTCCCCGCGCCTGCGGTCGTCCTCCAGCAACGCCCGCACGCGGGGATCGACCAGCTGACGGGCGAGATCGTCGGCGCGCAGCGCCAGGTAGTCGAACGGAGACAGCCGCGGCAGCGCCGCCACCCCGCCCCCGCTCGGCACCAGGTCGAGGGCCGCCCGCGCCTCCGCGTAGGCGCGCGGCAGTTCCGAAGCGCCCTGTGCGACGGTGCTGATGCCCATGGAGAGCATGGTGCCCTCCCGGGCGAGCCGCCGTTGCACGGCCTCGAAGTGGGCGCATATGTCCTCCGCGTTCATGCCGGCCCGGACCACCGGCACGGCCACCACCTCGCCGTGGCGCACGACGACCAGGGTTCGGCCGGCCCAGGGCCCGGCGACGCTGATCGACGCGCTGGTGGCGTACCCGTTCTCGGCCGAGGTGAGGTCACCGGTGCGCGTGTCGCCGACGCACACCGCCACGACCGCCATCATCGGCGAGCGCGGTCCGATGCCGTACGCCTGCGCGGCGGCGCACAGCGGACCCCGCGTCGGTGCCACGCCGGCCAGCAGCTGGTCCAGGAGATCCCGGCGCTCCCGGTCCGCGTCCGCCACCACGTGCTGCTGGTACTCGACGTATGCCTGTGCGGCGTGGGTGCTGGCGTAGTCGACGTACCGCATCAGCGGGGTGACGAGGGACAACGCGGCCTGTTGAGCCTCGGCGGACGTGCCCGCGCAGTCCAGCAGCGCGTCCCACAGCACCTGCCGGCCGACCCGGAAGGCACTGATCCAGTCCTCCAGGGCGAACCCCGCCCGTGCCCGGCGCATGGCTGCCGAGCGGCTGAACACCAGGTCCTCGGGGGCGATGTCCCGGTCGCCGGCCAGCGCCGCCAACTGCATCCGGTAGTGCTCGAGCACCTGCTCCCGTACGTCGTCGAAGAACCGCTCGTCCTGCAGCGCGTACGACGGGATCTCCGCGCGCATCACGCCGATGGCGGTCTGCGCCACCTCCTCGATCCGGTCGTGGACGGCGTGCAGGATCCGCCGCCGCTCCCGGCAGAGCGGTTCGGAGAGTCGGGGGGTGCCCGGAGCGGGACCACGAGGCATGCCGCCGATCGTCGCCGCGCACATCGTGCTCCGTCAACAGGCTCGGCGTGAGACATCCGCGGTGACCTGTGCGCGGCACACAGTCCGGCGACCCGGAAGTTGGGTGCTCGTACCCAATGTGCGGCCGGAAGACCCCCACCTACTGTGACGCTCGCCCACCCCCCAGCACGTCGGAAAGGGCGTCACTCATGCTCGCGGTCGACGGTATCAGCGTCCGCTTCGGCGGAATCACGGCCTTGGACGGTGTCGCATTCACCGTCGAGCCGGGCACCGCCGTAGGGCTCATCGGGCCGAACGGAGCCGGCAAGACCACCTTGTTCAACTGCCTCACCAGGCGCTGCACCCCCGATGCGGGAACCGTGCAGTTCGAGGGTGAGGACCTGCTCGCCCTTCCGCCGCACACCGTGGCCGGGCGCGGCATCGCCCGCACCTTCCAGAATCTCGGCCTGTTCCCGCGGCTCACCGTCCGGGAGAACGTCATGGTCGGCGCCCACAGCCGGGGGCGCACCGGACACCTCGCCGCGGCGCTCCGGCTGCCCCGCGTCCGGCGAGAGGAGAGGGAACTATGTGACCAGGCGGACGACTTGCTACGGCGACTCGGCCTGGCGGACGTCGCCGACCACCCCGCCTCCGGGCTGCCGTTCGGCACGCTCAAACGCGTCGAACTCGCCCGGGCGCTCGCGATCCGGCCACGGCTGCTGCTGCTCGACGAACCCGTCAACGGTCTCAGCCACGGCGAGGTCGACGAATTCGCGGATCTGGTCCGCTCGGTGCGCCAGGACTTCGACGTCACGCTCGTGGTGGTCGAACACCACATGGGGTTCGTGATGGGTCTGTGCGACAAGGTGGTCTGTCTCGACTTCGGCCGCAAGATCGCCGAAGGCTCGCCCGAGGAGATCCAGCGCGACCCGGCGGTCATCGAGGCGTACCTGGGGGTGGCCGTATGAGCGAGCCCACCACCGACCCCACCGAGCCCGCGCGGAGTGCCGAGCCGGACTTCCTGAAGGTCTCGGACCTGCACGCCGGATACGGCCAGGCCCGCGTGCTCCAGGGCCTCGACTTCTCCGTCGCCCGCGGTGAGGTGTGCGCGATCCTCGGACCCAACGGCGCGGGCAAGACCACGACGCTGCGGGCGCTGTGCGGCATGGTCCGCGGACGTGGCTCGGTCGCCCTGAGCGGTACGGAACTGCTGGGCCGCTCGCCCGAGCAGGCCGCCCGCCTCGGTGTGGCGCACGTGCCCGAGGGCCGGGGCACCTTCAACGAGCTGACCGTCGAGGAGAACCTGCGCATCGGCGCCCACCTGCGCACCCGTCACTGGAGGCGGGGCCGTGCCGAGCGCGCGGCCGTGGCGGCCGACCTGGAACGGATCTACGGCTACTTCCCCAAGCTGCGCCAGCGATCCCGCCAGGCCGCCGGCAGTCTCAGCGGCGGCGAGCAGCAGATGCTCGCCATCGGCCGAGCCCTGATGCTGCGGCCCTCGCTGCTGCTCCTGGACGAGCCGTCGCTGGGCCTCGCGCCCCTGGTCACCCGCGAGCTGTTCGAAATCGTCCGTGCCGTCAACGAGGAGGAACGCACCACCGTGGTCGTCGTCGAGCAGAACGCCCAGCTCGCGCTGGACATCGCGCACCGGGCGCACGTACTGGAGGCCGGCCGCCTGGTGCTGTCCGGACCGGCCGACCGGATCCGCGAGGACGGGCAGGTCGCCGAGGTGTACCTCGGTGTCTCCGTCCGAACCGGAAAGGGCGGGTGAGCACCGTGACCGAACTGCTCCAGCAAGTGGTGGAAGGGGTCGGCTCCGGCGCGGTGTACGCCAGTCTGGCGCTGGCCCTGGTGCTGATCCACCGGTTCACGGGGATCGTCAACTTCGCGCAGGGCGAGCTCGCCATGATCTCCACCTATGTGGCGTGGCAGCTCGTGGCCTCCGGCATGTCGTTCTGGCTGGCTCTGCCGGTCACCCTGGCGGTGTCGTTCGCCGGCGGCATGCTGATCGAGCGGATCGTCATACGACCCGTGCAGGGCGCGCCCGAGCTGACGCTGGTCATCGTCACGGTCGGCCTGTTCATCTTCGTCAACGCGATGGCCGGCCTGATCTGGTCGTTCACCGTGAAGGACTTCCCGCAGCCCTTCCCCGACGGAGGAATTGACCTGGGCGGCGTGCGCGTGGACTGGTCGACCCTCGGGATCATCGCGGTGGTGGCCGTCGTGATGGGCCTGCTGTACCTGCTGTTCCAGCACACCTCCGTCGGCCTGGTGATGCGAGCCGTCGCGTGCAACCCCGCATCCGCCCGGCTGTCGGGCATCCGGGTCGGCCGGGTGCTGATGCTCGGCTGGGGGCTGGCCGCGACGGTCGGCGCGGTGTCGGGCGTGCTCGTCGCCCCGCTGCTGTTCCTGGAGCCCAACATGATGGGCGGAGTGCTGATCTACGCATTCGCCGCAGCCACCCTCGGAGGCTTCGACAGCCCGGTCGGCGCGGTCGTCGGCGGCCTGCTCGTGGGTCTCGCCGAAACGCTGGCCGGGGCCTACGTGGACGTGATCGGTGCCGATCTGAAGGTGGGCGTACCCCTGGTGATCATCCTGGCGGTGCTGCTGGTGCGCCCCCAGGGCCTGTTCGGACGGGCGGCGGTGGAGCGCGCATGAGCAGCATCACGACAGTACTCGGGACGGACCGCGCCCGACGCCTGCGGGCCGCGCTCACCGTGCTGCTCGCGGCGGGGGTCGCCGTCGGCGCACCGTTCTACTTCGCTCCCTTCCAGGTCTTCCAGCTGACCATGGTGCTGCTGTACGCCGTGGCGCTGGCGGGACTGAACCTGCTCGTCGGATTCGGCGGGCAGATCTCGCTCGGGCACGGCGCGTTCTTCGCGGCGGGGGCCTACACGGCGGCGGTCATGCTCGACCGGTACGACACCGGCCACCTGGCCACGCTGCCGGCCGCGGCCGCCGGATGCTTCCTGCTGGGCCTGGGGTTCGGAGTACCCGCACTGCGGCTGCGCGGCCTTTACCTGGCCCTGGTCACCCTGTCGTTCGCGGTGTTCCTGCCGCCGCTGCTCAAGCGGCTCGAACCGGTGACGGGCGGCTCCATGGGCCTGACCGTGGACAAGCTGCAGCCGCCCGCCTGGAGCGGGCTGGCCGAGGACCAGTGGCTCTACCTCGTCGTCCTCACCGTCACCGCGGTGGCCCTGCTGCTCGCCCGCAACCTGCTGCGGTCCCGGGTCGGCCGGGCACTGCTCGCCGTGCGGGACAACGAGAGCGCCGCCGAGGTCATGGGCGTACGGCTGTCGCTGCACAAGACCCTCGCCTTCGCGTGGAGCGCGATGTTCGCGGGTGTCGCCGGGTGTCTGTACACCTGGGTGATCGGCTTCGTCTCACCCGACTCGTTCAGCTTCGTCCTGTCCATCACGCTGCTGGCCGGCCTGGTGGTCGGGGGACTTGCCTCGCTGTACGGGCCGCTGCTGGGGGCGGCGTTCGTGATGTACGTGCCGAGCGTCTCCCAGGACGTCAGCGAGGCGGCACCGGGAGTGGTGTTCGGCCTGCTGATCATCACGGTGATGTTCGTCGCCCCGACGGGCCTGGCCGGTCTGCCGGGCCGCGTCCGGGCCGTTGTCGTCCGTCGCCTGCCTGGCCCCGCAGCCACCCTCGACCGGACGCCAGAGATCGAATCCGCCCCTGATGCGGAGCCGGGGTCCCCGGCCGTATCCGAACCCTCCGCGACGGACACCCCCGCGGACCCCGAAGTTGCCGACGCCGAACCCGTGGGCGCACCGCCCCGCACGGAAAAGGAATGAACCACATGCGCAAGACCACCGCTCTGCGGGCGGCCGCGGCCGCGACCGCCGCCCTGCTCACCGCGACCGCCTGCAGCAGCCAGCGAGGGCAGGACGCCCAGGACACAGCCGCCGACGGCGCCTGCAAGGGCCAGCAGACCACCGGCATCACCGACAAGACCATCAAGCTGGGCGGGATCTACCCGCTGTCGGGACCGGCCTCCGCGTACGGCACGATCAGCACGGGCGTGGACACCTACTTCAAGCACGTCAACGACAAGGGCGGCATAGACGGCCGCAAGGTGGAGTTCGTCGTCCGCGACGACGGCTACCAGCCGCCCAAGGCGGTCGAGGAGGCCCGCAGACTGGTCGAGCGGGAGAAGGTCTTCGCCGTGTTCCAGAGCCTGGGCACCCCGTCCACCGCGGCTGTGTGGGACTACCTCGACAAGCAGAAGGTGCCGCAGCCCTTCGTCGCCACGGGCGCCTCCGTCTGGGGCACGGACGACCAGCACCCCTGGACCATCGGCTGGCAGCCCAACTACGTGTCCGAGGCACGGGTGTACGCCAAGTACCTCAAGGACGAGAAGCCGAAGGCCGAGGTCGCGGTCCTCTTCCAGAACGACGACTTCGGCAAGGACCTGCTCGGCGGGTTCAAGGAGGCCGTCGCCGGCAGCGGCGTCAAGGTGGTCGCCGAGGAGAGCTACGAGGTCACCGCCCCCTCGGTGTCGGCGCAGATGACGAGCCTCGCCCGGTCCAAGGCGGACGTGCTGCTCAACATCACCACGCCCAAGTTCGGCAGCCAGGCCCTCGCCGCCGACGCCAAGAACACCAAGTGGAACCCGCTGCACATCGTGAACAACGTCTCCTCGTCCGCCGCCGTGCTCAAGCCCGTCGGGTTCAAGAACGTCCAGGGCGTGGTCTCGGCGACCTACTTCAAGGACCCCGCCGATCCGCAGTGGGCCGACGACGCGGAGATGAAGGCGTACAACGCCGCGCTGGACAAGTACGCCCCCGACGCCGACCCGACCAACCAGTTCAACGCCTACGGCTGGGCTGCCGCCTCCAGCCTGCACAAGGCGCTGGACGAGATGAAGTGCCCGACCAGGGAAGGGCTGCGGGACGCGGTGCGCAACCTGAACGACGTGAAGGTGGACATGCTGCTGCCCGGGGTCACCCTCTCCACCGGGTCCGACGACGCCTTCCCGATCGAGACGATGCAGCTGATGCGGTTCAAGGGCGAACGCTGGCAGTTGTTCGGCAAGCCGGTGGACACCCGCAAGGAGTTCGGCCCGCTCGCCAAGTGAGCCGGCGGGGGCGGTCCCGGTCGATGTCCCGACCCCTGGGGACCGCCCCCGCTCCTTCCTTCCCCGATCCCTCGTGTCCGCCACGCCGTGGCACGCGGCGGGCGAGGCCGCAGCGCCACCGGGTTCAATAGGCTTACCTGGTATCAGCAGGTCAGCGTGGATTTCGAAACGCCAGCCGGCGACCCGGACGCCGTCACGCCGGTCACCGGCCGCAGGGCGGGACCCCGAGGCAGAACATCACTGACCGAGTACAAGGTGGTGTCCAGCGGTGGAGGAGCGGATGACGGACCTCAGCGACAGCCACGACGATCCGGGCGCCCCGCACTTCGCCGCCTTGGCTGTGCTGGACGACCGGGGAGCCGTGGTCGGGTGGAACCAGCGGGCCGAGGAACTGCTCGGCTATCCGGACACAGCCGTGATCGGTCGTCCTGCACTCGAGGTCCTTGTCGATGCCCGCGATCTGACGGCTGTCAGGGAGGCTGCGGCGAGTTGCCGGCGGACCGGCGGCTGGTTCGGGATGCTCAAGGTGCGGCACCGCGACGGGCGGCTCGTGGAGATGGGGCTCAGAGCCCAGGGACTCTCACGCGACGGCCAGGTCCGTGAGTGGATTCTTTCCGGGGCCCTCGCCGTGGACGTCCTGGAGTGGCGAAGGAACCGCGCGGTGCTCGACGGGTTGTACCGCCGGTGCCCGATCGGCCTGGTCGTCCACAGCCCCGACCTGAGGCTTCTCCGGGTGAACCGGGCCATCGAACGCTTCACTGGTGTACCGGCGGGCGACTTTCGGGGGCAGCCCACCGGCCATTTGCTCGTCCCCGACGACGCACGCATGGCCGTGGACCGTGTCCGTCAGGTGCTGGACACCGGGAAACCGTTGATCTACTCGGAGCAGTTCACTCGTCTGGACCGGGACCCGGCACGCGAGCGGGTCGCGTTGGTCTCGTCCTTCCGGATGGAGGATCCCTCCGGCCGCGTCCTGGGTGTGGCCGAGATGATCGAGGACATCACCGAACGCCATCGGGCCCAGCGTCGGCTCGCGCTCCTCGACCAGGCGGGCAGCCGTATCGGAACCACCCTCGACGTGGCAGAGACGGCCCGGGAACTCGCCGAGGTGATGGTGCCTCACCTCGCCGATCATGCGTCGGTGGACCTGCTTCAGCCCGTGACGCGAGGTGAGGAACTGGCCCGGCCCCTGGCAGGGCCGGTGGTACGCCTGGGGGCCAGCGGCATCGGTGCCCAGCAAGCCGGCCCGCCCCACCCCGAGGGCGCGCCGGTGGAGTTCGCGCCGAACACACCCCAGGCCAGATGCCTCGCCGCGGGGCGGCCCGTCCTGGAGCCGGTTCTCCCGCCCGACTGGTTCTCGGCGCAAGGCCACGAGGGGGCCCACGCTCCCGACCTGGGCGCCCACTCGTTGATCGTGGTCCCTGTTGCCGCACGCGGTCTGGTACTGGGAGTGATGACTCTGTGGCGGTCGCGCCGCCCCGATCCCTTTGAGGCGGACGATCTCACTCTCGCCCAGGAGCTCGCCTCGCGCGCGGGCGTCGCCATCGACAACGCCCGGCGCTTCACCCAGCAGCAGCAGACCGCGTTCACCTTGCAGAGCAGCCTTCTGCCCCGGGCGGTTCCGGACCAGTCGGCCGTCGAGGTGGCCCTGCGGTATCTGCCGGCCAGTGCGGCGCCGGGCCTGGGCGGCGACTGGTTCGATGTCATTCCGCTGTCCGGGGCCCGGGTCGCCCTCGTCGTCGGCGACGTGGTGGGCCGCGGCATCCACGCTGCCGCCACCATGGGCCGGCTGCGTACCGCCGTACACACACTGGCCAGCCTCGATCTGGAACCGGACGAGGTCCTCTCCCGCCTGGACGACCTGGTCAACCTCCTGGCGGCCGAACAGGAAGCAGCCGGCGAACGGCCCGTGGGCGAGCAGGTCGTCGGTGCCACCTGCCTGTACGCCGTGTACGACCCGGTCTCCGGGCGGTGCTCCGTGGCCCGCGCCGGCCACCCGCCGCCGGTGGTGACGTCTCCGGACGGACAGGTGGCCCTGCTCGACCTGCCCGCGGGCCCACCGCTCGGCCTGGGCGGCCTGCCGTTCGAGGCCCGGGACGTCGAACTGGTCGAGGGAAGCCTGCTGTGCCTGTACACCAACGGCCTCATCGGCGAACGCCACATCGATGCCGACGTCGGCCTGACCAAGCTGTGCGCGGCGCTCGTCCGCCCCGCGGACGCGCTGGAACGCACATGTCAGGCGGTGGTCGACGCACTCGTGCCCGCGCGCCCCGGTGACGACGTCGCGTTGCTGATCGCCCGCGCCCGTATGCTCCCTCCGGACGATGTCGCCTCCTGGCCCCTGCCACTGGAGCCCGCCAGTGCCGCCCGCGCCCGGACACTCGTCTCGGACAAGCTGACCGAATGGGGTCTGGAACATCTGGCGTTCACCACCGAGTTGATCGCCAGCGAACTGGTCACGAACGTCTACCGCTACGCGAGCGGCCCCGCGACCCTGCGGCTGATCCGTGAGCGGTGTCTGGTGTGCGAGGTCAGCGACACCAGCCACACCTCACCCCACCTGCGCCACGCCCGCGCCACGGACGAGGGCGGGCGCGGTCTGTTCCTGGTGGCCCGGATGACTGAGCGCTGGGGCACCCGGTACACCCGCGAGGGCAAGACCGTGTGGACCGAACAACCACTGGCCGGCACTTTCACCTGACCGCTCAGGCCTTGCCGGGGACCTCCATCTCCCCCAGCAGCGACCAGTCGTGCTGCGGAACGTTCATGTTGACGACGCGCGGCGTCTCGACCAGATGGGGCGGCAGCGTCTGCTGCGCGGCCTTGAAGTGCGCGGACTGCACATGCGCGACTCCGGCCTCCTCGTCGCGGAAGGCCTCGACCAGGACGTACTCCGTCGGGTCTTCCACGCCGCGCGACCAGTCGAACCACAGGCAGCCGGGCTCGGCGCGCGTGGCGCGGGTGAAGTCAGCGGTGATCTCGGACCAGCGGTCGGCGTGCTCGGGGCGGACTCGGAACTTGGCGGTGATGAAGATCATGGGATTCCTCCGCTGAGCCGTTGGAGGGGCAGGGTGGCAGGCTCGTCGCGACAAGATCGTACGATCTCGGCCTGCCACGCCGGCCCGCTACGGCAGGAGGGGCAGGTGGCGCGGGCGTGCCCGACGGGTCATGACGACCGGAGTACCAACTGACCGTCCGCATACGGAAGAACCTTGGCGCGCGGCAGATGGACCAGGACCTCCTCGTCCGCCGGAACTCCCTCCTCCCGCGGCGTCTTCCCAGGCGGCGGCGTTCCCGGGGCGCAGCCCGCCCGCGCAGCCGTGGTCATTCGGCTGCGGCGAGCAGCCGTGCCTCGCTCTCCTCGTACAGCCGCCGGCTCTCGGGGCCGGTGGGGGTGCGGCGCCAGTGCTCCAGACGGCTGCCCAGCCAGCCCGCCAGATAGCCGAACGGGACGGAGACCAGTCCGGTGGACTGCATCGGGAACAGGGCGAAGTCGGCGTTGGGGAAGACGGCGGACGGCGTGCCCGAAACCGCCTTGGAGAAGATCATCAGCACCAGTGCGCAGGCCGCGCCGCCGTAGAGGGTGGCGAGCAGACCGGTGCGGGTGAATCCCCGCCAGAACAGGGAGTAGGTGAGCGCGGGGGCCACCGCCGATGCCCCGATGCAGATGGCCAGAGTGGTCAGCACGCCGACGTTCCAGCCCCGGACCAGGGTGGCGAGCCCGATGGCGACGGTTCCCACGGCCACGCTCGTCCACACCGCCACGGTCATCTCCGTACGCGGCTCCGCGTGACCCCGCCGCGCCACATGGGCGAACAGGTCGTGGGCGAGCGACGAGGCCGCGGCCAGGGTCATCCCCGCGACCGACGACAGCAGGGTGATGAACACCATGCCCGCCACGGCCGAGTAGAGGATCGTCGTGCCGGCGGAGCCGGGTGCTCCGCCGAGCATCTGCGACAGCATGAGCACCGAGGTCCTGCCGTGCGGGTCGGCCGCGGTGATGGCCTGCGATCCCACCAGTGCCGCCGCGCCCGTACCCATGATGATCACGAGCAGGCAGAATGTGGTGACCGTCCCGACCGCCCACGACATGGAGCGACGCACGGCCGGCGCGTCCTGCGCGGAGAACAGACGCATCGTGATGTGGGGCAGGCACGCCACGCCGAGGACCACGGTGATCTGGAACCCGATGAAGTCCAGCCGCTCGCCGGCCGAGGTGCCCAGCTGAAGGCCCTGCTGGAGGAAGGCGGGGCCCGCGCCGCTGCCTTGCTGGGCGGCCCTGAGCACGTTGCCGGGGCTCCAGTCGAAGTGATTCAGCACCAGGACGGCGACGACAGCGCTGGTGGCGAGAAGGCACACGATCTTGATCATCTGAACGAGCGCGGTGCCTCGCATGCCACCGAGCGCCGCGTAAATGATCATCAGGCTGCCGACCATGACGATGCTGCCCGTCCTGGCGCCCGCCACGTGCGGGAGGTCCAGGATGAAGGTGAGCAGCGAACCGGCCCCGGAGAGCTGGACGATCAGGAAGGGCAGGGTCGCCGAGAGCGTCACCACGCAGGCCGCGACACGCACGGCCCGCCCGGGCATGTTGCGGGCCAGGACGTCGCCCATGGTGAACCTGCCGGCGTTGCGCAGGGGTTCGGCCAGCAGGAACATCAGCAGCACCAGGGACAGGGCGGTGCTGACCGCAAGGACGTAGCCGTCGTATCCGGTGAGCGCGATGATTCCGGTGGTGCTCAGCACCGTGGCCGCGGAGATGTAGTCGCCCGCGATCGCCAGGCCGTTCTTGAACGGGGTGAGCGAGAGGTAGCCGGTGTAGAAATTCGTCAGGTCGTCGCGGTCCGGTCCCGCCATCACGCAGATCATCAGGGTGAGGGTGACCAGGACGGTGAACAGGAAGAGGACCGGGGCCTGCGTCCCGGAGCCGTAGTCGTTCATCTCACCGCACCCGCGTTCCGGCCGACGGCGACCGCCCGCTCCCGCACGGCGCGAGCCAACGGATCCACCGAGCGTTGCGCGCTGCGTCCGTACCAGAAGACCGCCGCGAAGGTGACGACGAGTTGGAGGACCCCCAGGGCCATCCCCAGGCTCAGCTCTCCGGCGACCTTGGACCCCATCAGGCCCGGAGCACTGCAGGACAGCACGACATACACCAGGAAGGATCCGAGCGCGGTGAGCGTGGAGGTTCGGCGGAGCAGTCGGTAGGCGGAGCGGAGGGCGGCGAGGTCGGCGCCGTGCCGATGATTCTCGTGCGCGTACGGCTCGTCCCAAGGGGCCTGCCCGTAAGGGCCGTCCCAAGAGGCTTGCCCGTACGGGTCGTTCCGAGGGGCGTCGTACCCGTACGACCGGGGATCGGTGTGCTGCGGCCATCCGGGTGGTGCTGAGGGGCGGTACCGGTTTTCGTCGGGGTATGTCATCGCGTGGCCTTCCACTACGGCTCGGTTCGTGGAGTGAACGGGGCGAAATGGCTCAGGCGGCGCACCATACCGACTGGTTGGGATGCCTGTAAGTCTCCAGTTGGTTACGTTCCGGGGGCGATGCCGGATACGGCTCGCCGGGCACAGATCGAAGAGGGCACCACGGTGTTCTCGGCGACGGGTCAGGCGCACGGCAGTGAGCCCGTCCGCCTGTACGGCATGGACAGTGCGGCTTGACGGCCGTGCCGTCCAGTTCGAGCGTGCAGGTCCCGCAGCTCGTCGTGCGCAGCCGATCGGGGTGCCTGTCGGGCCGAGGCGAGTGCTGCGGCAGGGTTCGTTGAGCGTTAATCCATTGCCTGCGAGGGGCCGGTCCTGTTGGACTGCATGCGTCCCGTCGTCATGAGAAGAGGAGCAGCTGTGCGCACTGCGTTCATGTCCCCCCAGGAAGGAACGACCCCCTCATCGAAGGACATGACGCTTCGTGCACCTGCTCAACCTCGGGATCCTCGCCCATGTCGACGCCGGTAAGACCAGCCTGACCGAACGCCTGCTGCACACGGCAGGTGTGATCGACGAGATCGGCAGCGTCGACACCGGGAACACCCAGACCGATTCCCTCGCGCTGGAGCGGCAGCGCGGCATCACCATCAAGTCCGCCGTCGTCTCCTTCGCGCTGGACGACGTGACGGTCAACCTCATCGACACCCCCGGCCACCCGGACTTCATCGCCGAGGTGGAGCGGGTGCTCGGCGTCCTCGACGGCGCCGTGCTGGTCGTCTCGGCCGTGGAAGGCGTCCAGCCGCAGACCCGCGTCTTGATGCGCACGCTGCAACGGCTGCGCATCCCCACCCTTGTGTTCGTCAACAAGATCGACCGACGCGGCGCCCGGTACGACGCCGTCCTGCGGGCCATCTCCGAACGGCTGACGGCGGCCGTCGTGCCGATGGGGACGGCCGACGGCCTGGGCACCCGTGACGCCCGCTTCGTCCCCGGCCTCGCCTCGTCGGCACTCGACGTCCTCGCCGACCACGACGACGAGTTGCTGACGGAGTACATCGAGGAAACGGTCTCGTACGACCGCCTCCGTGCGGCCCTGGCCGACCAGAGCCGGCAGGCTCTCGTCCACCCCGTGTACTTCGGCTCGGCCATCACGGGCGCCGGCGTCGGCTCACTCGTCGAGGGCATCAGGCAACTGCTGCCCGCAGCCGACGGCGACCCGGAAGGGCCGGTCTCGGGGACCGTCTTCAAGGTCGAGCGGGGGCCGGCGGGGGAGAAGGTCGCGTATGCGCGGATGTTCTCCGGCACGCTGCGCACCCGCGACCGGATCCGCTTCGGTGCCGTCGGCGAATCGCGCGAAGCCGAAGGCCTCGACGGCACCCGCGCCGAGGGCCGGATCACCGCGATCAGCGTCTTCGACCGGGGCGCGGCCGTCAGGGACGACCTGGTGGCGGCGGGCCGGATCGCCAAGCTCTGGGGTCTGACCGACATCAGGATCGGCGACGTCCTCGGCGAACCCCGCAAGTCGCACGGGCACTTCTTCGCCCCGCCCACCCTCGAAACCGTCGTCGTCCCGGGCCACGGAACGGACCGGCGGGCCCTGCACCGCGCACTCACCCGGCTCGCCGAACAGGACCCGCTGATCGACCTGCGCCACGACGAGGTACGCCAGGAGATCTCCGTCTCCCTCTACGGTGAGGTGCAGAAGGAGGTCATCCAGGCCACGCTCGCCGACGAGTTCGGCCTCGACGTCACCTTCCGCGAGACGACACCGCTGTGCGTCGAGCGGCCGGTCGGCTCGGGCGCGGCCGTCGAGTTCAACAAGAAGGACGGCAACCCCTTCCTCGCGACGATCGGCCTGCGCGTCGACCCGGCGCCGGTCGGTTCCGGCGTGGACTTCCGGCTTGAGGTGGAGCTCGGCTCCATGCCGTACGCCTTCTTCAAGGCCGTCGAGGACACCGTCCGTGAGACCCTCGGCCAAGGCCTGCACGGGTGGCAGATCCCCGACTGCACCGTCACCATGACCCACTCCGGCTACTCGCCCCGGCAGAGCCACGCCCACCAGGGCTTCGACAAGAGCATGTCCAGCACCGGCTACGACTTCCGCGGCCTGACCCCGCTGGTCCTGACCGAGGCCCTGCGCCGGGCGGGCACCCAGGTGCACGAGCCGATGCACCGCTTCCGCATCGAGGCCCCGACCGACACCCTGGCCGCCCTGCTGCCGGTGCTGACCAGGCTGCGCGCGGTGCCGCAGACCACGCAGACCCGCGGCGCCTTCTACGTGCTGGAGGGATCGGTGCCCGCGGCCCATGTGCACGAACTGGAGCAGCACCTGCCAGGGCTGACGCGCGGCGAGGGCGAACTGGAGAGCGCCTTCGACCACTACGCCCCAGCGGCTCGGGGCACGGTCCCGGAGCGCCGGCGCACCGACCTCAACCCGCTGAACCGGAAGGAGTACCTGTTGAACCTGACGCGCAGGGTCGACAGCTGACAAGTCGGTGGGAGGGCCCGGGACGGCATTCGTACGATCGCCGCATGACCGCGGACACACGGGGAGGGACGACACCGGCGTGATGGCCGAGACTGAACTTACTCCAGAGTCAGGGGTGTTGACTGTGTCCTGAAATCACCGGACTGTAGTGGACATGCCGAATATCCGGACGCGTCTGCTCGTTGTCCTGGTCGTCCTCTTCGGATCCCTGACGGTGGCGGGCCCCACTCCCGCCACCGCCGCCACCCTCCCCGACTCCCTCTGGTTCGACGAAACGCCCCTCACCGTCCAGAACGGCCGCTTCACCGACGGAAACGGCCGCGAGGTGGTACTGCGCGGCTACAACGTCTCCGGCGAGACCAAACTGGCCGAGAACAAGGGCCTGCCCTTCGCCTCGGTCGCCGACGCCAAGAAGTCCGCGACCGCGCTGCGCGCCCTCGGCGGCGGCAACTCGATCCGCTTCCTGCTGTCGTGGGCCTACGCCGAACCCGTGCGCGGCCAGGTGGACACCACGTACCTGGCCGCCGCCACCGCCCAGATGCGCGCCTTCCTCGACGCGGGCATCCGCGTCTACCCCGACTTCCACCAGGACCTCTACTCCCGCCACCTGTTCGATCCGGACAGCTGGTACACGGGCGACGGCGCCCCCAAGTGGGCCGTGGACCTGGGGAACTACCCGGACGAGAACTGCGGGATCTGCCTGTTCTGGGGCCAGAACATCACCCAGAACGAGGCCGTGAAGCAGGCGTCATACGACTTCTGGCACAACGAGTACGGCCTCCAGGACGCCTTCCTGGCCACCGCCCAGAAGACGATGGCGTACATCAAACAGAACGTCTCCGCGGCCGAGTTCGCGGGTGTCCTCGGCTTCGACCCCTACAACGAACCGCACGCCGGCACCTACGACTCCGGCCAGACCAGCCGCACCTGGGAACGCGACGTGCTGTGGCCGTTCTACGAGAAGTTCCGGTCCCGCATGGACGCGGCCGGCTGGCAGGACAAGCCGCTCTTCGCCGAGCCGAACCTCTTCTGGAACGCCAACATCGACTTCCAGAAGCAGGAGGGCGGACTGCTGGACGCGGGCACGCTCGGGCCGCGGTACGTCTTCAACACCCACTTCTACGACCAGAAGGCCATCTCGGGGGTCTTCATGTGGGGCAAGGCGGCCGACGGCCAGTACACAGGTGACTTCGGCACCGTCCGCGACCGCGCCTCGGCCACGAAGACGCCCGCGATCGTCAGCGAGTTCGGCCACCCGCTGTCCGGGTCGGTCTCGGACAAGGCGCCGACCGTCCTCAAGGCGATGTACCAGGCCCTCGACTCCCGTGTCCCGGGCGCGAGTTGGTGGTCGAACCCGGCCGGCTCCGGCCCGGTGCTCTCCGGTTCGCAGTGGCAGTGGGACATCTACAACGGACGCCACCACGAGCTGATGAACGACAACCCCGACAAGGTCCTCACCACCGGTGACGCCTGGAACGACGAGGACCTGTCCGCCGTACGCCTCGACGACTCGGGAACGCCGGTGCTGCGGCAGGACGCCCGGCTGCTGGACCGTCTCTACCCGAGCGCCACGTCCGGGACCACGGTCGCCTTCACCTACGAGGACCGCTCGCGGGACGGCGACACGACCCTGACCTGGAACCCGGTGCCCAGCTCGCTGCCGAACGTGGCGCAGCTGGTGGGGTCGGGACAGTACGGGCTGCTGGTGTGGCGCTCCAACAGCGGCACGGCGCCGACCGAACTGCACCTCCCGGCGTCCTTCCCGACTGGGTCCACCACCGTGGTCTCCGACCTGGGCACGGCGTACGCGCCGCCGTCGTACACCTCGACGACCCCGGTCGGCGTGGCCGCGGAACCGGGCGGCAAGGGCAGCCGCCGCCTGCTGCTCACCGACTCGGACTCCGGCGCCCTGCACTACGCGCTGGTGACGAACGGGGCGAGCACTCCCTCGACCGCCCTGCTGAACGCCGCACGGGCCGAGCTCTCCGCGTGGGCTGCGCGGACCGTCGGATAGGAGCCGTACAGCACACGCCGTTTGACCCTCCCCTTACGTCAGGCTGCACCCTGAAGCCCGACGAAAGGGCAGGTGAATGAGCTATTCCGTGGGGCAGGTCTCGGCCTTCGCCGGGGTGACCGTGCGCACGCTGCACCATTACGACCGGGCGGGACTGCTCTCGCCCAGTGGCCGCAGCGGCGCCGGTTACCGGCTGTACAGCGAGGCCGACCTGGCCCGACTCCAGCAGATCCTCTTCTACCGCGAGCTGGGCTTCTCCCTCGACGAGATCGCCGAGATCCTCGCCGACCCGCAGGCGAACGCCCTGGAGCATCTCCAGGCCCGGCTACGGCAGTTGAGCGAGGAGATCGGCCGGCTCCAGCGGCTGACCGAGGTCGCCGAGCAGGCCATCGAGGTCCAGCGGACGGGCGTGGAACTGACCCCCGCCGAACGCTTCGAGGTCTTCGGCGAGATCGGCTTCGACCTGAGCTACGCCACCGAGGCGCAGCTCAAGTGGCAGGACTCGGCGGGGCAAAAGGAGTCGATGGCGCGCGCCGCCGCCCACACCAAGGAGGACTGGCGGCAGCTCATGGGCGAGGCCGCCGCCTGGCGTGGAGAGCTGCTCGCGGCCTTCGACGAAGGCGAGCCCAGCGACGGCGAGCGTGCCATGGACCTCGCGGAGGAGCACCGGCTGCACATCGCCCGCTGGTTCACCACCTGTCCGCCCGACATGCACCGGCGCATCGCGGACGACTTCGCCGCCGACCCGCGCGCCTTCGCGCTCGTCGTACCGCCGTCGCAGCAGCGGCCGGGCCTTGCCACCTACCTCTGCAAGGCCGTCCACGCGAACGCGGCCCGCCGGGCGGACCATGAGGAGGACAGATGAGGATCCTGATCGCCGCCGCCGGATCACGCGGCGACGTCGCACCGTACACCGGCCTGGGGGCAGGCCTGCGCGACGCCGGGCACGACGTCACCCTCGCCACGACCGACGCCTTCGCGCCCCTGGTACGCGAGGCCGGCCTGCAGTTCAGGAGTCTGCCCACCCGCCCGCCATCCCCGGGCGGTGCCGAGAGCAGACGCGAACTGCTGCGCACCGCGGCCGCGTTCGTCACCGAGCTCGGCCGGGGATTCGCCGACGTGGTGGACCAGGGCACGGACCTGCTCCTGCTGTCGGCCACCACCGCACCGCTCGGCCGGCACGTGGCCGAGGCCAGGGGCATCCCGGCGATCGGCGCCTACCTCCAACCGACCACCCCGACCGGCGACTTCCCACCCAACGTCATGGGAACCCGCTCCCTGGGCCGCCTCGGCAACCGCATCGCCGGACGCTTCGCGCTGCGCATGGCCGACCGCGTCTACGCCGAGGCCGTCACCGAGTTGCGCCGCCGCCTCGACCTGCCTGCGCTCGGTCCCTCCGAGTTGCGCCGACGCCACGAGCGGGCGAACTGGCGCGTCCTGCATGGCTTCAGCACGGCGCTGGTGCCGCGTCCGTCCGACTGGCGCGCGGGACTCGACGTCGTCGGTACGTGGTGGCCGTACGTCGGCCAGGACCGGCGGCTGCCCGCGGATCTGGAGGACTTCCTCGCGGCCGGGGCGCGCCCGGTGTTCATCGGCTTCGGCAGCATGGCGGGCGGTCACGGTGAGCGGCTGAGCGAGATCGCCGTCGAGGCGCTGCGCCGCGCCGGGCTGCGCGGGATCCTCCAGACGGGCAGCGCCGGACTCGCGGCCGCCGGCGACGACGTCCTGACGATCGGTGACGTACCGCACGAGCTGCTGTTCCCCAGGGTGGCCGCGGCGGTCCATCACGCCGGGGCGGGCACCGCGGCGGCAGCCCTGCGCGCCGGGGTGCCCGCGATCCCGGTGCCGGTGACGGCGGACCAGCCGTTCTGGGCCGGGCGGCTGGCCACGATCGGGGCGGCCACCGACCCGATCCCCTTCGCCTCCCTCACCGCCGAACGGCTCGCCGACGCGCTCGGTCGGGCCGTGCGGCAGCAGACGTACACCCGGGCCGCCTCGGTCGCCGCGCGGCAGATGGCGACCGAGGACGGGGTGGGCGCGGTGCTCAAGGCCCTGGGCTGATCTCGAAGGCGCTGGTTCCTGGTCCGATCAGCCGGCCGGCGGGCTGGTCCAGTCGGCCGGCACATGAGCCAGCCGGACCCGCTGCGGGTGGTCGCCGACCGGTACGGACACCTTCTTCCTGCCGGTGGCGAAGTCGATGGCCGTGACCTGGTCGGTGCCGCTCTCGGAGACCACGCAGGACTTGCCGTCACCGCTGACGGTGGCCCAGTAGGGCTTGGAGGCGGTGACGAGCGGGCCCTCCTGGAGGGTGGTGCGGTTGACCACGGTCGCGTAGTCGTCCATCGTGCCTGCGACGCACAGCTTGCTGCCGTCGGGGCTCATCGAGATGCCGTGGTGGCGCGAGTCGTTGACGAACGTGGTGCGGTCGTCGCTGGTCGCCGGGTTCTTCGGCAGGGTCTTGGTGCGGGTGATCTTCTCCGTGGCCAGGTCGTACTCGAAGAAGCCGTTGAAGAACGACACCTGGAAGTACAGCTTCGACTCGTCCGGTGAGAACACCGCCGGCCGGACCGCGTCGGAGTGGTCCGTCAGGCCGATCGCGTCCAGGGCCGGGCGCATGTCGATGACCTCGACCTGCTGGAACGTGGTCGCGTCGACGACGGTGATGCGCCGGTCGCCCTTCGTCCAGTCCAGCCACGGGGCGTCGGTCTGTGTGTTCACGTCGCCGATCGCCATGTTGTAGATGTACTTGCCGTCCTGGGTGAAGATGTTCTCGTGCGGCTTGTCGCCGGTGGCGAACTTGCCCAACTCCTTGCCGGAGGCGATGTCCAGCACATGCACCGTGTTGGAGGTCGAGGCCGACACCGCGACCCGTTTGCCGTCGGGGGAGACCGCCATGTGGTCGGCGCGGTAACCGGACACGGCAAAGCGCCAGTTGATGTCACCGGTGGCCAGGTCGATGGAGACCACGTCGGCGAAGCTCGGCCGGGAGACGACCATCGACGTGCCGTCCGGTGTGGAGTACATGTCGTCGACGAACTGGTCGTGGCCCTCGCCGACGCTGTTGCGGATCGCCATGAAGTAGATCCACTTGATCGGATCGGCGTTGATCTCCGCCATCCGCTCGTCCTTGTCGGGGATGACGTCGATACGGCCGATCTTCGCGAAGTCACCGGAGGACTTGATGACATCGGCGGTGCCGTCCCAGTTGTTGCCGACGAACAGCACCTCACGCAGGGCGGCGGCGGAGTCGGCTGCGGCCGTGGCGGCGGTCGCGGGAGCGGTCATGGTCAGGGCGAGGGCGGCGGCTACGGAGCACAGGTGCCTGGGTCTGATGGCAGGCATGACTGCTCTCTTCCTCTGAGGTGGGCGTCCGGAGTGGGGCATGCCAAGCACGGGATGGTGAATCCGAAGCTCGGTGAATCCGATGCACGGTGATCTGAACACAGGTGCTTTCAGAATCAACTTACTGAAAAGTAAGGAGGAGGTGCCCTTCTCCACAAGACTGCGTACACGACAAAATTGGCCGTCGGGTCGGCGAAGCGGTGGGAGGACAGCGTGGCGGGCAGGCTCAAGGCGCCCACCGGTCGCTACGGCGGCAAGTCGGCCGAGGAGCGACAGGCCGAGCGGCGGCGCCGCTTCCTCGACGCCGCGCTCCAACTGTTCGGCGACAGCCCCGGTTACCGGGGCACCACGGTCGCGGCGCTGAGCGAGGCCGCGGGCCTGTCGACGCGTCAGTTCTACGAGGAGTTCCGCACGCTGGAGGACGTCCTGGCGGCCCTGCACCTCCAGGTCAACGCGTGGGCGGAGGAGGCCGTGCTGGCCGCGGTGGCCGGCGCGGAGAACCTGCCGCTCGCCGAACGCGCCACCGCAATCTTCCGCGCGTACGCCGCGAACGTCACCTCCGACCCGCGCCGCATACGCATCACGTTCGTCGAGATCATCGGCGTCAGCCCCCGCCTGGAGGAACAGCGCCTCGCCCGAAGGTCCCGCTGGGTCGACCTCGTCTGCGCCGAGGCGGCGTCCGCCGTCACCCGCGGCGAGGCGGTGCCCCGCGACTACCGCCTCGCCGCGACCGCGTTCATCGGCAGCGTCAACGGGCTGCTGCACGACTGGAGCGCCGGCTGGGTGGACGCGACCCTCGACGAGGTCGTCGACGAACTCGTCCGCCTCCTCCTCGGCATCCTCCAGCCACCCGGCCCCCGGCTCGCCGGGCCCTCACGCCGGCTCTTGACGCCGGGTCCTGCGCCCGGTCTTGACGCAGAGTCCTGACGGTAGTCCTGGGACCGTCCGGGTTCAGTCCTGGTCGTTCTTCTCGCTCTCGCTGTCCGCCGAGCTGCTTCGCCTCAGCTCTGGAGCCGGTTCACCGCATCGAGGACGGGAGCCACCCCGTCCTCGCCGCGCAGTCCGTAGGACAGGGCCCGGGCGCGACGGCCGTAGGACGGATCACCGGTCGCCTGCCGCAGGGCGGCTGCCAGCGCCTCGGCCGTGAGGTTCCGCAGCGGGACAGCGCGGGGCGCCACGCCGAGCGCGACCAGGCGAGCGGCCCAGAAGCCCTCGTCGAACTGGACCGGTACCGGAACGGCCGGCACCCCGGCGCGCAGCCCGGCGCCGGTCGTGCCCGCCCCGCAGTGGTGGACCACGGCGGCCATCCGCGGGAAGAGCGCGGAGTGGGGCACCTCGCCGATGGTCAGTACGTCGTCCCCGGCGGCCTCGAGGCCACCCCAGCCCCGCTGGATCACCCCGCGCAGCCCGGCCCGGCGCAGGGCGCCCACCACCTCGGCGCTGAGTCGCTCCGGATCCGGGACGGTCGCGCTGCCCAGGCCCACGAAGACCGGCGGCTGACCCGCGTCCAGGAAGTGCCGTAGCTCGGGCGGGAGTTGGGCCTCGTCGTCGTACGGCCACCAGTAACCTGCCACCTCCAGGTCCGGACGCCAGTCGCGGGGCCGGGGCACCACCAGGGGGCTGAAGCCGTGGAGCACGCGGCCCGCTCGGGTACGGCGCGCCCTGCCGGGCGGGAGCCCGAGGCGTGCCCGTACGTCCGGTACGGCCGCCGAGAAGACCCGCTCGATGGCCAGGTTCACGCCGTGCCCGGCGACCCGGTTCCCGACGGCTCCCCAGGACCGGCCCCCGAGGATCGGCGGACCGAACTCCCGGGTGGGGGCGAGTGGTTGCAGGGGGAGGTCGATGCTGGGCAGCGACAGGCCCTCGGCGATGGCCTGCCCCAGCGGTGCGGTGGAGCCCGCCAGGAGCAGGAGGTCGCTGGCCCGGGCTGCGGCCAGCAGGTCGTCCGTCATCCGGCCGGCCAGGGTCCGCGCCATCCCCACCACGCGCACGAGCTTGCCGACGCCGGTCGCACTCCGATGCAGCCTCCGGCCACGCGCCGACTCCAACTCCGCCCGTGGATCCAGCGGCATCGGATGGAAGCGCACGCCCGACCCGGCGACCAGCCGCTCGAAGCAGCCGTGCGTGACCAGGGTGACCTCGTGTCCGGCCCGGGCCAGGGCGTGCCCGAGTCCGGTATAGGGGGCCACATCGCCCCGGGAGCCCGCCGTCATGATGGCTACGCGCACGGCGGCCAGTATGGCGGCGCCCGACGCGGCGGGGGAACGGCCCGTGGGCGAGGGTGATTTGAGGTCCGTCCCATCCGTTGACTTCCCCCTCACCTGGCTCTACTTTCAGCGCGATGCGTTCGACCTTCCGACTGATGTTCGGTATGTCGAACCTTCTGGGTGATCTTCCCGCGCTAAGGAGCCGCATGTACCCCCCGCCCCGAACCCATCTCGTCCGCCGCTGCAGATCCGCCGTCGCGCGCGTCCTCGTCCTGGCGCTCGCCGCCACGGCCGCGCTCCTGTTCGCCGGGACCGCACCCGCCCAAGCCGTGACGAGCCGTCAGATACCGGTGCCTGCCGCCCCCATGGGCTGGGCGTCCTGGAACGCCTTCGCAGCGAAGGTCGACTACAACGTCATCAAGAAGCAGGTCGACGCGTTCGTGGCGGCGGGGCTGCCCGAGGCCGGCTACGAGTACATCAACATCGACGAGGGCTGGTGGCAGGGCACCCGTGACAGCGCCGGCAACATCACCGTCGACGAGGCCGAGTGGCCGGGCGGCATGAAGGCCATCGCCGACTACATCCACAGCAAGGGTCTGAAGGCCGGCATCTACACCGACGCCGGCAAGGACGGCTGCGGCTACTACTTCCCGACCGGCCGCCCCGCCGCGCCCGGCTCCGGCAGCGAGGGCCACTACGAGCAGGACATGCTGGCCTTCTCCCGGTGGGGCTTCGACTTCGTGAAGGTCGACTGGTGCGGCGGTGACGCCGAGGGCCTCGACCCGAAGACGACCTACCAGGCGATCAGCGACGCCGTCACCAGGGCGACCGCGACGACCGGCCGCCCGCTCGCCCTGTCCCTGTGCAACTGGGGCTACTCCAACCCCTGGAACTGGGCGCCGGGCATGGGCCCGATGTGGCGGACGAACACGGACATCTTCTTCCACGGCGGCACCCCGTCGTACAGCAACGTCCTGACCGCCTTCGACCGCAACATCCACCCCACGGCCCAGCACACCGGCTACTACAACGACCCCGACATGATGGTCGTCGGCATGAACGGCCTGACCGCCGCCCAGAGCCGCTCCCACATGAACCTGTGGGCGATCTCCGGCGCCCCGCTGCTCGCCGGTCTCGACCTCACCACCCTCACCACCGAGACGACGAACATCCTTACCAACCCCGAGGTCATCGCCGTCGACCAGGACCCGCGCGGCCTCCAGGGCGTCGAAGTCGCCGAGGACACATCCGGTCTCCAGGTGTACGGCAAGGTCCTCTCCGGCACCGGCAACCGTGCCGTCGTCCTCCTCAACCGCACGCCGACCACGCAGAACATGACCGTCCGCTGGTCCGACCTGGGCCTGACCAACGCCTCCGCGACCGTCCGTGACCTGTGGGCCCGCCAGAACGTCGCCACGACCGGCACGAGTTACACCACCAGCGTGCCGGCGAACGGCTCCGTCATGCTCACCGTCACCGGGGGCACCGAGCAGTCGGCGAGCACGTACAACGGCACGGCGAGCTTCTCCGGCGTGGTCGCCGGAAGCGCCGGTCTGAAGACGGTCGACGTCTCCTACACCAACAACACCTCCACCGCCCGGACCGCCACCCTCACCGTCAACGGGCAGACCTCCACCAAGGTCTCGTTCCCGCCGACCGGTTCGAGCGCCGGCA
Organism: Streptomyces sp. SD31; assembly: GCF_052068475.1. Taxonomy (NCBI): domain Bacteria; kingdom Bacillati; phylum Actinomycetota; class Actinomycetes; order Kitasatosporales; family Streptomycetaceae; genus Streptomyces; species Streptomyces sp. SD31. Next base: position 1,613 of record NZ_JBQHCX010000021.1, on the reverse strand, counting down.
ACATCTCGGTCAACGTCTCCCTCGTCAAGGGCAGAACCAACACGATCTCCTTCTCCGGCGCCCCGACCCTCGACGGCATCGTCGTACGGCCGCTGCCGGGCAAGAACGGCGCCCTCGTCACCGGCGCCCAGTCCGGCCGTTGCGCCGACATCAACGACAACACCATCGCCAACGGCACCGACGCCCAACTGTGGGACTGCACCGGCGGCCAGAACCAGGTCTGGCAGTACAACAGCACCCGCAAGGAGCTGGTGGTCTACGGCAACAAGTGCCTGGACGCCTACAACCGCGGCACCACCAACGGCACCAGGGTCGTCATCTGGGACTGCAACGGCCAGAACAACCAGAAGTGGAACGTGAACAGCGACGGCACGATCACCAACGTCAACGCCGGGCTCTGCCTGGACGCGTACGGCGCGGCCACGGCCAACGGCACGAAGCTGGTGCTCTGGGCATGCAACGGCCAGAGCAACCAGAAGTGGACGGTGTCGTAGCGCCGGCCTAGGCGAGGCACACGACGAGGACACCGAAAGCCAAGGCGCAGGTCAGCAGCCAGCCGGCCAGAAGACGGCGCCGCAGGTCGCGGTATCTCGCCTCGTACTCGTCCCGCAGCCTTTCGGCACGCGCCGCCGTGTGCTGCCAGGAGGCGCGGGCGAGTACGAGGTACTCCGCCTCGAACCGCCGCTCCACCTCGCCACGCTGACGATCCGTCAACCACTGCAGCGGGGCGCTGAAGCGCACGGCAGCCGTACGGCCTTCCTCGCGGGTCGCGGCGAGCAGCAGATGCCCCTCGATGTCGTTCAGGAATTCGTCCGTGATGCTCATGGAGCCGTCAACTCCTTCTCCGGTGCGGGAGCGTGCCGCAGGTCGAACGCCGGGGATTCGGAGCGAATACGGGGCAGTGTCAGGAAGTTGTGCCGCGGGGGAGGGCATGACGTCGCCCATTCCAACGAGCGGCCGTATCCCCACGGGTCGTCGGCCTCGACCTTCTCGCCGTACTTCGCGGTCTTCCAGACGTTGTAGAAGAACGGCAGCAGCGACGCGCCGAGCACGAACGAGAAGACGGTCGACAGGGTGTTGAGCGTGGTGAGTCCTTCCACTGCCAGATAGTCGGGGATCCGGCGCTGCATTCCGTTCACGCCCAGCCAGTGCTGGACCAGGAAAGTGCCGTGGAAGCCGATGAACAGCGTCCAGAAGGTCATCTTGCCGAGGCGCTCGTCGAGCATCCTGCCGGTGAACTTCGGCCACCAGAAGTGGAATCCGGCGAACATCGCGAACACCACCGTGCCGAAGATGACGTAGTGGAAGTGGGCCACCACGAAATAGGTGTCGGACGTCGGGAAGTCCAGCGGCGGTGAGGCGAGCATGACGCCGGTCAGACCGCCGAAGACGAAGGTGACCAGGAATCCAAAGGCCCAGAGCATGGGTGTTTCGAAACTCAGGGAACCGTTCCACATGGTGCCGATCCAGTTGAAGAACTTCACGCCGGTCGGTACGGCGATGAGGAACGTCATGAAGGAGAAGAACGGCAGCAGTACACCGCCGGTGACGTACATGTGGTGCGCCCACACCGTCACGGACAGACCCGCGATCGCGATGGTCGCCGCGATCAG
>NZ_JBQHCX010000020.1:0-227479 GCF_052068475.1 Streptomyces sp. SD31 | reverse complement strand
GCGAACATCAGCAGCATGATCGTGCCGTGCATCGTGAACGCCTGGTTGAACTGCTCGTTCGACATGATCTGCAGACCAGGCCGGGCGAGCTCGGCGCGCATGAGCAGCGCCATCACGCCGCCGATCACGAAGAACGCGAACGACGTGACGAGGTACAGCGTTCCGATCGTCTTGTGGTCGGTGGTGGTGAGCCACTTGACCACGACGTTGCCGGGCTGCTTGCGCCTGACCGGCAGCTCGTTCTCGTACGAGTCCTCAGCTGCCGCGGCACCCTGGGGTTCGTTGAGGATGCTCACAGGTTTGTCGTCTCCCGGTTCTTCTCGTGGCTCGTCTGCGCGATGCCGGCGGGAACGTAACCGGTCTGCCCCTTCTTGGCGAGGTCCTTGAGGTGCTGCTCGTAGCGCTCGGGGGAGACGACCTTCACGTTGAACAGCATCCGGGAGTGGTCGACGCCGCAGAGTTCGGCGCACTTGCCCAGGAAGGTGCCCTCCTTGTTGGGGGTCACCTCGAAGGCGTTGGTGTGGCCCGGGATGACGTCCTGCTTCATCAGGAACGGCACCACCCAGAAGGAGTGGATGACGTCACGCGAGGTGAGGACGAAGCGGACCGTCTTGCCCTTGGGGAGCCACAGGGTCGGACCCGGGTTGCCCGTCTGCGGGTTCCGGGTGCCGGGAGTGCCGCAGTCGTAGACGCCGCCGGCGTTCGCCGGGAAGTCTTCCTTGAACCGGTCCGGGATCGCGGCCAGTTCCTTGGCCGTCTTGGCGTCGCCGGTGGAACCGTCGACGTTCTCGATCATGTTGAAGCACCAGGACCACTGGAAGCCGACGACGTTGACGGTGACGTCGGGCTTGTCCTTGAGTTCGAGGAGCTTCGACTCGTCGCGGGCCGTGAAGTAGAACAGGACCGAGACGATGATGAGCGGGACCACCGTGTACAGCGCCTCGATCGGCATGTTGTACCGGGTCTGCGGAGGGACCTCGACCTTGGTGCGGCTGCGCCGATGGAAGATGGCGCTCCACAGGATGAGGCCCCACACCAGCACGCCGACGGCGAGCGCCGCCGCCCAGGAACCCTGCCACAGGGAGAGGATCCGCGGAGCCTCTTCCGTGGTCGGGGTGGGCATACCAAGGCGAGGGAAGTCTTCCCAGTTGTACGAGCAACCGGTGGCTGTCGCCAGGACCAGGCCCGCAGTCATTGCCTGCAGCAGCTTCCGCCGCATCGGGCGCCGCGGCGAGCGGTCGGAGCCGTTGGGACTCACGTAGCGCCTTCCCGAGAGTCTCGCCCGCGCGGTATGGCTGCGGCCTGGCCTTCTCGCTGGTCGGTCGCCGCCCTGCGTCGGGCAGGGGTTTGGATGTTTATGCGGACCAAACCCTAGCCGACGCCCTCCGGGGGTTCGCGGGGAGGGGGGCCTACTGAGGTGGGGGGTTCGCTTGATTGGCGGCGGCGGGCTCGTTGGGGCTTGTCGCGCCCCGCGGCGGAGCCGCTGATGTCACTGTCCCGCGCCCCTGAAGGGCGTTCCAGTGACCGGACGATTTAGCGTTGCTGTGTGGGCTACTTCGACGCTGCTTCCAGTGCTCCCCTTCATCCCGTTGCCCGGCAGGCTCTGCAGGCCTCCCTTGATGAGGGGTGGGCTGATCCTGCCCGTCTCTATCGGGAAGGGCGGCGGGCGCGCATGTTGCTCGACGCGGCTCGGGAGGCCGCTGCCGAGGCGGTGGGGTGTCGTGCCGACGAGTTGGTGTTCACCTCGTCCGGGACCCGGGCCGTGCACTCGGGTGTCGCGGGCGTGTTGGCGGGGCGGCGGCGGGTCGGGCGTCACCTGATCGTGTCCGCCGTCGAACACTCCTCTGTGCTCCATGCGGCTGATGCGCACGAGGCCGGGGGCGGGGCGGTCACGCAGGTCGGGGTGGACCGTGCCGGGGCCGTGAGCGTGCGGGGTTACGTGGCTGCCCTTCGCCCGGAGACCGCCCTGGCCTGCCTCCAGTCGGCCAACCACGAGGTGGGGACCGAGCAGCCGGTGGCGGAGGTGGCCGGGGTGTGCCGGGAGGCCGGGGTGCCGCTGCTGGTGGACGCGGCGCAGTCGCTCGGGTGGGGGCGCGTCGAGGGTGACTGGTCGGTGTTGACCGGGAGCGCCCATAAATGGGGTGGGCCGTCTGGGGTCGGACTGCTCGTCGTACGCAAAGGAGTGCGGTTCGCCGCACAAGGGCCCCTGGACGAGCGGGAGTCGGGGCGGGCGGCCGGGTTCGAGAACATCCCGGCGATCGTCGCCGCGGCGGCCTCGCTGCGGGCCGTACAGGCGGAGGCGGCCCAAGAGGCGGTACGGCTGCGGGAGCTGACGGAGCGGATCCGGGCGCGGGTGCCGGGGACGGTGCCGGATGTGGAGGTGGTCGGCGATCCGGTGCGGCGACTGCCCGGTGTCGTCACCTTCTCCTGTCTCTATGTCGACGGGGAGACATTGCTGCACGAGCTGGATCGTGCCGGGTTCTCGGTCTCCTCCGGTTCGTCCTGTACGAGCAGCACGTTGACGCCCAGCCATGTGCTGAGGGCGATGGGGGTGCTGAGCGAGGGAAACGTGAGGGTTTCGTTGCCGTTCGGGACGGCGGCGGAGGACGTCGAGCGGTTCCTGGAGGTGCTGCCGGGGGCCGTGGCGTCCGTGCGGGAGAAGCTCGGGGCGCCGGTGCCCAGCACTGTCGTACGGGAGGACGTCCTGGTCGTGGACGCGATCGGCAAGCTCTGTCCGCTTCCGGTCATCGAGCTGGCCAAGGTCATCGGCGAGGTGCCCGTGGGCGGACGGGTACGGGTCCTGGCCGACGACGAGGCCGCACGGCTGGACATTCCGGCCTGGTGCGCGATGCGGGGGCAGGAGTACGTGGGCGAGGAGCAGGCTGCGGAGGGGACGGCGTACGTAGTCCGCCGGGTGACCTGAACGCCCCGTCTTTCAGGGGCGCGGGGCGGTATCGATATGCGGCCACCGCCGCGTGAGCGCGACCAGTCCCCACGCACCAGCACACGACGACACTCCCGCCAAGGCAGACGCGTAGTCGCACCCGGCCTCAGCCGAGATGCTTCCGCACCTCCTCGGCGGCAGCGTCCCCGTACGCCTTGGTGAAGCGGTCCATGAAGTGAGCCCGCCGCAGCTGATACTCCTGCGTCCCCACCGTCTCGATCACCAGGGTCGCCAGCATGCACCCCACCTGCGCGGCACGCTCAAGGGAAACACCCCACGCCAGTCCCGACAGGAACCCCGCGCGGAAGGCGTCGCCGACACCGGTGGGGTCGGCCTTGCGCTCCTCCTCGGGGCAGCCGACCTCGATCGGGTCCTCCCCCTCGCGCTCGATGCGGACGCCGCGCGAGCCGAGGGTCGTGACGCGGTGGCCGACCTTGGAGAGGATCTCCTCGTCGGTCCAGCCGGTCTTGGACTCGATGAGGCCCTTCTCGTACTCGTTCGAGAAGAGGTACGTCGCTCCGTCCAGCAGTATCCGGATCTCGTCGCCGTTCATGCGGGCGATCTGCTGGGAGAAGTCCGCGGCGAAGGGGATCTCGCGGGAGCGGCACTCCTCGGTGTGGCGGAGCATCGCCTCGGGGTCGTCGGCGCCGATGAGGACCAGGTCGAGGCCGCCGACGCGGTCCGCGACGGTCTTCAGCTCGATGAGGCGGGCCTCGCTCATCGCGCCGGTGTAGAAGGAGCCGATCTGGTTGTGGTCGGCGTCGGTGGTGCAGACGAAGCGGGCGGTGTGCAGGGTCTCGGAGATGCGGACCGAGCCGGTGTCGACGCCGTGCCGGTCCAGCCAGGCCCGGTACTCGTCGAAGTCGGAGCCCGCGGCGCCGACCAGGATCGGCTTCGTGCCCAGCTGGCCCATGCCGAAGGCGATGTTCGCGCCTACGCCGCCCCGGCGTACGTCCAGGTTGTCGACCAGGAAGGAGAGCGAGACCGTGTGCAGCTGGTCCGCGACGAACTGGTCGGCGAAGCGGCCGGGGAAGGTCATGAGGTGGTCGGTGGCGATGGAGCCGGTGACTGCGATGCGCACGGCGTGGAGTCTCCTGCGGGGAGGTGAGGTTGACAGTCCACGCTACCGTTCGTGACCAGGACTCTGAAGCAGTCGAAACTACCCGATAGTAGATCTTTCTTCGCGGCTCTCGGCGTGCCTACGGTTCCGTTATGACGAAAATCGAGGTCCACGCCCCGGCTCCGATCGACCTGGAGGGCGACCTGGCGTCGCTGCGCGGTGACTGCGCGCGGATGGCTCCCCACTGGACCGCTCCCGACCGTGTCCTTTCCCGTCCGGTCTCCCCCTCACTCATCCATGGGGTGACCGTGCCGCCGAGGTCGGCGCGGCTGCTGGACGCGATGTCGGACTACGGCGACTGAATCGGCGCCTTTCAGGGAACCGCGCGCTCCCCCGCTGCGTCCCATCGCTGTCCCCCGTAAAGGGGATGCGGGATACGACCGTGGGCCGACCTTTTTGGCAGGGTCCGGTCAGGGTCATGGGACATGTGCGCAGCCGAAGGAGCGATGCGGTGAACACCGAGCGACCCGAGAACGACGACACGGGCGCCGACGGCTCCGCCGAGGAGCAGGGCGTCCGGGAGGAGAACGGCGCCGCCGGTGCCGTGGAGGACGGCACCACCGTTCCCGACGCCGAGGCCACGGGGGCCGAGGACGAGCGCGCCCATGAAGAGACCGATCATGAAGAGGCCGCTCGCCACGAGGCCGGAGTCAGCGATTCCGCCCGGCGCCGCTCCCCCGCGATCATCGCCTCCGTCGCTGCCGCCGTGCTGCTGGTCGGGGGCGGTGGGGCCTACCTCGCCGCGAGTGCGTCGGGTGGGTCGGACGGGGGTACGGCGTCGGGGACGTCCGGCGACGACACTCCCCCGCCGCTCCACCTCGACGGCTACACCGAGGGCGGCACCGGCGGTACCGGCGGCATCGCGCCCGGGGAGCCCAACCCGTACGGCGTCACCTACAAGGCCGACGGGGAGTTGGCGGACGGGCCCGGCTCGGCGCCGGTGTACCGGGCTCAGGGTGAAGTCGGCGCGGACGAGGTGGCCCGGCTGGCCGAGGCGCTCGGGGTGGACGGGAAGCCGGTGGCGCAGGGGCAGACCTGGAAGGTCGGGGCGAAGGACGGGTCGGGGCCCAGTCTGCAGGTGAACAAGCAGGCGCCGGGGACCTGGACCTTCTACCGGTACGCCCCCGGCACCGACAACTGCGAGAGCACCACCGTCTGCGACAAGGGCGCCGCGGACCGGGCCGCCGACCCGGTGAGCGAGGCCGCCGCGAAGAAGGCCGCCGCGCCGGTCCTCAAGGCGGTGGGTCAGGACGACGCGAAGCTCGACGCCGGCCAGCTCATGGGCGCGCAGCGGGTCGTGAACGCCAGCCCTCTCGTCGGCGGGCTGCCCACGTACGGCTGGACGACCGGGGTCACGGTGAGCGCCCAGGGTGAAGTGGTCGGCGGTAGCGGCCAGTTGAAGGCGCCGGTGAAGGGGGACACGTACCCCGTGCTGGATGCCGAGAAGACGCTCGGGCTGATGAACGCGGCGCCGGGGACCGACCACCGCATGGGCATAGGCGGCTGTGCCAGCCCCGTACCGCTGAAGGACCGCCTCGAGGCGCCTTGCGGGTCGGAGGCCTCGACGGGTGCGCCGGCGAAGGACACCGTCACGGTCGAGAAGGCGGTGTTCGGGCTGGCCTCGCACTCCGTGGACACGCGGCAGGCGCTGGTGCCGTCCTGGCTGTTCGAGGTGCGGGCGCCGGGCGCGCAGGACGGCTTCACGGTGACGTATCCGGCGGTCGACCCGAAGTACCTGGTCTCGGCCACGCCGTCCGAGGAGCCGAGCGGGCAGCCGAGCGGGCAGCCGACGCCGCGGCCGACCGAGCCGAAGGACGAGCCGACCTCGGCGCCGGTCACCCGGAACGTGGCGGTGGACGGCTACACCGTCGACGGCAGGGAACTGACCGTGGCCTTCACGGGCGGCGTGTGCGCCGAGTACAAGGTGACGGCGAGCGAGAGTGAGGACGAGGTCACGGTCCAGGTGACCGAGACCTCTCAGCCGGACAAGATCTGCATCATGATCGCCAAGGTGTTCCACAAGACCGTGCAGCTGGACGAGCCGCTCGGTGACCGCAAGGTCGTGGGCTCGGACGGACAGGCCGTCCCGCTGGAGAAGCCCGGGACGCGGCTCCCGGACGCACCGGAGACGTCCGGGGCCCGGTAAGGGTCCGCGGACGCGGGAAGGCGGCGGCCCCGTCGGAGGGGGTCGCCGCCTTCCCGTGTGCCGGCCGGGCTCGGCCGGGCTGCTCAGTTGGGCTCGGCCGGGCTGCTCAGTTGAAGGAGTCGCCGCAGGCGCAGGAGCCCGTCGCGTTCGGGTTGTCGATCGTGAAGCCCTGCTTCTCGATCGTGTCCACGAAGTCGACGGTGGCGCCGCCCAGGTACGGGGCGCTCATGCGGTCGGTGACGACCTTCACACCGCCGAAGTCCTTCACCACGTCGCCGTCGAGGGAACGCTCGTCGAAGAAGAGCTGGTAGCGCAGGCCGGAGCAGCCGCCGGGCTGGACGGCCACGCGCAGGGCCAGGTCGTCACGGCCTTCCTGGTCGAGCAGGGCCTTGACCTTGGACGCGGCGGCGTCGGTCAGGACGATGCCGTCGGTGACGGTGCTGGTCTCGTCCGATACGGACATCTACATCTCTCCCGGGTTGTACGGAGACTGCTTGCCGACGGTTGCAACCGGCGGGGCCGCGGATTCATTCCGGGCCGGGCGCTTGTCTTATCGGTCCTCCTTCATGCTCGCACACGGTGCGCGAAGCGGAAAACGCCTCAATGGGGAATACGCGGACCCGTCATCGGGATTCACGTCACATCGACGCGATGGCCATCGTCAAACTGACGTGAACCGGTTATGATAGATAGCGTCAATTCGACGAAAAGTCGATGAAGGTGTCCCGCATGACCCGCCGGGTCCGGATCTTCCGGTCCCGGCGAGCCGCAGAACAGAAAGGGTGCGTGTCGTGACCACCGCCCAGACCACGGAGCTCGACGTCCAGCCGACGCCCCTCGCCCTGCTGCTCCTCGGCCGTGAGGCCGACCCCAGGAGCGAGCGCGGCGTCGAGTGTCCCGGCGACCTGCCCTCGCCGTCCGACCCGGACCTGGTCGAGCGCGCCCGCGCGGCCAAGGAGAAGCTCGGGAACAAGGTCTTCGTGCTCGGCCACCATTACCAGCGCGACGAGGTCATCCAGTTCGCGGACGTGACCGGCGACTCCTTCAAGCTGGCCCGGGACGCGGCCGCGCGCCCGGAGGCCGAGTACATCGTGTTCTGCGGCGTGCACTTCATGGCCGAGTCGGCGGACATCCTGACCTCCGACGACCAGAAGGTCGTCCTGCCCGACCTCGCCGCCGGCTGCTCGATGGCCGACATGGCGACGGCCGAGCAGGTCGCCGAGTGCTGGGACGTACTGACCGAGGCCGGGGTAGCCGAGCAGGTCGTGCCGGTGTCGTACATGAACTCGTCCGCGGACATCAAGGCGTTCACGGGCAAGCACGGCGGCACGATCTGCACCTCGTCGAACGCGAAACGGGCCCTGGACTGGGCCTTCGAGCAGGGTGAGAAGGTCCTCTTCCTCCCCGACCAGCACCTCGGGCGCAACACCGCCGTCCGGGACATGGGCATGTCCCTGGAAGACTGTGTCGTCTACAACCCGCACAAGCCGAACGGCGGGCTGACGGCCGACGAGCTGCGCGCCGCGAAGATGATCCTGTGGCGCGGCCACTGCTCGGTGCACGGCCGCTTCAGCCTGGAGTCCGTGGAGGACGTGCGCGCCCGGATCCCCGGCGTCAATGTGCTGGTCCACCCCGAGTGCAAGCACGAGGTCGTGGCCGCGGCGGACTACGTCGGTTCGACCGAGTACATCATCAAGGCCCTGGAGGCCGCCCCGGCCGGCTCCAAGTGGGCCATCGGCACCGAGCTGAACCTCGTACGCCGCCTGGCGAACCGTTTCGCGCCGGAGGGCAAGGAGATCGTCTTCCTGGACAAGACGGTCTGCTTCTGCTCGACGATGAACCGCATCGACCTGCCCCACCTGGTTTGGACCCTGGAGTCCCTCGCCGAGGGCAACCTGGTCAACCGCATCGAAGTCGACAAGGAGACCGAGGCGTTCGCGAAGCTGGCGCTGGAGCGGATGCTGGCGCTGCCGTAGTCCCGCCGTGCGGCGTGCTCACCCCGAGGAGGATTTCCGCTCGGGGTGAGCGGGGTCGAGGCTGAAGCCGGTGCCGTCGGGGGTGCTCACGATCAGTGCGCCGCCGTACCGCAGTACCTGGGACTTGATCGACTCGCCGCTCGCGGGCTGATCGGCGTGCGCGCCCGTCTCCCGCGGCAACTCGCCCTCGCGGGTGTCGAGGGCGGCTACCCGGCCACTGATGCCGGCCAGGTACCACGTGCCGGTGCGGTCGTCGTAGGCGGGCTGCCCGGAGGCCTCGACGCTGGTCCGGGTCTGCCACAGCTGCTCGCCGGTCAGCGGGAGACGGCGGCCACCTGGCCGTTGGCCTGGGTGATCCACAGGGTGCCGGCGCCCGGCCGCACCGAGCCGTCGTAGGTCTTCGTCGGTTTGCCGGGCACGTACCGGGTCGCCGTCCAGGGCCGTACCGCCTCCTTGGCCGGCGTCCACCACGGGTGCGGTGAAGGCACCGCTCACCTTGCGGACGGCCTCGCGGCCCGAGCGCGCCCTGCCCCGGTAGACGATTCCATGCCTCCGGCCCCGAGCCGGTCGACCGGCTTGTAGCCGCCGACGGACTTCGGGTCGTCCCTGTGCAGCGGCACGCGCGAATCCCCTTCCGCCACGGATCAGTTCGAGGCCACGGAATACGTAACCCCGGGTACGGCAATGGCCGGGTCCCCGATCTCCGTGGATCAGGGGCCCGGCCGCCGTACGACAAGGGCCGTCACACGCCCGCGGGTTCGGGCTCCCCCGATTCCTTCGGCTGAGCAGGCGTCCCGGCCTTCTTGGCCTTCTTCGCCGCCCGCTTCTTCGCCCGGCGCTCCTTGCGGAGCTCCAGCATCGTGTACAGCGTCGGAACGAGCAGCAGCGTCAGCATGGTCGAGGTGATCAGGCCGCCGATGACGACCACCGCCAGCGGCTGGGCGATGAAGCCGCCCTCGCCGGTGACGCCCGCGGCCATCGGGAGCAGGGCGAAGATCGTCGCCAGGGCCGTCATGAGGATCGGGCGCAGCCGGTGCCGGCCGCCCTCGATCACGGCTTCGACGACGCCGTAACCCTGCTTCCGGTACTGGTTGATGAGGTCGATCAGGACGATCGCGTTCGTCACCACGATGCCGATCAGCATCAGCATGCCGATCATCGCGGGGACGCCCATCGGGGTGCCGGTCGCCACCAGGAGGCCGATCGCGCCGGTCGCCGCGAACGGGATCGACACGAGCAGGATCAGCGGCTGGGCCAGCGAGCGGAAGGTCGCCACCAGCAGCATGAAGACGATCGCGATCGCCGCCAGCATCGCCAGACCCAGGTTGGCGAACGCCTCGTCCTGGTCCTGCGAGACACCGCCGATCTCGGCCGTCGCGCCCGCCGGGAGGGTCAGCCCGTTGATCTTGGACTGGAGGTCCGCGCTCACCGCGCCGGTGTTGTCGCCGGTCGGCTTGGCGGTGATCGTGGCGGCGCGCTGACCGTCGATCCTGGTCATCGAGACCGGGCCGTCCACCAGCTTCACGTCCGCGATGTCACCCAGCTTCACCCGGCCCAGAGACAGGCCCTGAAGCTGCTTCAACGTCTTCGCGGGCTTCGCCGACCTGATGACGATGTCCCGCTCGGTGTCGTCGAGGGTCGCCTGGGCCGCCGTGTTGCCGCGGACCGCCTGGGCCACCGCCATGCCGAGCGTCTGGTCGTTGAAGCCCGCCGCGGCCGCCTTGTCGTTGGCCTTGACCGAGATGCGCGGCACGCTCTGCGACAGGTCGCTGGTCACGTCCGTGACGTCGTCCAGGCCGGCCACCGCCTCCCGGACCTGCTCGGCCGCCGTGCGCAGGACGCCCGCGTCGGCAGCCTTCACGACCACGCTCAGGTCCTGGGCGCCGAAGCCGTCACCGGCCGCGATGGTGGTCGTACCGATGCCGTCGAGGTTCTTCAGGCCCGCCTCGATACGGTCCTGCACCTCGTCGTACGACGCCGAGTCCGCCAGCATCACCTGGTACGACGCCTGGTTGGTGTCGGTGCCGCCGCCGAAGGCCGCCATGAAGCCGGACGAGCCGACCGTGACCTGGTAGTCCTTCACGCCCTCGGTTCCGGCGAGCAGTTTCTCGACCTTCTTCGCCTGCTCGTCGGTCGCCGCGAGGCTGGTGCCCGGCTTCAACTCCTGCTTGACGGTGAGGACTTCCTGCTCGCCCTGGTCGAAGAAGTTCGTCTTCAGCAGCGGCGCCATGCCGAACGTGCCGATGAGGATGACGATCGCGAGCAGCACGCTGGTGAGGCGGCGGCGCGTCGCGAACCGCAGGACGGGGACGTAGAAGCGCTGGAGCCTGCTCTTCGCCTCCTTCTCCTCGGCCTTGCGGCGGGCCTCGTCGGCGTCCTCCGGGGTGCCCTTCGGGGCGCGCAGGAACCAGTACGACAGGACCGGGACGACCGTCAGCGAGACCAGCAGCGACGCCAGCAGCGCGGCCGTCACCGTCAGGCTGAACGAGCCGAACAGCTCGCCCACCATGCCGCCGGTCAGGCCGATCGGCAGGAAGACGGCGACCGTGGTGAGGGTGGAGGAGGTGACCGCTCCGGCGACCTCGCGGACCGCCTTGAGGATGGCCTCCTCGCGCTCCTCGCCGTAGCCGAGGTGGCGCTTGATGTTCTCCAGGACCACGATCGAGTCGTCGACGACGCGGCCGATCGCGATGGTCAGCGCGCCGAGCGTCAGCATGTTCAGGGAGAGGTCCCTGGTCCACAGCACGATCAGCGCCAGGACCACGGACAGCGGGATGGACACCGCGGTCACCAGCGTCGAGCGGATCGACGCCAGGAAGACCAGGATGATGAGCACCGCGAAGAGCAGACCGAGCGCGCCCTCGGTGGTCAGGCCGTCGATGGACTTCTTCACGGCCGGGCCCTGGTCGCTGACCACGGTGAGCGTGGCGTCCGAGCCGAGGTCCTTGCGGAGCTCCGGGAGCTTGTCGCGCACCGCGTCCGAGATGGCGACCGCGCTGCCGTCGCGGTCCATGGTGACCGCGACCGCGAGGGACGGCTTGCCGTCGGTGCGGGTGATGGAGTCGGCCGGGGCCTGCTCCTGCTTGACGGTCGCCACGTCACCGAGGCGGACCGGCTTCTTCCCGGAGGTGCCCTCACCGGCGACCATCAGGTCCTTGATCTGCTCCAGCGAGGTGAAGCCGCCGCCCACCTGGACCGTGCGGTTGTCGCCGCCCTCGTCGAAGGAGCCGGCCGGGACGGTGGCGCCGCCCGCCTGCAGGGCCTGGGAGAGGGCCGCCGAGGTCAGGCCCGCCTTGGCCAGCTTCGCGTCGTCCGGCTCCACGGTGACCTGGAGGTCCCGTACGCCGTCGACGGTGACCTGGCCGACGCCGTCGATGTCCTCCAGCGCCGTCACGACCGTACGGTCGAGCTGGTCGGCCAGCGCCTGCTGGTCCTGGCCGGAGGTGACGGCGAGGACGACGGTCGGGATGTCGTCCGTGGAACCGGCGATGACCTGCGGGTCCACATCGTCCGGCAGCTGGACGCGGGCCCGGTTGACGGCCTGCTGGACGTCGGCGACGAGCTGCTGGGTGTCGGGGCCGTAGTCGAAGGACGCCATGATCACGGCGTTGCCCTCGCTGGCGGTGGAGGTGACGCCGGTGATGCCGTCGACGGCTTCGAGGCTGTCCTCGATCGGCTCGACGACCTGCTTCTCGACCACGTCCGGTGAGGCGCCCTGGTACGGCGCCAGCACGGACACCATGGGCAGTTCGATGGAGGGCAGCAACTGCTGCTTGAGCTGGGGTATCGCGATGGCGCCGAAGGCGATCGCGATGATCGACATCAGGCCGATCAGGGCCCGTTGGGCAAGGCTGAATCTCGACAGCCAGGACATGGGTCAGGGTCTCTCTTCTGTGAGCGGCAGAAGTGGGCAGCGGACGTGGCAGGGCGTCTGTGGCACACACGCAGCGCACCACTCATGTGAGCGCCCGCCCTAACACCCTGAGCCATCGGGGAGCCCGTTTCCGTAGACCCCAGGTCCATTTCCTTATACGGCGCATACTCCGGGCGCAGTACACCCGCTCCGGGTCACTCCACCCTTGGACGTACCAGGCCGGACTCGTACGCGATCACCACGAGCTGGGCCCGGTCGCGGGCGCCGAGCTTGGACATGGCCCGGTTGACATGCGTCTTCACGGTCAGCGGGCTGACCTCGAGCCGCTCGGCGATCTCGTCGTTGGAGTGCCCGCCGGCGACCAGGACCAGGACCTCGCGCTCCCGGACCGTGAGGGCGTCGAGCCGCTCGGCGCGGGCGGGGTCGCGGTCGTCGTCCGCGCCGTCGCCCTGGGCGAGGAAGCGGGCGATCAGCCCCTTGGTGGCGGCCGGGGACAACAGGGCCTCGCCGCCGGCCGCGATGCGGATCGCGCTGAGCAGTTCGTCGGGTTCGGAACCCTTGCCGAGGAAACCTGAGGCGCCGGCGCGCAGCGACTGCACGACGTAGTCGTCGACCTCGAAGGTGGTGAGGATGACGACGCGGACATGGGCGAGGGCCGGGTCGGCGCTGATCATGCGGGTGGCGGCGAGGCCGTCGGTGCCGGGCATCCGGATGTCCATCAGGACGACGTCCGCCCGCTCCTCCTTGGCCAGCCGCACCGCCTCCGCCCCGTCGGACGCCTCGCCCACGACCTCCATGTCGGGCTCGGAGTCGACCAGCACCCGGAAGGCGCTGCGCAGGAGGGCCTGGTCGTCGGCGAGCAGGACGCGGATGGTCATGCGGGGTCCTCCGCGGGGCACGAGGTGGATGGCTGGGCGCTATGAGAACTTCCGCGGGGTGCCCGGGAGTTCCGCGACCGGGTCATGCGGTGTCCTCGGCGGCGCGGGTGGGGCTCTTGATCGGCAGGATCGCATGGACGCGGAAACCGCCTCCGTAGCGGGGGCCGGTGGTGAGGGTGCCGCGCAGGGCGGTGACGCGCTCGCGCATGCCGAGCAGGCCGTGGCCGCCGCTGTCGGGCGCGCGGTCCTCGCCGGCGCCGTCGTCGAGGACGGTGATCTCGATGTTCGGCCCCACGCGGACGACGCTGACCTCGGCTTTCGCCTCCGGGCCCGCGTGCTTCTGCACGTTGGTGAGGGCCTCCTGGATGACGCGGTAGGCGGCCAGGTCGACGGCGGCGGGGAGGGTGGTGCCCTGGTCGGTGCGGGCGACCTCCACCTGGAGGCCCGCGCTGCGGAAGGTGCCCGCGAGTTCGTCGAGGCGGGCGAGGCCGGGGGCGGGTTCGGTGGGGGCCTCGGGGTCGCCGGACTGGCGGAGCAGGCCGACGGTGGCACGCAGTTCGTTGAGCGCGGAGCGGCTTGCTTCGCGTACGTGGGCGAGGGCTTCCTTGGCCTGGTCGGGCCGCTTGTCCATGACGTGGGCGGCGACGCCGGCCTGGACGTTGACGAGGGCGATGTGGTGGGCGACGACGTCGTGCAGGTCCCGGGCGATACGCAGGCGCTCCTCGGCGACGCGGCGGCGGGCCTCCTCCTCACGGGTGCGCTCCGCCCGTTCGGCGCGCTCGCGGATGGCGGCGACGAAGGCGCGGCGACTGCGGACCGCGTCGCCCGCGGTGGCGCCGATGCCGGTCCAGGCGAAGATGCCGAGGTTCTCCTGGGCGTACCAGGGCAGGGGCCCGGCGAGCATGGCGGCGCCGGTCAGGGCGGTGATGGTGAGCAGGCCCACGCGCCAGGTGGTGGTGCGGTCGGTGGTCGAGGCGACGGTGTAGAGGGCGATGACCGCGGACATGGCGACCGGGGCGCGAGGGTCGGCGCTGACGCATTCGACGAGGGAGAAGGAGCCGGTGAGGGCGAGGACCGGCAGCGGGGCGCGGCGGCGGAAGACCAGGGCTGCGGCGCCGAGGGTGATGAGCAGGAGGCTGAGCGCGTCCGGGGTGCGCAGGCCCCAGGTGACCCCGTTCTTCCCGTGCGGGTCCACGAACGAGCCGGCCACCATGCAGGCCAGTACGCCCACCGCCAACGCGGCGTCCAGCGCCATGGGGTGCGCCTTGAGGTGCCGCCGAGTGCGTTGCCCTGCGGGGCTTGGGACGGGGGCCAACGGGAGGTTCCTTGTGGTGTGTGCCCGGCGTTGCAGTGCGCGTCTGCTGGGGGCTGCCGCCCCCAGGCCCCCGCTTCGGCCCTGAACGGGCCTCGTCCTCAAACGCCGGACGGGCTGGATTTTACGGACCGGCGTCCACAGGCGCCCCGGATCAACCCGGGATCAAGCCATCGTCGCTCAGCAATTCCCGGACCTCCTCCAAGGTCGCGTCCGGAGACGGGAGGATCAGTTCCGACGGTTCCAAGGAGTCGTCGGGCAGGGGCTCGCCGAGTTCGCGGACCTTGGAGAGGAGGGCGTCGAGGGTGCGGCGGAAGCCGGGGCCGTCGCCGTTCTCCATTTCCACCAGGAGCTCGTCGTCGAGCTTGTTCAGCTCGGACAGGTGGCTGTCGGACAGCTTCACCTGCCCTTCACCCATGATCCGGACGATCATGTCGCCCATCTCGGCCTCCTCGGCGTGGGCCCCGCCGTCGGCTACTGCTTGTCGAAGCGCGGGGTGTCCTGCGGCTGCTGCTGGGACTGCGACTGACCGTTGCCGCCCTCGATGGCCTGCTGGCCGCCCGACGCCCCTCCCGCCAGCTCCGCCTTCATGCGCTGCAGTTCCAGCTCTACATCCGTACCACCGGAGAGCCGGTCCAGCTCGGCCTGGATGTCGTCCTTGTGCATGCCGGACTGGTCGTCGAGGGCGCCGGAGGCGAGGAGTTCGTCGATCGCGCCGGCGCGGGCCTGGAGCTGTGCCGTCTTGTCCTCGGCGCGCTGGATGGCCAGGCCGACGTCGCCCATCTCCTCCGAGATGCCGGAGAACGCCTCACCGATGCGGGTCTGGGCCTGGGCCGCCGTGTACGTCGCCTTGATCGTCTCCTTCTTGGTGCGGAAGGCGTCGACCTTCGCCTGCAGACGCTGGGCCGCGAGGGTGAGCTTCTCCTCCTCGCCCTGCAGCGTCGAGTGCTGTGTCTCCAGGTCCGTCACCTGCTGCTGGAGGGCGGCGCGGCGGGACAGCGCCTCGCGGGCCAGGTCCTCACGGCCCAGCGCGAGCGCCTTGCGGCCCTGGTCCTCCAGCTTCGACGACTGCTGCTGGAGTTGGTTGAGCTGGAGTTCCAGGCGCTTGCGCGAGGTGGCCACGTCGGCGACGCCGCGGCGGACCTTCTGGAGCAGCTCCAGCTGCTTCTGGTACGAGTAATCGAGGGTCTCGCGCGGGTCCTCGGCCCGGTCAAGGGCCTTGTTCGCCTTCGCGCGGAAGATCATCCCCATACGCTTCATGACACCGCTCATGGGCTTCGCGCGCCCCCTTCTGACGTCCAGCTCCAGCTCTGCGACAGAACCCACAGTACGGGCCCTGCATCCATTGACGCACTGTTCGGGGACGGATGCGCTCATCCCCAAGGACGACTGCCGACGCTCCCGCTCCGGCGTAAGGAGTAGGTGACTCCCGGGTGGCTCATGGGTGGTTCCGATGGCCGCCGGCCGAACCGTCTGCAACGTCCCCTCTGTCCCCCTACGACGACTGGTGTTGCCGGATCGTTCCCCACCGGACTGACGTCCATGCGTCGCCACCCCGTACCCTTGGGTTTTGTGTTCCGTAGCCGTGCCAAGGAAGAGAAGGCCCAGGCCGCCGACAAGGCGCTGGTGACCGACTCCAATCAGACCCGTCATCCCGAGGCCCCGAAGGGCCGCCCCACGCCCAAGCGCAGTGCGGCCCAGTCGCAGCGTCGCAGCGTGGCCAACACGTCGATGACGCGCAAGGATGCCGCCAAGCGCCAGCGCGAGGAGCGCCGGGCCGCCCTGGAGAGGCAGCGCCAGGCGCTGGCCGGGGGCGACGAGCGGTATCTGCCGGCCCGCGACAAGGGCCCGGTCCGCAAGTTCGCGCGTGACTTCATCGACTCGCGCTTCAACATCGCGGAGTTCTTCCTGCCGATGGCCGTGGTCATCCTCGTGCTGAGCATGGTGCAGGTGCCCGCGCTGCAGAACATCGCGCTGCTGCTGTGGCTGATCGTGATCGTGCTCATCGTGCTGGACTCGGTCGTCACCGGCATCCGTCTGAAGAAGCGGCTCGCCGAGCGCTTCCCCGACGAGAACAAGCGCGGTGCCGTCGCCTACGCGCTGATGCGCTCGCTGCAGATGCGCCGGCTCCGGCTGCCGAAGCCGCAGGTCAAGCGCGGAGAGCGGCCCTGAGCACAGCTGCTTTCACCGGGGGTGCGGCCGACGCGTGGCTCAGCAAGCTGGGCGGACTGCGCGATGTCGTACGACAGGAGCTGGTGGCCCGGCAGCTCGACGAGCAGATAGCCGGGCGGTTCCCGGTCGGGCAGCGGCTGCGGGTGCTCGACGTGGGCATGGGCCAGGGCACCCAGGCGCTGCGCCTGGCCAGGGCCGGGCACCAGGTGACCGGCGTCGAGCAGGACCCGAAGATGATCGCGGCGGCCCGTGAGGAGCTCGCCGGCGAGCCCGAGGGGATCCGGGAGCGGGTCCGCATCGTCCAGGGGGACGGGCGGGACACCGGCGTCCACTTTCTGCCGGGCAGCTTCGACGTCGTGCTGTGCCACGGCGTGCTGATGTACATCGAGGAGCCCGATCCGCTGCTGGCCGGGCTGGCCCGGATGCTCGCCCCGGGCGGACTGCTGTCGCTGCTCGTGCGCAACGGCGACGCGCTGGCCATGCGGCCGGGACTCGCCGGGGACTGGGCCGCGGCGCTGGACGCCTTCGACACCACCGCCTACCGCAATCGGCTGGGGCTCGACGTACGGGCCGACCGGCTCGCCGAGCTGACGGCGACGCTCGCCGGGATCGGGGCGCCGCTGCACACCTGGTACGGCGTGCGGGTGTTCACCGACACGGCTGCCGACGGGGCGGAGATCCCGGCGGACGTGGAGGCGTTGCTGGCGGTCGAGGAGCGGGCCGGGAAGACGGATCCCTATCGGAGCGTCGCGGCGTTGCTGCATCTGTGCGGAGTGCGCGGCTAGGTCCTGTCCAAGGCAGGGCCCGGGCTCGTTCGGGTGAGCACCACGGGCCGGAGCCGGGTTCCGCGGTGAGACTCGGGGCATGGATGCTCGCCGTTTCCCTGCTCTGCGGCCGGTCGTCGCGGCCGTCGCCGTGCTGT
Source organism: Streptomyces sp. SD31 (assembly GCF_052068475.1). Classification (NCBI taxonomy): domain Bacteria; kingdom Bacillati; phylum Actinomycetota; class Actinomycetes; order Kitasatosporales; family Streptomycetaceae; genus Streptomyces; species Streptomyces sp. SD31. Next base: position 210,135 of record NZ_JBQHCX010000020.1, on the reverse strand, counting down.
GCTGCCTCGGGCTTCTCTCCGCGTGCTCCGGCTCCTCCTCGCGCTCGCGCGAGGAGGGCTCGACCACGCAAGCCGCGCAGGCCGCCGTCCCGCGGGCGGTCGACGATCTGCAGGACGGCTACCTGAAGGTGATCAAGGACGTGCTGCCGTCGGTCGTGCAGATCCAGGCCAGGAACGATCTGGGCTCGGGTGTGGTCTACGACGGCCAGGGGCACATCGTCACCAACGCGCATGTCGTGGGGAACGAGGACAGCTTCCGGGTGACGACCGCCAACAGCGAGGACACCTTCACCGCACGGCTGGTCTTCTCCTACCCGCAGCAGGACCTCGCGGTCATCAAGCTCGACAAGGCGCCGAAGGGCCTGAAGGCGGCGGCGTTCGGGGACTCGGCGAAGGTCGAGGTCGGGCAGATCGTGCTGGCCATGGGCTCACCACTGGGACTGTCGTCCAGCGTGACGCAGGGCATCGTCTCGGCGACCGGACGGACCGTCACCGAGGGCCGCAGCCAGGGCGGTACGGGCGCGACGATCGCCAACATGGTGCAGACGTCGGCCGCCATCAACCCCGGCAACAGCGGTGGTGCCCTGGTGAACCTCGACGGCCGGGTCATCGGCATCCCGACCCTCGCGGCCACCGACCCCGGCGCGGGCGAGGGCGCGGCGCCCGGCATCGGGTTCGCGATCCCGGCGTCGACCGTGCGGACCATCGCCGACCAGATCGTGAGGGACGGCAGGGTCACCGAGTCGGGCCGGGCGGCGCTCGGCATCACGGGCCGTACGGTCGTGGACGACGACTATCAGGTCGCGGGCGTCGCCGTGGTCGAGGTGATGGCGGGCGGGGCGGCCGACAAGGCCGGAATCGAGCCCGGGGACGTCATCACCCGGCTCGGTGACACGGACATCACCACCATCACCTCACTCGCCGAGGAGCTTGCCTCCGACCGGCCGGGCGAGCGGACGACGGTGACGTACACGCGCAACGGCAGTGAGAAGACGGTGGATGTGACGCTGGGTGAGCAGTGACGGGAGGGCGGGGCGAGGGCCGGACGATCGTGGGGCCCTCACCCCCTCCCTGCCTACGACTGCTCGGCGTGCAGGCTCATCGGCCCGTAGATCTCGGTGGAGTCCTCGAACAGCCGTACCTGGTCCGCGCCGCCTTCCAGCAGCGCCTTCCAGTTCTCCCCGACCCAGGACTCGGCGTCCCCCTGGGTGGTGAACTCCTCGGGCTGCACCGCGGGCGGGACCTCCGCCCCGTCGGCCTTCTCGAACCGCCACGTCCATGCCGCCATGTACGCCTCCAAGGTGTCAGCACGTGCAGAGCAGGAGCCGGATCTTGGTCCGGCTCCTGCCCTGAGCCTAGCCGGATGCGCGAGACCTGCGCAGACACGCGAAAATCGGTTCTGTGGAACTGACTCTGCTCGGCACCGGTGCCCCCGCGGGACTCCCCCGCCCCGACTGTCCGTGTGCGGCCTGTGCGGGCGCGCTCGGCGATGACGCGCGGGCGGCCACCGCGTTGCTCGTGGACGGGGGGCTGTTGCTCGATCTGACGCCCGGGGCGGCGTTCGCGGCGGCTCGGGCGGGGCGTTCGCTGGCGGGGGTACGGCAGGTGCTGCTGTCGCATCCGCACGACGGGCCCGCCGTCGAGGTGCCGGCGGGGGTGCCGCAGCCCGGTCGGGTGCCGGACGGGCGGGAGTTGGCGCTGCTGACGGGGCATCGGGTGCGGGCGGTGGCGATGGACTCGCCGGGCACGGGGTACGCGGTGACCGGGCCGGACGGACAGCGGCTGCTGTACCTGCCGCCGGGGGGTGCGCCGGCCGGGCTGGAGGAGGGGTCCGTCGGGATGTACGACATGGTGGTCGCCGATGTCGTGGGGCGGCCGGACGCCCTGGCCAAGCTGCGGGCGGTGGGGGCGATCGGGCCGACCACGGATGTCGTCGCCGTCCATCTGGACCATGACGTCCCGCCGGGCGCCGAGTTGCGACGGCGGCTGGCCGCGGCGGGGGCGCGGGCGGTGCCGGACGGGGCGACGCTGGTGGTGGGGGCGTACGAGGACGTACCCGACGTGCCGCGGCGGACCCTGGTGCTGGGCGGGGCCCGGTCCGGGAAGTCGGTGGAGGCGGAGCGGCGGTTGGAGGCCTTCCCGGACGTGCTGTACGTGGCGACCGGCGGCACCCGGAGTGGCGACGGGGAGTGGGCGGCGCGGGTCGCCGCGCACCGGGAGCGGCGGCCGGGGTCGTGGCGTACGGCCGAGACGTGCGACCTGGTGCCGCTGCTGGCGGAGGCCGGGGCGCCGTTGCTCGTCGACTGTCTGTCCCTGTGGCTGACGGACGCCATGGACTCCGTGGGGGCGTGGGACGACGCGGTGTGGGCGGACGGCGGGGAGCGCGCGCTGCGGGAACGGGTACGGGAGTTGACGGAGGCGGTGCGGGCCACTCGGCGGACCGTGGTCGCCGTGTCGAACGAGGTGGGGTCGGGGATCGTGCCGGCCACGGCGTCGGGGCGGCGGTACCGGGACGAGCTGGGCCGGCTGAACGCCGCGTTCGCCGGGGAGTGCGAGCAGGTGGTGCTGGTGGTGGCGGGGCAGGCGCTGGTGCTGCGGGGCTAGACCTGTCCCCGGCACCGGAGGGACTGGCAGCCGGGATTTTGACGAGGGGGCCTCAGGCCGGTGCGGTCGGCTCCTTGCGGGCGATGACACGGTATGTGTTCGAGAAGCGGGTGTGGCGTAGTACGGGGGCCAGGACGTGGTCGAGGGCCCAGGCCACGGCCACCAGGGGCGCGCAGGCCCGGGACAGCGGGGAGGGCAGGAAGAACGCCAGCGTCCGCGAGGTCGCGGCCGCGAGGTCGTACGGGATGTGCGCGGTGCGGCGGTCCGTGGAGAGGACCGTGCAGCCCTGGGACTCCAGTTCCTGGCGGAGCGTGTCCAGGGGCATCAGGTGCAGGTGGCCGGGGCGGCTGTGCGGGGTCCACCATCTGCCGAGCAGCACGGCGAACACGCAGCGCGGGTCGGGGAGTTCGACGATGAGGTGGCCGCCGGGTCGCAGGACCGTGAGGGCGGCGCGGAGCTCCTCGCGGGGGTCCGGGGTGTGCTCCAGGTGGCGGAACATGCTGACGATGTCGTAGCGGGCGCGCAGCCGGGCCCTGATGCGGGCGTCCGTCAGGTTGCCGACGTGGGCCTCCTCCACCCGCTCGGCCACGCGTGCGTGCAGGACGCGGTAGGTCGGGTCCAGGCCGTCGAACGCCGTGTACGGGAAGAGTTCCTTCGCCACCTCCGGGAAGCGGGCGTAACCCGTGCCCACGTCCAGCCAGCTCTCCGGCTCGGGGAAGGCGAGCGCCGCGCGGGCCGCTGCCCTCAGCCGGCGGGACGGCAGCCGCGTGAGCCCCAGGTGCCGGGGGACGTAGGGCTGGTCCCGGCATGCGGCGAGGGTGAACGCGCAGTCGGCGCGGGCTCTTTCGGGGGGTGCGGTCGCGGTCATGGGGCGGCTCCCGGGCGCGAGGGCGTAGGGCGGGGGCGTACGGGGGGCATACGGCAGAACGGTGCGAGCATGCCCCGACAATCCACTGCAAAACGGAACGTATGGGATGCCGATCTTGGGTGCAACGACGTCGCGCCGATGCCGGGGGGACGTGGCGGAACCCCTGGTGGCCATGTGGCGCCGTTCTGTTCGACCGGTGCCGGTACTGTTCGGCGAATGAGCTCGCTTAATCTCGACGACTTCAGTGATCTGATCGAGCGCCCCGACGGTGGGGTGCGCCGTGACGCCGAGGCGCGCCGTGAGCGTCAGATCGTGCCGCCCGGCGCGCTGGGCCGCCTCGACGACCTGGGTGAGTGGCTGGCGGCGGCACAGTCCGCCGTACCGGTGCGGCCGATCGAACAGCCGCGGGTCGTGCTGTTCGCCGGTGACCACGGCGTCGCCGAGCTGGGCGTCTCGGCGCGACGTGCGGGCGGCGCCGTGGAGTTGGTGCGGGAGATCCTCGAGGGCGGCCGGCCGGTGTCCGTGCTCGCGCGGCGGCTCGGGGTTCCGGTACGGGTCGTCGACATGGCGCTGGACTGCGACCCGGAGTCGCTGCCGGAGGCCGTCGTACGGCATCGGGTGCGGCGCGGCAGCGGTCGTATCGATGTCGAGGACGCGTTGACGGTCGAGGAGGCGGAGGCCGCCTTCCGGGCCGGGATCGCGGTGGCGGACGAGGAGGCCGACTCCGGTACGGATCTGGTGGTGCTCGGCGATGTGAGCGTCGGCGGCACCACGGCGGCCGGGGTGCTCGTGGCGGCGCTGTGCGGGACGGACGCCTCGGTCGTCACCGGGCGCGGCGGGCTGGCCATCGACGACCTGGTGTGGATGCGCAAGTGCGCGGCCATCCGGGACGCCCTGCGCCGGGCGCGCCCCGTGCTCGGGGATCAGCTGCAACTGCTCGCGACGGTGGGTGGGGCCGATCTCGCCGCGATCACTGGGTTCCTGCTGCAGAGTGCGGTGCGGAAGATGCCGGTCGTACTGGACGGGGTCGTGGTCGCCGCGTGTGCGCTGGTGGGGCAGCGGATCGCGTTCCGGGCGCCGGACTGGTGGCTGGCCGCGCACAACAGCGGGGAGCCGGGACAGGCGAAGGCGCTGGACCGGATGGCCCTGGAGCCCCTGCTCGACCAGGGCGTGAAGGTCGGGGAAGGGGCCGGAGGACTGCTGGCCCTCCCCATGGTGCAGGCCGCCGCCGCACTGGCCGCGGAGCTGCCGGAGAAGCCGAAGCACTCGGAGACGGCGGAGGACTCGGAGACGCCGGAGGATTCGGAGACGCCGGAGGCCGAGGGGCCGGTGGCGGAGAAGGAACAGCCGGTGACCGAGTGACGGTGGTGTGCGCGCAGTTCGGCACTGCCGGGCTGCGCGGTCGCGACGGAGCGTGAAAAGGGCGGTTCATCGCGGTTGGGACCATATGATCCCCCCCTCGTGACGTGGCGGACGCTCGTCATCGCGTACGTCGCGACTCTCGCCGGCACCCTGTACGCGCGCGTGGGCATCGCGCTCGGCCCGGACCACCCGATCGGGCTGCCCGCCTCGGACGCCCGGGTCGTGGACACGGGGCCGTCGGCGGCGGTGGTGGGCCTCGCCGTGTTCCTCGGATGGCGCTACGGCGCCTATGTCACGGCCGGCGCGGTGATCGTGGCGATGGTGGTCGAGGTCGTGCTGAAGGAGAACCTCGCCGGCAAGGAGCACCTGGCGGCGATCGCGGCGGTGCTGGTGCTGTGCGCCTGGTCGGCGATGCGTCAGCGGCGCTCCAGGGCCCGGTCCGGGTCGGCGTCCGGCGCCCCGCCGATCCACTCCTGAAGTCTGCGACGGGGGCCCGCCCAGCGCTTGTCGTGGTGGTAGGCGCGCAGCTGGGCCTTGGCCCGGGCACGCGGGCGGCGGCGGTAGAAGCGCTTCGCCCAGGGGGAGTCGGGCCGGGCCAGGCGGACGGCACCGAACAGGGCGATGAAGGGGACGACCACTCCGAAGATCGCGATCCGGGCCTTGCCCTTGGCCAGGGCGATCAGAGCCAGGAGGAAGTTCCCGAGGATCGTACTGAGCACCGACCCGCGGTTCTGCAGTTCGTCGTCGCTGAGGTCGTTGACCCCGAAGGGCGCGTAGCCGAGCAGGAACAGGCCGGCCACGGCGGCGGTGAGCACGACCACCTCCACGCTCTTGCGGCCGGCCTCGGTCCAGTAGACGTCGTCCAGATGCACGATCAGCGCGAACTCGTCCATGACCAGGCCGGCGCCCATGCCGAAGACCACGGCGGCCACGGCCGCACCGAAGCCGCGCTGGCCGCTGGCGACCGCGCAGAAGCCGCCGATGACCGTGAGGACGACTCCGGGGACGACATGGTGGATGTGGACGGCGCCGGTCTCGATGTTGCGGAAGGGTCCTTTGCCCGCGCGGATGAGGCGGGTGATGACGCGGGTGACGAGGAAGGTGACCACGAAGGCGGTCAGGGCCAGGAGCAGGGGGAGCTTGCCCGGTTCGATGATGTTGCGCTGCCACCAGTCACCCATGGCTTCAGTGTGTCCGGGGCAGGGGTGGGCCGCCTGGCGGGTAGGGCGTCCGGGCTAGTCTGCGGGCGTGTCCATGACCCCGCCGCCCCCGCACGCTCCCCGGTCGCACGGTCTCCGTGTCCACGGTCTCCGTTTCGCCTTCGGCACCCTGAGCGTGCTCCCCGTCAAGGTGAGCCGGTGGGACCGGGAAGCGGCGCGCGGCGGGATGCTGTGCGCCCCGCTCGTCGGTGTGGTCCTCGGCTGCGGTGCCGCGTCCCTCGCGCTGGTGCTGCTGTTCCTCGGCGCCGGTCCTCTCCTCGCCGCAGTCGCCGCCGCCGCCGTCCCGGCCGTACTCACCCGAGGGCTGCACCTCGACGGGCTCGCCGACACCGCCGACGGGCTCGGCAGCGGCAAGCCCGCCGAGGACGCGCTGCGGATCATGAAGCAGTCGGACATCGGACCCTTCGGCGTCATCACGCTCGTGTTCGTGCTGTTCGCGCAGGTGGCCGCCCTCTCCCAGCTGTACGGCGACTCGTGGGCCCGGGGTGCCCTCGCCACCGTCGTCTCGGCCGTCGCCGCCCGGCTCGCGCTCACCCTGGCCGCCCGCGCCGGGGTGCCCGCCGCGCGGCCGGAGGGGCTGGGGGCCGCGGTGGCCGGCGTCGTCCCGGTACGGAGTGCGGTGGCCGTCGCCCTGGCCGTGACCGGCGTCGCCGCGGCGGCGGGAGCGCTGCTCGGGACGTACGACCTCGCCCGCGCCGCCCTGGCGGTCCTCGCCGCACTCGCCGCCGCCGAGCTGCTCCTGCGGCACTGCACGCGCCGCTTCGGCGGCGTCACCGGTGACGTGTTCGGAGGGCTCGCGGAGACGGCGGCGACGACCGCGCTCGTCGTGCTGGCACTGGGCGACTGAGCCTCAGCACGCCCGTCGCCACACCCCCAGCTCGTACTTCTTCAGCATCGAACTCAGCTTCAGGCGACGCGACTCGGCGCAGAAGCTGCGCGTGGGGACCTCGTACTCGACGTGGAACACCGCCTTGCCGGCCTTCACGAAGGGGCTCAGGGCCGCGCACTCCCCGTACTGCGCGCACTGCTCGTTGACCGCGAAGTCGAAGTCGTCCACGAGCTCGGGGATCTGGTCCAGGTCGTTCTTCAGGCCGACCGCCATGCCCCGCTCGTGGGCCAGCGTGGCGATCAGGCGGTTGTAGCGGAGCTGGTCGCGGGCCTTCAGCGGGAAGCCCGTGCGGTTCTTGTAGCCGTCCATGTTGTCGGGCTCCACCGCGTCGAAGCCCTTGTCGCGGCACATGTCGATACGGTCCGCCATCAGGGGTTCCAGGACGTCCAGGCGACGGATGTCGAGCCAGCGCTCGCCCTCCCAGCCGTTGCCCTTGCCGATCACCGACTTGGGGAACTTCCCGGCGTCGGGCCGCCAGTCCTCCCAGGCGCCGGTGGAGAGGTAGCAGATGACCTTGCGGCCCTCGCGGTGCAGCGCGGCGACCGTCTTCTCGGACTGGTCGAAGCCGTCGATGTCGTAGACCGGCACGTCGACGGAGGTGTCGATACGGCCGCGCAGCTGCCACTGCCAGGCCGTGCCGGGCCGCGGCTGCCAGCGCGCGCCACTCGGACCCCCCTCGGCGTCATCGGCGCCGTCGGGGGACGTCGTGCAGCCCGCGAGGAGGACAAGAGGCAGAACGACCAGCGGAATGAGGCGTCTCACCGAGCGGGCTCCAGAGTGTGCGGCAACGTACCCCACGGATGATCGCCCATCCCCGGTACCCCGCAGTGCACGGCGGCCCCGCGGGCTCGGGCCAGGTCCGCCACCTCGACGCCGGCCGGGACGCCGTACACCAGATGGCACAGGCGCACTCCGCCGCCGCCCCGCCACTGCTGCGGGCCGAGCCGGGTGTACGACTCCCAGGTGCCCTCGAAGGTGACCAGGAGGTCCGCGATCCTGGCGTACGACGGGTGGGGTGCCGTGCCGTGGTTCAGGGCGAGCGTGCCGCAGCCCACGCCCCAGGCCGCCGTCGCGAGCCGCTGGTAGTACGCGAACTCCTCGCGGCCCGCGGCGACTTGGTCGAGGAAGACGCCGTCCGCGGCGTACCAGTCGCGGTGCCGGGCGATGTCGCGTACGACGTCGGCGTGCGGTCGGCGGCCGTAGTCGGTGTCGGCGTAGCCGAGCACCCGCACTCCCCCAGGGGAGGGACCCCCAGCGCCGCGCAGCCGGGTCGCGACCTCGGCGAACGCCGCGTCGGGCGTTTCACCGGGGCCGCTGGCCGGGTTGAGGACGACCCCGTACAGGCGGGGCGCGGCCGTGATGATCGCGTCCCATTCGGCGGGGCGGACGGACGGGTGCTCGTAGTACGGGACCAGCAGCTCGTTCATCGGTGTCATCGGTGGGCGGTCGCTCTCCCCAACAGGGCGCAGACGAGGGCGGCTTGGATCATCGCCGCCGTCCCGTACACGATCAGGCCGACCTCGTGCGGGCCGCCCGTGTGGGTGACCAGGCCGACCGTCTGGGCGAGGGCCGCCACGCAGCACACCGTCGCCGCGCTGAGCACCGCGCCGAAGGACTGCAGCAGCAGGCCGGTCCACAGCAGTACGCCGAGGAGGAGCAGGCCGGCGAGGCGGATGCCCGCGATGCCGGGGGCGTGCGGCCACAGCGCGGAGGTGGCGAGGCTCAGGGCGAGCAGGGAGAGCAGGTAGGCCGACAGGCACTTGACGACGGTGACCGTCGTGGTCCGCCAGAAGGCCTTCGGTGTGCTGCTGGAGCGCAGGCCGGCGAGGCTGCCGCTGCGGAAGCGGTGCAGGAGCCATTCGGCGGGGCCCATGCTGAGCGTCAGGGCCACTGCGGCCGGGGCGGCTATCGCGCTGTGCTGCTCGCCGGTGAGGATGTCGCCCAGGGCCGCGTAGAGGACGAGGACGCCGGTGGCCAGGCCGAAGAGGGCGTACGGGAGGGATGCAGAGAGACGGGGGCCCATTGTCGTTGATTGACTGCGGGTGCGTCGTGGCGTGTCGCGCCCACGCGGCGGTAGCCGCATGTCCGATACAGCCCCGCGCCCCTTTCGGGGCGCTACCTCACGTAGGCCAAGAAACGTCACCACTGTCAGCGAACCCAGAAGCAGGGCCAGTCTCGCGGCGTCCGGCACTGGATGGATCAGGGCCAGGACCGCGCCCGCCGACATCGGCAGCAGAGCCACCAGCAGGGCCCGTTCGCGGCCCATGACCAGGAGCGCGGTTGCCGCGCCCAGGTAGATCGACTGGCCGGCCGCGAAAGCGACGCCGACGGAGGCGGCGCCTGCGACGGCCAGGGACACCAAGGCACCGAGCATGGCGCCCGCCGGGGCGCCGAGGAGCAGAGAGCGGCGGGCGGCATCGCGGTCGCCCAGCCCCAGCCAGGAGTACGCCCGGTGGGCGAGCCCCTGGTTCCAGGTCCAGCCGACCAAGGCGCCGGCCAGCAGCGGGACCGTGCCGGCGGGGAGGCCGAAGTCGTCCCGCGAGCCGGCGAGGAGGGGTGCGCCGAGGACGTAGCCGAGGCCCGGGAGGGCGAAGACCACGCCACGCAGCAGACAGCCCAGCAGGCTCACCTGCCAGGGGTCGCGGACCGGCCCCTCCGGCTCCGGGTAGCGGCGCTCCACCCGCTCGTACAGTTCCTCGGCGAGGGCGAAGGAGTTCTTCACGCCGTAGCGCTCGCGTATCTGGTCGTCCGACAGGCCGTCGGACTCCAGCAGTGCGGCGATCTCGTCGGGGTGGACGGCGGCGGCGATGAAGTCGTCGAGGCGTTCGGCGAGTTCGTCGATGGGGTCGGGCTGCGCCCAGCTGGGTGCGGTGCGCTGGCGCGGGATCGCGGGCAGGGTGTCGGGACGGGAGCCGGGCGGCATCCAGAGGCTTCCGCTCACCAGCCGGTTCCGTCCGTCGCGACCTTCTCGTACCAGGGGTCGCGCAGTTCGAGGGTCCAGTCGGCGACCGTTTCGAGCGTGGGCTCGTACACCTCGGGGCTGCCCGCGAGCTCTTGATAAATCGTCCGGAAATTGTCCACGGAGCGGCGGAGCGTGAAGCGGTCGATCACCCGCTGACGGGACAACTCGCCCAGTTCACGGCGCCGTTCGTCGTCCCTGAGCAACGTCAGCACGGCGGCCGCCATCTTCTCCGGCTCCCGCGGCGGGACCACCAGACCGGTGTCGCCGACGGCCTCGCGCACTCCCCCGACGTCCGTCGACACCGTCGTACGGCCGCAGGACATGGCCTCGATGATGGAGAACGGGAAGCCCTCGGAGATGGACGACAGCATGACGACGTGACCGGCGGCGTAGGCGCGCCAGACCTCGCTGATGCGGCCCTCGAAGGTGAGGCCGTCCGTGACACCGAGTTCGGCGGCGAGTTTCTCCAGCTTGGTGCGGTAGGCCTCGCCGCCGGGCGGGACGGGGCCGAACAGGCGCAGGCGGGTCTCGGGGAGTTCGGCGCGGACGTCGGCGTAGGCCCGCAGCAGGGTCTCCAGGTCCTTGATGGGGTCGACACGGCCGCACCAGGTGAGGGTGGGGACCTCGGGCTCGGGGCCGGCGTGCGGAAAGGCGTGCGGGTCGACGCCGTTGTAGACCGTGCGGATCTTGTCGGCGTCGGCGCCGCCGCGCTCCTCCCAGCGGCGGTTGTACTGGTTGCAGGGGGTGATCAGGTCGGCCGCCCGGTAGCCGAGTGAGTTCAGCTCACGGTAGAAGCCGAGCATGAACGCCTTCACCGGCCAGCGCTGGGCGTCGCTGCGGTAACCGAGATAGCGCTCGCGCAGATAGATGCCGTGCTCGGTGAGGAGGAAGGGCACGCCGTCCAGCTTGTGTGCCGCGAGGGCGGGGAGGGTGGCGAGGCCGCTGCTCACCGCGTGGGCGACGGAGTCCTCGGGGATGCGGATCCCGAGGGGGCGCAGGGCGTGTTCCAGCAGGTCGGTGGCGGTCAGGGCGTCGTGGACGGTGGGGCGGGCGGCCGCGGTCGGCAGATGCGGCATCGTCCATACCCACATCAGCGACCGCAGCGCCGACTCGGTGCGCAACGCCGCCGACAGGCGCCCGTCGCGGGCGAGTTCGGCCAGCTCGTACAGGGCCTCGCCGAAGTCGGTGTGGGACTCGGGGCCCGTGGGGTCGAGGAAGGAGAGCAGGAAACGCTCGTAGGAGTCGGTGAAACGGCGCCGGGCCCTGCCGTACGGCGCCCTTTTGCGTCCCGGACGCGGGCCCCAGGTCGGTACGGAGGTGTGCCGGTAGACGTTCGGCGGCAGCTCCCACGTGACGGGTTCGCGGCCGGTTCCGGTGAGCGAGACGATGTGGAAGTCGACCTCCGGCATGCCCTTGACGAGCTGGTCGCACCAGGTGCTGACCCCGCCGTGGACGTGTGGGTAGGTGCCTTCGGTGAGCATGGTGACATGACGGCCCGTGGGCATCATGCGAGTTCCCCCCTGTGGAGCAAAGGTGGTGCTACGGCCCGGAGGCGCACCCCGGTCGGTTGGTCGTGAAGCGACCGGGGTGCGCTGTGGCGCTGTACTTACGACGGCAGCTTCAGCCGGAGAGCGGTCTGGAGCGGTGCGGGCGTGGTCCAGCCCGAGCGCGCTCCCGCGTACGGCGTCCCGAACGCGGTGGTACCGAGGAGGAGTTGCCGGGTGGTTCCTTCCGGTGCGGTCACCGGGATCCGGGTCCCGGACGGGGCGGTGACGGTGACGGTGTCGCCGATGCGGTACGCCGTGACGGAACGGTTGGCGAGAGCGGTCTGCCAGGCGGCGCGGTGCCGCAGCTCGGTGCCGATGGCGCTCTGCGCGAGGTTCTGCACCGGGGTGTTGTCGGCGAAGAGTGCCTGGTAGTCGGCGAGCACCTGGTCCAGGACCGGGTACAGCGTCCGGTCCTCGGCCAGGTTGGACTGGTGGGCGTAGTGCGGGCGCGGGTCGTTGCCGATCGCGTGTCCGAGGGCGGTGCGGGCCTCCAGCGGGACGATGTACTCGTCGTATCCGGTGGCCGTGTCCAGCGGGTCGGCCAGGCAGGTGGAGGCGGGGTTGGTCTCGCAGACGCCGCTGCCGCCGTCGGCCCTGGAGGTGTAGATCCAGTTGTACTCGTCGACCATCTCCTCCTCGGTACCCACGTTGTAGTACACGTTCATCGGGTGCCTGGGCACGGTCAGCGCGGCGCCGACCGCACGCTGCTCGGGCTCACGGGAGTTGTCGGAGGCGGTCCACTTGACGCCGTTGTCGGCGAGGGCGCCGGCCAGGTTGGGGTTGTCGTCGGGCTGCTGCGGCAGGGTCTTCAGGCCCGAGTGCTCGCCGGTCACCAGCTCCGTGCGGTCGAGCGGGAGCCCTTTGGTGACGCCCCAGTTGTAGTTGTCGCGGATCTGAGCCGAGATGTCCGCGCGGCTCATGTACCGGGTCGAGCCGTCGGCGTTCTTGGCGCAGCTCCAGGGCACGGTCGAGGTGTCCTGGACGCAGCCGAGGAACGGGTGCGTGTAGGTGTGGTTGATCCAGCGGTACTGCGCCTTGTCGGCCAGCAGTTGGTCGGTGAGGGCGTCCGTGCCGCCGTTCTCGCTCTTCCACTGCTCGCCGGCCCCGGCGTTGTAGACCATGTCCAGCGTGAAGCCGTGCTCCCGCTGCCACTGCGCGGCGTGGACCGCGTCCTCGGCCGTCATGCGGATCGGCGTGGTTCCCTCGCCGTCCCCGCCCACGCAGTCGAAGTCACCGGGGGTGCAGTTGTGCTCGGTGTCCCAGCGGCTGTCGGGCGCGAAGACGTCGTCGACGTGCACCGCGAAATAGTTGCGCGCCTGACCCAGGTGCACGCCCTGAGTCAGCCATTCGACGATGCCGCGGGCAAGGACCCGGAACTGCTGCTGGTACGCGTTGTACGCGAAGGTCACGACCAGTTCGCGGCGCCCGTCGTGGCTGTACTCGCCGATCAGGCTGCCGCGCCCGGAGCCGGCGGGCACGGGAATGTCGACATAGCTGGTGAAGCCCGTACGGGGCCGGGCGACGAAGCCGTAACTCTCCTGTACGGAGGCGTCGTTGTCCTCGAACGTGAAGGCGCCGTCGAGATAGCCGAAGTACCCCGCCTTGCCCTCGGTCGTGACGGCTGCCGCCCGCCCGTCGAGGGTGCCGGCCCAGCCGCCCTCGCTGGTGTAGTCGAGGCCGACGCCCGGGTGGGCCCAGGTGTAGGCGTCGACCTGCGGGATGCCGTAGGTCCGCTCGTAGCTCTCCAGCGCGGTCTGCTCGGCGGAGCCCGCGCCGAAGGGGGCCTCGTTGGGCAGGACGACGCCCTGGTACTTGGCCCGGGGTGTGCCGTTCACCGTGTCGCTGAGGAACGCGCCCGTGATGGTCGGGCGGTTCGCGTCGGTCAGGTCGACGGTGGTGTACGGGATGCCGGTGCTCTTCAGCTGGGCGGTGATGGCCCGGACGGGGCTGTCGCCGTTGTCCACGACCAGCACCCTGAGATCGATGCGCGGCTCCCCCGCGGCCGCGGCGCCCGGGGCCGCCAGGCCCAGCGACAGCAGACCCGCGGCTGTCAGGACGGCAACGACGTTTCTGCGGTTTCTCCATCGGTGCGCACTGCGCGCCATTGTTTTGCCCCTTCCCCCCAGAAGATCCCCTCATGGCCGCTGGTGACGAATCGGCAGGGGATCCGTGGAAATCATGCAAAGCGGCAAGCCGATCGCTCGCCGGAACCAGACGAGTGTGACTCAGCTCACCGAGGGCGTGGATCAAGAAATGACCACGACGCCACCGAGAGGTGAACGCCCGTAGGAATGAGCGAACGCTCACACGAGCGTAGGCTCATCCCGAGTGTTCGCCGTACCGGGGAAGGCCCCGCTGCCACCGCACCCGTAGGGTCGGCCGTCGGGCCCGGTCGACCCACACCGATTCGGCCATCGCAAACTTCACATCGGAAGCGAGATTTCACCACCGTGACTGCTCTCACTCTCAGCACCGCCGCGGCGCCCGGCCTGCGGGCCGACGCGATCGTGATCGGTGTCGCCAAGGGCGCCGCGTCCACGTCCGGGGCACTGGTTGTCGCACCGGGCGCCGAGGCTGTGGACAAGGCGTACGACGGCAGGCTCGCCGGCGTCCTGGAGACCCTCGGCGCCTCGGGCGCCGAGGGCGAGGTGACGAAGCTCCCCGCGCCCGCCGGCTTCAAGGCCCCGCTCGTGGTGGCGGTGGGCCTGGGCGCCGAGCCCGAGGACGCCAAGGACGGGGCCTACGACAGCGAGGCGCTGCGCAAGGCCGCCGGTGTCGCCGCCCGCGCCCTCGCCGGCTCCAAGAAGGCCGCGTTCGCGCTGCCGCTGGGCGATGCCGGTGACGTCGGCGCCGTCGCCGAGGGCGTGCTGCTCGGGGCGTACGCCTTCGACGCCTACAAGGGCAACGGCCGGGACGCCCAGGACAAGAAGAACGGCAAGGCGCCCCTCGCCGAGGCCGCGCTGCTCGGCGCCAAGCCCCGCGACAAGGCGCACAAGGCGGCGATCGAGCGCGCCACCGCCGTCTCCGAGGAACTCAACCGCGCCCGCGACCTGGTCAACACCCCGCCGAACGACCTCACCCCCGAGTCCTTCGCCGCGATCGCCACGGCGGCGGCCAAGGAGCACGGCATCAAGGTCCAGGTGCTCGACGAGAAGGCGCTGACCAAGGGCGGCTACGGCGGCATCCTGGGCGTCGGCTCCGGATCGGCGGCCGGCCCGCGGCTGGTCAAGCTGACGTACACGAGCTCCAAGGCGGCCAAGCACCTCGCCTTCGTCGGCAAGGGCATCACCTACGACTCGGGCGGCATCTCGCTGAAGCCGGCCGGGCACAACGAGACGATGAAGTGCGACATGAGCGGGGCGGCCGCCGTGTTCGCCGCCGTCGTCGCCGCCGCGCGCCTCGGTCTCGAGGTGAACGTCACCGGCTGGCTGGCGCTCGCCGAGAACATGCCGTCGGGGTCCGCCGTGCGGCCGGGTGACGTGCTGCGCATGTACAGCGGCAAGACCGTGGAGGTGCTCAACACGGACGCCGAGGGCCGACTGGTGCTCGCGGACGCGCTGTGGGCGGCGTCGCAGGAGAAGCCGGACGCGATCGTCGACGTGGCGACGCTGACCGGGGCGATGGTGCTGGCGCTGGGCAACCGGACGTTCGGTGTCATGGCCAACGACGACGCGTTCCGCTCCGCGGTGGTGGAAGCGGCGGAGGAGGTCGGCGAGCCGTCCTGGCCGATGCCGCTGCCGGAGCACCTGCGCAAGGGGATGGACTCGCCGACCGCCGACATCGCCAACATGGGTGAGCGCATGGGCAGTGGGCTGGTCGCCGGTCTGTTCCTGCGCGAGTTCGTGGGTGAGGGCGTCACCTGGGCGCACCTCGACATCGCCGGTCCCGCCTTCAACGAGGGTGGTCCCTTCGGGTACACGCCGAAGGGTGGTACCGGGAGCGCGGTGCGGACGCTGGTCCGGCTGGCCGAGCTGACGGCTGCGGGTGACCTGGGCTGACGCTGTTCTGCATGAGGGGGCTCCGCGCGCGGGTAGGGCGGAGCCCCCTCTTCCATGCCCGCTCAACTGAACGTGGGGCGTCTCACACACCGGCCCGGCGTCTCTTTCGGTGTGGACAAGTGCGAAGATGGGGCTCGGCAGGACAGGGCCCCACCCCAGGGCCGAAGAAAGAGCGGCCGGACACCAGCCGCCTGCCGGTCGTCGAAGACCGGCGTACGGCGCACATGCATGGAGGACGTGACGTGGCGAACGACGCCAGCACCGTTTTCGACCTAGTGATCCTCGGCGGTGGTAGTGGCGGTTACGCCGCGGCCCTGCGCGGGGCGCAGCTGGGCCTGGACGTCGCCCTGATCGAGAAGGACAAGGTCGGCGGCACCTGCCTGCACCGGGGTTGCATCCCCACCAAGGCCCTGCTGCACGCGGGCGAGATCGCCGACCAGGCCCGCGAGAGCGCGCAGTTCGGTGTGAAGGCCACCTTCGAGGGCATCGACATCGCCGGGGTCCACAAGTACAAGGACGGCGTGATCGCCGGTCTGTACAAGGGTCTGCAGGGTCTCGTCGCCTCCCGCAAGGTGACGTACATCGAGGGTGAGGGCCGCCTGTCCTCCCCGACCTCCGTCGACGTCAACGGCCAGCGCGTCCAGGGCCGCCACGTCCTGCTCGCGACCGGCTCCGTGCCGAAGTCGCTGCCGGGCCTGGAGATCGACGGCAACCGGATCATCTCCTCGGACCACGCCCTCGTCCTGGACCGCGTACCGAAGTCCGCGATCATCCTGGGCGGCGGCGTCATCGGCGTCGAGTTCGCCTCCGCCTGGAAGTCCTTCGGGGCCGACGTGACCGTCATCGAGGGCCTGAAGCACCTCGTCCCGGTCGAGGACGAGAACTCTTCGAAGCTTCTTGAGCGCGCCTTCCGCAAGCGCGGCATCAAGTTCAACCTGGGCACCTTCTTCTCCAAGGCCGAGTACACGGCCGACGGTGTCAAGGTCACCCTCGCCGACGGCAAGGAGTTCGAGGCCGAGGTCCTCCTCGTCGCCGTCGGCCGTGGCCCCGTCTCCGCCGGTCTCGGTTACGAGGAGCAGGGCGTCGCGATGGACCGCGGCTACGTCCTCGTCGACGAGTACATGCGCACCAACGTGCCGACCATCTCCGCCGTCGGTGACCTCGTCCCGACCCTCCAGCTCGCGCACGTCGGCTTCGCCGAGGGCATCCTGGTGGCGGAGCGTCTGGCCGGTCTGAAGACCGTTCCGATCGACTACGACGGTGTCCCGCGGGTGACGTACTGCCACCCGGAGGTCGCCTCCGTCGGTATCACCGAGGCCAAGGCCAAGGAGATCTACGGCGCGGACAAGGTCGTCGCTCTGAAGTACAACCTGGCGGGCAACGGCAAGAGCAAGATCCTGAACACCGCGGGCGAGATCAAGCTCGTCCAGGTCAAGGACGGTGCCGTCGTCGGCGTCCACATGGTCGGCGACCGCATGGGCGAGCAGGTCGGCGAGGCCCAGCTGATCTACAACTGGGAGGCGCTGCCGGCCGAGGTCGCCCAGCTCATCCACGCCCACCCGACGCAGAACGAGGCGCTCGGCGAGGCCCACCTGGCCCTGGCCGGCAAGCCGCTGCACGCGCACGACTGATCCCTCGGTCGACGAAGCGACGACTCAGACTTCCGCAATTCGTAAGGAGCAACCGAAACCATGGCGGTTTCCGTAACCCTTCCGGCGCTCGGCGAGAGCGTCACCGAGGGCACTGTCACCCGCTGGCTGAAGGCCGAGGGTGAGCGCGTCGAGGCCGACGAGCCGCTGCTCGAGGTCTCCACCGACAAGGTCGACACCGAGATCCCCTCCCCCGCCGCCGGCGTCCTGGCCTCCATCAAGGTCGCCGAGGACGAGACGGTCGAGGTCGGCGCCGAGCTGGCCGTGATCGACGACGGCACCGGTGCCCCGGCCGCCGCCCCGGCTCCGGCCGCCGAGGAGGTCGCCCCGCCGGCTCCCGAGCCGGCCCCGGCCGCCCAGCCGTCCACCGAGCAGGCCGCCCCCGCTCCGGCTCCGACCGCCGAGGCCGCGGCCGGCGGCGGTACGGCCGAGGGCACGGACGTGGTCCTGCCCGCGCTCGGCGAGTCCGTCACCGAGGGCACCGTCACCCGCTGGCTGAAGTCGGTCGGTGACAGCGTCGAGGCCGACGAGCCGCTGCTGGAGGTGTCGACGGACAAGGTCGACACCGAGATCCCCGCCCCCGCCTCCGGCACGCTGCTGGAGATCGTGGTCGGCGAGGACGAGACGGCCGAGGTCGGCGCCAAGCTGGCCGTCATCGGCGTCGCGGGTGCCGCTCCGGCGGCCGCCCCGGCCCCGGCGGCTCCGGCTCCCGCCGCCGCTGCCCCGGCCGCGCCCGCGGCTCCGGCTGCCCCCGCGGCTCCGGCCGCTCCGGCGCCCGCCCCTGCCGCTCCGGCCGCGCCCGCCGCTGCCGCCCCGGCTCCGGCTCCGGCCCAGCCCGCGGCCCCGGCCCCCGCGCCGGCCGCTCCGGCCCCGGTCACCCCGGCTCCGGCCGCTCCGGCCGCCGCCCAGGCGACCGACGAGGGCGCCTACGTCACCCCGCTGGTGCGCAAGCTCGCCGCCGAGAACGGCGTCGACCTGGCCACCGTCAAGGGCACCGGCGTCGGCGGCCGTATCCGCAAGCAGGACGTCGTCGCCGCCGCCGAGGCCGCGAAGGCCGCCGCCGCTGCTCCGGCCCCCGCCGCCGCAGCCGCTCCGGCCGCCGCGAAGAAGGCCCCGGCGCTGGAGGCTTCCCCCCTCCGTGGCCAGACCGTCAAGATGCCGCGCATCCGCAAGGTCATCGGCGACAACATGGTCAAGGCGCTGCACGAGCAGGCCCAGCTGTCGTCGGTCGTCGAGGTCGACGTCACCCGCCTGATGAAGCTGCGCGCCCGCGCCAAGGACGCGTTCGCGGCACGTGAGGGCGTCAAGCTCTCCCCGATGCCGTTCTTCGTCAAGGCCGCGGCCCAGGCGCTGAAGGCCCACGCGCCCATCAACGCCAAGATCAACGAGGCCGAGGGCACGATCACCTACTTCGACACCGAGAACATCGGTATCGCGGTGGACTCCGAGAAGGGCCTGATGACCCCGGTCATCAAGCACGCCGGCGACCTCAACATCGCGGGCATCGCCAAGGCCACGGCGGAGCTGGCCGGCAAGGTCCGCGCCAACAAGATCACCCCGGACGAGCTGTCCGGCGCGACCTTCACCATCTCCAACACCGGTTCGCGCGGTGCGCTCTTCGACACGATCATCGTGCCGCCGGGCCAGGTCGCGATCCTCGGCATCGGCGCCACGGTCAAGCGCCCGGCCGTCATCGAGACGGAGGAGGGCACGGTCATCGGCGTCCGCGACATGACGTACCTGACCCTGTCCTACGACCACCGCCTGGTGGACGGCGCCGACGCGGCCCGTTACCTGACGGCGGTCAAGGCGATCCTGGAGGCGGGCGAGTTCGAGGTCGAGCTCGGCCTGTAAACCAGTTGGGCTTCGTGCCTTACGGCGCCCCGTCCGGAGTTTCTCCGGGCGGGGCGCCGTCGCGTTGCGGCAGGGGCCACTCGCAACCCCCTCAGGGGCGCGGGGCCGTGACATCAGCGGCTCCGCCGCGGGGCGCGACCAGCCACAAACAACCCGCACCCGCCCGACGGACCGGAGCGAGCTCTGAGGCGCCCCACCGCCACACCGTGTAAGTCTCGTCTCACCTGCACCAAAGCACCCTTGTCGGCCCTCCCAGCGGAGCGCACCGGCCTTATTGTCTAAACGTCAACGCGCCCTAAGGAGCCCTCATGACCGCCCCCGTCATCCACTCGCTGCGCGAACAGATCCGCGAGCACATCCTGGAGGGGATCATCAGCGGTCGCTGGCAGCCGGGCGAGCGAATCGTGGAGCGGCGCATCGCCACCGAGTTGGAGGTCAGCCAGACACCCGTACGCGAGGCGCTGCGCGAGCTGGAGTCGCTGCGGCTGATCGAGTCCGCGCCCAACAAGGGCGTACGTGTACGGAGTCTGACCGCGGCCGATCTGGAAGAGAGCTACCCGGTCCGGGCCGGCCTGGAGGCCATCGCCGCGGAACTGGCCGCCGACCGCCTCGCAGAGGACTGCTCCGCTCTGGAGCCACACGTCAGCGCCCTGTACGAGGCCGACCGCAAGGCCGACGGCACGGCCCAGGTGCGGCACACGGTCGCCTTCCACCGCGAGATGGTGCGGGCGGCGGGCAACTCCGTGCTGCTGCACACCTGGGAGGGCCTCGGCATCGAGGTGTTCACGGCCCTGTCCATCCGGTGGCTGGGAACGGTGCAGCAGTCGTACGCGGAGGAGCACGAGGAGTTGGTGGCCGCGTTCCAGCGCCGGGATCCCCGGATCGCCGAGCTCGTCAAGGCCCATGTGCTGGGGTGCGCGCCTCGGCACGAAGGCGAGTAGCGCCGGGTCCCGCGCTGACGGACACGGCCGTGGAGGCGCTGCGTCCCGGATGCCGTGGGAGGGCTGGTCCCGGATGCCGTCGGCGACCCGTCTGAACCGGCGGGTGCACTCGCCGATTACCGGGGGCGCCGTGCTGGTGGGAGCCGCGTCTTCCCCGAGGCGGCGACCACGCCCCCGTCGGCCGATGGTGGAGGCCGCGTGATCTGGCCCCAGCTCTCCTCCATGCTCCCCGGGCCCGTGCTGCCCTCGACGCTGACCGCCGTGGCCTCGACGGCGTCGGCCGTCCGGTCCGTGGCTCGGGCTCTGACCGACGTACCGGCTGCGCTGCCGGTGAGCGAGCCGATGCTGTGGCCTCGTGCACCCGGCCTCTGGCGGACCTCCGGGGGTAGATCGAGGTCCAGCGACTGGGACGGCCCGGCACGGCCGCCGCGTCCCGTCGGCCGGAGGCCACGCTGCGCAGGGTGCCGGGGGTGAGCCGGGCCGAGGTGAACGGCACGCTGGGCTGCTGCGCGCCGCGGTGACGACAGTGGCGGCCGCCGTCGCCTGGATCGCCGCCCTGGCGACCGGCACCCGGGCGTACGCCGACACCGTCGCCCTGGCGACGTCCCAGTTGTTCCAGACGCTCCAGTACGCGGGCCGTGATCCCGTGGTGGCCGCGGCCGTGATCGGGTCCCTGGTCGTGCTGGGCGTGGTCGTGACCGTGCCGGGGCTCAGCCACTTCTTCGGCAGCCGGCCGCTCGGCCCGGGGGCTGGTCGATCGCGCCGGCGTCGGCGGCGGGATCGGTGCTGGTGCCCGCCGTGGCCCGGCGCGGCGTCGACACGCTGGGGAAAGTTCACCCGCAGGACACTCAGGTGCGGCCTGCCGGATGACATCGGACCGGACAAAGGAGCCGTACCCAGCTCGACCCACACGAAAGGCGGCTCACCATGCCGCACATCCTCACCACGATCCTGACCAGCGTGGCGGTCGCCCTGCTCGAGGCCCTCCTGGTGCGCCTGGCCATCCAGCTCTGGAAGGCGTTCGGCCCGAGCATGCGTCCGGTGGCCGCGCACGCCTGACCGGCGACCGAAGCAACCTGGACGAATTATCCGTTCAGGACAGGTTTAGGTGTTCACGTCGGGTTTAGGTTTAGCCGCGCGCGTCAATGGAAGGCGGCTGGAAGGACCCAACCACCCATGCCTTCCAGCAGGGGAGGACGGCTATGACTTCCCCAGAGCCGCAGACCCGGCAAGCACAGCAAGCACCACAGCCGGCTCCGTCCGAGACCGGGACCCAGGCCGAGCCGGAGCACCACGAGGAGAGGCACACCGGCGGCAAGGTGGTGCATCTGCACACCGCCCACCCCCGGGTTCCCATCCCGTACGTGACACCGGGCGACATGTTCTCGGGCGCCCGCAAGGCCACGTCCACGGCTGCCTCCACCGTCACGTCCCTCCTCCCGACTCCACGCAGGCTGGCCTTCTACGGGATCCTCGGCGGGATGACCGCCGCCGGAGCCATGGCATGGCCGGTCGCGGTCGCCGTCGGCGCCGCCACCGAGGTGATCACCCGTGAGCAGTCCGCACGGCATCAGCAGGATCACGTACGCATGGAGCGGGAACGCGCCCAGACCGAGCAGGGCCGGCAGTCCGCCACCGACCGGACGGAGACCGGGACGCCCCCGCAGGCGGCGATGAGCTGACACAACCCGCCCAAGCTAGCCGCTCGGAACTCAGGTGAGCAGGGGAAACGCGGCACCGCGTGCCTGTTTCCCCGGCACCGGATGCCAACTTTCTCGATGTCGAGACTTTTTAGCCCTCCACCCTTTGATCGATCATCGATCAGGGAGTTACAGTCGCCGACGGGCTTGTCACCCAAGCCCCAGCCCTGTCCTGCCAAAGACCAAGGGCACCCCCGAACCCTTACCGATTGAGGGAACCCCTTCGACTGAGGAAGGCGGCGACATGACCGACCCCAACGCCATCCAGCCGAGCGCGCTCGACCAGCTCCCGGACCGGGACCCGGAGGAGACCGCCGAATGGCAGGCCTCGCTGGACGCGGTCGCCAAGGCGGCCGGGCCGCACCGTGCGGCGTACCTGATGCGCCGGACGCTGGAGCGTGCCGAGGGCACCGGCATCGCGCTGCCCAAGCTTCTCGAGACCGACTACGTCAACACCATCCCGACCGCCGCCGAGCCGTCCGTGCCCGGTGACGAGGCGATGGAGTCCCGTATCACCGCGTGGAACCGCTGGAACGCGGCCGCGATGGTGAGCCGGGGCAGCAAACACGGCGTCGGCGGCCACATCGCCACCTTCGCCTCCGCGGCCTGGCTCTACGAGACCGGCTTCAACCACTTCTTCAAGGGCAAGGACTCCGGGGAAGCGGCCGGCTCCGGCGACCAGCTGTACATCCAGGGCCACGCCTCCCCCGGCATCTACGCCCGCGCCTTCCTCGACGGCCGGCTGAACGAGTCGCACCTCGACAACTTCCGCCAGGAAGCCGGCGGCAACGGACTCCCGTCGTACCCGCACCCCCGCCGCCTGCCCTGGCTGTGGGAGTTCCCGACGGTGTCCATGGGCCTCGGCCCGCTGTCGGCCATCTACCAGGCCCGTTTCAACCGCTACCTCACCAACCGCGGCATCAAGGACGTCTCCGCCTCCCACGTGTGGGCGTTCCTCGGCGACGGCGAGATGGACGAGCCGGAGTCCACGGCGGCACTCGCCCTGGCCTCCCGCGAGGGCCTGGACAACCTGACCTTCGTCATCAACTGCAACCTGCAGCGCCTCGACGGTCCGGTCCGCGCCAACTTCAAGATCGTGCAGGAGCTGGAGGCCCAGTTCCGCGGCGCCGGCTGGAACGTCGTCAAGACCCTGTGGGGTACGGCGTGGGACGAGCTGTTCCAGCTCGACACCACGGGCGCGCTCGTACGACGGCTGCGCGAGGTACCGGACGCGCAGGTGCAGACGTACCAGACCCGCGACGCCGCCTACATTCGCCAGGACTTCTTCGGCAAGGACCCGGCGCTCGTCGAGATGGCGAAGCTGCTGAGCGACGACAAGATCCTGGAGTGCTTCCACCTCTCCCGCGGTGGCCACGAGGCGCGCAAGGTCTACGCCGCCTACAAGGCCGCCGTCGAGTTCAAGGGCGCGCCGACGGTCATCCTGGCCCAGACGGTCAAGGGCTTCACCCTCGGCGAGGGCTTCGCGTCGAAGAACGCCAACCACCAGATGAAGAAGCTGACGGTGGACGAGTTCAAGGCGATGCGCGACCTGCTCGACCTGCCGATCAAGGACAGCGACTTCGTCGACGGGGTCGTCCCCTACGGCCACCCCGGCGCCGACTCCCCCGAGGTCCGCTACCTCCAGGAGCGCCGCGCGGCCCTCGGCGGCCCGGCCCCGGCCCGCCGTGTGCACCCGGTGGCCCCGCTGCCGGCCCCGGCGGAGAAGGCGTTCGCCTCGTTCGACAAGGGCTCCGGCTCCCAGAATGTGGCCACCACCATGGCCTTCGTCCGCCTCATCAAGGACCTGGTCCGCGACAAGGAGACGGGCAAGCGCTGGGTGCCGATCGTGCCGGACGAGGCGCGCACCTTCGGCATGGAGAGCCTCTTCCCCTCCCTCGGGATCTACTCCCCCAAGGGCCAGACGTACGAGCCGGTCGACCGCGACCAGCTGATGTACTACAAGGAGGCCAAGAACGGCCAGATCCTCAACGAGGGGATCACCGAGGCTGGTTCGATGGCCGACTTCATCGCCGCGTCCACCGCGTACTCCACGCACGGCGAAGCGATGATCCCGTTCTACATCTTCTACTCGATGTTCGGCTGGCAGCGCACGGCCGACCAGATGTGGCAGCTCGGCGACCAGCTCGGCCGCGGCTTCCTCATCGGCGCGACGGCGGGCCGTACGACGCTGACGGGCGAGGGCCTGCAGCACGCCGACGGCCACTCCCCCGTCATCGCGGCGACGAACCCGGCGGCGCTGACGTACGACCCGGCGTTCGCGTACGAGGTCGCGACGATCGTCAAGGACGGACTGCGCCGCATGTACGGCGAGGCCGCGCCGGGTGAGGACCCGAACGTCTTCTACTACCTCACCGTCTACAACGAGCCGCTGCCGCAGCCCGCCAAGCCGCAGGGCCTCGGCATCGACGAGGGCATCATCAAGGGCCTGTACCGCTTCAACACGGCGGAGTCGGCCGAGCTGTCGCCGGTGGCCAACGCCCCGCGCATCCAGCTCCTCGGCTCCGGCACCGCGATCCACTGGGTGCTTCAGGCGCAGAAGCTGCTCGCCGAGGAGTGGGGCGTGGCGGCCGACGTATGGTCCGCGACCTCCTGGACGGAACTCCGCCGTGACGCGCTGGAGGCCGACGCGGCCCTGCTGCGCGGCGAGGAGCGGGTGCCGTACGTCCGTCAGGCGCTCCAGGGTGCCGAGGGCCCGGTGCTGGCGGTCTCCGACTACATGCGCCAGGTCCCCGACCAGATCGCGCAGTGGGTCGAGCAGGACTACTCCTCGCTGGGCGCGGACGGCTTCGGCCTCTCCGACACCCGCGAGGCGGCCCGCCGCCACTTCGGCGTCGACGCCCCGTCGATCGTCGTCGCGGCCCTGGCCCAGCTCGCGAAGCGGGGCGAGGTCAAGGCGACTGCGGTGAAGGAAGCGCGGGAGAAGTACGGCCTGTAAGGGCTGACGGCCAGTGAAGGGGTACGGCGGCTGCCGTACCCCTTCGTTGTTGTTGGGGGCGTTGTCAGTGGCCCCCGGCATCATGGCCGTATGCGTGCTGCCCGGCTGATCAAGATGGTGCTGTTGCTCCAGTCCCGGCCCTCCATGACCGCCGCCGAGCTGGCGCGGGAGCTGGAGGTGTCCGAGCGGACGGTCACGCGGGATGCGCAGGCGCTGTCGGAGGCGGGCGTTCCGGTGTACGCCGATCGGGGGCGGGCCGGGGGGTACCGGCTGATCGGCGGCTATCGGACGCGGCTGACGGGGCTCGCGCGGAGTGAGGCCGAGGCGTTGTTCCTGTCCGGGGTGCCGGGGGCACTGCGCGAGATGGGGTTGGAGGACGCCGCCTCCGCCGCCCGGCTGAAGGTGTCGGCAGCCCTCATGCCCTCCCTGCGCGACGCCTCCCGGACCGCCGCCCAGCGGTTCCATCTCGACGCCCCGAACTGGTTCAGGGAGCCGAGGACACCCGAGCTGCTGCCGGCCGTCGCGGAAGCGGTGTGGGACGACCGGCGGATCGTCGCCCGGTACCGGCGCGGGGAGGCCGAGGTCGAGCGGGAGTTGGAGCCGTACGGCCTCGTGCTGAAGGCGGGGGTCTGGTACCTGTGCGCCCGCGTGGCGGCGGAGCACGGGTCGTACCGGGTGTACCGCATCGACCGGTTCACCGCCGTGGACGCCGGTGACGAGCGGTTCGAGCGGGACGAGGGGTTCGATCTGCCGGGCTTCTGGGACGAGCGGGCGGAGCAGTTCGCGCGGTCCATTCTGCGGGCCGAGGTCGTGGTGCGGGTGTCCCCGGGCGGGGTGCGCGGACTGCCGTACGCCGTCGATCCGCAGTCCGCGCGGGAGGCGCTGGAGGCGGCGGGCGCCCCGGACGGGGACGGGTGGGTGACGCTGACCCTCCCGGTGGAATCCGAGGAGGTCGCCCACACCCAGCTCGCGTCGCTCGGCCCGGAGGTCGAGGTGCTCGCGCCGGAGGCGCTGCGGGAGCGGTTCGCGAGCGACGCGGTACGGCTGGCCGCGCTGTACCGTTCATGACCGCTCTTGAGAGGTAGGTCCGCGAGACGATAACAATCCGTCGCACTCCACGTGCGCCCCACCCGCACAGGGCCGATGCTTGACCCGTGATGGACGAGACGGAGTTCTGGGAGCTGATCGACGCAGCCCGCGAGGCCGCCGAGGGCGACCCCGAGGAGCAGGCCGACCTGCTCGTGGACAAGCTGCTCCAACTGGACCCCGAGATGGTCCTGGACTTCGCCCGTCACTTCGAGGCCCGCTACAACCGCGCGTACACGTGGGACCTGTGGGGCGCCGCCTGGGTCCTGCTGGACGGGGCCAGCGACGACGCGTTCGACTTCTTCCGGTGCTGGCTGATCGGTCAGGGCCGCGAGGTGTACGAGGGCGGTGTGCACGAGCCCGACTCGCTCGCCGACCTGCTGGGCGACTTCGACGAGGAGTTCGACGGCGACGGCGAGGAACTCGGCTACGCCGCGGACGAGGCCTACGAACAGCTCACCGGCACCGTCGCCCCCGACCTCGGCATCGCCCCCGCGCCCTCGGAACCGAAGGGCGCGCCGGTCGACTTCGAGAACGAGCGGGCGCTGGCGGAGCGGTATCCCAGGTTGTGGGAGCGGTTCAAGGACTGAGTTCAAGACTGAGACGGAACCTCAGGTGCTTCGGGCGCTTCAGTGGCTTCGGCCGCTTCAGGCGCTTCAGGCGCTTCAGGCGCTTCAGGCACTTCAGGCGACGGCCCGCCTGCGGCTCAGGTCCGACGGGATGTGTTGCTCATGATCTCCACCTCCGGTCCGTGCGTGTGCATGACGATAGGGAGGCAGTCTCGGGGTGATACGTGAGTCGGCTACGAGAAACCTGTGAGGCGTTCTGGCCTGGTGACCGACGTCACCGGGCGGGTCGGGAAGGTTCACGCCACGTCTCTTGACCGGTTCCGTGATCTCCGGCTTAGGGTGGCCGCCCCGACCTGGAGCACCCAGCCCATGACCAGCCTGTTCGTGCGGGAGATACCGCGCGCGGAGCATCTCGCCCATCTGCGACGATATCCCGACGCGAGCCACCTGCAGATCCCCGAGTGGGGCGATGTGAAGCCCGACTGGCTGCCGGAGAGCGTCGGCTGGTTCGAGGACGGGGAGATGGTCGCGGCGGCGCTGGTCCTGTACCGGCCGCTGCCCGGGACCCGGCGCTACCTCGCCTACCTCCCCGACGGTCCCGCGATCGACTGGCGCACTCCGCGCCTGGAGCGGTGGCTGGACCCGCTCGTCGCCCATGTGAAGCGGATCGGGGCGTTCTCGGTCCGGATCGGCCCGCCCCTCGTCGTACGCCACTGGGACGCGGCCACCGTGGCGGCCGGCATCGCCGACCCCGACGTACGGCATCTGCACGATCTGCCGGCGGCCGGCATCGACGGATACGCGCTCGACGTCGCGGAGCGGCTGCGCCGACTGGGGTGGCGGCGGTGCGAGGAGGACGACGGGAGCGGTTTCGGCCTCGGCCAGCCGCGCTACGGCTGTGAGATCCCGTTGGCGGGGCGCTCGGTGGACGATCTGCGCGGCGCCCTCGCACCGCACTGGGAGCAGGCCCTGCGTACGGCCGAGGCGGCGGGCGTCCGGGTCTCCTGGGGCTCGGCGGCCGACCTGCCCGAATTCCACCGCCTGTACACCGCGACCGCCGCCCACGACGGCTTCAAGGCCCGCCCGCTGGACTACTTCCGGCGCATGTGGAAGGCCCTGAACGCCGAGGACGACGACCGGCTGCGGCTCTACCTCGCCGAGTACGACGACGAGGTGCTCTCCGCAGCCCTGATGATCAACGTGGGCTCCCGGGCCTGGCACTCGTACGCCGCGTCCGGCCGCCGCGGGCGCCAACTGCGGCCCAGCAGCGCGCTGTTGTGGCGCATGCTGGGTGACGCCCGGGCGGCGGGCGCCGAGACGTACGACCTGCGCTCCATCACCCCCGCCCTCACCGAGGACCGCCTCCTCGGCCGCCTCCACTTCAAGACGGGCACGGGCGGCCGGGCCGTGGAGTACCTCGGGGAGTGGGAGCTGCCGGTGGGGAGCCAGGGGAGGGTGCTGCAGCGGGCGTTGGGGGTTTATCTCGGGCGGCGGTGACGGTTGGGGGATGGCATGGGGGCGGGCGGTTCGTCGGTTGGCCGTGCGGTGGGCCGGGGGCGGCCTGTCGGTGGCTGATGTGCGGCTGGTGAGTCGGTGGCGGGCAGTGGCGGGCGATGGGGTGGGAGCGCGCGGATCAGCGTCTGCCCTGCATGCGGGCCGCCGTCTCCCTGATCTCGGGGAGGAGGGCGCTGAGCGCCGCGCCCGGGCAACTGGTCATGTAACCGTCCCTGTGGCCGGCCAGGGCGGGGAGCGTCGTGCTGGTGCCGGCGGCGTAGCGGCTGTGGCTGTTGCTGGAGGTCAGGCGGACCCTCGCGCGCGGGTCGGTGTCGGACAGCCCCAGTTTCCAGGCCGCCAGGGCGGCGATCGCGTCGGTCATCTTCTTCGGCACGGGGACGCCCGCCGTGAAGGTGCCGAGGGCGGCGATGCCGGCGGTGCGGTGGTTGAAGCCCTGGGTGTGGGCGCCGGTGACGGGGCGGTCGACGCCGCCCGCGCGGCCCTCGTAGATGGTGCCGCAGCGGTCGACGAGGAAGTTGTAGCCGATGTCGTCCCAGTCTCGGGAACCGGTCTGGCCCGCGTACAGGTAGCGGATGATGCGGGGGGTGTCGGCGCAGTCGTAGCCGTTGGGCGAGTCGGTGTGGTGGACGAACACGGCGACGACCCTGTCGTCGTAGCGCGGGGGCGGCTGGGCGTGCCGGGTGTCGCCGTCCAGCCAGACCGACCTCGGCACGATGTGCGGCCGGGCCGCCTTGTGCGGGGCGGCGTGACGCGCCACGGCCTGCCGCCCGGACGCCGCGACACTCCGCTCGACCCCGCTCGCGCACAGCGCCAGCGCGAGGACGGCGGCGAGCCCGGGAAGACAGCCGAGGAGCACGAGCACGACGGGCGGTACACGCCGCCCGACAGGCGACTGCGGCGTGCCTCGGGACGGCCCCCCGCCATGGAGCCACAGCAGGTCTCGGCACCACTGCGCGACCGAGGGCCACGGCCGGGTTCGGGGTTGCTGGCCGGCAGAGAGCCACGGCCGGGTTCCGGGTCGCTGACCGGCAGAAGACCACAACCGGATCCGAGGTCGCTGACCGGCAGAACGCCACAACCGGGCTCGCGGTCGCTGACCAGCAGGAGCCCGCAGCCGGTCTCGGGACTGCAGCCTGTCCCTCGGTTGCCGCCCGGCTTGGAGCTGCCGCCAGCCTCGGGGGTGACGCCGGGCTCGGGTGTGCTGTGCGGTTCCCGACCGCCGTCCGGCCCGGGCCTGCCACAAGGTTCGAGGGCGCTGCACGCGTCGTGCCCGGTGCCGCGCGGCACCGGGCACCGGCCCATCCCGCCGCTCCGACCCGACCGGCTCTTCTCGCACGGCTGGCTGCTCACGCCCAGCCAACTCCTCCCCCACGACGGGCCCTTCTCGCAGAGCCGGCCCTTGCTGCCCGACCGCCCCTTCTCGCACGACCGACCGCTCCCGCCCAGCCAACTGTTCCTGCCCACTCGGATGCTCCGACTCGGCCAGTTGTTCCTGCCCGGACGACACCTCTCGCCCGGCCGGTTGCTCCCGCACGACGGGTTCATCACGTACGACCGGCTGCTCCCGCCCGTCCCACTGGGCCCGGCCACCCAGTTGCTCCCCCTCGACCAGCTCTTCGTGTCCGGACGACACCTCTCGCCCGACCTGCCCTGCCCACGCCTCCGACTTCTCCCGCGCCCCCGGCTCATCTCGCCCACCCGGCGACCTGTGCGAAGCACCGAGCGAAGCTCCCGAATCCGGCGTCGGCCCCCGGACATCCGCCGCTCCCCCACCCACCGACGTCCGCCCGGCATCGGCGGCCCGCCCCACATCCGCAGCTCGCCCGGCCTGCGCCCGGCGCCAGGGCCCCGGCGCTCCCGTACCCCCTCCCGCCGTACCCCCTCCCGCCCACGCTCCTGAGGCCTTCCGCGCCCCCGGCTCACGCTCCGATCCGGAGCCATCCGCGGCGCGTCCACCCCGCCCCCCACCTGACCCACCCGCAGTCCGTTCCCCCCGCCCCGCACCGGACCCACACGCAGCCCCACCCCCCTCCCGCGCCACCCCCGATATCCGCGCAGCCCAAGGTATTCGTACGGCACGAGGCCTTCGTCTCCCCCGCGTTCGTCGGAAGACCCGTTGGGTGACCCGTCGGAAGACACGCATGGTCCTACTGTCCGACGGATCCGGTCCGCCCGCGATGTGGGGTGTGCCACCCGGTGGAACCATCGTCCCGGTCCGGGGCGTTTCTCCAGGTGCACGCAGGGTGGCCGGTTCCGATCAGTACGCGTGCGTGTGCTGATCAACAGGCGCCTCGCGCGCGTACTAAGGGGTCCGAGAGAAAGGCGGCTCCGTGGACCTGCTCGACATCTTGCTGTTGCTGGTGATCCTGGCCTACGCGGCATCCGGCTACCGGCGTGGACTGGTGGCCGGCTGCGTTTCGCTGGCCGGTTTCATCGGCGGCGCGGTGATCGGGGTATGGATCCTGCCGTGGATGATGGACCTGGTCACGCCGGGTACGACACAGGCGACCGTGACCGCGGTGCTCACGGTGCTGGTCCCGGCGGTGGTGGTGCACGAGCTGGCGGGCCGGCTGGCGCTGCGGCTGCGCCGGGAGCTGGACCGCGGGCCGCTCAGAGTGGCCGACGGCGTCGGCGGAGCCGTGGCCAACTCGGTGGCCGTGCTGATCGTGGCGTGGGTGGCGGCAAGCGTCCTCGCCGCGTCCTCCTCCCCGCTGCTCTCGTCCGCGATCCGGGACTCCCGGCTGCTCGGGACCGTTCAGGACGCGATGCCGGAGACCACACCCGCCTGGTTCTCACGGGCCACCTCCGCGCTCACCCAGGCCGGCTTCCCGCAGGTCTTCAACCCGTTCGAGAACGAGTCGACCGCCGAGGTCGCCAAGCCCACCGGCGACAGCGTCACCGCCGCCGCCACGAACGCCGCCAAGCTCAGCACCGTCAAGATCGAGGGCGTCTCGGGCACCCAGGGCCGCGAGGGCAGCGGCTTCGTCTACGCCCCGCAGCACGTGATGACCAACGCCCATGTGGTGGCCGGCATCGACGAGCCGAGCGTCCGGGTCGGCGGCGTCGGGCGGTCGTACGAGTCCCGGGTGGTGCTCTTCGACCCGGAGCGGGACGTGGCCGTGCTGTACGTCCCCGATCTGCGCGCCCCGGTCCTGCGGTTCGACGACGACGCCACCCGCGGCGACTCGGCGGTCGTGGCGGGCTATCCGGAGGACGGCGACCTGAATCTCCAGGCGGCCACGGTCGCGAACCGGGTGCAGGCGACCGGCCAGAACATCTACAACGACGAGACCGTCACCCGCGAGATCTACTCCATCCGCTCCACCGTCCGCCCCGGCAACTCCGGCGGCCCGCTGCTGACCACCGACGGCAAGGTGTTCGGCGTCGTCTTCGCCCGTTCCACCTCCGACGACGAGACCGGCTACGTCCTGACGGCCGCCGAGGTCGCCTCCGACGCGAAGCGCGCCGCGAACGCGACGGCCCCGGTCGACACGGGGGACCTCGTCACGTCGTGAACGCCGCCCGCCGTGCGGACTCGCGAGGCAAACGACGAGCGGGCGCCGTCACAGACCCCGCCCCATCAGCACGTCGTCCACGTACTCCCCGCCCAGGAAGAACTCCCCGGGCAGCACCCCCTCCACCACGAACCCCTCGGACTCGTACAGCTTGCGGGCAGGTGTGTTGTGGCCGAGGACGCGCAGCGTGATACGGCGGGCTCCCCTACGGCGGGCCTCCTCGACGGCCCCGCGGACCAGCGCCCGGCCGACGCCCCGGCCACGGGCCTCGTCGGCGACGGCGAGGCCCTGGATCTGCCGTACGTGCGCGTTGGCGGCGAGCCGGGTCGGAAAGCCCAGGCGGATATAGCCCACGATGCGGCGGCCGAGCTCGGCGACCAGGCAGTCGTCGGCGGCGTGGCGCTCGTCGAAGAACGGCCCGTACGGCGGCTGCTGCTTCGGCATGACCTCGTGCAGGAGTGACCACGTGGCACGGTCGAGGAGGGAGAGCTCCTCCTCGTCGTCGAGCAGGGCGGCGCGTATGAACGGCGACTGGTGAGGCTCGGGCATGAGCGCCACCCTATGACCGGAGCGCGGGAATCCGACCGGGCTGGGGGTCCGGGGGTTACCCCGGGAAAATGCAGCATGTGGTCAAAGGCAGGATGAAGTCATGCAACTTTCAAGAATTGCGGTGGCCGGCTCCTCCGGCCTGATCGGCGGCGCCCTGGTGCGGTCCCTGGTCGCGGACGGCCACGAGGTGGTGCGGCTGGTGCGCCACGCACCCAGGTCCGAGGACGAGGTGCGCTGGGATCCGGAGGCGAAGTACGTGGACACGGCCGGGCTCGCCGGGTGCGACGCGGTGGTCAATCTGGCCGGGGCGAACGTGGGTTCGCGCCGCTGGACGGAGGCGTACAAGGCGAAGCTCCGGAGCGGCCGGGTGCTGGGCACGGCGACGCTGGCCGAGGCGATGGCGTCGTTGGAGCAGCCGCCGCGGGTCTTTGTGAACGGCAGCGCGATCGGCTACTACGGCGAGACCGGCGAGCGGGAGGTCGACGAGAGCGCCCCGCCCGGCCAGGGCTTCCTGCCTTCGCTGGTCATGGAGTGGGAGGGCGCCGCGGCGGCCGCGCGGGAGGCCGGTGTGCGGACGGTGTTCCCGCGCACGGGGCTGGTGGTGGCCCGCAAGGGCGGGGCCTGGGGGCGGCTGTTCCCGCTGTTCAAGGCCGGGCTCGGTGGGCGCATGGGGGACGGTCGGCAGTACTGGTCGTTCGTCTCGCTGCACGACGAGGTGGCCGCCATCCGGCATCTGATCGACCGGGAGGACCTCTCCGGGCCGTTCAATGTGACCGCGCCGCAGCCACTGACGAACCGTGAGATCACCGAGGTCATGGGGCGGGTGCTGCACCGGCCGACGCTCTTCGCGGTCCCCGCGCCCGTACTGCGGGCCGTGCTCGGTGAGATGGCCGGGGATGTGCTGGGCAGCCAGCGGGTGTTGCCGACGCGCTTGCTGGAGTCGGGCTTCACCTTCGCGTTTCCGGACATCGAGGGGGCGATCCGGGCTGCCGCCGGGTGAAGGACATCCCGGAGCGGAGCAAAAGACGGAGGAAGACGAGAGAGACGGAAAGACGACCAGGGGCGGGCGTCCGTATGCGACCACCGTGCGACCGTGCTCTGCCCATGCGCGACTGTTTCTGACCGATCGGCGCCCTAACCTCGTCCCGAACTCGGGTATCCCCGGAGCCGGTTGGGGGCATGACGTCTCCACCGGCCGCGCAACCTCGAGGAGGGGCACGTGCTTGAGCCCGCGTACCAGGCGGACGTCGTCATCGTGGGAGCCGGGGTCGCCGGCCTCTCCGCGGCGCATCGACTGACCAGCGCAGGAGTAACGACCGCGGTCCTGGAGGCCGCCCCTTACCCGGGCGGCCGCATGTCGACCGAGAAAATCGACGGGTTCCGGCTCGACCGGATCGGCCAGCTCCTGACAGCCCCCTCGACGGCATATCCCGACCTACGTCTGCCCCCGTCACTCGACACGCTCGCGCTGCGCCCCTTCGCGCCGGGCGTACTGCTGCACAGCGACGGCCGCCGGCACCGCGCGGGCGCGTGGGCAAGGCCGATGAGCGCCCGGCGCGCGAGGGGCGCACTGCACGCGGTGCGCGCCTTGGCGAGCGCCCCTCGGGCGGCGTCCGCGCGGGGCGTCGCGGGCCAGACGTCCCCTCCGAGGGGACGCGCGAGTGCTCCGCTGGGGACCGCCGTCGACCAGGCCCGGCTGGGTGCCGC
Organism: Streptomyces sp. SD31; assembly: GCF_052068475.1. Taxonomy (NCBI): domain Bacteria; kingdom Bacillati; phylum Actinomycetota; class Actinomycetes; order Kitasatosporales; family Streptomycetaceae; genus Streptomyces; species Streptomyces sp. SD31. The sequence continues at coordinate 176,644 of NZ_JBQHCX010000020.1, read as the reverse complement.
GCTGGCCCGCCTCGCCGCCTCACCCGTCGAACGGCTGCTGGCCCGCCCCGAGTTGCCGGCCGCGCAGGCCCTCGCGGCACGGGGCGTCCCCGCGCGAACCATCGACGGCTTTCTGCGCCCCCTGCTCGCCGCGCTGCTGTGCGACCCGGAGCTGACGACGTCCAGCCGGTGTGCGGATCTCGCGCTGCGCGCCTTCGCGAGCGGGCGCCTGTGCGTGCCCGAGGGCGGCGCCGAGGCACTGCCGGAGCTGCTCGCGCGGACGCTGCCGCCGGGCACCGTGCACACCGGCGTGCGGGTCACCTCGGTCGCGACGACGTCGGTGACCACCGCGGAGCACGGCGAGATACGGTGCCGGGCCGTCCTGCTGGCGACGGACGCGCGGACCGCCGCCGAGCTGCTGCCGGGCCTGCGCGTACCGGACTTCCACCCCGTGACGGTCGTCCACCACACCACCGACGAACCGCCGACGACCGGCGCCTCGCTCCTGCTCGACGCCGACCGCGGCGGCCCGGTCGCGCACACGGCGGTGACCAGCCAGGTCGACCCGTCCCGCGCGCCCGCGGGCCGGGCGCTCATCTCCTCGACGGTCCTGGGCACACCGCCGCCCGACATCGACACGGCCGTACGGATGCACCTGGCCCGCCTCTACGGCACCTCCACGGCACGCTGGGAGACCCTCGCCGTGCACCACACCCCCGAGGCCGTCCCGGCGATGCGCCCACCCCACGACCTGCGCCGCCCGGTACGCCTCCTGGCGGGCCTGTATGTCTGCGGCGACCACCGCGACACCAGCACGGTCCAGGGCGCCCTCCACTCGGCCCACCGGGCGACGGCGGCGATCCTCACGGACCTGGGAGCGGCAGGGTCGCTGCACAGGGCAGAGCCGTTAAGGGCAGCCGCCTGAGCCGACGGCACACCCGCGCCCCGAAAGGGGCGCGGGGCTGTATCGATATGCGGCTCCGCCGCGTGGGCGCGACGAGCCACAGCGAAGCCGCAGTGGGATGCAGCCGGTCGGAGTTACGGCGATACCTCCTACAGCAACGCCGCCACCTTGTCCCGATACCCCCGCACCGGCGCCGCATCCCGATACGGCTCCAACCTCCGCTCGAAGTCCTTGACGTACTCGATCGCCCGCACGGACCGCATCTCCGCGGCGGCGCCCGCGGCCTCCGCGCCGAGCGCACAGGCTTGGTCGAGCTCACCCAGACCGAGCCGGGCGGAGGCGAGAACAACCCGGCAGAACAGTCGACTACGGGCATACGCAGCGGAGCGCAACTGCAGCGACCGCTCCGCATGCTGCGCCGCCGCCCGGAACTGCTGCAGATCCCGGTGGCAGTGCCCGAACTCGTCGGCGAGCTGCGCCTCGTCGAAGAACCGTGCCCAGTACGGGACGTCATCGCCGGGGCGAGCCGCTTCGAGGGCGCGCTCGGCCCGCACCAGGGAGGCCGTACAGGCGCGCACCTCACCCAGTACGCCGTGCCCGCGCGCCTCGCACGCGTGCAGCAGGGCTTGGACGACCGGCGGTGCGCTGGTCCCCACGCCCTGCTGGGCGACGCGCGCGAGCTGGACGGCCTCGCGGCCGTGCCCGAGGTAGACGGCCTGACGGCTCATGGTGACCAGGACGTAGGAGCCGTACGCCCGGTCCCCGGCCGCCTGCGCGAGGCGCAGCGACTGCACGAAGTAGCGCTGCGCGAGCCCGTGCGCCGCGATGTCGTACGACGTCCAGCCCGCGAGCCTGGTGAGGTCCGCGGCGGCGGCGAACAGCTTGCGGCCGGTCTGCTCGCCGTAGGTGCCGCGGAGCATCGGCTCGCACTCGTGCTCCAGGTAGCGCACGAGCGCCTGCCGGGCGTGGCCGCCGCCGTACATGTCGTCGAGCGAGCGGAACAGCTCGCCCACCGACCGCAGCGCGGCGATGTCGCCGCCGGTGACCTTCTGGCCGGGACCGCGCTCCGCCTGGCCGCGCTGGCGGGGTACGGCGGGACGGCCCTGGACGGGGATGCGGGCGATCGGCTCACCGCGGGCCACCTTCTCGTCGGCGCGGCCGATCAGCCAGTCCCGGCTGGGCACGACGAGGCCGGCCGGGGTGAAGGCGATCTTGCGGAGCTCGGCATGGCTGCCGGAGTCCTTGCGCCACAGGCCGCTGACGATGTCGACGGCCTCCTCGGGGGTCGCGGCGAACTCCAGCCCCGCGTACACGGGCGCGCAGGCGTCGAGGCCGAGGTCCTGCGCGGAGAGCCGACGGCCGAGGCGGCGGGTGAAGACCTCGGCGATGAGGGCGGGGGTCGTGCCGCGCGGCTGCTGTCCGCGCAGCCAGCGTGTGACCGATGTCTTGTCGTATCTGAGATCAAGCCCGTGTTCGAGGCCGAGCTGGTCCACCCGGCGGGCGAGACCCGCGTTGGAGAATCCCGCTTCTGCGATGAGCGCGGCGAGCTGGCGGTTGGGAGTGCGCTGCGCGGGTCGTTCCGTCATCTGCGGTGCGGTCTCCTGCCTTTCGGGCCTCGCGGGCGAGTTCGGCCGCCGAGTGCCCGGATTGCCGGTGAGCTGCCCTTTTGGCGTCTCGAACGGCGCGAATGTAGCGGAGAGTAAGCAGCCGATCGCACATTTCCCCACCCATTCATCCGATCGTGTGAGGATTGCCGTACCGGGCTGACGCGGGGCCGGGAGGCATCACCCGAACGGGCCGGTCGTACAGTGGCGTGGGCACGCTTTGTGCCTTACGACCTTCGAGGGCTTCCAAGGAGGCTGGCCGTGAGTGAATTGCGGTTCGTCCGCATGGGATTCGGTGCGGACGCCGTCGAGTACCAGGAGGCGTGGGACGAGCAGCGCCGGGTGCACGCGGCGCGGTTCGAGGACGAGATCCCCGACACGGTCCTGCTGCTCGAACACCCCCCGGTCTACACGGCGGGGCGACGCACGGCGGACAACGAGCGGCCCCTGGACGGCACGCCGGTCGTCGACGTGGACCGCGGCGGCAAGATCACCTGGCACGGCCCCGGCCAGCTGGTCGGCTACCCGATCCAGAAGCTGCCGCGTCCGGTGGACGTCGTGGCGCACGTACGGCGCCTGGAGGAGGCCCTGATCCGCACGTGCGCGGAGTTCGGCCTGGAGACCACCCGGGTCGAGGGGCGCAGCGGCGTGTGGGTCCTCGGCGACCCCGTCGAGAAGCGTCCGGCCCTCGGCGGCCTGTCCCTGGACTTCGACCCCCGCCTCACCGACGAGGAGTTCGACCCGCGTCTGAACGGCCCCGAGTACGCCCCCTCCAACGCCGGCCAGCGGCGCGAGGACCGCAAGATCGCGGCGATCGGGATCCGGGTGGCCAAGGGTGTGACCATGCACGGCTTCGCGCTGAACGTGAACCCGGACAACAAGTGGTTCGACAAGATCATCCCCTGCGGGATCCGGGACGCGGGCGTCGCCTCCCTGGCGAACGAGCTCGGCCGGGACATCACGATCGACGAGGTGCTGCCGGTCGTCGAGCGGCATCTCAAGGACGTCCTGGAGAACGCGGACCTGAAACCGCGGGAGATCGAGAAGACCGCGGCTGCCTGACTCAGCCCGTCCAGCACTGCGGTGGACCTCGGGGTTCTTCGCCCCCGCCGCCCCTACCCGTCCCGTCCCTGGGGGCTGCCGCCCCCAGACCCCCGCTTCGGCCCTGAACGGGCCTCGTCCTCAAACGCCGGACGGGCTGAGTATCCGAGGCCCCCGCAGGCGGCCCCCGCAGGAATGCACCGGCGTTCCGCAAGGTTGCCCAGCCCGGGGGCGCAAAACGCACGGGCGTACCCTGGTGTACGCCGAAGAATCGAAGCTACAGGGAGCCGACGTGTCCGCAGTCTCACCCGACGGACGCAAGATGCTGCGCCTGGAGGTCCGCAACAGCCAGACCCCCATCGAGCGCAAGCCCGAGTGGATCAAGACGCGGGCGAAAATGGGTCCCGAGTACACGAAGATGCAGAACCTCGTGAAGAGCGAGGGCCTGCACACCGTCTGCCAGGAAGCCGGCTGCCCCAACATCTACGAGTGCTGGGAGGACCGTGAGGCGACCTTCCTCATCGGCGGCGACCAGTGCACCCGGCGCTGCGACTTCTGCCAGATCGACACCGGCAAGCCCGAGGCGCTCGACCGCGACGAGCCGCGCCGCGTCGGCGAGTCCGTGGTCACCATGGACCTGAACTACGCCACCATCACCGGCGTCGCCCGCGACGACCTCCCGGACGGCGGCGCCTGGCTGTACGCCGAGACGGTCCGCCAGATCCACCAGCAGACGGCGGAGCGCGAGGCCGGCCGCACCAAGGTCGAACTGCTCGCCCCGGACTTCAACGCCGTACCGGAGCTGCTCCAGGAGGTCTTCGCCTCCCGCCCCGAGGTCTTCGCGCACAACGTCGAGACGGTGCCCCGGATCTTCAAGCGCATCCGGCCGGGCTTCCGGTACGAGCGTTCGCTGAAGGTCATCACCGAGGCCCGCGACTACGGTCTGGTGACCAAGTCCAACCTCATCCTCGGCATGGGCGAGACCCGCGAGGAGATCAGCGAGGCGCTCCAGCAGCTGCACGAGGCGGGCTGCGAGCTGGTGACCATCACGCAGTACCTGCGCCCGAGCGTCCGCCACCACCCCGTGGAGCGCTGGGTCAAGCCGCAGGAGTTCGTGGAGCTGAAGGAGGAGGCCGAGGAGATCGGCTTCTCCGGGGTCATGTCCGGCCCCCTCGTCCGGTCCTCCTACCGGGCCGGGCGGCTCTACCAGATGGCCGTCGAGAAGCGGGGTTCCTACATCGCCTCGCAGGCCGTCTGATGGCACGGAGTGCCACTCGGCTCGTGTGAATCTGGGCACAAGCAGCTACCCCTCGGTAGTCACCGATTGACGCGGTCCTGGGCGTCCCCGCAGATAGGGGGCCCGCCAGGGCCGCGTCAAGTGTTTCCGGGCGCGTATTAAGGCTTCATTGGTGTTTGACCGGTCGGTCACGCCCTGGTAACACCAATCAGTGACGCTGGTTGTACACCCCGTGCACCACTCACCAATGCCGCCATTCCCGAGGGGGGACCTCCACCATGCAGGCCGCGCCCGTTCGCGCCACCGCCATCCCGTCGTTCACCACTGCACTGCGTGCCGTCGAGTCGCTGCTCATGAGCAGCGGCCAGCGCACCGCCCGCCGCAACGCCTGGACTTCCGTGCTGGAGGACCGCCGTCGCGCCAAGGACCGGGTCGAGGCGCAGCGCGTCCTGGACCAGGTCACCATCGTCCGCACCTGATCCACCGCCGCCCCCAGGGCACACTGCCGTCGTCGGCGCTTCCCGGGCCACGTAGACTTCGTGGCATGGCGAGGAAGGACACGGCAGCGGACGCTGCGAACCCCGGGCGACTCAAGCAGATCGCTCTGACCTACAAGATGACCCGCAGGGCCGACAAGAAGATCGGTCTTGTACTCGCGGCTGTCGGAATCGTCACCTTCGGTGTCTTCCTCGCGATCGGTTTCTTGATCGGTCACCCCATCTATCTCGGCATCCTGGGCCTGCTGCTCGCCTTCCTCGCGACGGCGATCGTGTTCGGGCGCCGGGCCGAGCGGGCGGCCTTCGGCCAGATGGAGGGCCAGCCGGGCGCAGCCGCGGCCGTGCTGGACAACATCGGCCGGGGCTGGACGACGACACCCGCGGTGGCGATGAACCGCAGCCAGGACGTGGTGCACCGGGCCGTCGGCAAGGCCGGCATCGTGCTGGTCGCCGAGGGCAACCCGAACCGGGTGAAGAGCCTGCTGGCCGCGGAGAAGAAGAAGATGAACCGCATCGTCGCGGACGTGCCGGTGCACGATCTGATCGTCGGCGCCGGTGAGGGCCAGGTCGGGCTGAAGAAGCTGCGGACCACCATGCTGAAGCTGCCCCGCGTGCTGACCGGCCCCCAGGTGACCGCCACCAACGACCGGCTGAAGGCCATGGGCGATTTGATGAGCAACATGCCGTTGCCAAAGGGCCCGATGCCCAAGGGCATGAAGCTGCCGAAGGGCGGGCCGAAGGCTCGCTGATCTCCCTCGTACGAGAAAGGGGGCGCCCGGTTCCTGCCGGGCGCCCCCTTCGTCGTACGCGAAGAGTCGGTCGTCTTCGTCGTACGCGAAGAGTCGGTCGTCGTAGGTGAAGAGCCGGTGTCAGATCCGGACCTCGACCGTGCGGGCCAGCCGGTCGTGCAGGCCGCGGCCGTCGCGGTCCCAGATCAGGGCCGGGATCGCGACGCACAGCAGGGCCGAGCGCAGCAGGGCGCGCAGCGGGTTGACCGTGCCGGTCTCCAGGGTGACCACGCGCAGGCCGAAGAGGCGCTTACCCGGAGTGAAACCGATGGTGCCGACGGTCAGGACGCTCATCAGGAAGAAGAGCAGGAGGGCCCAGTTGCTGGTGGCCTGGCCGTAGCCGTCGGTGATGAGACCGTATGCGATCAAGACGCACAGACCCCAGTCGACCGCGAGCGCTCCGAGCCGCCGTCCTGGGCGGGCGATGGAGCCCGGCCCCTCCTCCGGCAGACCGAGCTGCTGCCCCCGGTATCCGAAGTCGACACCTGCGTCCTCGGCGGCCGCGCGAGGGCCCGAGAGCCAGGATCCGATTGCTTGCCTCTTGTCCACGCGTCCACGGTACTGGGCGCGTTTTGCGATACGGACAGGTGGGGTGCGGTACGGGATGTCCGGTTAACGTGGGCGAAACAAATGGGTCACGCCCGAGAAATCACCCGTCCCTAGGGTCGAAGACAGCGTGTGCCACCGCACTGGCCGCACGAACGAACTACCACCCCGGCACGGACGGTCGGGAGTAGGAGGAGCTGGATGTTCCAGAACGCCGACGAGGCCAAGAAGTTCATCGCGGACGAGGACGTCAAGTTCGTCGACGTCCGATTCTGCGACCTGCCGGGCGTCATGCAGCACTTCACGGTGCCCGTCGAGGCGTTCGACCCGGACGAGGAGCTCGCCTTCGACGGATCGTCGATCCGTGGTTTCCAGGCCATCCACGAGTCCGACATGGCGCTGCGCGCGGACCTGTCGACCGCCCGGGTCGACCCGTTCCGCCGGGACAAGACCCTCAACATCAACTTCTTCATCCACGACCCGATCACCGGCGAGCAGTACAGCCGTGACCCGCGGAACGTGGCGAAGAAGGCCGAGGCCTACCTCGCCTCCACCGGGATCGCCGACACGGCGTACTTCGGTCCCGAGGCCGAGTTCTACGTCTTCGACAGCGTGCGTTTCGCCACCACGTCGAACGAGTCCTTCTACCACATCGACTCCGAGGCGGGTGCCTGGAACACCGGTGCCCTCGAGGACAACCGTGGTTACAAGGTCCGCTACAAGGGCGGCTACTTCCCGGTCCCGCCGGTCGACCACTTCGCCGACCTGCGCGCCGAGATCTCCCTGGAGCTGGACCGGGCCGGCCTGAAGGTCGAGCGCCAGCACCACGAGGTGGGCACCGCCGGCCAGGCCGAGATCAACTACAAGTTCAACACGCTGCTCGCCGCCGCCGACGACCTGCAGCTCTTCAAGTACATCGTGAAGAACGTGGCCTGGCGCAACGGCAAGACCGCGACCTTCATGCCGAAGCCGATCTTCGGTGACAACGGCTCGGGCATGCACGTCCACCAGTCCCTGTGGACCGGCGGCCAGCCGCTCTTCTACGACGAGGCCGGCTACGCGGGCCTGTCGGACACCGCCCGCTACTACATCGGCGGCATCCTCAAGCACGCCCCGTCGCTGCTCGCCTTCACCAACCCGACGGTGAACTCGTACCACCGCCTGGTCCCGGGCTTCGAGGCCCCGATCAACCTGGTGTACTCGCAGCGCAACCGCTCCGCGGCCATGCGTATCCCGATCACGGGCTCCAACCCGAAGGCCAAGCGCGTCGAGTTCCGCGCGCCCGACTCCTCCGGCAACCCGTACCTGGCCTTCTCGGCCCTGCTGCTCGCGGGCCTGGACGGCATCAAGAACAAGATCGAGCCGGCCGAGCCGATCGACAAGGACCTCTACGAGCTGGCTCCCGAGGAGCACGCGGGCGTCGCGCAGGTCCCGACCTCGCTCCCGGCCGTCCTCGACTCCCTCGAGGCCGACCACGAGTTCCTCCTCCAGGGCGACGTGTTCACGCCGGACCTGATCGAGACGTGGATCGACTACAAGCGCGCGAACGAGATCGCCCCACTGCAGCTGCGTCCGCACCCGCACGAGTTCGAGCTCTACTTCGACGTGTGATCGACGCCTGATCGGTCTCGGACCCAGGCACCGCGCCCGCGCCCCCGCTGTCGTACCGACAGCGGGGGCGCGGGCGTATGTTCTATTCTTCTGCCGCTGACACGACACGGGGGTGGATCGGATGCCCGAGCACGAACAGGACGACCAGGAGCGCGAGTTCGACCTCAGGTGGGCGGACCAGGCCGAGCACAAGGAGCCCTCGGCCCGGGCCCGGATGCTCGCCGCGCGCTGGAAGGAGAACCCGCCCGGTCCGGTGCCGTTCCGGGCCGACCCCGAGCATGTGGCACGGCAGAGCCGCCGCTCGGGCTGGGTGTCCACGGCGATCGTCCTCGGCTGCGTCGCCGGGGTGATCGTCCTGCTGGGCTACATCAACTTCCGTACGTACTGAGACCACGTACCGAGATCACGTACCGAGACCGGGGTCTTTGCTGGTCCTAGGGCCGATCACGACCCGTTCATGGGCGTCGCCGGGTGCACACTGGGCAGTGGGACGAGTGCCTGAGTGCGCGGGGTGATGCGAGATGCAGAGCCGGTTCCGGAGTGATCGGCGGTTGACCGCCCGTATGGGGATCACGCTGTTCCTGCTCGGGTTGTTGTACGTGGGGTTCGTCGCCGCGTTGATCGTGCTGCTGAAGTCCTGGGTGCTGGTCGTGGTCGTGGCGGCGGCGCTGCTGGGGGCTCAGTACTGGTTCTCCGACCGGGTCGCGCTGTTCGCGATGCGCGGGCGGGTCGTGGAGCGGGAGGAGTATCCCGAGCTGCACGGGGTCGTCGACCGGCTGTGTGCCCTCGCCGACATGCCGAAGCCCGTGGTCGCAGTGTCGGACATGGAGATGCCGAACGCGTTCGCCACCGGGCGCAATCCCGATCATGCCGTGGTCTGTGTGACCACGGGGCTGCTGCGCCGGCTGGAGCCGGACGAGCTGGAGGGTGTGCTCGCGCACGAGTTGTCGCATGTGGCGCACAAGGACGTCGCCGTGATCACGGTGGCCTCGTTCCTCGGCGTGATCGCGGGGCTGATCGTGCGGTTCGCCTTCTACTCGCAGCTGTTCGGCGGCGGGCGCCGGGACCAGAACACCGCCGTCGTCTTCGCCGCCGTACTGGGCGTGTCGGCGGCCGTGTACGCGATCAGCTTCCTGCTCATCCGGGCCCTGTCCCGGTACCGGGAGCTGGCCGCCGACCGGGCCGCGGCGCTGCTCACCGGGCGGCCGTCGGTGCTGGCCTCCGCGCTGACCAAGGTCTCCGGCGACATCGCCCGGATCCCGACCAAGGACCTGCGGACGGCGCAGGCCTTCAACGCCTTCTACTTCACTCCGGCGCTGGGCCGGGAGCCGAGCGTCGCGCAGCTCTTCTCCACCCACCCGAGTCTGGAGCAGCGGCTCGACCAACTGGGGCGGATCTCGGCCGAGTTGGGTGAGGCGACGGCTCCCGGAGGGGCGTGAGATGGGGCTGCTGGACATCCTGCTCGGCCGTACGAAGCCGGTCGCGCCCGATCTCGACCAGCTCTTCGCGCTGCCGTCGGCGGCGGTGACGCTTCAGGCGGCGGCCGGGTTCCGGCCGACCGGGAGTGGAGCGGTGTGCTTCGCCCCGGTCGAGGGGGCGATCTTCGAGCAGACACACCGCGAGGTGCAGGCGCTGCTCGACGCGGACGCCGAGCGCGAGGGCCGGCCGGTGGAGCTGGCCCGGGACGGCTACGGCTACTCCTGGCTGGTCTCCCGGCGCACACCCGAGCAGCTGCCGGAGCTGGTCAACGACCTGCACGCGGTGAACAGCGCGATGGAGGTCAACGGCTTCGGGCCACAGCTGCTGTGCTCGCTGGCCGGGTTCGAGGACGAAGGTGACGAGGGCAGACGGCTCGCCCTCGTCTACCTCTACAAGCGCGGCACCTTCTACCCCTTCGCGCCACTGCCCGGCCGGGCGGAACGGCGCGACAACCCGCTGGAGCTGCGGGTGAAGGCGGCGCTCGCGAACGACCTGCGGATCGAGCAGGACCTGAACCGCTGGTTCCCGGTGTGGGGTGCCCCCGGCCTGTGACCGGGGGCACCTCGGGCTACCGGCCGAGCTGGTCTCACTTGCTCTTGTCGCGCTCCTGGCGACGGGCCTCGAAGGGACGCTCGCGCCGGTAGCGGCGCTCCCACTTGGCCTGCATGTCGCGGCGGTCGCGGTAGGAGCGGTAGTCCGCGGGCACGGAACCGCCCGACGAGGCCCCTCCCCCGGCCCCGCCGCTCGGCACGGAGGAGCTCCGGCCGTACTGCAGGTAGAGGAAGAGCACCGCGACGGCGGCCAGCCAGTAGAGGTGGTTGTCGAATCCTAAGATCACCAGGACGACGGTCCCGGACATGACGATGGTGCCCATCACGGGCCTCCGTGAGCGTGGTTCGATTCTGGATCTTGAGCGGTGACCGATGTTCCGGCGGGGCGCTGGGGAAGGGCGACCGTCCGTCGGTGCGTAGAGAGTAGCTCCGAGCCCTCAGGGTGGCGCCTGCCCTGCGGGAAGCGGCGTGAGCTGCTCCGTTACGCGTGTCCAGCGTAGGGATCCGGTCACCGGGCGTGCACCTCCTTTTCCCGGGACCCAAGTGCCGTGAATGAATGGGGCACATGACCGAGCTCTCCCCTTTCACATACGCCCACGACGGTGAACTGCTCAGCGGTGTGTACGGCGGTGACGCCGACGGCCCGGAGACCGCCACCGTCGTGCTGCTGCACGGCGCGGGCAACGGCAGCAAGGAGCGGCTGCTCCCGCTGCTCGCCGAGTTCATCTCCCGTGGCTGCCGTGGGCTCGCCTTCGACTTCTCGGGGCACGGTGAAAGCACCGGCGAGCTGCGGGAGTTGAGTCTGCGGCGGCGCCTGGAGCAGGCGGTCGCCGTCATCGACGCGCGTGTGCCGGCGGGCGGTGCGCTGATCGTGGTCGGCTTCAGCATGAGCGGGCAGACGGTGGCGGACCTGGTCGGCCACTACGGGGAGCGCGTGGTGGCGGTGGGGTTGTGCGCGCCCGCTGTGTACGCGCAGGAGGCGTGGGATGTGCCGTTCGGTGAGGGGAACGGGCGGTTCAGTGAGATCATCCGCAGGCCGGACGGCTGGCGTGCGGCTCCCGCGCTCGATGTGCTGCGGGCGTACGAGGGGCGGGCGGTGCTCGCGGTGCCGGGGACGGACGCGGTCATCCCGCCGGCCGTGACGGAGGCGGTGCAGGACGCGCTGGCCGCTCGCGCGCAGTTCACCCGGTTCGAGGTGCCGAACGCGGAGCACATGCTGGGGCTGTGGTTCCAGGAGCACGCGGAGGACCGCCGGCAGTTCGTGACGGCCGTACTGACCGGCCTGGGCGACCGGGGCTGGACGGCCACCCGGTCGTGGCTGGCCAAGCAGCTGCCGCAGGGGCGGACCGTCACCGGCACCGCCTTCGCCAAGGGCGGCTGGAGCTCGCAGATGCGGCGGCTCACCTTGGACGACGGCGCCGAGTTCGCGCTGCGTACGTTCGTGAAGCCCTTCTTCCGCGGCCACGCACCCGGTCTGCTCTCCCGTGAGGCGTCGATCCTCACGCTGCTCGCCGCCCAGGAGGGCATTCCCGCGCCCCGGTTGACCGCCGTCGACGCCACGGCCGAGCACTGCGACCACCCCTCGCTGCTGATGTCACTGCTGCCGGGCCGGGTGCGGGTCGACGAGGAGGACCTGGAGCGGCGCCTGGATCTGCTCGCGGACCAACTCGCCCGGATCCACCGGGTCGTACCGCAGGAGCGGCCGCGTACGTATCAGGCATGGACGTCTGCGGATCGGGTGCGGACGCCGGGCGGCGCGCTCTGGGAGCGAGCCGTGGACGTGATCCGCCAGCAGCCTCCGGCCTACGACGGCTGCTTCCTGCACCGGGACTTCCACCCCGGGAACGTCCTGTTCAGCGGTGTGGGCGCGGAGCTGCGGATCAGCGGTGTCGTCGACTGGGTGGAGACGTCCTGGGGCCCGGCCGACCTCGACGTCGCCCACTGCTCAACCGCGCTCGCTCTGCTGCACGGGCCGGAGTACGGGCTCGGCTTCCGGGCGCGGTACGAGGCACACGGCGGACGCCGACTCGCCGCCCCGGGAGACCACCTGTACTGGCGGTTGCTGGACGCCCTGGCCTACTCCCCCGACGCGGCCAAGCTCGCGGGGCCGTGGCGTGAGCTGGGGCGGACGGATCTGACGGTGGAGGTGCTGGGCGGGCGGTTGGCGGCGTATGTGGGCGGGCTGCTGGAGTGGTACGGCTGACGCCGCCCGATTACGTAGGGCTGACGCCATACCCCGGACACGTACGGCTGACGCCGCCCGTCGGACACGTTCGGCTGACGGCGTCGGACCCCGGGCTCGGGCCTGACCGCCGTTGTCAGTGGGGTCCGGGAGGATGCAGTCACTGGCGGAGTGACGGCGTGACGGGTGGAGGCCGGGATGGGTGGCGGGTTGCGGTACATCGGGGTGGCGGAGCGCCGGGCCCGGCTGGGGCTGCGGCATCGGCTGGCCGGGGCCGCCCGGGCGGCGGGGCCGGTCGAGGTCGCCGAGTCGCTGGTCGCGCTGCACGGCACCGATCCGGCGACCGTGTACCTGGCCGTGGGCGCGCGGCTGGCGGAGCCCGCGAGAACCGTCGCGCGGACCGAGCGGGCGCTGTACGAGGACCGGGCGCTGGTCCGGATGCACGGCATGCGGCACACCGTGTTCGTGTTCCCTGCGGAGCTGACGGCCGTCGTGCACGCCTCGACCGGCCTCGCGGTCGCCGCCCGGGAGCGGGCCACGCTGGTCAAGCACATGGCGACGGCGGGGGCGCCGGACGCGGCCTGGCTGGCGGAGGTCGAGGAGTCGACGCTGGCCGCGCTGGCGCGGCGCGGGCCGGCGACGGCTGCCGAACTCGCCGAGGACGAGCCGCGGTTGCGTGAGCGGTTCGTGTACGGGGCCGGCAAGAGCTACGAGGGGGTGCACACCGTCTCGACGCGGCTGCTGCGGGTGCTGGGCGTCGAGGGAAAGGTGGTGCGGGGGCGGCCGCTGGGCTCCTGGACGTCCTCGCAGTTCCGGTGGGCGGTGGCACCCGACCATCCCGAGCTGGACGTGTCCGAGGCCCAGGCGGAGCTGCTGCGGCGCTGGCTCGCGGTGTGCGGGCCGGCGACGGAGGCCGACCTCAAGTGGTGGACGGGGTGGAAGGTCACCGAGGTGCGCCGGGCGCTGGCGGCGATCGGGGCGCAGGCCGTGTCCCTCGACGAGGGGACGGGGTACGTCCTCGACGGCGACGTCGGTCCGGTGGCCGGGCCCACGGAGCCGTGGGCGGCGCTGCTGCCCGCCCTCGACCCGACGGCGATGGGGTGGCAACGGCGGGAGTGGTATCTGGCGCCGGAGCTGTGGCCGTCGCTGTTCGACCGGAGCGGCAATGTGGGGCCGACGGTGTGGTGGGACGGGCGGGTGATAGGCGGGTGGGCCCAGCGGCCGGACGGGGAGATCGTGTGGCGGCTGCTCGACTCCGAGGGCGTCGGGCGGGACGCGGAGGCGGCGATCGCTGCGCAGGCGGAGCGGTTGCGGGGGTGGGTGGGGTCGACGCGGGTGACACCGCGGTTCCGGACGCCGCTGGAGCGGGAGTTGTCGGCGTAGGGCGGCCGCCCGGAGTGGGCAGGGCAGTGCCGGGTGCCCTCGGTCATTGTGGGCACCCGGCGTCGTGGCTTACCTCGAATACCTCATGAACGCCCGCACCATGTGGCACGTCGTGTCCGACGGCGGATGGACGCCGATCGTCTGCGCGGTGCTTCGGATCGTGTCGTTGTGGGCCTGGTTGGGCATGAGGACGCCCGAGTCGAGCAGGGCGATCGCGAGGCGCATGGCCTTGAGGCGGCGGTTGTGGGTGATGTACCACTCGCGCGGACGGCCCGGCGGCAGCGGCCGCTTCTCCACGGGCGCGTACGGCAGGTCGAGCAGCACCGGGTGCTTCGCGGTGGACTGGGTGGGCAGCGGCTTGCGGGTCGGCTTCGGCTTCAGTGCGGCAGCGGGCACAGGCATCCTCCTGTCGCGGTCAGGGCGCTCGCCGGAGACTTCGGCGTCTTCGGCGATTCCCTCGAACACTGCTCCCAGTCTACCGGCCCCCACTGACAATCAGGGAGGCCGCGAAGTCCAGCAAACGTCCAGGTGAACAAGGGATTTGAAGCCCTGTCACACCTGCTCCGCGAGGTGCGCATGAGGTGGCGTCAAAATCGAACATGGCTTATGCGGGCTAACGTGTGCGGCATGGAAATCTGGATCAACCCGGCCTGCTCCAAGTGCCGCAGCGCGCTCACACTCCTCGACGCCGAAGGCGCCGACTACACCGTCCGCCGCTATCTGGAGGATGTGCCGACCGAGGACGAGATCCGGGAGGTCCTCGAACGACTCGGGCTCGAACCTTGGGACATCACCCGGACCCAGGAAGCCGTCGCCAAGGAGCTCGGAGTCAAGGAGTGGGCCCGGGACGCCGCGGGACGCGACCGGTGGATCAAGGCGCTCGCCGAGCACCCGAAGCTGATCCAGCGGCCCATCATCACCGCGGAGGACGGCACCGCCGTAGTCGGGCGCACCGACGAGGCCGTCCGGGACGCCCTGTCCCGCAAGAGCTGAACGATCGCCACCCTCGTGTGACGCAGGTTACGTAGGTGACTCCTGTAAACCGCTGAGTAACCTCGTTCGGTATCTCGTACATAGCGGCGTACGCTCCCCTACCTCTCAGGAGGCGCGCATGTCGCGTAGGAGAACTCTCGGCACGAAGAAAAAGCTCGCGTTGTTGGTGAGTGCGGTGGCGGTGGCCGGAGGCGGTGCCTTCGTCGTGGCCGGCACCTCGAACGCCTCGCAGAGTCCCAGGACTCTCTCGGCCGCGGACTCCGACGTCTGCCAAGGCCTTGCCACCGCTCTCGGCAACAACCAGAAGTTCATCGACGGTCAACGGGCCGATCCGGACGCGCAGTCCGAGGCGCGGATCGCCAACCGCGAGGCCGTCATCGCGCAGATCAAGGTCCAGCAGGAAGCGTCCGGGTGTGCGGTTGGGGAGTCGGCTCAGGACTCCCAGGCCTCGCAGCCGGCGCAGACCGCTCCCGCGGGGGAGGCCGGCGGCACGGGGGGCGCCGGCGACTCGGGGGACACCGGGAACGCCGGGAACACGGGGAACGCGGACGGTGGTGCCGCGGCCTCGGGGCAGCAGGTCTGCAACGGTTCGACCGTCACGCTCTCCGGCGAGGGCGGGGCTCCGGCCGCGTCCAGCAACCAGTTCCCGGCGGGTACGAAGCTGAAGGTCACCAATCTGGACAACAACAAGTCCACGACAGTTGAGGTCACTTCGGTCTCCGGTAGCTGTGTGCTGCTCAACAACGCCGCCTTCGAGCAGGTTCGTGAGCCCGGCAAGTTCCTGATCCGCCGGGCAGTGATCGAGAAGGTGGGGTGAGGGTCGGGTAACACGGCGTACGTCGCACCTCCGGCGGATGGGCGGGGATGCCTGCGGCAGCCCGTTGCTGTCCGGTGGGGGTGCGCGTAGCGCCTTGGGGTGCGTTGTGGGTCGGGGCCGTGTCGGGGGGTGCGGCCGCGTGGCTCATTCCCTTCGCATACGAGGCGTCGGGCCGTTCCTGACCAGGGGCCCGACGCCGCCGTATCGCCTTCGCGGGGGAGCTCACAGCGTGAGACGCGCCACACCACCACCAGGTAACACGGGGTTCACATTCGAGCAACGGGCGGGAAATCGCCTGTTGACAGGCTCGCGGGCATCAAGAGCGGCGCCTCAGTGCCGCAGCGCCGCAGCACCCGCAAGTGCGCCTAGACCCACCCCCGAAGGATGTGGCCCGTGACCTTCAAGGCTGAGTACATCTGGATCGACGGCACCGAGCCGACGGCCAAGCTCCGTTCCAAGACGAAGATCATGTCGGGTGAGCCCGCCGGTCTGGACGCGCTGCCGATCTGGGGCTTCGACGGGTCCTCCACGAACCAGGCCGAAGGCCACTCCTCGGACCGTGTCCTCAAGCCGGTCTTCACCTGCCCCGACCCGATCCGCGGCGGCGACGACATCCTCGTCCTGTGCGAGGTCCTCAACATCGACATGACGCCGCACGAGTCCAACACGCGTGCCGCGCTCACCGAGGTCGCCGAGAAGTTCGCCGCTCAGGAGCCGATCTTCGGCATCGAGCAGGAGTACACCTTCTTCCAGGACGGCTACCCGCTCGGCTTCCCCAAGGGCGGCTTCCCGGCCCCGCAGGGCGGCTACTACTGCGGTGTCGGCGCCGACGAGATCTTCGGCCGTGAGGTCGTCGAGGCCCACCTGGACAACTGCCTGGCCGCCGGTCTCGCGATCTCCGGCATCAACGCCGAGGTCATGCCCGGTCAGTGGGAGTTCCAGGTCGGCCCGGTCTCCCCGCTGGAGGTCTCCGACCACCTGTGGGTCGCCCGCTGGCTGCTCTACCGCACCGCCGAGGACTTCGGCATCGCCGCGACGCTGGACCCGAAGCCGGTGAAGGGCGACTGGAACGGTGCCGGTGCGCACACCAACTTCTCCACGAAGGCGATGCGCGAGGGCTACGACGCGATCATCACCGCGTGCGAGTCGCTCGGTGAGGGCTCCAAGCCGCTCGACCACGTCAAGAACTACGGCGCCGGCATCGACGACCGTCTGACCGGTCTGCACGAGACCGCCCCGTGGAACGAGTACTCCTACGGCGTCTCCAACCGTGGTGCGTCCGTTCGTATCCCGTGGCAGGTCGAGCAGGACGGCAAGGGTTACATCGAGGACCGCCGTCCGAACGCCAACGTCGACCCGTACGTGGTGACCCGCCTGCTCGTCGACACCTGCTGCTCCGCGCTGGAGAAGGCCGGCCAGGTCTGATACGCCCAGTGGCTCCGAGAGCCCAGTAGCTCCCGAGGGGGGCGCCCACCAGGACGGTGGGCGCCCCCCTCGCGTTGTCAGTGGGGCGTCAAGGAATCGTCCAAGCAGTGAGAGGAGGGTCCCTTTCCGTGGGCGGTGTCTGCTTCAATGGGGGCATGGCCAGCTTCCCGAAGTACTCCTCGACAGGTCGCCATGACCTCGAGCCCTTCTGGCCTTCCCGTCAGCACGACGACTTCGACCGGGTGTGTTGCCGCGCGGTGAACGCGCGGGCCCTGTAAAGCCGTAACTTCCCCGGCCTTCGGCCAGCGCGAAACGACGTACGTCTCCTCAACGGACTTCTCGACGGACTCCTCGCGCGAAAAGAGCTGACCTCTCATGGCGACCACTCGTTCTCTGTCCACCGCCGCCACGCTCAACTCCCCCGGCCCGAACGGTTCACGGCATCATCTACGTGCCGTGGACCGGGACGAGGTGATCGACGTCGCGGACCTCCTGCCGCCGGGTGCCACCTGGCTGCCCGCCCCCCAGCACTCCCTGCCCACGCTCCCGGGGCAGCCGCCGATGATCGGCTACCTGGTGCTCGTGCCGGCCGACCAGCAGGCGCCGGTTCCGGGTCCGGCCCGGGGCGCCGACGGCGACCCGCTCGTCACCGTCGACAACGTGCGGCGCACCGCGGCCGTCGACGGGCGTGAACTCGACCTCACCTACCTGGAGTTCGAGCTGCTCGCCCACCTGGTGGCCAACCCGCATCGCGTGCACACCCGGGACCAGCTGGTCACCACGGTGTGGGGATACGGGCATGTGGGCGACGGCCGTACCGTCGACGTCCACATCGCCCGGCTGCGCCGCAAGCTGGGCGCCGAGCACCGGGACACCATCCGGACCGTGCGGCGGGTGGGGTACAAGTACGCCCCGCCGACCGGGCGTTGACCTGCTCGGCCGCTCGGTCGAAAGCCTTCTGCTGACGGCAGAGTCCTGTTCCGTCCCGCGCCCGTGCCGGGCAGAGTCGGCGGTATGAGACTTCTGGTGCTGGGTGGTACGGAGTTCGCGGGACGGGCCGTCGTGGAGGCGGCCCTCGGGCGCGGCTGGGACGTGACCGTCTTCAACCGGGGCCGGCACGAGCCGCCGGCCGGGGTGCGGTTGCTGCGAGGCGACCGCACCGCCTCCGACGGGCTCGCCGCCCTCGCCGAGCACACCGGCGAGTGGGACGCCGTCGTCGACACCTGGTCGGCGGCGCCCCGCGCGGTGCGGGACGCGGCGCGGCTGCTGCGGGGCCGCGCCGGGCGGTATGTGTACGTGTCGAGCCGCTCGGTGTACGAGTGGGCACCGCCCGCGGGGTACGGCGAGGACGCGCCGCTGGTGGAAGGCGCCGAGGCCGGTGCGGACCAAACCGACTACCCGCGGGACAAGCGGGGCGGCGAGCTGGCCGCCGTCGAGGAGTTCGGGGCGGATCGCTCGGTGCTGGTGCGGGCGGGGCTGATCCTCGGGCCGTACGAGAACGTCGGCCGACTGCCGTGGTGGCTCGGTCGTATCGCGCGCGGCGGGCCCGTCCTCGCGCCCGGGCCGCGAGATCTTCCGCTCCAGTACATCGATGTCCGTGACCACGCGGAGTGGATCCTCGGTGCGGTGGAGCGGGAGCTCAGCGGGCCGTACAACCTGACGAGCCGGCAAGGGCACACCACCATGGGTGAGTTCCTCGACGCGTGTGTCGCCACCGTCGGCGGCAACGCCGAACTGCGCTGGACCGAACCCGAGGTGATCCTGGACGCGGGCATCGAGCCGTGGACCCAGTTGCCGGTGTGGGTGCCGCCGGGCAGCGACATGCACGACGCCCTGCACAGCGCCGATGTGTCCCGGGCCGTCGCGACCGGACTGCGCTGCCGGCCCGTCGAGGAGACCGTCGCCGACACCTGGCGGTGGCTGACGGACATCGGCGGCACGGCGCCCATGCGGCCGGACCGGACGTCGAAGGGGCTCGATCCGGAGGTGGAGGCGAAGGTGCTCGCAGGCGCGGGGGGTGTACCTGACACCACCTCCTGATCGGGGGGCTCGGCCCCGTGACCTGCTCCCCCGCCTCGTCCAGACTTGCGGCATGACGACCACAGAGACGAAGAGCGGCAGCAGGGCGCGGGGCATGGTGCTCGCGGCACTACGGGGACTGGGACTGGCGCTGGTGCTGCTGCCGGGGGCCGTGCTCTGTTTCACGCTCTCCCTGGTGTCCATCGCGCTGATCCCGATCGGCGTGGGCATCGTCACGACACCGTGGGTGCTCACGGGGGTTCGGGCGTTCGCGAACTGGCGGCGGGTCATCGCGGCGGAGTGGGGCGGGGTGCGGATTCCGCCGGCGTACCGCCCGATACCGAAGGACGCCAATCCCTGGGTCCGCACCTTCGGGATGCTGCGCGATCCGGCGACCTGGCGAGACCTGCGGTGGCTGCCGTTCGACATGACGGTGGGCTTCACCACCGCGCTGCTGCCCGCCGTGCTCGTGCTCTACCCGCTGGAGGGGTTCGCGCTGGCGGCCGGGCTGTGGCGGACCATGACGGGCGGACCGTATGTCGAGTACGGGCCGTACTGGTACGGCTTCGTGCCGGTGAGCGACCAGACGTCCGCGTTCGGCGCGGCAGCCCTGGGCGCCGTGCTCCTCGTCCTCGCCCACCGGTTCACCGTCCCGCTGTTGCACCTCCACTTCCGCCTCACACGGGCCGTCCTCGCCTCCAACCAAGGTCAACTTGCCGAGCGCGTACGGGTATTGACCGAGACCCGGCGCGACGCCGTCGACACCTCCGCCGCCGAACTGCGCCGTATCGAACGGGATCTGCACGACGGGGCGCAGGCCCGGCTGGTCGCCATGGGCATGGACCTCGGCACCATCGAGATGCTCGTCGAGAAGGACCCGGACCAGGCGAAGAAGCTCCTCGCACACGCCCGCAAGTCCTCCGCCGACGCGCTCGCCGAACTGCGCGACCTGGTCCGTGGCATCCATCCGCCGGTCCTCGCCGAACGCGGACTCGGTGACGCCGTAAGGGCGTTGGCGCTGCGGATTCCCGTGGCCACCGAGGTGACCGTGGAGCTGCCCGGGCGGGCGGAGGCGCCCGTGGAGTCCGCGGCGTACTTCGCGGTCAGCGAGGTGCTCACCAATGCCGTCAAGCACTCCGGCGCCGACCGGATCTGGATCGACCTGCATCACGTGTCCGAGGGCGCCGGCATGCTGCGCGTCACCGTCACCGACAACGGCAAGGGCGGTGCCGTGATCGGGGCCGGTTCGGGCCTCGCCGGGATCGAGCGGCGACTGGGTACATTCGACGGCGTCCTGGCCGTCAGCAGTCCCGTGGGCGGCCCCACCATGGTCACCATGGAGATTCCTTGCGCGTTGTCCTAGCCGAAGACCTGTTCCTGCTGCGCGACGGACTCGTCCGGCTCCTTCAGGCCTACGACTTCGAGATCGCGGCGGCCGTGGAGACCGGCCCCGAGCTGGCCCGCGCGCTGGCCGAGCTGGAGCCGGACGTCGCCGTCGTCGACGTACGCCTGCCGCCGACGCACACCGACGAGGGGCTGCAGTGCGCGCTGGAGGCCCGGCGGAAGAAGCCGGGGCTGCCGGTGCTGGTGCTGTCCCAGCACGTGGAGCAGTTGTACGCGCGGGAGTTGCTCGCCGACGGCAGCGGCGGGGTCGGGTATCTGCTGAAGGACCGGGTGTTCGACGCGGAGCAGTTCGTGGACGCCGTACGGCGGGTCGCGGCGGGCGGCACCGCGATGGACCCGCAGGTGATCCAGCAGCTGCTGTCCCGGCGCGCGGCCGACGACCAGCCGCTGGCGCGGCTCACGCCCCGCGAGACGGAGGTGCTGGAGCTGATGGCGCAGGGGCGGTCGAACGGGGCGATCGCGGAGCGGCTCGTCGTCACGGAACGGGCGATCGCCAAGCACACCGCCAATATCTTCGCCAAACTGGGCCTGGAAGTATCGGACGACGACAACCGTCGCGTGCTGGCGGTTCTCGCGTATCTCGACCACGGCCGGTGAAAACGGACCCGGCGTGCACCCGCCGTCAGGGATCAACAACTCCCGGTGTTTATGGGGCTGTTGAGCACACAGCGTTCTCACGAATCTCTCAACAATTTCCGAGGCGACTGAACACCCATGGGACGCCCTCCGTATGAATGGGAGCCGCTTCACTCCTGTCGGGCGCCTCGATGCCCCGAAAAAGGAAGTCAGAGGAGTTCCATGGGACGCAACACGAGAAAACGCCGTACGCCGCTGGCCACCAAGGCCATAGCCGCATCGGCGGCCCTAGCGCTCGGTGGGGGCGGGCTTGTATGGGCCAACTTCTATGCTTCGGCACACGAGGACAACTCTGGGTGGAACCAGACGAAGTCCACGAACGCCCAGGTCGCGACGATCAACTGCCCTGATGTCGGCCAGAAGCTGACGAAGGTGCCGAAGAGCGCGCGCAAGGGCGTCGCCAAGGAGCTGGCGCTGCTGGACAGGCAGGTCACGGACGCCTACAAGCGTCTCGCTGAGACGCGGCAGGCCCAGGCCGGGGACGCCAACTTCGTCAACAACGCCATCCTCGGCCCGCTGAAGTCCAAGCGCGTGGCCACGCTCGACCGGATCGGCATCAACATCAACCGGGCCGGCGGCCAGCGACCGCAGAACCTGGACCAGCTCGCCCAGTGCCAGGGCGTCCCGGCCGAGCAGCCGGAGACCAACGACGGTCAGCAGGGCGGGGACCAGAACCAGGACGGTCAGGACCAGAACAACGACGGTCAGGACCAGGGCGGCCAGGACGGCGGCGGACAGGACCAGGGCGGCAACGGCGGTCAGGCCGGCAACGGTCCGAACGCGGACGACTTCGTGGACATCACCCAGGTCCAGGGCAGCGCACAGCTGGGCGTCGGCGCGAACGGCCTCCCCGCGAACGGGGACAGCGGTTCGACCGGCAGCTTCACCACCAACTGCGGCACCAACGAGAACGAGAACCGCAACTCGGACAACGTGATCGTCGCTCCCGGTGTCAGCAACGGCGCGCAGCACCAGCACGACTACGTCGGCAACCAGGCCAACAACGCTTTCGCGAGCGACCAGGACCTGGCGAACGGCGACACCACCTGCCAGAACCAGGGTGACAGGTCGTCGTACTTCTGGCCGGTGCTGCGGGTGCAGGACGGTCAGAACGACATCGACGCGAACGCCCCCGGCGGCGGTCAGGACGGCAACGTCGGCACGATCGTCCAGCCCAGCGAGGCACAGCTGAAGTTCGTCGGCAACAAGACGAGCGATGTCGTCGCGATGCCGCAGGCCCTGCGCATCATCACCGGTGACGCCAAGTCCTTCGTGAACGGCAACAACAACGCCAACGCGAACTGGAGCTGCACCGGCTTCGAGGACCAGGTCCAGCTGCACGACAAGCTCCCGATCTGCCCCGAGGGCAGCTCCGTGGTGCGGACGTCCAACTTCCAGAGCTGCTGGGACGGCCAGAACATCGACAGCGCCAACCACCGCACGCACGTGGCGTTCGTCCAGGCCGACGGCACCTGCGCCAACGGCTTCCAGGCGATCCCCCAGCTCCAGGTCCGCCTGGTCTACGACGTGCCGGCCCCGCAGATCCAGAACGGACAGGTCCAGAACGCCTTCGCGGTGGACTCCTTCCCGGACCAGCTGCACAAGGCGATCACCGACCACAACGACTTCATCAACTTCTTCGACGAGAACACGATGAACGAGATGGTCAACTGCATCAACAGCGGCCAGGACTGCCAGTAACAGTCCTGAACCGGTAGCGAAAGCCGGCGGTGGGATCTCCTCCACCGCCGGCTTTCGTCTGTCCCGGATCTCTGCGGTCAGCCGTGGTGGCTGCCGCTGTTGTGACTGCCTCCGGGATTCATGTGCTCGGAGCCTTCCTCCATGGTTCCGCCCAGCTTGCTCTGCAGCGTGGTGACCGTCTTCTCCTGGCCGACGGCGACCCATTTGCGACCGACGAGGTAATAGCCGCCGTAGTCCTTCGCACCGCTCAGCCACTCGGCCTGGCCGCGGTCGGTGGCGAAGGTGGCGAGGATGTACTTGTCCTTGCCGGTCTTGCAGATGGCCTGCCGGATCTCGTCGGCGTCCGTC
Source organism: Streptomyces sp. SD31 (assembly GCF_052068475.1). NCBI lineage: Bacteria > Bacillati > Actinomycetota > Actinomycetes > Kitasatosporales > Streptomycetaceae > Streptomyces > Streptomyces sp. SD31. The sequence continues at coordinate 153,499 of NZ_JBQHCX010000020.1, read as the reverse complement.
TGCATGTCGGGCTTGCACTTGACCTCGGCGGCCAGCTTCTCCAGGCTGCCGGTCGCCGTCCGCGGAACGGCCGCCTCGCTGTCCCCGCCGGATCCACAGCCCGCCAGTGCCAGTACCGTCGCCGCGCCGGCCAGCGCGAGCCTGGGTCGGGTCAACCTCATGTGTTCCTCCGGTCCATGCCGCACAGAGCCCCGGCGGGGCCCTCGTCTCCCATACGGCTGTGGCATGCGATGCGCTCAAATCCGAGGCTCTCACGGGCACGGGTGTGCGAGTGTGGGTCGGTGAACCAGGACTGGGAAGATCGCGTGGGCGCCGTCTGGGCGACCTTCGACGCCTACGCGGAAGCCGAGGCGGCCGACTTCCGCGCCGCCATCGACGCCCTCGTCGCCGAGCTGCCGGACGACAGCCCGCTGGGCCCCTTCGAGCAGGCATGTGCCTGGGACTCGACGGGTCACTCGGACCGGGCGGTGCCGCTGTACCGGGAGGCGCTGGCGCGCGGGCTCAGCGACGTGAGCGGCTACAAGGGGCGGCGGGCCAAGATCCAGCTGTCCAGCTCGCTCAGGAACATCGGGCAGGCCGAGGAGGGTGTCAAGCTGCTGACACCCGAACTTGACGCGCCCTCCGACGAGCTGGACGACGCGGTCCGGGCGACGCTGGCGCTGTGCCTGTCCAGCCTCGGGCGTGACCGCGAGGGGCTGGCCCTGGTGCTGGGCGCTCTCGCGCCGCATTTGCCGCGTTATCAGCGGTCGATGGCGAATTACGCCCGAGCACTGCTGGAGTCGGAGGACTGAGCCGTCTCGGGGAGGGCGCCCGGGCGGTCCGGGTACCGGTGACCAACGGACCATTCGCTCGTTCTGCTGAACGTGCAGTCACAGGATGTCGCCCCGCGCCCCGCCCCCTCCTCGGCCGACCCGGTCGTCGATATCGAGCGGGCCGAGGCCGCGCTCGTCGAGCACTATCCGCGTCTCGTCCGGCTCGCCTACCTGGTGCTGCCGCCGAGCCTCGGCCGCAACCGGCGTGTGGTGACCGCGCACTCCCTCACGCAGCGCGCGCTGCCCCGGGGCCGGGCGGCGGCCACGCCCGCGATCCCGGCCCAGTCGACCGGCCGCGACGGAGACCCCGGGTACGCCTTCCTCCGCCTCCAGGTCCTGCGTACGGCGCTGGAGGCGGGACTGCCGCTGCGGCGCCTGGCCTGGCCCAAGCGCTCCCAGCTGCCGCCCCTGCTGCCCCAGGTATGGGGCCTGCGCCTCTTCCCCCGGTCGGGCGGCGCCGACGAACTCGCCCTGGACCAGCAGTTGTCGGCGCTGTCCGGCCCGGCGCGGGCGGCCTACGTCCTGCGCGGCCTGGAGAAGCTGAAGGACGGCGCCGTACGCGACGTACTGTCGGCGGCCGGCGTCGAGGACGTGGACGACGCGCTCGACGAGGCGGAAACCGTGGCCGCGCGGTACGCCCTGCTCGACTCCCCGGAGTTCGACCCCTGCTCGCTCCAGGCCCGCCCCACCGACCTGATGCGGCGCAGGCAGCACACGAAGGCCGCGCTCGCCGCCGGAGCCGCCCTCCTGGTGTGCGGGGCACTGCTCGGTCTGCCCGGCGAGGGCTGGGGCCCGGGCGGTGCCGCCGCCCCCTCGTACGCGCAGAACCCGGCGGCCGAGGCCGCCCTCGATCCGGCCCAGTTGACGAAGGTCCCCGCCCTGGCCTGGCAGTCCTCCGCCCGCACCGACTTCTCCGTGTGGCCCGCGCGCGGCGACCTCACCGACGATTCGGCCCTGCTGCGCCGCGCCCTCGCCGTCTGGGCCCGCCCCGGCGAGACGGTCGCGGTCTCGGCGACCCCCGGCACCCCGGCGGGCGGCCCGCCCGGGGCGCCCCAGCTGCTGTACGCCGGTACCGTCGACAACGCGCACGTGGTGCTCATCTACGACGGCCTGCGCATCGTCCGCTACGCCGAGCCGAGGGAGGGCACGGCCGGCGCCGCCCTGGACTTCTCCCGGGTCGACGGCGCGACCAGGGCGGAGGCGAGCGCGGTGGTGCTGAGCCGGGCCGACGGCAACGTCCGCTATCTGGTGGCGCCCTGGGTGAAGAAGGCGGCCGAGCGGGATCTGCTGAAGCCACGCACCGGCGCGATGGCCCTCACCCTGACCGACGGCATCACCTCTCCGCTGGCGAGCCCCGCCACCCAGCAGACCGGCACCTGCACGTCGTGGAACGTCCTGCAGCTGACCGACAGCACCGGCACCCGCCTGCTGACCGACCTCGCCGAGCTGGTCCCGGCCCGCCTCACCACCGGCCGCCCCGGGTCGGTCAAGGACGCGGCCGGCCCGGCGGACTTGCGCACCTGGGCGCCGTACTCCTGCTGGCTGGGCGCGATGCGCTCCGCGGGCGTGCGCACGGTCAACGCCTGGGCGTTCGCCCGGCAGGCGCTGCCCGACGGGACCGGCTCGGCGGACTGGGTGTGCACACGCACCGAGACCTGGCGGGGCGGTGGCGAGCGGGTGCTCGCCCAGTTCCGGGCGCCGGGCGCGGCGCAGGCGACGGTGGCCGCGAAGGCCGAGAACGTATCGGCGTGCGGAGCCCGGGATCCGCATGTGCTGGCCGGGGTGTTGTGGAAGGCGAACACGGGCGGCTGGTATCTGCTCGCGGCCGGCACCCGGGACACGGAGTCGATCCGGGCCACGGGCGGGGTCCGCGGCAGCACCGAGGGCAGCCTTCTCACGGCGCGGGCCAAGCAGGGCGCGCAGAGTGAGCTGAAGGGGACGCTGGAGAGCGGGCGCACGATCAGCGGGCTGCGGTGAGGCCCGGCCGGGCGCCTTGCTGACAGGAATGTAAATAGGGGCGCGCGCGGGGGTTCACCCCAGACCTACCCGTCAGTACATTGACGCCATGTCTAATACGCAGGACCGGGTGCCGCTCAAGGCCCGCAAGGTGTCCTTCTCCTGGGACGACACCCCGTTGCACTGGGTGCCCGGGGATCCGCTCACCACGCACACCATCAATGTGCTGCATCTGCTGCTGCCCGCCGGTGAGCGATGGTTCGTGCACGTCTACAAGCAGGTGCTGCCGTACATACGGGACGAGCGGCTCCGCGAGGACGTCATCGGGTTCATCGGGCAGGAGGCGATGCACTCGCAGGCCCATGACGAGGTGCTGCCGCATCTGCGGGAGCAGGGGCTCGATCCGACGCCGTACACCGCACAGGTCGACTGGTTCTTCGAGAAGCTGCTCGGCGACCGCACCCTCCCGCCGGGCCGGGCGCGGCGGTGGTGGCTGATGGAGCGGGTCGCGCTCATCGCGGCCATCGAGCACTACACGGCCTTCCTCGGCAACTGGGTGCTGAACGCCGAGGAGTTGGACCGGCGGGGCGCCGACCCGACCATGCTGGACCTGCTGCGCTGGCACGGTGCCGAGGAGGTCGAGCACCGGTCGGTCGCCTTCGAGCTGTTCATGCACGTCGACGGGAGCTACCGGCGGCGCGTGCGGACCTGGGCCGCCGCCTTCGCCACGCTGGTGTTCCTCTGGCAGCGCGGGGCACGGTTCTTCATGGAGAACGACCCGACGCTCGCCGAGGGGAAGGCGAGCTTCAAGGAGTTCTACGTCCGCGGGCGGCGAGGCCTGCTGCCGACGACCGGGGACATGGCACGGTCCATCCCCCGCTATCTGAGCGGGAGTTACCACCCGTCGCAGGAGGGCTCCACCGCGCAGGCCGTCGCCTATCTGGCCTCCTCCCCCGCCGCCATGGCCGCAGAGAAGGGCTCCCGCTGATGCCGAAGCCGCTGACCGTCGCGGTCGTCGCCGGTGCCGCGCTGCTCACCCGGAGGGCGATGCGCCGCCGTATCAAGGTCTCGCCGCTGTGGCCGTGGCCCGCGCTGGAGGAGCCGGTCTCCGGGCGGCCCCGGTCCCGGGCGCTCCGGCTGACGGTGACCGCGCGGGAGGCGGTCGCCGAGGGGGTCGTACAACTCCGCCTGGAAGGCCACGACTTGCCGCGCTGGGAACCCGGCGCGCACGTCGATCTCGTCCTGCCGTCGGGGCTGGTGCGGCAGTACTCGCTGTGCGGGGACCCGGAGGACACCTCGTCGTACACCGTGGCGACCCGGCTGGTGGAGGACGGGCGAGGTGGCTCGCGCGAGGTGCACGAGCAGGTGCGGGAGGGAACGGAGCTGGAGGTGCGGGGGCCACGGAACAGGTTTCCACTGGTCACGGCCCCGTCGTACGTCTTCGTCGCGGGCGGTATCGGGATCACTCCGATCCTGCCGATGCTGCGGGCGCTGCCCGCCGGGACCGAGTGGCGGCTGCTGTACGCCGGGCGGACGCGGGAGTCGATGCCGTTCCTGGAGGAGGTCGAGAAGCTCGGCGGGGACCGGGTGACCGTCGTGGCGGGGCGGCCCGATCTCGACGCGCTGGACATCCCCGAGGGGGCCGCCGTGTACTGCTGCGGCCCGGAAGGGCTGATGACCGCCGTGGCGGAGAGGTGGCCGGGGGTCCACCTGGAGCGGTTCACGCCCCGGACCCTTTCAGGTGGCGCCTTCGAGGTCGAACTCCGGCGCAGTGGGCGGACGTTGACGGTTCCGGCGGACTCCTCCGTGCTGGCGGCCGTGCGGGCGGAGCTGCCGAACACCGCGTACTCCTGCGAGCAGGGGTTCTGCGGGACCTGCCAACAGCGGGTGCTGGAGGGCGAGGTGGACCACCGGGACGAACTGCTGACGGACGCGGAGCGGGCCGACTCCATGTTGATCTGCGTCTCGCGGGCGCGGAGTGACCGACTCGTACTGGATATGTGAACACCGGCGGTCGGTCCGGTCCGTTCGGGGCCGGATTCGATCGGTAAGGTGTTCGCATGACTACCGGGGTACGCCGAAGAATGGGAGTCGAGGAGCGGCGGCAGCAGTTGATCGGCGTCGCCCTCGAACTGTTCAGCCAGCGCTCGCCCGACGATGTCTCCATCGACGAGATAGCGTCGGCGGCGGGCATCTCCCGTCCGCTGGTCTACCACTACTTCCCCGGCAAACTCAGCCTGTACGAAGCCGCGTTGAAGCGTGCCGCGCAGGACCTGGCGGCCCGTTTCGTCGAGCCGCAGGAGGGGCCGCTGGGGGCCCGGCTGCTGCGGGTGATGCGCCGGTACTTCGACTTCGTCGACGAGCACGGCCCCGGTTTCTCGGCGCTGATGCGCGGCGGCCCAGCGGTCGGCTCGACGGCGACGAACGCGCTCGTCGACTCCGTGCGGCAGGCCGCGTATGTCCAGATCCTTTCGCACCTGAAGGTGGAGAACCCGCCCGCGCGCCTGGAACTGGTCGTCCGCTCCTGGATCTCGCTGGCCGAGTCGACGGCGCTGATCTGGCTGGACGGGCGGCGCATCCCGCGCGCCGAGCTGGAGGCCCAGCTGGTGCACGACTTCGCCGCGCTGGCCGCGGTCAGCGCCGCCCACGACGACGAGATGGGCGAGCTGCTGCGCCGCATGCTGAAGGAGGAGCCGGCCGACGATCCGTTCGGCGACCTGGTCACCCGGCTGATCTCCTTGGCATCCTAAGACCCTGTCGGACAGGGCCTAGCGTTCGAACTTGCGGTAGGACGAGTCGAGGTCGCGCACCTCGGCGGAGGCGTGCAGGACGAACGCGTCCTCCTCCACGTGCTTCCGCAGCAGCTCCAGGACGGCCTCGGTCAGCTTCGCCTTCGTCTCCTCGGTGCGGCCGGCCAGCAGTCCGAGCGTGACGTGCACGACCGCGTGGCCCTGCTCATCGGGGTCCTCGTAGCCGAACACCGTGTACTCGCTCCGACGGAACTGCGTCTTGCACGCCTCCGGCTTAGCCGCCGCGATCTCGACGGTGGCGGAGTGGAGCGCCCGCGCGAACCCCTCCCGGTCGAAGGCGTGGGCCAGTACGCCGGAATAGTCGACGGTGATCTGCGGCATGGGCACTCCTGTTCTACGGCAGCATCTGGGCTCACCCTAACCGCAGCGCCAGCATCGCGATGTCGTCCTCCCGGCCCCGCCCGAAGCAGCCCAGCAGCGTGTCGCACAGCGCGTCGAGGCCGTCCGGTGCCTCGGTGGCGGCCGTGCGCAGCTGCTCCATGGACGTGGCGAGGTCGATGCCGCGGGTCTCGATGAGGCCGTCGGTGACCATGAGGAGGCGGTCCCCCCGGTCCAGGACCAGCTCGCTGGGCTCGGGCCGGTCGAGGGCGAGCCCGAGCAGCGGGCCGTCCACCGGGACGTACTCGGCGTCGCCCGCGTCCCGCAGGATCAGCGGCGGAATGTGGCCCGCGTTGGCGATCCTGATGCGCCCGGTCCCGGGGTCGACCAGGGCCAGGCAGACCGTGGCGGTGACATCGGGGTGGTAGTGCTGAAGCATCCGGTCCAGCCGGGCCGCGAGCGCGCCGGGGTCGCTCTCCTCGACGCAGTAGGCGCGCAGCGCGTGCCGGATCTCGACCATCACCGTGGCCGCGTCCAGCGAGTGCCCGACGACGTCCCCGACGGCGGTGAGCACCCCGTGGTCGGTGCGCAGGGCGGCGTAGAAGTCCCCGCCGATCTCGGCCTGCCGGGACGCGGGGACGTACCGGACGACGACGTCCACGCCGGGCAGCGCGGGGAGCCGGTACGGCCGGGGCAGGAAGCTGTGCTGCAGGGTGAGGGCGATGTCCCGTTCCGCCTGGTACATCAGCAGCGGTTCGGCGGCGAGGGCGGTGGCTTGGGCCAGGCGCTCCGCGGCGCGCTCGGCGGGGAGTGACGCGGGGAGTGCCGCGATAGAAAGTGCCGCGTTGTGTCGTCGGGCGTCCGCGGGCACGTCGTGGTGGGTCGCGCCCCGCGGCGGAGCCGCATATCGATACCGCCCCGCGCCTCTTTGGGGCGCTGCACATGCCGGTGTCGCGATGCATACACGGGCTCGGCCCTCCTGTCCCGACGCCAGCACCAGGTGGGCCTCCTCCCGGATGCCGGGACGGAAGAAGCCGGCGGGCCATAGCGAGGCGGGCACCATCGTGCTGTGCACTCCGTTCCGTCCCTCCGCGATCCGGGTGATCAGCCGTGCCGCCGCCACGTGCGGGGCGGTGTCGGGCAGGGCGGTGGGGGTTCCCGCCGGGCGGGTGAAGCCGTGGCTCCGGGGCAGGTGGAGGGGGCTCGGGGAGCAGCCCCAGTGGGGTTCGCCGTCCGGGCCGATGACGAAGACGACGGCGGGCGTACCGCTGAGCCGGGCCGCCCCCGCGGCGGCCGCGTCGGCCAGCTCCCCCAGGCAGCGCGCCGTCTGCACGGTGACGATGGCCTCGGACAGCAGCGTCAGCCGGTGTGCCAGCGTCTCGGCCGCGGTGCGCCGGCGCGCCCGGCGCACCGCGGACCGGACGACGGCCTGGATCTCCCTCGGCTCGGCCGGCACGGTCAGATAGGCGTCGGCGCCCACGTCGAGCCCCCAGCACCGGTCCCCCACCTCCATGGCCGTGGCCGAGAAGTGGACGACGGGCAGCGCAGACGTGGACGGGCGGGCCTTGACCCGGCGGCACAGTTCGAAGCCGCTCATGTCCGGCAGCCCGACATCGACGAGGGCCACGTCGGGCAGGGCGCCCGCGCGCAGCCGCAGGTCGAGTTCGCTCAGCGCCTCGCCCGCGCTCGCGACCGGTACGACATCGTGGCCCGCGCGACGCAGCACGGCGCCCATGGCGTAGCGGCTGGCCGATACGTCGTCGACAACCATCACCGTCGTACCGGACTGCTTGCCGTAACCGTCCATCGTCCGCAGCCTTCGATACACGTGAGTGGGGCGGGCCCGTGGCCGGGGCCGCCCCACTCAAGTTAGCGCCGTGTCAGAGCGCCCGTGCGAAGACGGCGACAGTGCGCCCCGGAACGGCGAACGTGCCGGATTTCTCCTCGTAGGACGAGGACTTGACGATAGGGTCCGCCCCCGAGGCCTGTACCGGATGCAGTTGGTAGCCGTCGCCGACGAGCGAGGCGATGCGCTGCTCCTGCTTCTCGGGCGTCGCGTTGAAGACGACGACGAGGTCACCGAGGCGCATGGTGATCACGCCGGGCGTCTCGTCCTTGCCGGACAGCGGGAAGGACAGCTTCGACTGCACCTGGTCGGCGGTGTCGAGGGAGAACGCGCCCTCCGTCGTACGGATCTTGAGCAGGTCCTGGTACGCCGCCGAGGCGCCCTCGATCTGCCCGCAGCCGACCTGGACGGTACTCAACAGGGGCTTGGCATACGGCCACTTGGACGCGTTGTCGGCCGCCATCGGCAGCCCCCGTCCGAAGCCGTTGCCGTCGGCGCACTTCCAGTGGATGGCGTTGAACCAGTCACCGCTGTCGTAGGAGTTGCGGTCCAGCGACTTCGAGCGCAGCAGGTCGGTGCCGGCCTGGGACAGGGCCGGGCCCTGCGAGAGGGTGGCCGTGGCCATGGCGAGGACCTGCATCCGGGCGCGGTCGGCGGCGCTCGTGCCGATGGGCAGCTTGAACGCCAGCGCGTCGAACAGCGACTCGTTGTCGTGCGCGTCGACGTAGGCGAGGGCGTCGCCCGGCGCGTCCGCGTACCCGGCGGGCCGGCCGTTGTAGTCGACCTCGGCGCCGGTGACCTCCTTGCCGTCGGTGTCGGTGAACCGGTACTTCGCGAGGTTGCCGGAGAGACCCACCTTGATCAGGTCCTGGTAGTGCAGCAGGCGGGCCTTCTGCTCGGTAGAAGTGCCGTTGCTCGTGGACGAGTTGGGGTCGGTGTACAGGCCGGACGCGAAGCCCTGGACGCCGGGGTCCTCGTCGAAGGGCCCGCCGCCGCGTACGGCGTCCCGCGCGCGGTCGGAGAAGGTCGCGATGCCCGTCCCCGCCATGTTCTTCTGCGTGGCCTGCACGAAGCGGGCGTCGTCTGCGACCTCGCCGAAGTTCCAGCCCTCGCCGTACAGGATGATCTTCTTGCCGTCGACGCCGTCCTCAGCGAGGGTCAGCGCATCCAGGGCCTTCCTGACCGCCAGGATGTTGGCCTTCGGGTGGTGGCCCATCAGGTCGAAGCGGAAGCCGTCGACCTTGTACTCCTTGGCCCAGGTGACGATCGAGTCGACGACCAGCTTGCCCATCATGGCGTTCTCGGTGGCCGTGTTGGAGCAGCAGGTGCTGTTCGCGACCGAGCCGTCGGCGAGGAGCCGCTGGTAGTAGCCGGGAACGATCCGGTCCAGGACGCTCGTCCGCGCCTGCCCACTGGCCGCGGTGTGGTTGTAGACGACGTCCATGACGACCCGCAGGCCGTCGTCGTTCAGCGCCTTGACCATCTTGCGGAACTCGACCGTGCGGCCGGTGCCGTCCGGGTCGGTGGCGTACGAGCCCTCGGGGACCGTGTAGTGGTACGGGTCGTAGCCCCAGTTGTAGGCGTCCTTCGCGGCGATCTTCGCCACGCACTCCTGCTGCTTGTCGGAGTCGGCGGGGAAGGAGGCGAGGTCGCAGTCGGTGACCGCCTGGTCGGACTTCTTCTCGGGGATGGTGGCGATGTCGAAGGCGGGCAGGAGGTGGACGTATGACGTGCCCGACTTCGCCAGCGCGCGCAGGTGCTTGGAGCCGTCGCTGCCCTTGTCGGTGAAGGCGAGGTAGGTGCCCCGGTTCTTGGCTGTCCTGTCCTCGACCGAGAAGTCCCGGATGTGCAGCTCCTGGATCTGGGCGTCGTTCAGCGGTACGGCCTTGGGCTTGGTGTACGAGGACCAGCCGCTCGGCGCCAGGGAGCTGTCGTCCAGGTCGACGACGAGGCTGCGCTCGGAGTCGGTGGTCAGGGCGACCGAGTAGGGGTCTGTGACCTTGTTGGTGACGACCTTCTGGACGCTGGGCGCCCACACCTGGACGACGTACCGGTACGGCTTGCCCTTCCAGGACCGGGGGCCGGTGACCGACCAGACGCCGGTGGCGGTGTCGCGCTTCATCCGCACCGTGGAGCCGTCGAGCTCCAGCGCGACGTGCTGCGCGGTCGGCGCCCACACGGCCAGCGTGGGCCGGCCGCTCTTGTCGAAGGTCGGTCCCAGGTCGGCCTTGGTCGCGCCGGGGTGGAGAGCGTCGAGGACGCCGGCGATCTGGACGCCGGTCGCCGCGAGCACGGCTCCGTTCGCGGCCCGCTGTGAGGCGACGACCTGGCCGGTGAGTGCCTCGCGAACCCGGTCGCGGTCGCGTGGGTCGACGGTCCAGGCGGTGTAGTCCTTCAGGTGCGGAAACTTCGCCTTCTGGGCGTCGGTGAGGCTGGTCTTCGACAGCCGCAGCCAGCGCTCGTCGTCGCTGGTCAGCGTCCCGTCCTTCACCGCGATCGAGCCGTCGCGGCTGTAGAGCAGCTGGGTGGAGGCGGCGGCCTCGGAGCCGTTCCAGGCGACCGTGTTCCGGTCGATCCAGACGGCCTTGGAGGTGGTCAGGTCGAGCGCGGCCGCGGAGCCCGCGGGCTGCGGGAGCAGGTACTTCTCCTGGCCGCTCAACAGCCACACCTCATGGCCGTTCGCCGTGAGGTCGAGCGACTGGTCGGTGGGCAGGTCCTTCTCGTCGCCCTTGTGGAGGATGTAGCTGAGGCTGGTGGCACCGTCGGTGAGCGGTACCTCGAAGACTGCGCCATAGGCATCAGTCTTGACCGGCTTCAGGGGGTTCGACCAGTCGGTGGGGTGCGCGGCGCCCGTCCAGACGTGCAGGCCCCAGCCGTCGTAGCTGCCGTCGGCGCGGTGGTAGTGGAGGGTCGCCCTGGTCTTGTCCGGGGCCGGGTAGTCGGCCGTCGGCTTCTCGGTGCGTACGTCCGTCTTGCCCTGCTCGATCCAGACCTCGCCGGTCTTGGTGACATCGATCGTGCGGTCGGCGGAGACGTCCTTGTTGCCCTCCTTGTCGATGACGAGGAAGCCGACGTTCGAGGCGCCGGGCTTCAGCTTGACGTAGGCGAAGGCACCGTAGGCGTCACGGCCGACGAAGGGGTGGCTGTCCGGCCAGTTCGTGGCCTCGCCGTCGGCGAGGTCGCCCCAGGCGTACAGCCCCCAGTTCGCGTAGTCGCCGTCCGTGCGCTTGTAGTGGACGACCGCGTAGTCGCGGGAGGAGGCGGAGGGGATCTCGGGAGCGGGCGGGGTGCCGGTGGTGCTCTCGGCCGTCGCGCTCGCCGTGCGGCCCGCCGAGTCGATCACTACCGCCTTGTAGCGCAGGGCCGTTCCAGCCGGTACGTCCTTCCCGATGGCCTGCGTGACCTTGTACGGGGCGTGATCAGCGGAACCGAGCGTCTTCCACTTGCCGCCTCCGACCTGCGCGGCGAAGACGACGCGGTTGAGCTGTCCCCCGTCGACGTCGGCGCCGACCTCGACCGTGCCGGTGGCGCCGGTCGCGGGGGCCTTGAGGGTGAGCGTCGGCTCGGTGGCCGGCTCGGCGGGCTTGCCGGTCGCCTTGAGGACGATCGCCGAGCCGGCCGGGACGGTGACGGTGAGCTTCTTGTCGCCGTCGGACCTGACCTTCGCCTCGGTGCCGTAGATGCCCGCGTACGTCATGCCCGCGGAGCCGACCGGGACGGTTGCCGTCTTGGCCTCGCCGGCGTTGTTGAAGGCTACGAGGTACTCCGTGCCCGACTTGGCGGCGGTGCGGGAGAAGGCGTAGATGCCGGCGCCGTCGGCCGCGTACCGCTCGGTCTGGATTCCGTCGGCGAGGGCCGGGTTGGCCTTGCGGAGCTTGGCGAGCGCGCTGATCTGCCGGTACAGCGGCGCGGTTGTGTCATAGGCGTCGCTCGCGTGCGTGCGGTCGGTGCCGATCTCGTCGTCGTCGAGGTAGTCGGCCGTCTTCGACGCGAACATCGTCTGGCGGGCGTCCTTGTCGCCGCCGGCGCCGGTGAAGCCCTGCTCGTCGCCGTAGTAGACGACCGGGTTGCCGCGGCTGAGGAACATCAGCTCGTTGGCGAGCTGGTCCTTCTTCAGCAGTTCGGCGTCCGTCGCCTTCGGGTTGTCCTGGTTCAGGAAGTACCCGATGCGGCCCATGTCGTGGTTGCCGAGGAAGGTGACCTGCTCGTAGGCGTTGGCCTTGTCGGTCGTGTACTTGTAGTCGTCCCCGAAGACGGACGCCAGCTTCTTGGCGCTGCCGCCCTGGGAGGCGTAGCTGCGGGCCGCCTCCTGGAAGGGGAAGTCGAGCGTGGCGTCGAGGCGGCCCTGGGTGACGTACGGGGAGGTGATGTTCGTGTCGGCGGAGTACACCTCGCCGAACATGAAGAAGTCGTCGCGGCCCTGCTTGGCGGCGTAGGAGTCCAGCGCCGTGGCCCACTGGGTCCAGAACTCCGTGTTGACGTGCTTCACGGTGTCGATCCGGAAGCCGTCGATGTCGAAGTCCCTGACCCAGCGCTGGTAGATCTTCTCCATGCCCTGCACGACCTCGGGACGCTCGGTCCACAGGTCGTCGAGGCCGCCGAAGTCGCCGTGCGTGGAGCTCTCACCGGCGAAGGTGGAGTCGCCGCGGTTGTGGTACATCGTCGGGTCGTTGAGCCACGACGGGACCTTGGCGTTCTTCTTCCCGGCGGGGACGGTCGGGGTGCGCGGGAAGGAGTCGGTGTCGACCGCGGGGAACTCGGACTTCCCGTCCGCGTAGTCGGCGTCGTCGAAGGGCTTGCCGTCCTTGGTGAGGTACGGGAAGGCGCCCTTGGAGAGGTAGTCGTAGGACTTCTCCTCATAGTCGACGACATCGGCGGTGTGGTTGGTGATGACGTCGAAGAAGACCTTCATGCCCTTGGCGTGCGCCTTGGCGATGAGGGTCTCCAGGTCCTTGTTGGTGCCGAAGTGCGGGTCGACCTGGGTGAAGTCGGTGATCCAGTAGCCGTGGTAGCCGGCGGAGGCGTTGCTCCCCGTCCCCTGCACGGGCTGGTTTTTGAAGATCGGCGCCATCCAGATGGACGTGGTGCCGAGGCCCTTGATGTAGTCGAGCTTCTTCGTCAGGCCCTTGAGGTCGCCGCCCTGGTAGAACCCTTTGTCGGTGGGGTCGTAGCCGGTGGCGAGGCGCGAGCCGGTCAGGCCGCCCTTGTCGTTGCTCGCGTCGCCGTTGGCGAAACGGTCCGGCAGGACGAAGTAGAACTGCTCGCGGGTGGCGTCGTGCCGGGCCGGCTCGGCGGCGAGCTTGGCGTCGGACGGGGGCGGAGGCGGGGTGTCCGCCCGCGCCGCGAGAGGCTGGACGAGTGCTGCGGCCAGCGCGGTCACGGTGACCGCAGCGACCCGTCCGATATGGGCGGTTCGGCGCCTCGACGGCGTCGGCCATCTCGGTATCACAGATGGACTCCTTGCGATTGCGGCTCTCTTGGGTCCGACCCCGCGTGACCGTATCGCCGTCGAAAGGCTTACAGCAAGAGGCTTGAAACCATCGGCAAGAACTTTCAGCAGACCGCTCAGCAGGTGGAGTTGGTCTGCGTCAGCAGCCCGAGGCGCCACCCCACGGGCGGTTGACGTACACCATGCAGTACACGCCGTTATCGCTTGACGATGTAGGTGGACAGGGAGCGAGCGGGGACCGTGGCGGTCAGCGACCCCCCGCTCACGGCCACGGCGGACTGCTGGGCCATGCTGTTCGAGCCGTTGGTGAGGTACGGCGTCGCGGTGCCGGTCGTGATGCCGGTGTTCCGCAGGCTGTACGACACCCGCTGGGCGCTGGTGGCCGCGTTGAGCACCACGACGGTCAGCGTGCCGTCGGTGTTACGGAAGGCCGACAGCCTGAGGTTGGCGTCCGGGGTCGCCGCGCCGATGCGGGTCGCCCCCGGCCGGATGAAACGGCTGTAGTTGGCGATCGCCCACAGCCGCTTGGACACGTGATAGTTCGCCCCGTCCATCTGGATCAGGCCGCGCGTGGCACCGACCGAGGCGCCGTACCAGTACACGTATCCGCTGGTGTTGCCCTTGGTGAGGGCGTCGTGGACGGCGGAGGCGACCGTGAAGCCGTCGTAGCCGCTGCCGTCGTCCCAGTTCTCGTTCCAGGTGGTGCCGTTGGGCGACCACTCCGACATCCAGGTGCGCTTCGAGGTCGGCAGCGGGCCGTCGACGGCGCTGGCGTAGGTGTGGCCGGTGTGGGTGGAGACGTGGCCCCGGGCCGTGGCGTCGGCCTCGATCGCACCCGTGTAGGCCTTCTGCTGGTTCCAGCCGAAGGAATCGCAGCAGGCCACCTTGTATCCGGCCGCGTTGGCGATCGGCCCGAAGACCTTGGTGAACTCGACCGCCTGGGCGGGAGTGAGCCGCATGGAGTCGTACGTCGCCGTCCAGTCGGGCTCGTTGGTGAAGCCCAGGTCGGTGATGCCGATGCCCTCCTGGGCGTAGAACCGCGCGTACTGGACGAGGTAGTTCGCGTACGCCCGGCGCCAGTCGCCGCTCGCACAGGACGCGCCGCTCAGCCCGCACAGGGTGCCGCCGTTCGCGTCCGTCCCGTTGGTCTTCATATAGCCGGGCGCGGTCCACGCGTCGGCGAAGAAGCGGGTGACGCCGTACGCCTTGGCCTGCTGGGCGAGCCACACCTGGCCCTTGTCCTGGCGGTCCCAGAGGTACTTGGGGGTGGCGTTCGGGCCGCCGGGGTCGGTGGGCTGGATGCCCGAGTCGATGCCGAGGCGCAGGATGCTGAGGCCGGCGCCGGTGGTGCGGTTCAGCAGCAGGTCGAGGATCTCGCGCTGCTTCTGGGCCGGTAAGCCCTGCGAGCCGCGCATGATGTCGGCCCGTCCGAAGTGCTCGGAGAAGCCGAAGCCGTCGATGGGCTGGTAGGTGGTGGAGCCGTTGATGGTGGCCGTGGTGGCGGCGTGGGCGTTCGGTGTGCCGGCCGCGGTGAAGCCGGCGGCGGTCAACAGGACCGACAACGACGTCAGCGTCCATTTTCTGAGTCTGCGAGTCATGATCCGCCCAATCGTGGGAGCGCTCCCATTCACAGGGCGGAACGTAGGGCGATGTTCTGAACACGTCAACCCCGCGCGCACCGCACATAATCAATCGCCCCGCGCGGTCGCTCCGGCTACCGTCCCCGCATGGAGCAGGAACCACCCCTCGTTCGCGACGTCTTCCCGGAACTCGTCGACGAACTGGTCGGCCTCCTGGAGGAGGAGGGCGAACGCGAGCTGGCCATATGCGTGTGGGATGTCCGCATGGTCGCCGAGTGCGGCTGCGGCGACGACTTCTGCCAGAGCATCCGGACGACGCATCATCCGCCGGGGCAGCCCTACGGTGCGGGCCATCGCTGCGTGCCGCTCCTGCCCTCGTCGGGCGATCTGATCCTCGACGTCGTCAACGGCCGGATCGTGTACATCGAGATACTGGGACGGCCACCCCTGCGCCGGCGTGTAAGCCGTGACCAGGGGTGGCCGTCTTGAAGGCGCGGCAGCTCAGCAGCTCGACTTGCCGGCGTAGATCGCGAGCGCGGTGTTGGACCCGAGCGTGGCGGTGAACTGGCCGCTCGAGTTCACGGTCACCGTCGTGTTGTTCTGCACGTTGCAGTACGTGCCTGCCGCGAGGGAGGTCTGGTAGGTGCGGGTCAGGCTGCTCGACTCGTGGTTGATGGCGACGTAGCCCTTGCTGCCCCGCCCGAACGCGATGGCGTCGGCGCCGTTGTCCCACCAGTTGGTGACCGCCTCGCCGCGGGTGGCGTTGCGGAAGGCAACCATGCGGATGATCTCCGGCCAGGCGTGCTGGCACTTCCAGCCGTCCTGCCAGCAGGCCGTCACGGAGCCGCCGTTGGGCGGACCGGCGTCCGCGTCCGACCACTCGTAGCCGGAGTTGATGTCCGGGGCGCCGTACGGGTAGGCGAGCATGAAGACGTTGGCCAGTGTGTAGTTGGCGCCGTCCTTGTAGTTGAGCGTGGAGCCGTTGCGCTCGGTGTCGTGGTTGTCGACGAAGACACCGGAGACGCCGCTGCTCATGTAGCCCCAGCCCTCGCCGTAGTTCTTCAGGTAGGCGAGGTTCTCGTTGTTGAAGACGCGCTTGAGGTCGTAGGCGTAGCGGAACTCCTGCACATCGCCGTTGCCCGTGTACTCGGTGGGCTGGACGGCCTCGCCGCTGCCCTGGATGGCCTCCTGCTTCCAGTAGACCGATGGGTTGCTGAGGCGCGACTTGATGTTGGCGAGGTCGGCCGCCGGGATGTGCTTGGCAGCGTCGATGCGGAAGCCGTCGACGCCGTGGCCGAGCAGGGTGTTCATGTAGCCGGCGATGGTGGCGCGGACGTACTCCTCGCCGGTGTCCAGGTCGGCGAGGCCGACGAGTTCGCAGTGCTGGACGTTGGTGCGGTTGGTGTAGTCGCCGATCGTGGCCGTGCAGTCGTTCATGTCGGGCGAGGAGTACAGGCCGGGGTAGTTGTACTTCGTGTACGACGAGCCGCCGGTGCCGGTGCCGCTGCCCGCGGACATGTGGTTGATGACGGTGTCGACGACGACCTTCACACCCGCGTTGTGGCAGGTGTTCACCATGTTCCGGAAGGCGGTGGCGTCACCGAGACGTCCCGCGATCTTGTAGCTGACGGGCTGGTACGAGGTCCACCACTGCGAGCCCTGGATGTGCTCGGCGGGCGGGGAGACCTGGACGTAGCCGTAGCCGACGGGGCCGAGGGTGTTGGTGCACTCCTTGGCGACCGAGGCGAAGTTCCACTCGAACATCACCGCGGTGACGTCCTTGGTGCCGGGCGGGGAGGCATAGGCGGTGCTGCCGGGGGCCATGACGGCCGCGGCTACGGCGAGCGCGGTCAGGGCCGCCGGCGCGGTACGGCGCTTCGCGGGCGCCGGCCATCTCGATATCACGGGTGAACTCCTTGCGGTTGCGGCTCAGTCGGGTCCCCCCTGCGCCGCGGCGCGGCTTCGTTGCCGGGCGCCGGCGAGAACGTACCGCCAACGAAAGCTTTACAGCAAGAGGTTTGAAATTCACAGAAAGAACTTTCACCCGTTGCCTTGACGTGCCTTCACAACCGCCCCACTCTCACGAGCAGTTGAAACTCATACCTTCGTAGTTTCCTTCCGGAGCCGCACATGAAGCTCAGGCCCGACGTCCGTAGCCGACCGGCTCGACAGGCCTGTGGCCCACCACCGCGTGCGCGGGGTGGGCCACAGGCCGTGTTCCGATGCTGTCCGGACGGTCAGGCCGTCGTCCACCACACCGTCGTGTCCGCCGGCACCTTCGTCTCGCCATCCGCCTCGGTCAGCTCGCCGCTGGTGAGGAGGACGCGGCCGTAGGACGGGGTCGTCACCGACTCGCCGCTCGTGTTGGCGACGCAGACGAACTCGCCGCGGCGGAAGGCCAGGACGCCCTCCGGAGCCCGGAGCCACTCCACCGCGTCGCCCGCGCCCAGGTCGGGCTCGGAGCGGCGGATGCTCAGGGCGGCGCGGTAGAGCTCCAGGGTCGAGCCCGGAGCCCCCGTCTGCGCCTCGACACTCAGCTCACCCCAGCCCGCCGGCTGCGGCAGCCAGCTGCCGCCGGCACCGAAGCCGTACGACGAGCCCTCGCGCGTCCACGGGATCGGGACGCGGCAGCCGTCGCGGAAGCCGTCCTGGCCCTCGCCCCGGAAGTACGCCGGGTCCTGGCGCACCTCGTCGGGGAGGTCGACGACGTCCGGCAGGCCCAACTCCTCGCCCTGGTAGACGTACGCCGAGCCGGGCAGGGCCAGCATGAGCAGGGTCGCCGCCCGCGCGCGGCGCAGGCCCAGTTCGCGGTCGCCGGCCGTGCGGATCTGGGTGCCGAGGCCGGGCGGGTTGGCGAACCGCGTCGCGTGGCGGGTGACGTCGTGGTTGGACAGGACCCACGTCGCCGGGGCGCCGACCGGGCGCATCGCCTCCAGGGTGCGGTCGACGACCTCGCGGAGCTCCTCCGCGTCCCACTCCGTCGACAGGTACTGGAAGTTGAAGGCCTGGTGCAGCTCGTCCGGGCGGACGTAGTTCGCCGTGCGCTCGACGGTCGGGGTCCAGGCCTCCGCGACGAAGATCCGCTCGCCCGCGTACTCGTCGAGGATCGTGCGCCACTGGCGGTAGATCGCGTGCACGCCGTCCTGGTCGAAGAACGGCATGACATCGTTGCCCAGCAGCTTGAGCTGTTCGTGGGATCCGAGGTCCGGCAGGCCCTCCGCCTTCACCAGGCCGTGGGCCACGTCGATACGGAAGCCGTCGACGCCCATGTCGAGCCAGAAGCGGAGAATCGAGCGGAACTCGTCTCCCACCGCCGGGTGCTCCCAGTTGAAGTCGGGCTGCTCGGGGGCGAAGAGGTGCAGGTACCACTCGCCGGGGGTGCCGTCGGGCTCGGTGACCCGCGTCCACGCCGGGCCGCCGAAGATCGACTCCCAGTCGTTGGGCGGGAGTTCGCCGTCCGCGCCCTTGCCGGGACGGAAGTGGTAGCGGTCGCGCAGCGGGGAGCCGGGGCCCTCCGCGACGGCCCGCTTGAACCATTCGTGCTGGTCGGAGGAGTGGTTCGGGACCAGGTCGACGATGATCCGCAGGCCCAGCCCATGGGCGTCGCGGATCAGCGCGTCCGCGTCGAGCAGGTTGCCGAACATCGGGTCGACGGCCCGGTAGTCGGCGACGTCGTAGCCGGCGTCGGCCTGCGGGGAGGCGTAGAAGGGGCTGAGCCACACGGCGTCGATGCCGAGGTCGCGCAGGTACGGGAGTCGGGAGCGTACGCCTTCCAGGTCGCCCATACCGTCGCCGTTGCTGTCGGCGAAGCTGCGCGGATAGACCTGGTAGATCACCGCGTCCCGCCACCAGTCGCTGCGCTTGGCTTTGGCGGGGTTCGGGGCCGGGGCGATGGCGGAGTGCTGCTGGCTCATGGCGTCCTTGGTGCGGTGGGGGTCCCCCTGCTCGTCGAGCGAATTCGAGAGTGGGGGAAGGGGTCATGGGGTCAGGTGTGCATACAACGGTGATGACGAGACGGCCGCGGTGACAGCGGGGTCGGATGGACACCGCGACCGCCTCGGGTTCTGGTGCGGCGCCGCCGTGGCTGGACGCGCCCGCGCGGCGGTGGCCGCGAATTCAGTACAGCCCCGCGCCCCAACGGGGCGCTACCGAACCGGCGTTCTAGCCCTTCGTGCCGCCCGCCGTGAGTCCGGTCACCAGGTTCTTCTGCACGAAGTAGAAGAACGCGGAGACAGGTATGGCGATCAGCACCGCCGTCGCGGCCATGAGGTTGCGCTGCGCGTCGTGCTCACTGACGAAGGTCTGCAGTCCGACCGCGAAGGTGTACTTCGTGTCGGACAGCATGAACGTCGACGCGAACGCGACCTCACCGAAGGCCGTGAGGAAGCTGTAGAACGCGGCGACCGCCAGGCCCGGCTTGGCGAGCGGCAGGATCAGTCGCCCGAACGTGCCGAAGGGGGTCAGCCCGTCGACGCGTCCCGCCTCGTCGATCTCGAACGGGATCGTGTCGAAGTACCCCTTCATCAGCCAGGCACAGTACGGCACGGTCGTCGTGCAATAGACGAGGATGAGACCAAGGTAGTTGTCGACGAGCTGCAGCTCGGACAGGATCTGGTACATCGGCACCATGAGGACGGCCACCGGGAACATCTGGGTCACCAGCAGCACCCACATGAACTTCTTGTAGCCCGGAAAGCGCATCCGCGAGACCGCGTAGCCGGTGGTGGCGGAGATGACGACGCCGATGAGCGTGGTGCCCAGCGTGACGATCAGTGTGCTCGTCAGCCAGTCGAAGAACTTCGTCTCCTGGAGGACGTACGTGTAGTTGTCCAGCGTCATCTTCCCCCAGATGCCGCCTGGGTGGAGGTAGTCGTCCTTGTCCGGGCCGAGGGACAGGAAGACCAGCCAGGCCACGGGGAAGAGCGCGATCAGGCTCGCCACGATCAGGATGCCGTGGGAGGCGACGGACGTGCCGACGCTGTTCTCGCCGCGGCGGGTCCCGCGCGGGGCCGACTTGCGCGTGGAGGCCCGGTCCGCCGGAGCAGTTGTCTTGACGGTCGTGGTGCTCATGGGGACTCCTGCCTCAGATCGCGAGCTGCGGATCATTGCGGTTCAGCCAGCGGCGGTAGAAGGAGGTGAAGACGATCAGGACGGCCAGCAGCAGGATGCCGTAGGCGGCCGACTGCGCGAAGTCGCGCGGCTGCTGTCCGAAGCCGAGGTAGTAGGCCCAGGTGACGAGGATCTGGGCGTCGGGGGCGGTGTCGCCGAACAGCAGGAAGATGATGGCGAACTGGTTGAAGGTCCAGATGATGCCGAGGAGTACGACGGTGGAGCTGACGGACCGCAGCCCCGGCAGGGTGACGTACCGGAACTGCTGCCACCTGCTGGCCCCGTCCATCTCCGCGGCCTCGTACAGCGAGGAGTCGATGGACTGCAGCCCGCCGAGCAGCGAGAGCATCATGAACGGCACACCGCACCAGGTGTTCACCATGATCGCGGCGAACCGCTGCCAGAAGGTGTCCTCCAGCCACAGCGGCGTCGGCAGGTGGAGCGTCTCCAGGAACGAGTTGATGACACCGCCGTCGGCGAGCATGAACCGCCAGCCGAAGACGGTGACGAAGGTGGGCACGGCCCACGGCAGGATGAGGATCAGCCGGTACAGGGTGCGGCCGCGCAGCTGCTGGTTGAGCAGCAGGGCGAGGCCGAGGCCGATCGTGTAGTGGAGGGTGACGCAGGCCGCCGTCCAGAAGATCGTCCAGATGAAGTGCGACCAGAAGCGGTCGTATGCCGTCTCGCCCCACAGGATGTCGGCGTAGTTGTCGAAGCCGATGAACTTGTAGGTGGCCTCGATCTCGTTGACGCCGATCGTGCGGGCCGTGTTGAGGCTGGTGGCGTCGGTGAGGGTCAGGTAGAAGCCGTACACCAAGGGGTAGAGCACGAGGACGCCGAGGACGATCACCACCGGGGCGATCATCGCGTAGGCATACCAGTGCTTCTGGTAGCCGCGCTTCAGGCGCTGGCCGAGCCCGCGGCGTGGCCCGCGGTCACCTCGGGTTTTCCCGGTCGCGCGGTCGATGGCGACTGTCATGGTTCGACAACCTTCTCGAAGATCGGCAGATCAAGGGGTGTACGGCTCGGGGGCGTACGGCGCACAGGCCGGTGACCGCCGGATCGCTCCCCCCATCTCCAGGGCGATCCGGCGGCCACTCGGGGTCACTTGCTGAAGTCCGGGACCAGCTTGGCGATCGAGGTCTCGGCGTTGCTCAGGCCCTTGTCCAGGGACTCCTTGCCACCGGCGACCTTCAGCAGCTCGGTGTCCAGCGGGCCCCACAGGGAGCTGTACTCGGGCAGGGCCGGGCGCGGCTGGGCGGCGGCGAGGACGGTCTGGTAGCCGGCGATGCCCGGGTCGGCCTTGACCTCGGCGGTGTAGGCGTCGTCGCGGGTGGGCAGCGTGTTGTTCTTCAGGGCGATGGTCTCCTGGGCCTTCGCCGAGGTCATGAAGTTCACGAACTTCAGCGCGGCCTTCTGGTGCGCCTCGTCGGAGCCGGCGTACACGGAGAGGTTGTGGCCGCCGGTCGGGGCGCCGGCCTTGCCGGAGGAGCCGGCCGGGACGGTGGCGATGCCCAGGTTGGCCTTGTCCTTGAACGCGGAGCCCTTGTAGAAGTTGGTGATCTCCCACGGGCCCTGCATGATCGAGGCGACCTTGCCGTTGACGAACGCCTCCTGGATGTGGGCGTAGGCGTCGGCGGTGGTGTCGGCCTTGTGCAGGCCCTTGCCGTCGAAGAGGCTCAGCCAGGTGCCGTAGCCCTTCTTGGCCGCGGCGGAGGCGACGGTGATCTTCTTGGCGTCGGCGTCGACGGTGTCGGTGCCCTCGCCGTAGAGGAAGGTCTGGGCGTAGTAGGCCTGGGTGGAGCCCCAGTAGCCGTCGACGCCGGTCTTCTCCTTGATCGTGGCGGCGGCCTTCTTCAGGTCGTCCCAGGTCTTGGGGGCCTCGACGCCGGCCTTCTTGAACAGGTCCTTGTTGTAGACGAAGGCGAGGGTGTCCGTGGTGAACGGAACGCCGTACGTCTTGCCCTCGTACTTGGCCTGCTCGATGAGGTTGGGCTGGAACTTGGCCTGGTCGGTGAGGGCCTCGGTGCCGTCCAGCGGCAGGAAGAAGCCCTTCTTGGCGAAGGCGGGGGTCCAGCCGACCTCGGAGCGCAGGATGTCCGGGGCGCCCTTGGAGCCGGCGGCGGTGTCGAACTTGTTCTGCGCCTGGTCGAAGGGGACGTTGACGTACTTGACCTTGATGTCCTTGTTGGCGGCCTCGAACTCCTTGACCAGGGCCTGGTACGTCGGCGCCTCGTTGGTGGCGTTGGAGGTGTCCCACCAGGTGATGGTGACCGGCCCGTCGGCGCTGTCGCCGCTGTCACTTCCGCCGCAGGCCGTCGCCGCGAGGGCGAGGGACGCCACCAGCGCGGTGGCCGCTATGCCACGCCGCATGAGATCTCCTTGAGGGTGAAAGCCCGTGTAGTGCAGAGGCGGCCCCGTCTGCCTGCCCCTGCTGTCTTGCCGACTGCGCCGATGGGGGTCCCCCCGCTCGAGCACATTCGAGAGTGGGGGAGGCCGCCGGGCGACGTGAACGTAACAGCGCTGAAAGACTTACGAAAGACCTTGCAGAAAAAAAGTGCAAGAGGTCTCCGAAGTTATCCGCACGT
The DNA here is from genome assembly GCF_052068475.1 of Streptomyces sp. SD31. Lineage (NCBI taxonomy): Bacteria > Bacillati > Actinomycetota > Actinomycetes > Kitasatosporales > Streptomycetaceae > Streptomyces > Streptomyces sp. SD31. The sequence goes on along the minus strand of NZ_JBQHCX010000020.1, from coordinate 131,031 downwards.
GACCAGTCGGCGACCACCGTGAGACGCTTCTTTGCGCGGGTGGAGCGCTACACGACCCGCTTGTGCAAGACTCTGCAAGCTCTTGCCATCACTTTCACGAGGGAGCGCGATGACGCAGCAACCCGGACCGGGCCGGCCAACCGGTCGCCCCAGGCGTCCGATTGGTGTGCAAGGCGCCATGCGGCCGGTACAGTCCAGTGGCGTGACCACACGGCTTGCCGACATCGCTGCTCAGGCGGGGGTGAGCGAAGCGACCGTCAGCCGCGTCCTCAACGGCAAGCCGGGCGTCGCCGCCACCACCCGCCAGTCCGTACTGGCCGCACTCGACGTGCTCGGCTATGAGCGCCCGGTGCGGTTGCGGCAACGCAGCGAGGGCCTGGTGGGCCTGATCACCCCGGAGCTGGAGAACCCGATATTCCCGGCGCTGGCCCAGGTCATCGGCCAGGCACTGACCCGGCAGGGCTACACCCCGGTGCTGGCCACCCAGACCCCGGGCGGCTCGACCGAGGACGAGCTGACGGAGATGCTCGTCGACCGCGGAGTGGCCGGCATCATCTACGTCTCGGGCCTGCACGCGGACACCACCGCCGATATGCAGCGCTACGAACGCCTGCGCGCCCAGGGCGTTCCCTTCGTCCTGGTCGACGGCTTCTCCCCCAAGGTCCAGGCGCCTTTCATCTCCCCCGACGACCGCGCCGCGATGAACCTGTCGGTCACGCACCTCGCCTCGCTGGGCCACACCCGCATCGGCCTCGCGCTGGGCCCCAAGCGCTTCGTCCCGGTCCAGCGCAAGATCGAGGGATTCGTCCGCACGATGCAGGAGCAGCTCAACCTGCCGGCGCACGTCATAGAGACCGAGCTGATCCAGCACTCCCTGTACACCCTGGAGGGCGGCCAGGCCGCCGCCACGGCCCTGATGGACCGCGACTGCACCGCGGTCGTCTGCGCCAGCGACATGATGGCGCTGGGAGCGATACGGGCGGCCCGGCAGCGCGGCCTGGAGGTCCCGAAGGACATCTCGGTCGTCGGCTTCGACGACTCCCCCCTGATCGCCTTCACCGACCCACCCCTGACCACGGTCCGCAAGCCGGTCCCGGCGATGGGCCAGGCCGCGGTACGCACGCTCCTCGAGGAGATCGGCGGGACGCCGGCCCCGCACAGCGAGTTCGTGTTCATGCCGGAGCTGGTGGTGCGGGGTTCGACGGCTTCGGCACCAGGTAACAGGAACCATCCCTAAGTCGTCCGTAAGGCCGAGAATCCCCGCATCCGGCACTGCGTCGGCAGGAGGCCGGAGCTGTCCGCCCGTCGTACAACGTGCGTCCTGAACCCGACCGGAGGATGATCGGTCGGGGAAGTCTTTTCTGGCAGACTCTGTGCCCATGGGTGACACCACCGTGACGACACTGGAAGGCCGGGAAGCGGCCGTTCCGCCCCCCGTCGCGGACGAGACGGGGCGGAGCCCCTTGCGCCGCCTGCGCACTCCTCGCCGCCCCCGCCTCTGGTTCGAGATCCTGCTGATCGCGGTGAGTTACTGGACGTACTCACTGATCCGCAACGCGGTACCAGAACAGCGGGCCGAGGCCCTGCGCAATGCCGACTGGCTCTGGAAGCTGGAGCACCACCTCGGCATCGCCGTCGAGGAGTCGATCAACCACACCGTGAACTCGGTGACTTGGCTCATCGTCGGCATGAACTACTACTACGCGACGCTGCATTTCATCGTCACCCTGGCCGTCCTGGTCTGGCTGTACCGCAGCCATCCCGGCCGCTACGCGGCGACCCGCCTGGTCCTGTTCGCCACCACCGGCGTGGCCCTGATCGGTTACTACCTGTACCCGCTCGCTCCCCCACGGCTGATGACCAACACCGGCTTCATCGACACGGTGCTGGTCCACGACACCTGGGGTTCGATGGCCTCGGGCGACCTGAAGAACATGTCGAACCAGTACGCCGCGATGCCGTCGATGCACATCGGCTGGTCCGTCTGGTCCGGCCTGACGATCTTCGCCCTGGCGAAGATCCCCTGGATCCGCGTCCTGGGCCTCCTCTACCCCACGGCGACCCTCCTGGTGATCGTCGCGACGGCCAACCACTTCTGGCTGGACGCGGTGGGCGGCATCCTGTGCCTGACGTTCGGCTTCACGGTGGCCCGCCTCTGGTACGGAGCGCTGCCGCACGCCCTGCCGAAATTGGTGCCGCAGTCGCCCACGGCGGCAAGGGGACGGGCCGGGGGGTGTCCGCCCGCAGAGCCGAGCGTCAAGACACAGCACCTTCTCCCCAACCCCAACCGCCCGACCGAGGACGGACACCCCCCGGCGCGGACCCGACCCACGACGCACCGTTAGGCGCTACGCGCACCCCTATCCAGCCGCACAAGCCGCCGCAGGCACCCCCGGCCCCACCGCCGGAGGCATCACGCGCCGTAGAACAGCTCCTCCACGACACCCCGCGCCCGACGCGCGGTACGCCGATACGCATCGAGCATGTCCCCCACGTGACCGGGCTCGCACCCCAGGTAACGGCCCACGGCCGCCAGCTCACGCGGATCCGACGGAAACGTGTCCCCGGCCCGCCCACGCACGAGCATCACGGCATTGCGCACCCGCGTCGCCAGCACCCACGCCTCGTCGAGGATCGCCGCTTCCTCGGCCGGGATGAGCCCGGCCGCACACGCCGCGGCGAGGGCTTCCCGCGTCCGCGTCGTACGCAGACCCGGCTCGGCCCAACCGTGCTGGAGCTGGAAGAGCTGGACGGCCCACTCGACGTCGGAGAGCCCGCCGGGACCGAGTTTGGTGTGCAGCTTGGGGTCGGCGCCGCGTGGGAGGCGCTCGGACTCCATACGGGCCTTCAGCCGGCGGATCTCCCGCACGGCGTCCTCGCCGAGCCCCTCCGCGGGGTAGCGCAGGGGATCGATCAGTTCGATGAAACGGCGCCCCAGATCCTCGTCCCCGGCCACCGCCTCGGCCCGCAGCAGCGCCTGCGACTCCCAGACCAGGGACCAGCGGCGGTAGTACGCCTCGTACGAGTTCAGCGTGCGCACCAGCGGACCCGACTTGCCCTCCGGCCGCAGGTCGGCGTCGATCAGCAGGGGCGGATCCGAGCTCGGGATCTGCAGCAGCCGGCGCATCTCCGCGACCACCCGGTTCGCGGCCTGCGCGGCCTCCTGCTCCTCCACGCCGTCCCGCGGCTCGTGCACGAACAGAACGTCCGCGTCACTGCCGTAGCCCAGTTCGTGCCCGCCGAAGCGCCCCATGCCGATGATCGCGAAACGGGTGGGCAGGGTGTCGCCCCAGCCCTCCCTGACGACGGCCCGGAGCGTGCCCGCGAGCGTCGCCGCCGTCAGGTCCGACACCGCCGCGCCGACGCGGTCGACGAGGGCGCCCTGGTCGGCCTCGGCGGGCTTGGTCTCGGTGCCGTAGGAGTCGACGATGTCGGCGGCGGCCGTACGGAACAGCTCGCGGCGCCGCACGCCGCGTGCCGCCGTGACCCCTTGTACGGCACCGTCCGCGCGGTTCACCGCGGCGAGGATCTCCTGCTCCAGGTGGCTGCGTGAGCGCGGCTCCAGATGACCGGTGCCGCCGTCGCCGTCCCCGAGCAGCGCCACCGCCTCCGGTGCCCGCATCAGCAGGTCGGGGGCGAGGCGGCCCGCCGACAGGACGCGGGCGAGGTTCTCGGCGGCGGCGCCCTCGTCCCGCAGCAGCCGGAGATACCAGGGGGTCTTGCCCAGCGCGTCCGACACCTTGCGGAAGTTCAGCAGGCCCGCGTCCGGGTCCGCCGAGTCCGCGAACCAGCCCAGCAGGACCGGCAGCAGGGTGCGTTGGATCGCCGCCTTGCGGGTGACGCCGGAGGCCAGCGCTTCCAGGTGGCGCATGGCGGAGGCGGGGTCGGCGTATCCGAGCGCGATCATCCGTTCCCGCGCCGCCTCGGCACTCAACCGGGCCTCGCCCGGGGCGAGTTGGGCGACGGCGTCGAGCAGCGGGCGGTAGAAGAGCTTCTCGTGCAGCCGCCGTACGGCGCTCGCGTGCCGTTTCCATTCGCGGTTCAGCTCGGCGACGGGGTCGGTGCGCAGACCGAGGGAGCGGCCGATGCGGCGCAGGTCGGCCTCGTCCTCGGGCACCAGGTGCGTCCGGCGCAGCCGGTAGAGCTGGATGCGGTGCTCCATGGAGCGCAGGAAACGGTAGGCGGCGTCGAGCTGCGCGGCGTCGGCACGGCCGACGTAGCCGCCGGCGGCGAGCGCGCTGAGGGCGTCCAGGGTGGTGCCGCTGCGCAGGGAGGCGTCGTCGCGGCCATGCACCAGCTGCAGCAGCTGTACGGCGAATTCGACGTCTCTCAGGCCACCCGGGCCGAGCTTGAGCTGGCGGTCCAGCTCGGCCACGGGGATGTTCTCGACGACCCGGCGGCGCATCTTCTGCACGTCGGCGACGAAGTTCTCCCGCTCGGCGGCCTTCCAGACCAGGGGCTCCAGCGCGGCGACGTACTCCTCGCCCAGCTCGATGTCGCCCGCCACCGGGTGTGCCTTGAGCAGCGCCTGGAACTCCCAGGTCTTGGCCCAGCGCTGGTAGTAGGCGAGGTGGCTGCTGAGCGTGCGCACCAGGGGGCCGTTCCTGCCCTCGGGCCTGAGATTGGCGTCGACCGGCCAGATGGACCCCTCGACGGTCGTCTCGGAGCAGATCCGCATCATGTGCGAGGCGAGTTTCGTGGCGGACCGCAGCGCCTTGCCCTCGTCGGCGCCGTCGACGGCTTCGCCCACGAAGATCACGTCGACGTCGGAGACGTAGTTCAGCTCGTGGCCCCCGCACTTGCCCATCGCGATCACGGCGAGCCGGCACTGCGCGGCGTCCTGCGGGGCCGCCGTGCGGGCGATCGCGAGCGCGGCGCGCAGGGTCGCGGTGGCGAGGTCGGCGAGTTCGGCGGCCGTCTGGGCCACGTCGGTGGTGCCGCACACGTCACGCGCGGCGATGGACAGCAGGCAGCGCCGGTAGGCGACGCGCAGCGACACCGGGTCGGTGGCCTCGGCGAGACCGCGCTCGAACTCCTCCACCTCGGGGTGCAGGTCCCGCGGCTCGTACATGACCAGCGCCTGCCAGTCGCTCGGGTGCCGTGCGAGGTGGTCGGCGAGCGCGGTGGAGGCGCCGAGCACGCCGAGCAGGCGGTCGCGCAGGGGCTTGGCCGCTATCACCGTGTCGAGCAGTTCCCGCTGGGCGACGGGGTCGGGCTGTGCTTCGAGCAGCCGTACGAGACCTTGCAGGGCCAGGTCGGGGTCGGCGGTGGCACCCAGGGCCTCGAGGAGCACCGGGTCGTTCCTGATCGGAGCGACCTCGGCGCTGTCCAGGAGCCGCTCGGCGGCCGAGGGATCGGTGAATCCGTGCCGCAGCAGCCGCGTGAAGGTACTGCTCCTGCGCCCCGGCGCCGTCATGCTCGGCCTCCCGTCCGATCGGGGTCGTGCGCGCCCGATCAAGGTCGTACGCGGTTGAGCCTAACCGCTGCGCTGGCTTGGGCGGGATGCCTGCGGCGGCCTGTGCTGGTGGGGTGGGGGTGCGCGTAGCGCCTTTGGGTGCGTGGTGGGTCGGGGCCGTGCCGGGGGGTGTCCGTCCTCGGTCCGGTGGTGGGCCTTGCGCGAGAGGTGCCGTTTGTTGACACCGGACTCTGCGGGCGGACACCCCCCGGCACGTCCCCTTCCCGCCGTACGCGACTGCGGGCCCGTGGGGCTTCGCGCCGGGCCAGGCGATTCAGCCCGTCCGGCGTTTGAGGACGAGGCCCGTTCAGGTGGCGACGGGGGGTGCTGGAGGCCGGAGGCCCCAGCAGGGTCCGCAGCGACGCCGGTGCCTGGGCAGTTAGCGGAACCTGGTGTTCGCGTGGCGCAGAGCATCGTTTTCCGCTTCGGTGAGGGTGAGCCGTTCGGCCAGACCCGTCACCTTGGAGGACTAGCGATGGACTTCACGCTCGAAGTGATCCCGCTGCCCGTGAGCGATATCGACCGGGCCCGCGACTTCTACCGGGACAAGGTCGGCTTCCACGTCGACATCGACCAGGAAGTGATGCCCGGCATGCGCATCGTCCAGCTCACGCCTCCCGGCTCGGGCTGTTCGATCGCGCTCGGCGACAGCCTCTGGGACCTGACCAAGGGCGAGACCAAGCCCGAGCCCGGCTCCTACCAGGGCCTCCAGCTCTGCGTCGCCGACATCAAGGCGGCGCGGGCGGAGCTGGTGGAGCGGGGGCTGGAGGTGTCGGAGCCCGTCCAGTACTCCCCCGACGACGGCGCCACGTTCATGTACTTCACGGACCCGGACGGCAACGGCTGGTCGATCCAGGAGTACCGGCGCCGGGCGACTGAGCCGCTGCATCAGGTGCTGGCGGAGCTGGCGGCCGGACAGCAGTAGGCCGGCACGTCCTACGACTCCGGGCCGACGGCTGGAACGCCGTCGGCCCGGACGGCCGCCCGGCGGGAGAGACCCGCCGCCCGCGCCTACAGCACCGGCAGGTTCTTCCGCAGCTCGAACGCGGTGACCTCGGAGCGGTACTCCTCCCACTCCTGCCGCTTGTTGCGCAGGAAGAAGTCGAAGACGTGCTCGCCCAGTGTCTCGGCGACCAGGTCGCTGTTCTCCATGAGGGTCAGCGCCTCGCCGAGGTTCTGCGGGAGGGGCTCGATGCCCATCGCGCGGCGCTCGGCGTTGGAGAGGGCCCAGACGTCGTCCTCGGCGCCCGGAGGCAGCTCGTAGCCCTCCTCGATGCCCTTGAGGCCGGCGGCGAGCAGGACGGCGTACGCCAGGTACGGGTTCGCGCCGGAGTCCAGGGAGCGGACCTCGACCCGTGCCGAGCCCGTCTTGCCGGGCTTGTACATCGGGACGCGGACCAGGGCCGAGCGGTTGTTGTGGCCCCAGCAGATGTAGGACGGGGCCTCGCCGCCGGCGCCCGCGGTGCGCTCGGAGCCGCCCCAGATGCGCTTGTAGGAGTTCACCCACTGGTTGGTGACCGCGGAGATCTCCGCGGCGTGGCGGAGGAGGCCCGCGATGAAGGAGCGGCCGACCTTGGAGAGCTGGTACTCGGAGCCGGACTCGTAGAACGCGTTGCGGTCGCCCTCGAAGAGGGAGAGGTGGGTGTGCATGCCGCTGCCGGGGTGCTCGGAGAACGGCTTCGGCATGAACGTCGCCTGGACGCCCTGCTCCAGTGCCACCTGCTTCATGACCAGGCGGAACGTCATGATGTTGTCGGCCGTCGAGAGCGCGTCGGCGTAACGGAGGTCGATCTCCTGCTGGCCCGGCGCGCCCTCGTGGTGGGAGAACTCGACCGAGATGCCCATCGACTCCAGCATGGTGATCGCCTGGCGGCGGAAGTCCATGCCGATGTTCTGCGGGGTGTGGTCGAAGTAGCCGGAGTTGTCGGCGGGGGTCGGGCGCGAGCCGTCGAGGGGGCGGTCCTTCAGGAGGAAGAACTCGATCTCGGGGTGCGTGTAGAAGGTGAAGCCCAGGTCGGAGGTGCGGGCCAGGGCGCGCTTCAGGACATAGCGCGGGTCCGCGAAGGACGGGGAGCCGTCCGGCATGAGGATGTCGCAGAACATGCGGGCCGTGCCGGGGGCCTCCGCGCGCCAGGGCAGGACCTGGAAGGTGGAGGGGTCCGGCTTGGCGATCATGTCGGACTCGTAGACGCGGGCGAAGCCCTCGATCGCCGAGCCGTCGAAGCCGATGCCCTCGTCGAAGGCCTGTTCCAACTCGGCGGGGGCCACGGCCACGGACTTGAGGAAGCCCAGCACGTCCGTGAACCACAGCCGTACGAACCGGATGTCGCGCTCCTCCAACGTCCGGAGCACGAACTCCTGCTGCTTGTCCATCTTCCGCTTCCCCATCCTTGCTGGTCAGGCCGCCTGTCTCCGGTACGGCGGGAGGCGGTCGGGCACCTGAGCATCACACCACAACACCATTTCAGGCGCGTTGCGCACCTTGATCGCCGAGGCGACCTCGGGTCGAACGCCCGGCATACGGCAGGTGTCCTGCCATGGTGCCCGGTGAACTGCTCTGCTGCCCATATTGCCTGCTCGCACCGACATCCGTAATGCCCGGTCCCCGTCTGCGGCAGCAGAGGCCCGGCGGGGTCCGCGGTCACGGCGGCCACCGTCAGCGGGTCCAGCGAGGCGAAGAAGGCTGCGGCGAGCCGCATGAGGAGCCGCGGTGCCCAGGTCGGTGGAGCGCAACAGCCGCATGTGAGGCAAGGTGGATAGTGCGTATCTGCCGTTCAGAATTGTCCGGCGCACCGTTCCCGCCGACCGTCGGCCGGTCGGACAGGACGTCCGATCCGGACTTTCCTGTGCCCTCTCTACGAGAGGGCACACCTTCCCCATTACGATCAGCGGACCCGACCGTCCCTTTCCCCAGAAGGACCACACCTCATGGGCTCCGCCAAGAAACAGAGCAGCGCTTCGCGCAAGGCGCGAATAGAGGAGATGCGGCGTGCCGAGCAGGCCCGTGAGCGGCGCAACCGGATCCTCACGATCGCGGCCAGCGTGGTGATCGTCGCCGGTCTCGTCGTGGGCGGTGTCGTGCTCGTCCGGTCGCAGTCCGACAACAGCGACACGGCGGCCGACTCCAAGACCACCGGCAAGTTCGTCACCGGCAAGGACGGCGTGCGGACCTGGGAAGGGACACTGGGCCGCACCCACGTCACCAAGAGCGTGAAGTACTCCTCGGAGCCCCCGGTCGGCGGCGACCACAACCGGGCGTGGATGAACTGCAACGGCGACGTCTACACCAAGGCGCTGAAGAACGAGCACGCCGTGCACTCGCTGGAGCACGGCGCGGTGTGGGTGACGTACACCTCCAAGGCGTCCAAGGCCGACGTCGAGGCGCTCGCGGCGAAGGTGAAGCAGACGCCGTACACGCTGATGAGCCCGGACGAGAAGCAGAAGGACCCGATCATGCTCACCGCGTGGGGCCACCAGCGCACGGTGACGAGCGCGAGCGACCCGAATGTGAACAAGTTCTTCGAGACGTACGTCCAGGGCAAGCAGACGCCCGAGCAGGGCGCGGCGTGCACGGGCGGTCTGTCGGAGTGAAGTGGCACGTCGGCTGGACAGCGGGAGCCGCGGCGGCAGTGCTCGTCGCGGCCGGCGCGATCACCTACGCGGTCGCCGAGGACGGTGGGTCGAGCAGTACGCCGAGCGCCGGCTCGGCGGACGCCGGGTTCGCGCGTGACATGGCGGTGCACCATCAGCAGGCCGTGGAGATGTCGTACATCGTGCGCGACCGCACGAAGGACGAAGAGGTACGGCGGCTCGCGTACGACATCGCCCAGACGCAGGCCAACCAGCGCGGCATGCTGCTGGGCTGGCTGGACCTGTGGGGGTTGCCGAAGGTGTCGTCGGACGCGCCGATGACCTGGATGGGCATGGGCGACATGGCCTCCGGCAAGGACGGCGCGCTGATGCCGGGCATGGCGACCAACACGGAGATGAAGAAGCTCGGCGGTCTCAGCGGCAAGCAGGCCGAGATCTTCTATCTCCAGTTGATGACGGACCATCACAAGGGCGGCATCCACATGGCCGAAGGCTGTGTCGACAAGTGCGCGGTCGGCGTGGAGAAACGGCTCGCGCAGGGCATGGTCGAGGGGCAGCAGTCGGAGATCGACCTGATGACGGACATGCTGGAGGAGCGGGGCGCGAAGCCGCGGTCGTAGTCCTCCCATAGCCTTGTCATTATGCTCAAATGGCCTTGTCATTAGGTTAATTGGGGGCTTCTTGGCCCCCGCATTCCCCTGACATGAACGGTTCATCGCGAGAGTGGCGACTGTTCGAGTGATCCACTCGCGACGAACCGCACAGGGGGTTTCATGAGATCCAATCGCGCCACCCTGCGCGCCGGAGTGAGCCTGGCAGCGACACTGCCCCTGCTCGCCGGCGCGCTGGCGCTCGGCATACCCGCCGCGCACGCCTCGGACCAGCCGGAGCGGGACACGCTCGCGGGAACCAAGCCCGCGTGGGCCACGACCAAGGCCGACCTGGGCGCGACCTCCGACAGCGCCCAGGTGGCCGTACGCGTCTACCTCGCGGGGCGGGACGCGGCCGGCCTCGCCGCCTACGCGAAGGCCGTGGCGGACCCGACCTCGGCGTCGTACGGCAAGTACCTGAGCGCCGACCGGGCCCGGGCCCGCTTCGGCGCGACGAAGGCGCAAGTGGCCGCCGTCAAGGGCTGGTTGACATCGGCCGGGCTGAAGGTCACCGGTGTCACGCAGCACTACGTCGCCGTCTCCGGCGATGTGGCCGCCGCGGAGAAGGCGTTCGGGACACAGCTGCACAACTACACCAAGGGCGCGAGGACTTACCGCGCGCCCACGACGACCGTCTCGGTGCCGGACAGCGTGAAGGATGCCGTGCTGACCGTCACGGGCCTGGACAACGCGCCGCACCTGGCGAGCCACCAGGACCGACTCCCGCCGCCGGAGACCGTGTTCCGCAACGCCGGGCCGTTTTCGACGTACCACGGCTCGAACGTGGCGGGCACGCTGCCGGACGCCTACGGCACGAAGATCCCGTACGCCGTCAAGGGCTACACGGGCAAGCAACTGCGCGCCGCTTACGGCGCCGGCCAGCACACCGGCAAGGGCGTACGCATCGCCATCACCGACGCGTACGCCTCCCCGACCATCGCCTACGACGCGGGCACCTACGCGAAGCGGAACGGCGACGCCGCCTACAGCAGCGGCCAGTTGCGGCAGGTCCTGCCCGCGAAGTACACGCGGACCGAGGAGTGCTCGGCGGCCGGCTGGTACGGCGAGGAGACCCTCGACGTCGAGGCCGTGCACGCGGTCGCGCCCGGCGCGCAGATCACGTACGTGGGCGCCGCCTCCTGCTACGACGAGGACCTCCTCGACTCGCTCGGCAAGATCGTCGACAACCATCTCGCCGACATCGTCTCCAACTCCTGGGGCGAGGTGGAGGCCGCCCAGACGCCGGATCTCGCGGCCGCCTACGACCAGGTCTTCCAGTTCGGCGCGGTCGAGGGCATCGGCTTCTACTACTCCTCCGGCGACGACGGCGACGAGGTCGCGAGCAGCGGCACCAAGCAGGTCGAGATCCCGGCGAGTTCGGCGTGGGTGACGGCGGTCGGCGGCACCTCGCTGGCGGTCGGCAAGGGCGACACGTACCTGTGGGAGACCGGCTGGGGTACGGAAAAGGCGGTGCTGTCGGGCGACGGCAAGAGCTGGACCGACTTCCCCGGCGCCTTCAACTCCGGTGCGGGCGGCGGTACCAGCAGGACGGTCACCGAGCCGTACTGGCAGAAGGGCGTCGTGCCCGACGCGCTGGCCAAGGCCAACAGCGCCGACGGCAATCGCGTCGTGCCGGACATCGCGGCGATCGCCGACCCGAACACCGGGTTCCTGGTGGGCCAGACGCAGACCATGCCGGACGGGAAGACGCAGGCCTACGACGAGTATCGCCTCGGCGGCACCTCGCTCGCCGCGCCGGTGATCGCGGCCGTCCAGGCCCTGGCGCAGGAGGCGCGCGGCGGGAAGCCGATCGGTTTCGCCAACCCGTCGATCTACGCGAGGTACGGCTCGAAGGCCTACCACGACGTCACGGACGACCCGACGGGCTCCGGGCTCGCGGTGGCACGCGTCGACTACGTCAACGGCTACGACGCGACGGACGGCCTGACCACATCCGTACGCTCCCTCGGCAAGGACAGCTCCCTGCAGGCCGTGCGGGGCTACGACGACGTGACGGGCGTGGGAACGCCCGCGAGCGGTTACGTCGAGTCGTACCGCCGCCGCTGAGGCCGCGGTCCGGTGAGGTGGCGTGGGCACGCGCTCCGCGCCACCTCACCGCCGGCGCGCCCTGCCGCCGGCGCCCGGATCGCCCGCAGCGGTCAGTCGGGGAGGTCGCCGTTGCCGCGCTGATCGAGCGGCTGACCCCGCAAAGGCGAAAGGGGCGCCCCGCCGACGGGGGAAGATCGGCGGGGCGCTGTGGTGCCGCAGTGGTTCGGTGGGGTCGGAGCCCGGAAGGGCTCAGTGGACGGAGTGCTCCTCCAGCGGGAACGTTCCGCCGACCACGTCCTCCGCGAACGCCTTCGCCGCGTTGCCCATGACCTCGCGGAGGTTGGCGTACTGCTTGACGAACTTGGGGACGCGGCCGCCGGTCAGGCCCAGCATGTCCGTCCAGACCAGGACCTGCGCGTCCGTCTCCGCACCGGCGCCGATGCCGACCGTCGGGATGTGCAGAACCCGGGTGACCTCGGCCGCGAGCTCCGCCGGGACCAGCTCCAGGACGACCGCGAACGCGCCGGCGTCCTGGACCGACTTCGCGTCGCGCAGCAGCTGCTGGGCCGCCTCCTCGCCGCGGCCCTGGACGCGGTAGCCCATGGCGTTGACGGACTGCGGGGTCAGGCCGATGTGGGCCATGACCGGGATGCCGGACTCGACCAGCAGCCGGATCTGGTCGTGGGAGCGCTCGCCGCCCTCCAGCTTCACGGCACCGACGCCCGCCTCCTTGACCAGCCGGGTCGCCGAGCGCAGCGCCTGCACCGGGCCCTCCTGGTACGAGCCGAAGGGCAGGTCGCCGACGATCAGGGCGCGTGAGGTGCCCCGTACGACCGCGGCCGACAGCATGGTCATCTCGTCGAGCGTGACGGGCACGGTGGTGTCGTAGCCGAGGTGGCAGTTGCCCGCCGAGTCGCCGACGAGCATGACGGGGATGCCGGCCTCGTCGAAGACGGACGCGGTCATCGCGTCGTAGGCGGTGAGCATGGGCCACTTCTCGCCCCGCTCCTTGGCGAGGGCGATGTCCCGGACGGTGATGCGGCGGGTGCCCTTCCCCCCGTACAGCGCCTTGCTGCCGTCGGAGGGCTTCGCCTGAGGCGTCTGGGCAGCCGAAAGCTGCGTCATTGCAACGGCTCCTTCTGTCATCTCGAGGCGCCCTGACGGCGTCCCCGGACTCCCCTCCATGGTGGCACTTCGTGCCAGGGAGGGCTAGGCCGCCCCGTGTGAGTTCTGCCCCGCGCATCGCCCCCGCGTCGCCCACGCGCGTCGCCCACGTAAGGGCTCGGTAAAAATTTACGATACGAGACGGTGCCGTATCGTAAGTCCCCTACGCTCGACGGCATGACTTCTCCCGCCCCTGACACCGGCCCCCGCATACCGGAAGCCGTGCACCGGCGCCGCTGGGCGATCCTCGGCGTGCTGATGCTGAGCCTGCTGATCGTCGTCCTCGACAACTCGATCCTGAACGTCGCCATCAAGACCATCTCGACCCCGGCCCCGACCGGCCTGGGCGCCACCCAGAGCGAGCTGGAGTGGGCGATCAACGCCTACACCCTCGTCTTCGCCGGCCTGCTGTTCAGCGCGGGCATCCTCGGCGACCGGCTCGGCCGCAAGAAGGTCCTGCTCGGCGGGCTCGCGGTGTTCGGCATCGGCTCCGCGCTCGCCGCGTTCTCCGGCTCGCCCGGCGAGCTCATCGCCTTCCGCGCGGTGATGGGCCTGGGCGCCGCTTTCGTCATGCCGGCCACCCTCGCCGTCCTGATGAACGTCTTCGAGCGCGAGGAGCAGCCCAAGGCCATCGGCATCTGGGCGGGCGGCGTCGGACTCGCCATCGCCATCGGGCCGATCACCGGCGGGGTCCTCCTCGACCACTTCTGGTGGGGCTCGGTCTTCCTCATCAACGTGCCGATCGTGCTGCTCGCGCTCGCACTGATGCTGTGGCTGGTCCCGGACTCCCGCGACCCGAACCCGGGACGGATCGACCCGATCGGCGTCGTGCTCTCCGTCGTCGGCCTGGTTCTGCTGGTCTACGGCATCATCAAGGGCGGCCAGCTCGCCGACTTCACGGACCCGACGGTCCTCGCGACCATCGCCGCGGGCCTCGCCGTCCTCGTCGCCTTCGTCGTGTTCGAGAAGCGCAGCGACCATCCGTCCATCGACGTCACGTACTTCCGCAACAAGGTCTTCTCGGCCGCGATCGGCGTCATCGCGCTGGTCTTCTTCGCCCTCATGGGCGTGACCTTCTTCTCGGTCTTCTACACCCAGAGCGTGCGCGGCTACTCGCCCCTGCAGACCGGCCTGCTGATGCTGCCGCTCGCCGCGGCCCAGATGATCTTCGCGCCGCGCGCCCGGCTGGTCGTCGACCGGTTCGGCAACCGGGCCACGACCACCGGCGCCATGCTGCTCATCGCCGCCACGCTGGCCGCGTTCGCCACGTTCGAGACGGACACGCCGATCTGGCTCCTGGAGGTCGTGTTCTTCCTGATGGGCGCCGCCATGGCGCACATCATGACCCCGATCAGCGTCGTCATCATGCAGGCCATGCCGCGGGAGAAGGCCGGCTCCGCCTCCGCCCTCAGCAACACCTTCCGCCAGGTCGGCGGCGCGCTCGGCATCGCCGTACTGGGCTCGGTCCTGTCGACCGCGTACCGAGGCGGCATCGAGGACCGGCTCACGGCGCTGCCGGAGGGCGTACGGCACACGGCGGGCGAGTCCATCGAGGCCACGCTCGGCGTCGCCGACCGGCTCGGCCCGCGCGGCGAGGCCCTCGTCGGACCGGCCCACGACGCCTTCCTGCACGCCATGCACGTGACGGCGCTGTGGGGTGCGGGCATCGCGGTGCTCGGCGCGGTGGTCGTGGCGCTGTTCCTGCCGGGGCGGCCGACGGCGTCTCAGGAGGGAGAGGCGGAGCGGGAGTTGGCGGCAGCCGAGTAGGAGCGCAGTGGCCGCACCCGACACGCGCCTCGTACCCGCCGTCGCCGTACACCGCCGTACACCAGGAAGAATCAGCACAGCCCACCGAAAGGACCGAGCCAAGTGAGCCTCGCCGACAGCCAACCACGGCAGGACGGCCCCGCCCGGGGCCGACCCCGCAGCGAGTCCGTGGAGCGGTCCATCATCGAGGGCGTCATCAAGCTGCTGGAGGACGGCGTGCCGCTCGCGGAGCTGTCCATCGAGCGCATCGCCCGCACCGCCGGTGTCGGCAAGGCCACCATCTACCGCCGCTGGAGCGGCAAGGAGGAGCTCTTCGTCGACGTCGTGCGGGCCGCCGAACCCCCGGACCCCGAACTGCCCGGCACCTCGGTGCGCGACGACCTCGTGACGCTGGTGGAGCAGTTGCGCAGGCGCGGTCTCATGACGCGTTCGTCGGTGCTCCTGCACAACGTCATCGCCCAGATGAAGAGCAGCCCGAAGATCTGGGACGCCTACCACGCGATCGTCGTCGAGCCCCGGCGCAGGAAACAGCACGCGATCCTGCGCCGCGGGCAGGAGAACGGCGAGTTGCGCACGGACATCGACGTCGACGTGATGAACGACATGATCTTCGGCCCGATGCTGGTGCGCGCCGTCATGCGCCCGGACGCCGACCTTCCGGAAGGGCTGGCGGAGCAGATGGTCGACGCCGTGCTGGAAGGTCTACGACCCGTCAGTTCACGCACCCCGTAGATCGCATGTGCGCGTTACGTCACAGAGCGCGCTTTCCCTCGCCGTAGCCGGAACTCCTGAAGGCGACTTGTACGTCCTCGCCCCCGTACGGCCGTCATGAGTACGGCAGGAACGAGGCCGATCATCCCCTAGGGTTTCTTTGGGCGCGGGGGGACGACGGTGTGCACGGCAGGTAGTGAGGCGACGGTATGGCGCAGCAGGCGTACGTGACGGAGACGGACAACGGCGGCTCGGGTCCCGAGCGCCGGGAATCTGGGCTTCGGCGCCTGACGGACCGCCTGCAGGGCCTGGTGACGGGCCGGCGCGGCGACCCGCGCGTCTGGCGGCGCGGCATCGTGGTGGCCGCCCTCGCGGTGATCCTCGCCCTGGTGATGCTGCTGCACGCGCAGGTCCCGAACGCGGTGGGCAATCTCGGCAGCCTGACCGAGACGTTCCTGCCCTGGCTGGGCCTGTTCGTTCCGGTGCTGCTCCTGCTGGCTCTGGTCCGCAGGTCCGCGACCGCGCTCATCGCCGTGCTGCTCCCGGCGATCGTGTGGCTGAACCTCTTCGGCGGCCTCCTCGTCGACCGGACCGGTGCCGGCGGCGACCTCACGGTGGCCACGCACAACGTCAACGCGGACAACGCCGATCCGTCCGGCACCGCCCGCGACGTCGCCGCGTCCGGCGCGGACGTGGTGGCCCTGGAGGAGCTGACGGCCTCCGCGGTCCCGACATACGAGTCCGCGTTGGCGTCGACGTACAAGTACCACTCGGTGCAGGGCACCGTCGGCCTGTGGAGCAAGTACCCGCTGAGCGGCGTCAAGCCGGTCGACATCAAGCTGGGCTGGGTCCGTGCGATGCGGGCCGCGGTGACCACGCCGTCCGGGCAGGTCGCGGTGTACGTCGCCCACCTGCCGTCGGTGCGGGTGAAGGTGGAGGCCGGGTTCACCGCCCGGCAGCGCGACAAGAGCGCCGACGCGCTGGGCGAGGCCATCGCCCACGAGCAGCTGCAGAAGGTGGTCCTGCTCGGCGACCTGAACGGCACGATGAACGACCGCGCGCTCAACGCCGTCACCGCCCAGATGCGCTCCACGCAGGGCGCGGCGGGCAGCGGGTTCGGGTTCAGCTGGCCGGCGTCGTTCCCGATGGCGCGGATCGACCAGATCATGGTGAAGGGCCTGGAGCCGGAGAGCTCGTGGACGCTGCCGGAGACCGGGAGCGACCATCTGCCGGTGGCGGCGCGTGTGAAGGTCGACACAACCGCGTCCTGACGCGCCCTGAAAACCGCTGGTCAGCCCCTGGCCAGCCATGTCTGGACGGCCCCTGGCAACCGGAGCGTCATCTGCCGGAATACTGAGTCTGAGAGGCTTTGTTCCGCTACTGAACATACGAAGTACGGAACATCGCTCTCCCCTGAAAGGCAAAGGCTCTTCATGCCCCTGGCACTGTTCGCCCTGGCCGTCGGCGCCTTCGGCATTGGTACGACCGAGTTCGTGATGATGGGCCTGCTGCCCGAAGTCGCGAACGATCTGGGCATCTCGATCCCCACCGCCGGGCACCTGGTCTCGGCGTACGCGCTCGGCGTCGTCATCGGCGCCCCGCTGCTGGCGGCGGTCACGGCCCGCATGCCGCGCCGTACCGTCCTGATCGGCCTGATGGCCCTGTTCGTCGCGGGCAACGCCCTGTCCGCGTTCGCCCCCGACTACCACTGGCTGGTGGCCGCCCGCTTCCTGAGCGGCCTGCCGCACGGCGCCTTCTTCGGCGTCGGCGCGGTCGTGGCGACGAACATGGTCGCGCCGGAGCGCAAGGCCCGCTCCGTGTCGCTGATGTTCCTGGGTCTGACGGTGGCCAACGTCGCGGGCGTGCCGGTGGCCACGCTGGTGGGGCAGCACCTGGGCTGGCGGGTCACGTTCCTCGGCGTGAGCACGATCGGCCTGGCCGCGATGGCGGCGCTGGCGCTGCTCATCCCGCGCGGCGAGGCGCACGCCGCCCCGCCGGCCGGCCTGCGCGGCGAGGTGGCCGCCCTGCGCTCCCTGCCGGTGTGGCTGGCGCTGGGCACGACGGTCGCGGGCTTCGGCGCGCTCTTCGCCGCGTACAGCTACGTCACGCCGATGCTGACCGACTCCGCCGGGTACGCCGACGCCAGCGTGACGCTGCTGCTGGCGCTGTTCGGCGTGGGTGCGACCATCGGCAACCTGCTGGGCGGGCGCCTGGCGGACCACTCGATGCGAGGGACCCTGTTCGGCGGTCTGCTCTCCCTGGCCGCGGTGCTGGCCCTGTTCCCGCTGCTGATGTCCACGGCGTGGAGCGCGGCCCTCGCGGTGGCGCTGCTCGGCATGGCGGCGTTCGTGACCGGCTCCCCGCTCAACCTGATGGTGATGGAGAAGGCGTCGTCGGCTCCGTCCCTGGCCTCCTCGGCCAACCAGGCGGCCTTCAACCTCGCGAATGCCGGCGGCGCTTGGATCGGGGGGCTGGCTCTTGCGGCGGGGTTCGGCGTGACCTCCCCGGCATTGGCGGGCGCCGCGCTGGCCGTGCTCGGACTCGGGGTCGCGTCCGTCGCGTACGCGGTGGACCGGCGCCGGGTCGCTCCGCGGGGCGGGCGGGAGCGTGTGGTCGCGGGGCATGTCCCGCAGCAGGCCGAGGCTGTTCGGTACTGAGCTGCCGGGGCAAGGGCGCGACTACGGATGTGCCACGGTGCGTGGGGTCCGTCGACTGCCGCGGCGTCCGTGGCTCGTCGCGCAGTTCCCCGCGCCCCTTGGGCCCAAGGGGCCCCTCGGGGCGCTTCCGCCAGGTCGGCTGTCGGCCATGTCGGTGATCTGTCGGCCGTTTGTCGGTACGCCCTGACACCGTCATCGTCATGACGCGAATCGACAAGAAGCCGGGCGGCGTGAGCGCCGCCGTCTCTGTGCGGGGGTTGGTCAAGCACTACGGCGAGACCAAGGCGCTGGACGGTGTGGACCTGGACGTGCGCGAGGGCACCGTCATGGGAGTGCTCGGGCCGAACGGGGCCGGGAAGACGACCCTCGTGCGGATCCTGTCCACGCTGCTGGCACCGGACGCCGGGCAGGCCACCGTCGCCGGATACGACGCCGTACGGCAGCCTCGGCAGCTGCGCCGGGTGATCGGGCTGACCGGGCAGTACGCCTCCGTCGACGAGAAGCTCCCGGGGTGGGAGAACCTGTATCTCATCGGGCGGCTGCTGGACCTGCCCCGCAGGGACGCACGCGCGCGTGCCGACGAACTGCTGGAGCGGTTCTCGCTGACCGAGGCCGCCAAGCGGCCCGCGAGCACGTACTCCGGCGGTATGCGGCGGCGGCTCGACCTGGCGGCCTCCATGATCGGGCGGCCGGCCGTGCTGTTCCTGGACGAGCCGACCACGGGGCTCGACCCCCGCACCCGCAACGAGGTGTGGGACGAGGTCAAGGCCATGGTCGGGGACGGTGTGACCGTGCTGCTGACCACCCAGTACATGGAGGAGGCCGAGCAGCTCGCCTCCGAGCTGACCGTCGTCGACCGGGGCAAGGTCATCGCGGGCGGCGGGATCGAGGAGCTCAAGGCCAAGGTCGGCGGGCGGACCCTGCGGATCCGGCCGGTGGATGCCTTGCAGCTGCGGCCCCTCGCCGGGTATCTCGACGATCTCGGCATCACCGGGCTCGCCACGACGACCGTGGACACAGCCACGGGCACGCTCCTCGTGCCGATCCTGAGCGACGAGCAGCTGACCGCCGTCGTCGGCGCCGTGACCGCCCGCGGCGTCACGCTCGCCTCCATCAGCACCGAACTGCCCAGCCTGGACGAGGTGTTCCTCTCCCTCACCGGCCACCGCGCCAGTGCGCCCCAGGACACCGTGCCCACCGACGACCGCGAGGAGGTCGCCGTATGAGCGCCGCCACCGCCACCACTGCCCCCACCGCCACGACCGCCGACGACGCCCGCATCACCCTGCGCGGGCATCTGCGGCACACCGGCGCCCTCGTCCGGCGCAATCTGCTGTGGATCCGCCAGGACCCGGAGTCGATGGCCGACGCGCTGCTGATGCCGGTCATCTTCACGCTGCTGTTCGTGTTCGTCTTCGGCGGCTCGATCGGGCAGGCGCTGGGCGGCGGGCAGGACCAGTACGTGCAGTACGTGATCCCCGGCATGATCGCGATGATGAGCATGACGCTGTCCCAGGGCGTCGGCACCGGCTTCAGCCAGGACTTCAACTCCGGAGTCATGGACCGCTTCCGGTCCCTTCCGATCGGGCGCGGCTCGGTGCTCTTCGCGAAGATCTCGGTGGAGCTGCTGCGGATGCTGTTCGCGACCACCGTGCTGATGATCGTCTCCGTGGCGGTCGGGTTCGACATCACCAACTGGGCCGGGCTGTTCGCCACCGTGGCCCTGTCCACGGCGTTCGCCTCGTCGATCATGTGGGTGTTCCTCACCCTCGGCGTGATCATGAAGAACGCGCAGTCCGTGCAGGCGATGGGCTTCCTGGTGCTGTTCCCGCTCCAGTTCGGCTCGTCGATCTTCGCGCCGACGACGTCGATGCCGGGCTGGCTGCAGGCGTTCACCGACTACAACCCGCTCTCCACGCTCGCGGACGCGGCGCGCGGACTGATGGTGGGCGGGCCGGTCGCGCACGACCTGTGGGTGACGCTGGGCTGGTCGGTGGCGATCACGGCCGTGATGGCGCCGATCGCGATCCACAAGTTCCGGACGAAGAGCTGACGCATCCGGCTCCGCCTCGGTGTGCGTCGGAGTCGGTGTCGTCGGAGTCGGTGTCGTCAGACCAGGGCGGCGGCCTCCCGGGCGGAGAGGCCGCCGCCCTCCGCGTACGCCGCCTCGTACGCCGCGTCGTCGAGCGCGGCGCGCGTGCGCTGCACGGCCCGTTCGTACACCTCGCGCTCCTGGGACGTCGCGACGTGCCGCAGTGGCAACAGCGCGTCTGCGGCGCCGAGGCAGCGGGCGGCGTCGCGGGCCCGGCCGCCGCCGTCGATGCCGGCGAGGGCGTACGCGGCGGTGGTCAGATAGGCCGAGCGCATCTGCGGGGCGATGGCCTCGGACAGCGGGTCCTCGGCGCGTTCCAGCGCCCGCCTGATCCGGTCCAGGGACTGCGGGTAGCGGCCGTCGGCCGCGTCCAGCCAGGCCTCCGCGCCGAGGATGAAGGCGTCGAAGATGACGAAGTGGGCGATCTTGAACTGCTCGCGCAGCAGCCGGAGTTGCTCGCGTGCCTCGGGGATCCGGTCGCTCATGCCGAGCCGGCCGGCCAGGATCAGCCGGGCGAAGGGCATCGACTGGTCGTTCGGTCCGGCCGCCTGGTCGATGACCTCGCGCAGCAGGCGCTCTCCCCGCTCGGCCTCGCCCGCCTCGATCAGGACGCTGCCGAGCCGGGCGCTGAGCACGCCCAGCTGGGCGCGGGCGCCGAGACCTTCGGCGAGCTCCATCGCCGCCTCGTAGTCGACGGCGGCCGCACGGTAGTCGCCTCTGCGCTCACGCCCCTCGGCGCGCGCGGCGAACGCCTCCGCGGTGCCCCACCGATCGCCGAGGCGGCCGTAGATGGCAAGCGCCTCGTCGGCGTCGCGGGTGGCGTCGCCCGCCCACTCGGTGCGGTTGGCGAGCAGATTGGCCCGCATATGGAGGGCGGCGGCGAGGTCCCACTCGTATCCGGGCACGCCGCGACAGGTGTCCACAGCGGCGTCGACGATCGTCCGCACCCGTGCCATGTCCCCGGTGAGCAGGACGGCGTAGAACCAGAGGGAGCCGGGGAACCGGCATCCCTGCGGGAGTCCGGGCCGGTACGCCTCGCCGACGGCGCGCAGTTTCCGCTGCCCCTCGGGCGCCTGCCAGCGGTCCAACTCCGTGTCCATGCAGGCCAGATGGACCAGATGGACGCCCCGCCGGGCCTCCGCCAGGACCTCGCCGGTCCAGGGCGGCGGCGTGGCCGTGCAGCGCTCCCACAACGGGGCGGCGGGCCGGACGGGCTCGGCGAAGGGGTCGGGGCCGAGGTCATGGACCTCACGGGACCAGTTGCGGGCGACGATGCGCTGGTCGCGCATCTGCCAGTACCAGGCCATCGACAGCACCAGGCACATCGCCTCCTGCTCGTCGCGTACGGCGATGGCGTGGTGCAGGGCGGCGCGGATGTTCTCGCTCTCGCGCTCGAGCCGCTGGATGGCGGCGTGCTGGCCGGAACCGCGCAGCAACGGGTCGGTGGTGCGGGCGAGTTCGCGGTAGTACGTCAGATGCGCGCGCTCGGCCTCGGCGCGCCGCCCGGTCTCGTCGAGCCGCTCGCCCGCGTACTCGGCGACGGTCTCCAGCAGCCGGTAGCGCATCGCCCCGTCCGCCGAAGGGGCGGCCACCACGAGGGACTTGTCGACGAGCGAGCCGAGCGCCTCCAGCGCGACGGGTCCGCACACGGCCTCGGCGGCGGCGAGATCGCAGCCGCCGGCGAACACGGACAGCCGCCGCAGCACCTCTCGTTCGCCCTCGTCCAGCAGCTCCCAGGACCAGTCGACGACGGCCCGCAGGGTCTGCTGGCGGGGCAGCACGGTACGGCTGCCCGAGGTGAGCAGCCGGAAGCGGTCGTCGAGCCGCTCGGCTATCTGACGCGGCGTCAGCATGCGCAGGCGGGCGGCGGCGAGCTCGATGGCGAGGGGCAGTCCGTCGAGCCGCCGGCAGATCTCCGCGCACGCCTCCGGATCGTCGGCGACCCGGAACCCCGGCCTGGCCGCGGCGCCACGGTCGGCGAGCAGCCGCAGCGCGAACGGCTCGGGCAGCGGGTCCACGGGCCGCAGCAACTCCCCCGGTACGCCGAGGGGTTCACGGCTGGTGGCGAGCACCGTCAGCCGCGGGCAGCGCGCCAGCAGCTCCTCCACCAGCCGGGCGGCGGCCTCCACGACGTGCTCGCAGTTGTCGAGGATCAGCAGCATGCGCCGCTTGCCGCAGTGCTCGGCGAGCCGCTCGACGGGGTCGTCATTCCGCTCGGATCCGGCCCGCATGGCCTCGGCCCCGGCGCCGTACAGCACGGTCTCGCGGGCGCCGACGGCGGTCAGTACGGCCTCCGGTACGGCCTCGGGTTCGTCGACCGGCGCGAGCTCGGCCAGCCACAACCCGTCCGGGGCGCTGTCCCGGACACTCTCGGCGGCCTCCTGCGACAGCCGCGTCTTGCCCGCCCCACCGGGGCCGAGCAGGGTGACGAGCCGGGCGGTGGCGAGGTCGCCGCGGATGGCCTCGATGTCCGGTTCCCGGCCGACGAAGGAGGTGAGACGGGCGCGGAGGTTGCCGGTGGGCGGGGGCGAAGTGGGGGCGGGGGGAACCTCAGGGCCGTTCGAGGAACCGGAGGGCGTGCCCTGCCTCGGGTGGAGCAACTCCCCGTGCAGTGAGCGCAGTTCCGGTCCCGGGTCCGAGCCCAGCCGGTCCGCCAGGAGTCGTCGTACGTCCTCGTAGGCGGCCAGTGCCTCGGCCGTGCGGCCCGCGTCGCGCAGGGCGCGCAGGCGCAGGGCCTGGAGGCGTTCGTCCAGGGGGTGGGTGTCGCACAGGGCGGTCAGCTCGGGCAGGGACTGTTCGGCGTGGCCGAGGGCGAGGGCGGCGGTGTGGCGGGCGCGCAGCGCGTCCAGGCGCCGGGTCTCCTGGCGGGCCGCCTCGGAGGTGCGGTCGGGGAGGTCGGCGAGGGCGGGGCCGTGCCACAGGGCGAGGGCGTCGTCGAGGACGACGGCGGCCTTGGCGGGGTCGCCGTCGGCCAACGCGCGCGTGCCCTCGCCGGCCAGCCGCTCGAACCGGTGCAGGTCGATGTCGTCGGGCCCTGCGGCGAGCCGGTACCCGCCCTCCTCCGAGAGGATCGCGTCCGCCCCGAGGGCCCGCCGCAGACGTCCGACCAGCGCCTGTAGCGCGCCGGTCGCGTCGGCGGGCGGATCGCCGTCCCACACCTCGTCGACCAGCAGACTCGCGGGCACGGTCCGCCCGCCCCGCAACGCCAGCACGGTCAGCAGGGCACGCAGCCGCGCCCCGCCGACCGGAACGGGGCGGCCGTCGGGGCGAAGTACCTGGGTGGTGCCGAGGATGCGATAGCGCACGGGGTCCATTGTCTCTGTCGGGTTCGGGACGGTCACAGGGTTGCGGGGCGCGGCGCGGCAAGGGTGTGCGGCGCGGGAAGGGTCACGGCACCGTCATCCTGTTTCCGGGACCGTGCTCAGGGTCTCCAGCAGCTCGGCCAACGCGGCCGGCGCCAGGCCCGTCACCTCCGCGCCGGGTGCCGTGCCCGCGTGCGGAAGGCCCCGGGCCTCGCGCACCGCGTGGGACAGCCGGGAGTCCGTGCCCGGTACCTCCAGGGTCACGATCACGCCCGCGTCGGCGTCCGCGAACCACTTCGGGCACTCCCACACCGACCGCAGCGACCGCTCTCCGGGGACCGGCTCCCGGGTGAGCGAGCCCGGCGCCATTTCGGCGTAGCCCTGCCGAAGGACCTGGATCGCCCGTACCCGGCCCGGGGTCTCGGGCAGGTCGGGGTCGCCGTGGAACTCGGCCGTGAGCAGGCCGGACAGGCGGGGCCGGTCCCCCGGCCGCAGGTCACCCAGCTCCTCCTGCGCGAGGACGTCGACCGGATGCTGGTGCAGGGCCACCACGAGCCCGCTCTCCTCCCGCAGCACCCGCACCGCGCCCCCCTCCCCCGGCAGGTCCTCGACCGGACCGGCGACCTGGGTGAGCTGGTCGTGCCAGCCGCCGCCGAGGGCGTCGTCGGCGGGCTGGAACAGCAGCGGCCAGCTCGCCTCGTCCCCCACCTTGAACGGCGTACCGCAACACTCCATCTGCCAGTCCGCGTAGAACACATGCCAAAGCCCCATGTCCCCACCCTCCCCGGAACCACCACCCCACCGCGAGACGTTTTCCCCCTGCGCCCGGTACGGTCGGGCAGGCCCGACGCCCCGTACTCCCGTCGTCCCACAGGAGCCCTTCCTCATGACCACCGCGATCACCCGCTCCGGCGACCGGCGGATCAGCCCCGTCTTCGTCGGGATCCTGGCCGTCACGGCGGTGACGGGCTGGGCCACCTGGACCGGCTTCGCCGAGCAGCCCGGCCTCGCCGTGTTCCTGTTCGTGACCGCCGCCTGGATCGTGTCCCTGTGTCTGCACGAGTACGCACACGCGCGTACCGCCCTGCACAGCGGCGACATCTCGGTCGGCGCGAAGGGCTATCTCACCCTCAACCCGCTGAAGTACACGCACGCGCTGCTCAGCATCGTGCTCCCGGTCATCTTCGTGATCATGGGCGGCATCGGTCTCCCCGGCGGTGCCGTCTTCATCGAGCGCGGGCGGATCCGGGGGCGCTGGCGGCACAGCCTGATCTCGGCGGCGGGGCCCTTGACCAACGTCCTGTTCGCCGTGGTGTGCACCGCCCCGTTCTGGCTGGACGCGCTCGACGGCGTCCCGGCGGACTTCCGCTTCGCGCTCGCCTTCCTCGCCCTGCTCCAGGTCACGGCCGCGATCCTGAACTTCCTGCCGGTCCCGGGCCTGGACGGCTACGGCGTGATCGAGCCCTGGCTGTCGCACGGTGTCAAGCGCCAGGTGGAGCCGTTCGCCCCGTTCGGCCTGCTGTTCGTGTTCGCGCTGCTGTGGGTGCCGGAGATCAACGGCGTGTTCTTCGACGCCGTCGACGCCCTCCTGCGGGGGCTCGGCATCGGTGACGTGGACACGTACTGCGGCTTCGAGCTGTTCCGTTTCTGGGACACGGACCCGCGCTGCACCATCAGCCAGTGACGGAGCCGTCACGCGCGGCCCGGCCGCGCTTGACGTAGTACCAGGTCATGTTCGACGACAGCCCGGCCAGCAGCACCCACACGATCCCCAGCCAGCTGCCCTGCGTGAAGGAGATCACGGCCGCGGCCACGGCCAGCAGACAGACGATCAGGGCATAGACACCAAGGCGGGGCATTTCGGTCGACTCCTTCGGGGGACACTGCTACGGCGACCAGTGTCCCCCATCCCTCAGACGTCCGTGACGCGGAGCCCCGCGTGCGCCTTGTAGCGCCGGTTCACCGAGATCAGGTTCGCGACCAGCGACTCCACCTGGTGGGCGTTGCGCAGCCGCCCCGCGAAGACGCCGCGCATGCCGGGGATGCGGCCGGCCAGCGCCTGGACGATCTCTACGTCCGCCCGTACCTCCCCGAGCACCATCACATCGGTGTCGATCTCGTCGATCTCCGGGTCCTGGAGCAGCACGGCCGACAGGTGGTGGAAGGCCGCCGTCACCCGCGAGTCCGGCAGCAGGGCGGCGGCCTGCTCGGCTGCGCTGCCCTCCTCCGGCTTCAGCGCGTAGGCGCCCTTCTTGTCGAAGCCCAGCGGGTTGACGCAGTCGACGACCAGCTTGCCGGCCAGCTCCTCGCGCAGGGATTCCAGCGTCTTGCCGTGGCCCTCCCACGGCACGGCGACGATCACGATGTCGCTGCGCCGCGCGCACTCGGCGTTGTCGGCGCCCTCGACACCGTGCCCGAGCTCCTCGGCGGCGGACTCGGCCCGGTCGGCTGCTCGCGAGCCGATGATCACCTTCTGCCCGGCCTTGGCGAGCCGGTAGGCGAGGCCCTTGCCCTGCGGCCCGGTCCCGCCGAGCACGCCGACGACGAGCCCGGAGACGTCGGGGAGGTCCCAGGGGTCCTTGGCCGGGGCCTTCGCGGGGGCACCCGTGGGCTGCTGTGCACTGTCGGTAGAGGTCATGGCCCGACTTTACGGCTGCCGCGCCCGCCCCAGGGCTCAGGTGAGCTGCGTCACGGGCACCCGCCGGAAGGTGATGGTCTCGTACGGGCCGAAGTCGCCGGTCTCGTAGAGGAGTCCGACCGTCCCGTCGTCGATCCGTACGAGGTCCGAGTACGCGGCGGGCAGACCGTCCACCGTGTACGCGGACCGCCAGGTGATGCCGCCGTCGGTGGAGGCGCGGATCGTCATCAGGGCGCGGGCGGCGGGGTCGGCGGGACCGGAGAAGAGCAGGACGTCGGGGTCGCGCAGCTGCAGGACGCTGCCCTCGCAGATGGGGGCGGTCAGGCCGGCCTGCGGACGGAAGGGTTT
Source organism: Streptomyces sp. SD31 (assembly GCF_052068475.1). NCBI lineage: Bacteria > Bacillati > Actinomycetota > Actinomycetes > Kitasatosporales > Streptomycetaceae > Streptomyces > Streptomyces sp. SD31. Next base: position 104,607 of record NZ_JBQHCX010000020.1, on the reverse strand, counting down.
CACCAGGGTCGTGCCGCCGTCCGCGGAGTGGGCGTCGGCCCGGTTGCCGGGGGACGGGGAGTCGTTGCGGGTGTTGAAGTAGACGCGGCCGTCGGGGAGTTCGGCGGCGGTGGTCTCGTTGACGTTGACGTAGCCGTCGGTGTTCTCGTCGATGTAACCGATCCGCCAGGTGGCGCCCCGGTCGTCGCTGAGCAGGCAGTGGCCGCTGTTGTACCTGGCCTCGTTGCCGATGTCGTCGCCGGTGGGCGGGATCGTGTGGTTGGCGGCGACGACGACCCGGCCGGTGCTCAGCTGGATGGCGTGGCCGGGCGTGGTGGCGTACCAGCGCCACCCCGGCTTCTTCACCTGCGCGGTGATCTCCTTCGAACTCGACCAGGTGACGCCGTCGTCGTCGCTGTACCGCACCCAGATCCGGCGGCCGTCGGCGTCGCTCACCTCGCCGCGCAGGATGGCGGCCTCGGTGGCGGTGGCGTGGTTGCGGATGTAGACGAGCAGGATGCGGCCGGTGTCGAGGACGACGGGGGCGGGGTTCCCGGCGAGGTGCCAGTTGTTGTCGGCGGCCACCGTCAGGGGGCCCCAGGTGCGGCCGCCGTCCGTCGACCGCTTGAGCACGATGTCGATCTGCCCGTGGTCGGCGGCGGACTCGACCCTGCCCTCGCAGAACGCGAGGAGCGTTCCGGCGGAGGTGGCGACGACGGCCGGGATACGGAAGGAGGCATACCCCTCCCGGCCCGCACGGAAGGGGACGCTGGTCTCGGTCATGGTCAGACTCCTCGAAGGTGGCCGCCGGGCCCATCTGCTTCCCCATACCGGGCGAATTCGTGGTGAACTCCGGGTCACAAGTGGCCGGTTACGGCAGGATGCGGTCGCATGGACGCCGTACGTGTCGCGTTGTTGCGCGAAGTGCTCGCCGGAACCGAGTGGTTGGGTGCCACACGGCGGTTCGCGGGGGCGCTGCGGTCGTCGGCGGTGTCGCACGAGGGCGGGCTGCTGCTGGTCGGCACACCGCAGTACGAGCCGTGGCATCTGGCGGCCCATCTGATGGACGAGGCCGCGTGGTCGGGGACGCCGGAGCTCGCCCCGACACTCGTACGGCATCACGCGCGCGCCTCCGCTCCGGCGCATCTGGCCGTCGGCCTGGGCCGGTTGGCAGCGGCGCGGCGCGGGGAGACACTGCTGGTGGTGTCGCCGGACGAGCCCGGGGCGCCGCTCCTGGAACGGGTGCACGACGTCCGGCGGGCCGGGGCGACGGTGCTGGCGCTCGGCGCCGACGAGTCGGAGCTGACGACCATGGCCCACGAGACGCTGACCGTGCCGGAGGGCGCTGAGCTGGACCTGGACACCGTGCAGCACCTGGTGAGCGCGGCCGCCGGCGAGAACCCGATGCCGGCCGCGAGGGGCCGCCGCCGCTGGCGGGACCGCCTGTCCCGCCTGGCCGAGTCATTGACCGCACCGCCACCCGCGCGCTGGTGACCTGGCCAGGACCCGCCCCCGCGCACAAAACCGCTTGCCTCCGACCCCGCCCCACCCGAGCATGACCCGTCGTGACGGACGACTCCCCCACCGCTTCCCCAGCTCCCCCGCCCCTTGCCCCTGCCTCGCGCCTCCGTGCCGTACTCCCCGACCTCTCCCCCTGGCGGGCCTCCGCCGACTTCCGGAGGTTGTGGCTGGCGGGCCTGATCTCCTCCTTCGGCAGTTTCCTGACGTTCGTCGCGCTGCCGGTGCAGATCAAGGAGCTGACCGGGTCCGCCGCGGCGGTCGGCGCGATCGGGGCCGTGGAGCTGGTGCCGCTGGTCGTTTTCGGGCTGTACGGCGGCGCACTCGCCGACGCGCTCGACAAGCGGAAGCTGATCGTGTGGACGGAGGCCGGGCAGGCGGTGCTGAGCGCGGCGCTGCTGGTCAACGCCCTGCTGCCGAGCCCCGCCGTCTGGCCGCTGTACGTCGTCGCCGCCCTGTCCTCCGCGCTCGTCTCGGTCCAACGCCCCGCCCTGGACGCCCTGTTGCCCCGGATCGTGGCCCACGACCACCTCCCGGCCGCCGCCTCGCTGAACGCCCTGCGCTGGCAGGTCGGCGGGGTCGCGGGCCCGGCGCTGGCCGGCGTGGTCGTCGCGTACGCGGGGCTCGGCTGGGCGTACGGCGCGGATCTGCTGACCTTCGTCGTCTCCGTCCTGCTCGCTCTCGGCATCGCCGCCTCCCCCGCCTCGCACGAGGCCGCGAAGCCGTCCCTCAAAGCGATCGCCGAGGGCGCCCGGTACGCCTGGAGCCGCAAGGAGTTGCTCGGCACCTACGTCATCGACATCGCGGCGATGCTCTTCGCGATGCCGCTCGCCGTACTGCCGTTCCTCGCGGACGAGTTGAACGCCCCCTGGGCCCTCGGCCTGATGTACGCCTCCGTCCCGGCCGGCGCGATGCTGGTGAGCCTGACCAGCGGCTGGACCTCGCGGGTGCACCGGCACGGGCGGGTCGTCGTCCTGTCGGCCGCGCTGTGGGGCATGGCGATCGCGGCCGCCGGTGTCTGCGGGAACGTATGGCTGGTGCTGCTGTTCCTGACCGCCGGCGGCGCCGCCGACATGGTCAGCGGCATCTTCCGCGGGGTGATGTGGAACCAGACGATCCCGGACGAGCTGCGGGGGCGGCTCGCCGGGATCGAGCTGCTGTCGTACTCGGTCGGCCCGCAGCTCGGCCAGACCTACGTGGGCGGCGTGGCCGCCTGGCAGGGCGTGCGCACGTCCGTCTGGTCGGGCGGGCTGCTGTGCGTGGGCGCGGTGGGGCTGCTGGCGCTGTGCCTGCCGAAGCTGCTGACGTACGACGCGCGGACGAACGAGCACGCGGTACGGCTGCGGGAGCGGCGGGCGGCGGCGACGACCGCGCCGGCGCCCGCGGAAGGTTGATCAGTCGTCGTCCGCCGGGCCGGTCGGGGCGTCGTGCCACCGCGGGTCGTTCTCCCACTCCAGGTTGCGTTCCCGTGCGAGGTCCATCGCGTGCTGGGCCTCCTGCCGGTCGGCGTACGGCCCGAAGCGGTCCTTGGCCGGGCACTCCGGCCCCTCCTCGACCTTCTTGTGCACGAGGCAGTAGTACCACTCGCCGGGCTTCCCGACCGTGCGCTTCTTGAACAAGGCCATGAGCGGCTCCTCTCGCCACCCACATGTTCCCCCACGGCCGCTGGTTAGACTCGCTGGCATGTCTGGCCAGTCGCTGCTTGTCCCAGGGGAGCTGTCCCCCACCCGTTCCGTGCCCGGAAACATCCGCCGCCCCGAGTATGTCGGCAAGCCCGCGCCGACGCCGTACACGGGTCCGGAGGTGCAGACCCCGGAGACCATCGAGGCGATGCGCGTCGCCGGCCGTATCGCCGCGCGGGCGATGGCCGAGGCGGCGAAGATCATCGCCCCGGGTGTGACGACGGACGAACTGGACAAGGTGGCGCACGAGTACATGTGCGACCACGGCGCCTACCCCTCGACGCTCGGCTACCGCAACTTCCCCAAGTCCCTGTGCACGAGCGTCAACGAGGTGATCTGCCACGGCATCCCCGACTCCACGGTCCTGCGCGACGGCGACATCATCAACCTCGATGTGACGGCGTACATCGGCGGGGTGCACGGCGACAACAACGCCACGTACCTGGTGGGTGACGTGGACGAGGAGAGCCGCCTGCTGGTGGAGCGCACCCGCGAGTCCCTGAACCGGGCGATCAAGGCGGTCAAGCCGGGCCGCCAGATCAACGTCATCGGCCGCGTGATCGAGTCGTACGCCAAGCGCTTCGGCTACGGCGTGGTCCGCGACTTCACCGGCCACGGCATCAACTCGTCCTTCCACTCGGGCCTGATCATCCCGCACTACGACAGCCCGCACGCGACGACGGTGATCCAGCCCGGCATGACCTTCACGATCGAGCCGATGCTGACGCTGGGCACGCACGAGTACGACATGTGGGACGACGGCTGGACGGTCGTCACCAAGGACCGCAAGCGCACCGCGCAGTTCGAGCACACGCTGGTCGTGACGGAGACGGGGACGGAGATCCTCACCCTCCCCTGACCCTGGCGGTCGCCGAGAACCCGTCCTCTGCGGAGGGCGGGTTTTCTCGGTACGCTTTTACCGACATGGCGTCGGCAACCCTATTGACTTAGGTAAGCCTAACCTCAGAAAATGGGTTCCATGGACTCCTTCTCGACAGTCATCCGCACCGCTTCCCACGAAGAGCACGTGGAGGCCGAGACCTCGACGTTCATGAGCGACCTGCTCGGCGGCAGGCTGGGGGTGGACGCGTACGCGCGCTACACCGAGCAGCTGTGGTTCGTGTACGAGGCGCTGGAGACCGACACCGAGCGGCTGGCGGCGCACCCGGTGACCGGTCCGTTCATCCAGCCGGAGCTGTTCCGGCTGGCGTCGCTGGAGCGGGACCTGGCGCACCTGCGGGGTCCGGACTGGCGGGCGGGAGTGTCGGCGCTGCCGGCGACGCGGGCCTACGCGGATCGCGTGCGGGAGTGCGCCCACGACTGGCCGGCCGGCTACATCGCCCACCACTACACCCGCTACCTCGGCGACCTCTCCGGCGGCCAGATCATCCGCGCCAAGGCGGAGAAGACCTGGGGTTTCGCGCGCAAGGGCGACGGGGTCCGGTTCTACGTCTTCGAGGAGATCTCCAACCCGGCGGCCTTCAAGCGGAGTTACCGCAAACTGCTGGACGCGGTGCGCGTGGACGACCTGGAGAAGCAGCGGATCGTGGCGGAGTGCAAGCGGGCGTTCGCGCTGAACACGGCGGTGTTCCGGGCGCTGGGCGAGGAGTTTCCACTGAGCGCCTGAAGCGGCCGGGCTCTGTCGGACATGCCCTGGGTCATGTCCGGCCTAGCGCTCCAGGAACACCCGGCCGCCGACCTCCACCCAGCCTCCCGGCTGCGGCGCCGTGAGGATCTGCGACCCGGTGCCCTGCGTGATGTTGAGGGCGCGGCCCAGGCGGTCCGTGAGGAGCAGCGCCGCCGCGCCCGTGGCCTCGTCCTCGTCGATGCCGTCGTCACGGCCGGGGAAGCCGCGGGCCCGGACCCGGCCGGCTGCCTCGTCCTCCCAGGCCCAGGCGTAGATCCACTCCCCGGGCGGGGGCACGGGAAGGTCGTCCACCTCGGCGGCCGTCGCGTACTGCCGCAGGGTGCGCGGCGGGGCCCACTCCGCGCGCGCCTCGATCCAGCTGAACTCCCCGTCCAGTCGCGCGCCCACCACGCCCGCCGGGGTGACCAGCTCGGGCACGTCGAGCAGCCAGGCCGTACCGACGCAGGGGTGACCGGCGAAGGGCAGGCGCAGGGTCGGCGTGTAGATGTCGATGACCCCGCGCTCGGGGTCATCGACGAACACTGTCTCGCTGAAACCGAGCTTCGCGGCGAACGCCTGCCGGTCGCTCCGCTCGGGGATCACGGAGCCCTCGCGGACGACGCCGAGTTCGTTGCCGTATCCGCCGGTCGGGCCGCAGAAGACGCGGAGGACGTCGTAGTCAGTCACGGAGGAATTGAAACATCACTCGTCGGACCCCTGGGGCCCCGTCCGCATGACGGTGGGGGCGACGGGGACGACACCGGTAGAACAAGAAGGGGAATGCGGCATGACCGTACTGGAGAAGGCCGCACCCGAGGCCGTGGCCGAGGCGCCGCCCCGCAGACGGCACACCGCCGCCTGGCTGCTGACCGTCGGCATGAGCGTCGCCCTCCTCGCCCTCGTCCCGGTCGCCGCCGGGATCGGCGCCTACCCGATCCCGGTCGGGGACGTCCTCGCCTCCGTGCAGCACAAAGTCGGGCTCGGCGGCGGCGAGTTGGACCGCGTCGCCGAGTCGGTGCTGTGGAACGTCCGCTTCCCGCGGATCGTGCTCGCGCTGCTCATCGGGGCCTCGCTGGGCTGCGCCGGGGCGCTGATGCAGGGCGTGTTCGGCAACCCGCTGGCCGAGCCGAGCACCATCGGCGTCTCCCTGGGCGCGGCGGTCGGAGCGGTCGCCGCCATCTCGCTCGGGCTGACCTTCCTCGGCAACTGGACCCTCCCCGCGATGGCCTTCGTCGCCGGTCTCGGCACGGTGCTGCTGGTGTACGCGATGTCCCGCTCGGGCGGCCGTACGGAGGTCGTGACCCTGATCCTCATGGGCATCGCCGTCAACGCCTTCGCCGGGGCGCTCATCGGCCTGTTCATCTTCCTCGCGGACACGGCCGCGGTGAACCAGATCACCTTCTGGCAGCTCGGCTCCCTCGCCCAGTCCACCTGGCCCAAGGTGACGGCGGTCCTGCCGTGCGCGGCCGTGGGGCTGGGGGTGGCGCCGCTGTACGCGCGCCGCCTGGACCTGCTCGCGCTCGGCGACCGGCCCGCCCGGCATCTCGGGGTGGACGTGGAGCGGATGCGGGTTGCGTTGGTCCTGGTCGTCGCGTTGCTGACGGCTGCGGCGGTGAGCGTTTCCGGGGTCATCGGGTTCATCGGGCTTGTCGTGCCGCATCTGTTGCGCATGGCCGCGGGGCCCGGGCATCGGTTTCTCATTCCGGGGAGTGCGTTGGGTGGGGCGGTGGTGTTGCTGGCGGCGGATCTCGCTGCGCGGACCGTGGCGGCGCCTGCGGAGTTGCCGCTCGGTGTCCTTACTGCCCTGCTGGGCAGTCCGTTCTTCTTTTGGCTGCTGCGTCGGACTCGGCGGCGGCAAGGGGGGTGGGCCTGATGGTTGTTTGCCGACCGCGGGTGAGTGGGGGTTGATCGCGCAGTTCCCCGCGCCCCTAGGTTCCCCCCGCCCCCCCGCCTCAAGAAGGAACCCCCTCCTATGAGACTGCTCCGCCCTCGCCCCACTCCCCCAGCCCCCTCCGAACCCGGCGACATCCTCGCCGCCGCCGAGTCGCTGCACGTTCGTCTCGGTGTGCGCGAGGTGCTGACCGGCGTCTCCCTCACCGTCCGCGCCGGCGAAGTTCTCGCTCTCGTCGGGCCCAACGGTGCTGGAAAGTCCACCCTGTTGAGCGCGCTGGCCGCCGACCTACCGGCCGCCGAGGGGGTCGTACGGATCCACGGCCGCCCGGCGAGCGACTGGTCCGCCCCGGAACTCGCCCTTCGCCGCGCCGTGCTCCCCCAGTCGGCGGCCCTCTCCTTCCCCTTCACGGTCGAGGAGGTCGTCCGGATGGGCCGTGCGCCCTGGGCCTCCCTCGGACGGGAGGACGACGACGCGGCCGTCGCCGAGGCCATGGCCGCCACCGAGGTGGCCGCCTTCGCCGTACGGTCGTTCTCCGCGCTCAGTGGTGGCGAGCGGGCCCGGGTCGCGCTCGCCCGGGTGCTGGCCCAGCGGGCGCCGCTGCTGCTGCTCGACGAGCCGACCGCGGCCCTCGACCTCAAGCACCAGGAGCTGGTGCTGCGGTTGTGCCGGGAACGGGCGCGGGCCGGGGACGCGGTGGTGGTCGTACTGCACGATCTGGGGCTCGCGGCGGCCTACGCGCACCGGGTCGCCGTCCTGCGCGGCGGACGGGTCGCGGCGGACGGTGCGCCCGGCGAGGTCTTCTCCGAGCGGCTGCTGTCGGAGGTGTACGACCAGCCCGTCGAAGTGCTTTCGCACCCTCGAACGGGAGGGCTGTTGGTGACCCCACTACGGAACCTTTGACTTCCCTTTGACCGCTCTATAGGGGCGTTTTTGGCCACTTAGGCGATCCTTATGGGCGTTAGGCAAGCCTCACCTTGCTTGTTGTGAGGCCCGTCACGCACACTTTCGGCCATCTGGAGCCCTCATGCGAGCCGTCAGACTCTCCGTCACCACTGCCATAGCCACCGCGGCGGCTCTGGCCGCCGTCACGGGGTGCACCGAGAAGGGCAGTTCGGCGGGCGGCGACCGGGTCGTCAAGGTGACCGCGACGGACGACAAGTGCGAGGTGTCGAAGAAGGAGTTCCCGGCCGGGCACGTCGAGCTCGCCATCGAGAACAAGGGCTCCAAGGTCACCGAGGTCTACATCCTCTTCCCGGACGACCGCATCGTCACCGAGCGCGAGAACATCGGTCCCGGCACCAAGCAGACGGTCACCGCCGAGGTGAAGGCGGGCGACTACACCATCGCCTGCAAGCCCGGCATGAAGGGCGACGGCATCCGGCAGACCGTGAAGGCCACCGGCAAGGGCGCGGCCGCCAAGCGCGACCCGCGCCTCGACAAGGCAGTCGCCGCCTACCGTGAGTACGCGCAGGCGCAGGCCGACGAGACGCTGCCGAAGGCGGAGGCGTTCGCGAAGGCCGTCAAGGACGGCGACATCGAGGCCGCGAAGAAGGCGTACGCCCCCTCCCGCATCGGCTGGGAGCGCACCGAGCCGGTCGCCGAGTCCTTCGGCGACATCGACCCCAAGGTCGACGTCCGCGAGGACGGCCTGGAGGAGGGCCAGGACCCGGCCACCGACTGGACCGGCTGGCACCGCCTGGAGAAGGCGCTGTGGCAGGACAAGAAGATCGGCGACCGCGAGAAGGAACTCGCCGACCTGCTCATCAAGGACCTGAAGGACTGGCAGAACCGGGTCGGCAAGGCCGAGATCACCCCGACCTCCATGGCCAACGGCGCCAAGGAACTCCTCGACGAGGTCGCCACCGGCAAGGTCACCGGCGAGGAGGAGCGCTACTCGCACACCGACCTGGTCGACTTCAAGGCCAACGTCGAAGGCGCCGAGAAGGCGTACGAGTTGCTCAAGCCGGTCGCCAAGGAGAACGACCCGGCGCTGGTCACCGAGCTCGACAAGCAGTTCGGCGCGCTGAACACGCTGCTCGACAAGCACCGGGCGGACGATTCGAATGCAGCACCGTACGACTTCACCTCGTACGACAAGGTCGGCGAGGCCGACCGCAAGGAGCTGTCGGACGGCGTCAACTCCCTCGCGGAGCCGCTGTCCAAGCTCGCCGCCGCCGTCGTCGTGAAGTAGGGGCACCCTCATGACCGAGACCCCGCAGTCCCCGTCCCGGCGTGCGCTGATCGGCTGGGGCGGTGCCGGGCTCGCGCTCGGTGCCGTCACGGCCGGCGGCACCGTGGCGATGACCCGTGACGGCGACTCCGCGGGCGACTCCGCCCCCGCCGGCGCCGCGACGGGCGCCGCCATCGCCTTTCACGGTGACCACCAGGCCGGCATCGCCACCCCCGTGCAGGACCGGCTGCACTTCGCCGCGTTCGACGTGAAGACCGACGACCGCGCCGAGTTCGTGCAGATGCTGAAGGACTGGACGGCGGCCGCGCGCCGGATGACCGCCGGGCAGGCGGTCGGCGAGGGGGCGTACGGCGGCCTGGCCGAGGCGCCGCCGGACGACACCGGTGAGGCGCTGGGCCTGAAGCCGTCGCGGCTGACGCTGACGATCGGTTTCGGTCCTTCGCTCTTCGAGAAGTACGGGGAGGCGTTCGGCATCGCGGACGCCCACCCCGAAGCCCTCGTCGAGCTGCCGAAGTTCGCCGGCGACAACCTCGACAAGAACCGCAGCGGCGGCGACCTGTGCATCCAGGCCTGCGCGGACGACCCCCAGGTCGCCGTGCACGCGATCCGCAACCTGGCCCGGATCGGCTTCGGCAAGGTCGTCATCAAGTGGTCCCAACTCGGCTTCGGGAAGACCTCCTCCACGACCCCCGACGAGCAGACCCCGCGCAACCTCATGGGGTTCAAGGACGGCACCCGCAATATCGCGGGGACGGAGACGGACCGGCTGAAGAAGTTCGTGTGGGTGGACGGGAAGGAAGGTCCCGCGTGGCTGGCCGGCGGCTCCTACCTCGTCGCCCGCCGTATCCGCATGCACATCGAGACCTGGGACCGCACCTCCCTGCAGGAGCAGGAGGACATCTTCGGCCGTGACAAGGGCGAGGGCGCCCCGGTCGGCAAGGCCAAGGAGCGCGACGAGCCGTTCCTGAAGGCGATGCTGCCCGACGCGCACGTCCGGCTCGCGCACCCCGACTCCAACGACGGGGCGACGATCCTGCGCCGCGGCTACTCCTTCACCGACGGCACCGACGGCCTGGGGCGGCTGGACGCGGGCCTGTTCTTCCTCGCCTACCAGAAGGACCCGCGCACCGGGTTCATCCGCATCCAGCGCAATCTGGCCCTCGACTCGCTCAACGAGTACATCCAGCACGTGGGTTCGGCGCTCTTCGCGGTCCCGCCCGGCGTCCGCGACAAGGACGACTGGTGGGGCAGCACCCTGTTCTCCAAGGAGGCGTGAGGACTTGTGTTCTCCAACTATCTGATCGGCCTGCGCGAGGGGCTGGAGGCCAGCCTCGTCGTGTGCATCCTCATCGCCTACCTGGTGAAGACGGAACGCCGGGACGCACTGAAGCCCATCTGGATCGGCATCGGTGTCGCGGTCGCCCTCGCGCTCGGCTTCGGCTGCGCGCTCGAATTCGGTTCGCAGGAGCTGACGTTCGAGGCACAGGAGGCGCTCGGCGGCTCCCTGTCGCTCCTCGCGGTGGGCCTCGTGACCTGGATGGTGTTCTGGATGCGGCGCACCGCCCGGCACCTGAAGGCGGAGCTGCACGGCAAGCTGGACGCGGCCCTGCAGATGGGCACGGGCGCGCTGGTGGCGACCGCGTTCCTGGCGGTCGGCCGGGAGGGCCTGGAGACGGCCCTGTTCGTGTGGGCGTCGGTGCGCGCGGCCGGCGACGGCAGCCCGCGCCCGCTGATCGGTGTCGCCCTCGGCATCGCCACGGCGATCGTCCTGGGCTGGCTGTTCTACCGGGGCGCGCTGCGTATCAACCTCGCCAAGTTCTTCACCTGGACCGGCGGCATGCTGGTCGTCGTGGCGGCGGGCGTGCTGGCGTACGGCTTCCACGACCTGCAGGAGGCGCGCTGGCTGCCGGGCCTGAGCAACCGTGCCTTCGACATCAGCGACACCGTCGATCCGTCGAGTTGGTACGGCACCCTGCTGAAGGGCGTGTTCAACTTCCAGCCGGACCCGACCGTCCTCCAGGTCACAGTGTGGCTGCTGTACCTGATCCCGACGCTCGCGCTGTTCCTGGCCCCGGTAGGGTTCGCCTCCGGGAAGGGGAAGGTGAAGCAACCTGATGAGCAGGGATCGCGGCCCTCGAAAGCTCCGCAGGCTTGACCGGAGCGCACTGATAGCGGCCTCAGTGACCGCTTTGTCGTTGACGGCGAGCGGATGCGTGGTGGTCCACGGGGAGAAGGAGATTCTCCCCTCGGCCACCAAGGGGGAGGCCGCCAAGGCGCTCCAACAGTTCACAACCGCGTACAACAAGGCGGACAAGGCGTACGACAGCTCTCTCGACGCCGACTACGTCACCGGGGCCCTGAGCGACATCGACAGCGCCCGGCTGAAGGCGGGCAAGGCGCTCAACCCCGGCGGCAACTCGGCGCACACCCCGCTGGTGCTGTCGGACGTCAAGTACACGATCCCGAAGAAGGCGGGCTGGCCACGCTGGTTCGTGGCCGACGCGGCCGGCAACAAGTACGGCAGCGCGCGCTGGATCTTCGTGTTCACCCGGGGCGGCCTGAACGAGCCGTGGGAAGCCGCGTATCTGACGCTGGTGGCCCCCGGCGACGTACCGAAGTTCAAGACCGACAAGGACGGCTGGGCCGAGGCCGTCCCCGCGAACTCGACCGAACTGGCCGTGCCACCGGCGGACTTGAGCAAGAACTACGCGGCCTACCTCAAGGACGGCAAGGGCGTCTTCGCGCCCGGCCGCCACACCAGCGGGTGGCGTGCCGACCGGGAGAAGGCCGCCAAGCGGCCGGGCCTGGTCAGCCAGTTCATCGACGAGCCGCTGACGAGCGGCGACTACGCCCCGCTGGCGCTGCGCACCACGGACGGCGGCGCGATGGTGTTCTTCACCACGCGCTACTACGAGAAGCGGACGGCCTATGCGGGCACCAGCGTCCCCTCCCCGGGCAAGGGGGTGGAGGCGCTGACGAAGGGCGAGATAAAGCAGTCGCTGACGATGGAGATCATCTCGAACGAGGTGGCCCTGGACCCGAAGGGCTCGGGGAAGGTGGAGGTCATCGGCCGCACCCAGGGCCTGACGTCGGCGAAGGGCGAGTAGCGCCGCCCGCTGCGGCGCCTCAGTTGCACCTCAGTGGCGCAGGGGCCAGGCCGCGGGGACGTGGTGGTCGGGCTCCTGGCCGGCGTGGCGGGCGCAGGCGTCGGTGAGGGTTTCCAGCAGGGTCAGCGGATCGGGCAGCGGGTGTTCGAGCCCGCGCACCCAGTGCACGCTCTGGCCGTCGCCGGGCAGCCGCGCGGGTGGTACGAGGACGTAGGACCCGCGGCAGTGCCAGCGCAGTCCGGGGTGTTCGTCCATGGTCTCGGGGTGGCAGTCCAGCTCGCAGGGCCACCACTCGTCCTCGTCCTCGGGGGTGCCGCGGGTGAGGGTGAAGAACAGCAGCCGGCCGTCGTCGCTCTCGGCGACCGGGCCGACCTCGATGCCGGAGGCGAGCAGCCGCTTCAGCGCCTCGCGCCCCGCCTCGACCGGTACGTCGAGGACGTCGTGCACCATGCCGGTCGCGGTGATGAAGTTGGCCTCGGGCTGGTGGCGGGCCCAGCGCTCGATCTGGGCGCGGTCGGTGGTGGACTGCGTCTGCCAGGCGAAGGACACGGGGTGCCGGGCGGGCGTGGGACAGCCGACACGGTCGCAGGAACATCGGTAGCCCGGGGCGGGGTGCGCGGCGGGCGCGAGCGGCAGTCCTGTCGCGGCGGCGGCGACCAGCAGGGCCTCCCGGCCGCCGTCGTCCGCGGCGGTGTCCTTCGGGCGGCGTCCGCGCAGCCACTGGGAGAGTTTGCCCCGCAGGCCGGTCCGGCCGCCCAACTCCGCGCTCATCTATCCCCTCGCCTCGCTGTCGTGCGGAACAGCATGCCCTATGGTCCCACCATCGTGCGCTCCGGGGGGCCGTAGCGGACAACCGGGGTAGGTGGGACGAGGCGTACACGGCACCTGGATCAGGGGGCATGGGGCGCTTTGGCGGGATTTACCCCCCTGGTGCGTGGGGGGCTCAGCGCGGGGCGAGACCGTGCAGGGCGTAGTCGACGAGGGTGTCGGTGTACTCGTACGAGATCGGGCCCGTGTGCTGGAGCCAGCGCTGGGCGAGGGGCGAGACGAAGAGTTCGAGCGCGATGCGCGGGTCGAGGTCGGGGCGCACCTGGCCGGCCTCCTGTGCGGAGCGCAGCCGGTCGACGTAGAGCTGGAGCGAGGGTGCGAGGAGCTTGTCCACGTACTCCCGGCCGAGTTGCTCGTTGACCAGCCCCTCCGCGGCGAGGGCGCGGGACGGGGCGGTGAAGCGGGGATCCTTCAGCTGGTCGACGGTGAGGCGCAGTACGGCCTTCAGGTCGGCCGCGAGGTCTCCGGTGTCCGGGATGACGTACGGCTCCTGCCCGGCTTCCTGCGCGGCCTGTTCCGCGAGGTCGAGGAACGCCTCCATCAGCACCTCCGCCTTCGACGGCCACCACCGGTAGATCGTCTGCTTGCCGACGCCTGCGCGGGCGGCGATGCCCTCGATGGTGGTTCTCGGGTAGCCGACTTCCGCGACGAGGGCGAGGGCGGCGTCGTAGATGGCTCGGCGGGATCGTTCGCTGCGGCGGGTGGAGTTGGGTGCGGGCTGCTTGACCATGTGCCGACGGTATCAAGGGGGTGAGACGGGGCGTCTCGCCACGTGTGGGGTCGGCCACGGGAGTTTCGCCCCCGCCGCCCCTACCCGTCCCATCCTCCAGGGGCTCCGCCCCTTCGACCCCGCTCCCTGGGGGCCTGCGGCCCCCAGACCCCCGCTCCGGCCCTGAACGGGCCTCGGCCTCGAACGCCGGACGGGCTGGATGGAACGGGCCGGCGTCAAGAGATGGAGCCCCCAGGGGGTGGGTGGGGGCTAGGGACGGTGCGGCCTCGGCCTCAAACGCCGGACGGGCTCAATGACGCGCGCCGGCGTCAAGAGATGGAGTCCCCAGCGGGTGGGTGGGGCCAGGGACGGTGCGGCCTCGGAATGAGGCCGGGGGCGGCGGCGTCACCTGTCCTGTGCTGCCGGTGGCCAGGCGTCGCCCCAGGCCGCGTCGCGGGCCGCCTTGTAGAGGTCGCCGTGGCGTTTGGTGACCGTGGTGCGGCGTAGGGAGGGCTCGGTTTCGCAGAGGTCGAGGAGTACCTGGCCCTTGCGGATCTGGGGTTTGCGTACGACGCGGGCCGGGGCCGGAGTGACCGGGAGGCGGGTGGCGGCGACGTAGCTGAACTTCTCGTCCTCGTAGGCGAGGGAACCGCCCTTGATCTGGCGGTGCAGGGAGGAACGGCTGACCCTTGCCGAGAAGTGGCACCAGTCGGTGCCGGGGGCGATGGGGCAGGCGGCGCTGTGCGGGCAGGGGGCGGCGACGTGGAAGCCGGCGGCGATCAGGCGGTCGCGGGCCTCGATGACGCGGGTGTAGCCGTCGGGGGTGCCGGGTTCGACGATCACGACGGCCTGGGCGGCGGATGCGACGGTGTCGAGGAGGGCGGTGCGGTCGGGGGCGGTGAGCTCGTTGAGGACGTAGGAGACGGTGACGAGGTCGGTGGGGTCGAGGGTGAGCGCGGAGCCGATTCGGGTGCGCTGCCAGCGGGCGTCCTTCAGGGCCGGGTTGGCGGTGGCGATCTCCCGGCCGATGGCGAGGGCGGGCTCGGCCCAGTCGAGCACGGTGACGCTGCGCTCGCCGGGCCAGGTGGCGGTGGCGGCCCAGGTCGCGGCGCCGGTGCCGCCGCCTACGTCGGTGTGGCTGGTGGGGGTCCAGTCCGGTACCGCTTCGGCGAATGCCTCCAGTGCGGAGTGGACCGCCTCGAAGGTGGCGGGCATGCGGTAGGCGGCGTAGGCGGCGACGTCGGCGCGGTCGCGGAGGATGGGGGCGTCGGTGGGGGTGGTGCCCCGGTAGTTGGCGATCAGCCGGTCGACGGCTTGGGTGGCCTGGCGGGGTGGGAGGCCGTCGAGGAGGGTGGCGAGACTGCTGCGGAGGGCGTCTGCCGGGGATACGGGGGCGTTCACCCGGCGATTCTACGAGGGCGCGCGGCGTCGGGGTCGGCCTCGGCTTTTATCGCCCCCGCCGCCCCTACCCGTCCCGTCCCTTCATGCGGGGGCGAAAAACGCGGTGTCGCTACAGCTCCCGTACCGCCCGTGCCACCCGCGTCCCCGCTCTCGCCCGCGGCCCGCTGTCCGGTGTCCGTCTCCGTGGATGCACCGTGTTCGCCAGCAGCACCAGGAACACGTCCGTCACCGGATCCAGCACCAGCGACGTCCCCGTGAACCCGGTGTGCCCCGCCGCCCCCCGCCCCGCCAGCTCCCCCATGAACCGCGGCTGGTCGACCGCGAAGCCCAGCCCCGGCGGGGTCAGGAGCAGCTCCACGAAGTCGGGGCCGAGGATGCGGGCGGGGCCGTAGGCGCCGCCGGAGAGCAGGGCGCGGCAGAACACCGCGAGGTCGCGGCCGGTCGAGAACAGACCCGCGTGGCCGGCCACACCGCCGAGCGCCCAGGCGTTCTCGTCGTGGACGGCCCCCCGCAGCATCCCCCGGTCCGCCTTGGCCCAGGGACGCCGTTGGTCCTCGGTCGCCGCCGCCCCGGGGCAGGGGCCGAAGTGGGTCGCGGTCATGCCCAGCGGGCGCGTGATGCCGTCGTGGACGAGGACGTCGAGTGTGCGGCTCGTGATGCGTTCCAGGACGTGCTGGAGGAGGAGCAGGTTCAGGTCGGAGTAGCAGTATGTGCCGGGCACCCCGACCGGCACTTCCGCCCGCAGCCGCTCCAGCCGCTCGGCGTCGTCGGCACAGTCGTACAGCGGGAGTTCGGGGCGCAGCCCGGAGGTGTGGGTGAGCAGCTGACGCACCGTGACGTCGTGCCGGGCGGCCCCGCGGAAGTCCGGCAGATACGCCCCGACCCGCGCGTCGATGCCGAGCGTGCCGCGCTCGATCTGCTGCACGGCGGCGACCGAGGTGAAGAGTTTGGTGAGGGAGGCCAGATCGAAGGGGGTGTCCGTGGTCATCGGGACCTGCGCCTCGGGCGGCAGTTCCACCCCGGCGTCCTTCTCCTCGTCGTAGGCGGCGTACCGCACCGCCCAGCCCGCCGCCTCCTCGACGGCGAGGTACGGCCCCCGCCCGACGACCAGCACGGTCCCGGCTGCCCAGGGGCGCGGGCCGGTGGTGAGGTCGTGGACCTCTCGGACGAGGCGACGGATCTCCTCGGGGTCGAGTCCGGCCCTTTCCGGCGTGTCCCCGCGCAGTCTCGGCGCGCTCAGTTCTCTGCTCCCTCCGCATCCGTACGTCCGTTCCAGGGACGGCACATTCCCATGAAGCAGGCCAGCGCCACCAGTGCTGCGGCCAGTTGGACGACCGCCATCGGGACGGCGGTGTCCTCCCCCGCGATGCCCACGAGGGGCGAGGCGATCGCGCCGATGAGGAAGGAGGACGTACCGAGGAGCGCGGAGGCGGACCCGGCGGCGTGCTGGGTGCGGAGCAGGGCGAGTGCCTGGGTGTTGGGGAGGGTGACGCCCATCGCCGACATCAGGACGAAGAGAGCGGCGGCCACGGGGACCAGTCCGACTTCGCCGAAGACGCCGAGCGACATCAGCAGCAACGCCGTCGCCGCCAGGCCGACGATCGCCAGGCCCACGCCCAGCACCCGGTCCAGGCTGACCCGCCCGACGAGCACCTTGCCGTTGATCTGGCCGACGACCACAAGGCCGACCGAGTTGAGCCCGAACAGCAGGCTGAAGGTCTGCGGCGAGGCCCCGTAGATCTCCTGGATCACGAAGGGCGACGCCGATATGTAGGCGAAGAGTGCAGCGAAGGCGAACCCGCCCGCCAGCGTGTACCCGGCGAAGGCCCTGTCGGCGAGCAGGCCCCGCATGGCGCGCAGCGCCTCGCCGACCCCGCCGCGGTGCCGGTCCTCCGGCGGCAGTGTCTCGGGGAGCTTGCGCCAGACGACCCCGGCGAGCAGCACCCCGACGACCGTGAGCACGACGAACACGCCCCGCCAGTCCGTCACCCGCAGGATCTGGCCGCCGATGAGCGGGGCCACGATCGGGGCGACGCCCGAGATCAGCATGAGGGTCGAGAAGAAGCGGGCCATGGCGACGCCGTCGTACAGGTCTCGTACCACCGCTCGCGCGATCACTATCGCCGCCGCGCCCGCGAGGCCCTGCGCCAGCCGGAAGGCGACCAGGAACTCGATGGTGGGCGCGAACGCGCAGAGTGCGGTGGCGACGACGTACACGGCGAGGCCCGCCAGCAGCGGGCGCCTGCGGCCCCATCGGTCGCTCATCGGGCCGACCACCAGCTGCCCGAGCGCCATGCCGACCAGGCAGGCGGTGAGCGTGAGCTGGACGGTCGCGGCGGGCGCGTGCAGGGAGCGGGTGACCTCCGGGAGCGCGGGGAGGTACATGTCCATCGCCAGCGGGGGCGTGGCGGTCAGGCCGCCGAGGACGAAGGTGACGAGGAGGCCGGTGCGGCGGAGGGAGCGGGGAGGAGGGGGCTGCTGCTCCGTCTTCCGTGTGCTCGGTATGGCCGACTGCGGCACGTCCTGTGCCTGGCCCCCAAGGTCGCCCATGCGCCCCTCCCTCTCCGAGTGATCCGCCCTCTATGCTCTCAGCTCGTACGGAGTGCCGAGGGTCACACGAGCGAGGGGCGGGGCCGCCATGGCGGAGCAGAGCGTGCGGTGGGGGATCCTGGCGACCGGTGGGATAGCCGCCACGTTCGCGGCGGATCTGGTCGATATGCCGGACGCGGAGGTGGTGGCCGTCGCCTCGCGGACCCAGGCCTCGGCGGACGCGTTCGCGGAGCGGTTCGGGATACCACGGGCGTACGGCGACTGGGACGCGCTCGCCCAGGACGGCGACATCGATGTCGTGTACGTCGCCACCCCGCACTCGGCACACCGGGCGGCCGCCGGGCTCTGTCTGGAGGCCGGGCACAACGTGCTGTGCGAGAAGGCGTTCACGCTGAACGCGCGGGAGGCCGGGGAACTGGTCGCGCTGGCGAGGGCGCGCGGAAGCTTCCTGATGGAAGCCATGTGGATGTACTGCAACCCGCTCGTCCGGCGGCTCAAGGCGCTGGTGGACGATGGCGCGGTCGGTGAAGTACGCCATGTGCAGGCCGACTTCGGGCTGGCCGGTCCCTTCCCGCCCTCGCACCGGCTGCGGGATCCGGCGCAAGGCGGGGGCGCGCTGCTGGACCTCGGTGTGTACCCGGTCTCCTTCGCCCAGCTGCTGCTCGGGGAGCCGTCGGACGTGACGGCGCGCGCGATGCTGTCGGCGGAGGGCGTCGATCTGCAGACGGGCGCCCTGCTCTCCTGGGACAGCGGCGCCCTGGCCTCGGTGCACTGTTCCATCGTCGGCGGTACGGCGACCTCCGCGTCGGTCACCGGCTCGGGCGGCCGGATCGACGTGCCGAACGGCTTCTTCTTCCCGGACCGCTTCGTCCTGCACCGCGACGGCCGTGACCCCGAGGAGTTCATGGCCGACCCGGCCGACGGGCCCCGGGGCAGCCTGCGGCACGAGGCCGCCGAGGTGATGCGGGCCCTGCGCGCCGGCGAGACCGAGTCGCCGCTGGTCCCGCTCGACGGCACGCTCGCCGTGATGCGGACGCTCGACGCGGTCCGGGACCGCATCGGCGTCCGCTACCCGGGCGAGGCGCCCGCTCAGGACCCCGACCAGGATTCCGGCGAGGACCTCGCGCCCGCGCTCACACCGGCGTGAGCCCCGGCTCCCCGGCCTCCGTGACGAAGGACGCGGCCGTCGTGACCGGCGCCCCGGGCGTGGTGACGTACGGCACCGTCTTGAAGTCGGCCCGCGCCTGCTCCTCCCCCAGCGCGACGGTCACATAGCCTCGCCGCCCGTTGTAGAACTTCATGTGCGGGTTGGCCTGCATGTACGTGTCCCAGTTGGCGGGCTTGTCGACGCCGTCCCGGCCGCTGGCGACCGACGTGGCCACGATCTCCGTGCCGAGCGTGGCGGAGTCGGGGTCGTCGAAGTCGTCCTTGATGTCGAAGCCGTACCCGACGTGCACGTCCCCGGTGAGCACCATCAGGTTCTCGATGCCGGCGGCCTTCGCCCCGTCCAGTACGCGGCGGCGGGAGGCGCGGTAGCCGTCCCAGGCGTCCATCGACACCCGTGCGGGCGTGGTGAGGTCGAACTTCCGCTGGGAGAAGGTGACCTGCTGCGGTACGACGTTCCACAGCGCCTTCGACGCGTGCCACCCGTCCAGCAGCCACCGCTCCTGCGTCGCTCCGGTCATCGTGCGCGCCGGGTCGTCGAGGTCGGGGCCGGGGATCTGGGCACCGTCGCCGTACGCCTGGTTGGAGCGGTACTGCCGGGTGTCCAGTACGTCGAACTGGGCGAGCCGGCCCCAGTGCAGGCGCCGGTAGAGCCGCATGTCGGAGCCGGTGGGCTGCTGCGGGCTGCGCAGGGGCTGGTTCTCCCAGTAGGCGCGGTAGGCGGAGGCCCGGCGCAGCAGGAACTCCTCCGGCGGGACGCTGTTCTCGGGGGTGTCGTCGGCGTAATTGTTCTCGGTCTCGTGGTCGTCCCAGGTGACGACGAAGGGGTGGGCGGCGTGCGCGGCCCTGAGGTCGGGGTCGGACTTGAAGAGGGCGTAGCGCAGGCGGTAGTCCTCCAGGGTCACCGTCTCGCGGTTGAAGAGGGCGGGGAGCGTGCGGTCGGTGTAGTTGCGGTAGCCGCCGACCGAGTTGACCGCGTACTCGTACAGGTAGTCGCCGAGGTGGAAGACGACGTCCACGTCGTCCTGCGCGAGATGGCGGTACGGCGTGAAGTAGCCGTCGGCGTACGCCTGGCAGGAGACGGCCGCGAGGGTCAGCGAGCTCGCCGTGCCGTCCGCGGGCGGCGCGGTGCGGGTGCGGCCCGTCTCGCTGATCCAGGTGCCGGTGCGGAAGCGGTAGTAGTACACGCGGTCCGCGTCGAGTTGGCCGACCTCGACGTGGACCGTGTGGTGGAACTCGGGGTGCGCGAAGGCGGTGCCGCGTCGGGCGATCCGGCTGAACTTCTCGTCGTGCGCCAGCTCCCAGTGCACGGTGACCCGTTCGGCGGGCAGTCCGCCGTCGGGCTCGTACGGAGCGGGGGCCAGGCGGGTCCACAGCAGGACGGAGCCGGGCCGCGGGTCGCCGGAGGCGACGCCGAGGGTGAAGGGGTCGTCGTCGATCCGGCGGGCGTCGAGCTCGGCGGCGCTCGCCGCGCCCGCGACCGGCAGGTTCACGGCGAAGGCGAGTGCGGCGGCCGCGGCGGTCACGGTCAGGAAGCTGCGGCGGCCGAGGTGGCGGGCGGCCGCGCGCAGATCGGGGGCGTGCTGGGGCGCGTGTCTGGTGATGGTCATCCGGTCCTCCCCTGCCTGATGGATGCATGAGGCATTGGAGTGGCCTGGGACGACACTCGCTTGGCGCGTACACAACACCCGGATGGCGGATGGATGAGTTCCGGATGGCGGACCCTCACGTACCCTGCGGGCTCATGAACGACAGTCGAACGGACACGAGGACGGACGCGAGGATCGCCGTGGTGACCGGGGCGGGCTCCGGCATCGGCCGGGCGGTCGCGGTGGAACTGCTGCGCGCGGGCTGGTCGGTGGCGCTCGCGGGGCGGCACGTCGAGACGCTGGAGGAGACGGCGGGGCTGGTGCCCGGCAGCGCCTCCCTCACCGTACGGACGGACGTGTCACGACCGGAGGACGTGGCCGCGCTGTTCGCCGCCGCCGTGGAGCGGTTCGGGCGGGTCGACCTGCTGTTCAACAACGCGGGGACGTTCGGGCCGGGCGGGGTGCCGGTCGAGGAGCTGCCGTACGACGCCTGGCGGCATGTGGTGGACACCAACCTCAACGGGGCGTTCCTGTGCGCACAGGCGGCGTACCGGCAGATGAAGGAGCAGGACCCGCAGGGCGGCCGGATCATCAACAACGGGTCCATCTCGGCGCACACGCCCCGCCCGCACTCGGTGGCCTACACGGCGACCAAGCACGCGCTGACCGGCCTGACCAAGTCGCTGTCGCTGGACGGGCGGCCGTACGACATCGCCGTCGGCCAGATCGACATCGGCAACGCGGCGACCGACATGACCGCGCGGATGCAGACGGGCGCCCTGCAGGCCGACGGGTCGGTGGTGCCCGAGCCCGTGATGGACGTCGCCGACGTGGCACGGACGGTGCGGCACATGGCGGAGCTACCGCTGGCGGCGAACGTGCAGTTCGCGACGGTGCTGGCGACGGCGATGCCGTACGTGGGGCGTGGCTGAGAAGCCCCCGGACTCTCGCCGCCTCCACAACTTGCACAAGCGGAATGTGAAGTTCCGATGCATCAGGGCCGGTCGGCGACTTATGCTCGACCCATCCTGCACCAGAGCTTCACATATGGAGCACAGGGCTTCCGCAGGCCACTCCGAGGGGGGAGGCGGCAGCCGTTCCACGATCACCGGGTGGGGGTGGACTTCGCGCGGGACCGCGAGGTACGCACCGGTGCGTGGAACGGCTGCCGCACAGTCCTCACGGTGAGGGTGCTCAGTGACCGAGGCCGGCTAGGGCCTGTCGAGAGTGCGTGCCAGGCGTCGCGGGGCAGGCGGGAATTTGACGACAGGCCCTAGGCCTGCCCGGTCTCGAAGCGGGAGATCCTGCCGTCGTCCTCGACCTCGAAGTGCCACCGCGTGCGCATCTCGCCCCAGGTGTCGTTGCGGTAGTGGGTCAGGAGGTCGCGGCCGTGGTTGGACTCCTTGTCGACCTCCATGTGGCCGTTGGAGGAGAAGATCTCCCGGTCGATCCAGTCGGCGAGGTCGCGGTCGGTGCCGTCGTCCGCCATGGTCACGCCGGGCGCGAGGAGGGTCAGGAAGCCCTCGCGGTCGTGGGCGTTGACGGCGGTGACGAAGGCGCGCACGGCGGGGTCGCTGAGTTTGGACGTCTGAATCGTCATAACGGTCAGCCTCACACCGGCCCCGTCGGCCCGCCACCCGAACGGCGGCGCGGGCAGGCCGACCGGGTGTCGTCGGTGCGACGGTGGATACGCGGGAGGGGTCCTGTTCATGCTGTCTGTTCCGGGAGTCACTGTGAGTGCTTACGACCGACGTGATCTGGGCCTGCTGTTGCTCCGGCTGGGTGCCGGCGGAGTGCTGGCCGCGCACGGTACGCAGAAGCTGTTCGGCTGGTTCGGCGGGCACGGCATCGAGGGGACCGGCCAGTTCATGGAGTCGGTCGGCTACCGGCCGGGCAAGGCGAGCGCGACGGCGGCGGGCCTCGCGGAGACCGGCGGCGGCACACTGCTGGCGCTGGGGCTCGCGACGCCCGGGGCGGGTGCGGCGGCGGCCGGTGCGATGGCGGGGGCGTCCGCGGTGCACGCCCCGAACGGCTTCTTCAACCAGGAGGGCGGCTACGAGTACGCGGCCACCCTCGCCCTGGCCGCGACCGGCCTCGCGATCGCGGGCCCCGGCCGGCTCTCCCTCGACCACGCCCTCGGCCATGTCCTCGACCGGGGCTGGATGGTTCCTACGGCCCTGGCGGCGACGGCCGCGGTGACGGCGCTGGTGGTGGGGGTGCGGAACAAGAGGCTGGACAAGGCGGAGAAGGAGGAGGGGGCGGGAGTCTTCGACGAACAGGAGGCGCTGTTCGGGGAGTAGACGGGTTCACCGCCGCCCGCCGAACTCCCAGTCATGGACCTCGATGCCGGCATACCGGTCCGCGGTCAGGACGGCGCGTGCCGTGTCCGGGTCCGGGGCCCGCAGCAGCGCGGCCGTACCCAGCCAGGTGGCGCCGTCGTCGGACAGCAGGGGGCCGTACGCGATCAGTTCGTCCCGGTCGGCCGGCACGGCGAGGTCGGCGGGCTGTCCCGCGCCGAGGCCGAGCACCAGGTACCGGTTGCCGCCGGTGCGGCCACCGGGGAAGTCCCACATGGTGCGCCCCAGCAGATTGCGCCACCGGCGCAGCAGCACGTCCCGGTATGCGCCCGCCTGGTAGTTGGGCTCGTCGAAGGCGAACGCCCGGGCGGCGGTGGGATCGGGCAGGTCGACGATGTGCACGCTGCCGGTGGGCGTCTCGCCGTCGGCGGCGAAGGTGGGGCCGCGGGCGATCAGCTCCTTCGCGTACTGGTCCATGTAGGACCAGTGCTCTTCCAGCAACTCCTCGCGCAAGGTGATGGAGCCGGCCCGGTCGCGGTGGTAGCAGAAGTACTCCATGCCACCAGACCCTCCCCGAGGTACGGCGGCATCTCAACGGAATTTCCGGGCCCCGGGTGGCCCTGTGCCAAGCTGCCCGCATGACTGATCAGGCCGCCCGTTCCGACGCCTTCGCCGAAACCAACGCCGGCGCCACCGCCGACCTGTGGGCATCCGTCGACGACCTGTGGACCTGGCTCGACACCAACCGGTCCGTCGACGGCAAGGAGGGCATGCTGCTGCGGATGCTGAAGCTGTCGGAGGAGGTCGGTGAGGTCGCCGAGGCGGTGATCGGGGCGACGGGACAAAACCCGCGCAAGGGCGTCACGCACAGCTGGGAGGACGTGCAGGGCGAGTTGTGCGACGTGGTGATCACCGCACTCGTAGCCCTGCGCACGTTGACCCCCGACACCCGTGAGGTCTTCACCCGGCACCTGGCCCGGGTGAAGGAGCGCTCGCTGGGCTCCGAGTCCTAACGAGGCGCAAGCCTCAGCACCGTCCCCTCCCCGCTGGCCGACAGCAACAGCGAACCGTCCGGCCCGGCCGACAGCCCCGCGAACCGGCGGGCCATGCACCGGTAGCGCAGTGCGCCGCCCCATCCGGCGGGCTCCGCACTCCGTACCAACTGCCGTGCGCGGGCGAGGACTTCGGCCACTCTGTCCGACGCTCCCGGTGACCAGCAGGACGGCCGGGCGGTCGGGCGGTCGGGCGGTCGGGGGCGAGGAGACGGCGACTGTGCCTGAGCGCGTCGGTGTCCGGCAGGGTGACATCGAGGATGACCAGATCGAACCGGCGCTCGGTGAGCCGGACGGTGGCCTCGGTGGCGCGGTCCACCGCGACGGTCCGGTAGCCGGCGAGCTCCAGCATCGCCGAGAGCGGCTCGGAGGTACGGGGATCACCGGCGACGAGCAGGACATCCGGTACCGCGTCGGTCGACGGCGGCTTCGGCATACGGTCACTTCAGCTGCGGATTGCCTGAGGCAAGGAAGCGCGGTGGCCCCTCACCGCGTCACGTCCAGGGCGTGGCGACGAGCCGGATCCGCGCGTCGCGGCCGACGAGCGATGCGGCGGTGGTGGGCAGTTCCATGTGCGCGACCCAGCGGCCGGGGGTGGGGTCCTCGTCGATCCGGGGCTCTCCGGCGACGCGGTGGTCGCGGATGGCGCCTTCGATGTCCGAGTTCCAGGCGGCCCAGATGCCGGGGCCGGCCTCCGGCGTGCCCACGTCGATGACGAGGGTGTCGGCGAAGTCGGCGGTCTGCTCCAAGTGGTCGCCGAGACGGAGGATGCCGTGCCGCTCACGCAGGGAGATCAGCCGCAGTTGGAGGATGAACCGCATCGGCTCGTCCGTCGACAGCCGCAGCCCGCTGTTGAGGAAGGTCGTCGCCAGCGACACCGACGCCTCCTGCCCGTCCGGGGCCGCGTCGAGCTGGATCGGGCACCAGTGGGCGGCGAGCCGCTCGTGCATCACCACGGGCAGCCCGCGCACCGACAGCCGGGCCTCGGCCTGCCATACGACGTCCTCGTCGTCGGACAGCCGGTAGTCGACCAGCGACGCCTCGATCCGGGTGTCGCCGAACAGGAACCGCCGCAGGTTCTGGTAGCCCTCCTCGGAGTTGACCATGCCGTAGCGTCCGCTGTGGCTGCGGTGCACGAAGGCCCGATGCGCGCCGGGCACATACGCCCGCTCGATCTGCACGAGCCCGTCGCTGTGCGGCCCGACGGCGGCGGAGGACAGCCCGAGGGCGACGTCGTAGTCCGCCGGGTTGGTCCCCACCAGACAGAAGACCCGCTCGACGGGGAGCGCCCCCGGCCCCGTGGGCATCACACGGGCGTCCCAGTCGGCGGGCGGGCCGTCGGGGTCCAGGTCGGCCTGTGGGGTGAGGTACTCGTACATCCGCCGGGGGCCGAAGATGTCGGCGCCCTGGACGCCGAGTGTGTCCCGGATCCGCTCCACCCATCCGCCGCCGACGTCGAAGCCGATGCCACCGTGCGGGGTGCCGTAGGTGAAGAACTTCGCGACACAGTCGGCGGCGGCGCGGCCCCGGTCCGGCAGGACCTTCTGCAGCAGGCACCGGCAGATCAGTCCGCCCATGGAGTGAGCCACGAGGATCACGGCGGGGGCCCCGCTCTTCTCCCGCAGCCGGTCGATCAGGTCGAGCAGGTCGGCGGCGGCGTGCTCCAGCTGGTACTCCTGGGGGCTGCCGCCCCACGTCGTCGCCGAGCGGTCGTAGAAGCGGTGGATCCAGATGGTGTTGGCGGGAATCTCCGCGTGGCCCACGAGGTAGGCCTCCTGGCTCCCCTTGACGAGCAGTTCGTAGCCCTCCTCCCGCAGCAGGCGCAGCAGCGGGCTCTCGAACTGGTGAAAGAGCGGCTGGTTGTGCGCGCCGACGCGGACGTGGGTGGAGCCCTCGTTGAAGCCGTAGAAAGGGTCGTCCACGGCCTTGTCGATCCCTCGGGTCCCGCCGGCGAAGCCCCGGACGTAGACGAGGGGCAGTCTGCGGTTGTCGTCCACGCGTTGCCTCCAGAGCACCGGGTACCGGGGGCCACTCCCCCTGAGGAACCCACTCCTCCTGAGTAGAGGAAGCCCGGGAGTCCGGCCTCCGGTGATAGGCCGAACGGTGAGGGACGGCGCTGTCACCCGTGGGGAGCAAGTCGCCTGGTCGGCGGGGAGCGGTCGTGTCGTACTGGAGGTTGACGAGGGAGGGCAGGAGGACGGGATGTGGGACACGGGGAAGGCCCGGCGGTTCTCCGTGGTGCGCCCGCCTCATCACTCCGGCGGCCGAGGCAATCTCGGAGCCTGGCGCGAGCTTCCGCTGACGGTGATCGCACGGATGAGAACTCAGCTCGCGAAAGAGGAACGCCGTGCCGTGGACGACACCGACGGCCGACGGCAGGCCGTGCTCGACGGAGTGAAAGGGCATCTCCAGCAAGCCGAGGAAGCGTGCCTGAACGCCTCACGGTTCCGGCCCAGATCCGGCACCCTCGAACGCGCCTGGTCGAACATCCGCGCCGCCGAGGCCGATCTGCTCTCCCTGGCTTCGGACGACGAGGTTCGGGCGCGTACTCCCGAAGTCCTGGGCATCGTGCGCCGGCACCTGCCGGAGGACAGTCCCCAGCGGCAGGCGGTCGAGGAGATCGCCGAGAAGGCCGAAGCCGGCGACGAGCCGCTCACCGACCAGGAGCGCAGCGCCCTGGTCCGGGCTCTCGTCTTCGCCCACGCGGCCCTGGGCGGCAAGTACCGGCGGGTGCGCGTGCTGGCCGACCTGCTGTGGATCGTCACGGGGGCGGCGACGCTGGGCCTGGTCGCGCTGGCGTTGTGGGGCTACTGGGACGAGGAGTCCCTGGATCTGTGCTTTCGCCCCCAGCCGCCCGGCAACCGGGTCGTCTGCCCCACCGGCGAGAAGGAGGTCCCTCCCGAGGGCCTGCCTCCGGCGGCCGAGGCCCCCGCCCCCACGGATGTCGTCACCGGCAGATTCTCCAACAGCCTGGACGTCCTGACCGTGGAGTTCGCGGGGCTCATCGGAGCGGCCCTGACGGTGGTCGCGGCGGTGCACCACCTCCATGTGAACCAGGCCACGCAGTACAAGTTCCGCCTGCCGCTCGCCACGGCTGTGCTGAAGTTCCCCGTGGGCGCGCTCTCCGCCGTGGCCGGAATCATGCTCATCAAGGGGGCTTTCGTACCCGGCCTGAGCGACCTCGACAGCTCCGCGCAGATCCTCGGCTGGTCGGTCGTCTTCGGAGCGGCCCAGCACCTGGTCACTCACATCGTCGACCAGCGGGCGGAGGAGGCGCTGAGCGGCGTACGGAAACCGCCCTAGGGCCTGTCGTCAAATTCCCGTCGTCGCCCGAAGGGCGGCCCCGCGGCGTCTGGTGCGTGCTCTCGGCGTGCCGGGCGGAAGTCCTCGTACTGGGCGTACGTGGGCTTTCGCCCGGTGCGGCGAGAGTGCGTGCCAGGCGTCGCGGGGCAGGCGGGAATTTGACGACAGGCCCTAGCGGCACGCCCGGAAATCCCCCGCGACGGACGCCCCTCCCTGGTGCGTAGAGCAGACGACAGTCGTCTGCAGGGAGGGGAACGGAACGTGGCAGGGAACGGAGGCAGAGCCGCCAGAGGTACGGCGGCGGCGGTGGCGGCGATGGTGGCGCTGACCGCGTCACAGGCACCGGGGGCGGTCCCGGCGCGGGCGTCGGCGCCGGCACCGGCGCAGGCGCCCAGGGAGCAGGGCCCGAGCGTCTCCGGCGACACCCCGTACCGCACGGAGCTGCCGCCGCTGCGGACCGGAAAGCGCGACGGCGACAAGGCACAGGCTTCGGGGCAGACGGGCGCCGCGCTGCCCGCGAGCGTGTTCGCCGCCTACCGACGGGCCGAGGAACGGCTCGCGCGCGAGGCGCCCGGCTGCCGGCTGCGGTGGCAGTTGCTGGCGGCGATCGGGCAGGTGGAGTCCGGGCAGGCGCGGGGCGGCCGGGTGACGTCGGACGGTACGACCGTGGCGCCGATCCTCGGCCCGCGGCTGGACGGCGTGGCCTTCGCGCTGATCCGGGACACCGACGGCGGGGCCCACGACGGGGACGCGGCGTACGACCGGGCGGTCGGGCCGATGCAGTTCATCCCGTCGACGTGGGCCCGGTGGGGCGCGGACGGCAACGGCGACGGGCGCAGCGACCCGAACAACGTCTTCGACGCGGCGCTCGCCGCCGGCCGCTATCTGTGCGCGGGCGGACGCGACCTGTCCGTCCCCGCCGAGCTGGACCGGGCGATCCTCGGCTACAACCACTCGACGGCGTATCTGCGCACGGTCAGGGCCTGGTACGCGTACTTCCTGGAAGGTCACCAGGTGGTGCCGGACAGCTCCACCGGCGCCCCGGCCCGCCCCGAGCCGTCACGGTCCCCCGGGAAGCCGGACGACGGCTCCTCGCCGGCACCCACCGCCCGGCGCCCGACCGCCACCCCGTCCCCCACGCCGCCGGCCCCCTCCTCGCCGGCTCCCGCCCCGTCCCGTCCGGCCACCGACCCCGAGGAGACGGACACACCGCAACTCCCCCTCCCGGCCTCGGACATCGACCTCCCCGGCGACGACCTGCCGCTCGGCGACGGCCCGCTGACCAGTAACAGCGCGGACTCGATGACCGCCACCCCCTCCACAACCGGGGATACTCGGCGGTAATGTCGCGCCCCGCCGGACGGTACGAGTCCGGTGAGTGAGCGCGAAGGGGCCCTCATGGCGACGGACATGCCTGCGGAGATGGACGCGGCCGACGAGCGTTGGCAGCGCATGTGGGGCCACCGCGAGCAGTTGCTCAAGGTGGCCCGGCGCAGGTCGATGAGTGCGGAGGACGCCGAGGACGCGGTGCACGAGGCGATGCTGCGCGCCGCCGAACGCCCCGACCTGGACGACGAGCGGCTCGCCGCATGGCTGACGACGGTGACGATGCGGCTGTGCGTGGACCGCTACCGGCAGGTCAACCGTGAGGCCGTGGTGCACACCAGCCCGACGCTCATCGCCCCCGGCCCCGTGCCCGTCGAGGAGGCGGTGTGCGACCGGGCCGAGGCGAAGTGGCTGGCCGTGCGCAGTGGTGAGCTGCCCGCACGGCAGGCCGAAGCGCTGCGGCTGAAGTCGGAGGACCTCGACGTCGGGCAGGTCGCCGTAAAGATGGGGCTCAGCTACCGGACCGTCGAGTCGCTGCTGGCCCGGGCGCGGCGGACGCTGCGGCAGTCGCTGGCGGCCACGCTCGGGTTCGCGCTGTTCCTGATCGGGTGGGGGCGGCCGAGGCCGGCCGGCAAGACCCCGGCCATGGCGGTGGCCTCGACGGCGGCGACCTTGGCGATGGCCGGGCTCGTGCTGCCGTACGCCCTCGACGGGAGCGACCGTGGAGGCGGTACGGCCCCTCGGCCCGCCGTCGCCTCGCCCGACGGGGAGGCGCTGCGGCCGGGCAGCGGCGATGGCGGCCGTACGCCTGAGGGGAACCGTCCCACGGCCGCGGGGGCCGAGCGGAAGGCGACCGGGTCGCCGTCGCGGGAATCGTTCCTGCCGCTGTCCGTGCCGTCAGTGCCGCAGGTCCCGGAGGTGTCGGTGTCCCCGCTGCCGGTGCTCTCCGCCCCGGAGGTCCCCCAGGTCCCCGAGGTGCCGGACGTTCCGGAGCTGCCCGCCGTCCCCGACCTGCCGGGCACCCCCTCCGCCGTCCCGACGGACACGGCCCTCCCGACGCTCCCCGACGCCTCCGCCGCCGTACCGTCCGACTCGCTCCCCGTGCCGACGGCTGACGCACTGCCATAGCCCCGGCCAGGCCGCTGCCGATGCTCTCCGCGCCGCAGGGCCCCGCAGGCCCCTCCGTCGATCCGACGGACACGACGGACATGACGGACACGACGGACACGACGGACGCGACGGCGATTCCGGGCATCTCCGCCCCCGCACCGGCGCCCTCCTCGCTCCCCGCGCCGACAGCGAGCTGACTGCCGTAGCCGCGGACACACGACCGTAAGCCGCCCCAAATCCCCCACCCCGAAACCCGCCCGAAAAAAATCCGCCACGGAAACGACGGACGCCCGCCCTCTCCCCGTAGAGCAGATGTCAGAGCTGCTCCACGGCTGAAGGGTGAACCGGATGGGTGTCGAGATCTGTGTGGAAGGGCTGACCAAGTCCTTCGGTCACCAGGTCATCTGGCAGGACGTCTCACTGACGCTGCCCGCCGGGGAGGTCTCGGTCATGCTCGGCCCGTCGGGCACGGGCAAGTCGGTGTTCCTCAAGACGCTCGTCGGACTGCTGAAGCCGGAGCGCGGGTCGATCACGATCCAGGGCCGGGACATCACCAAGCTCCGCGAGCACGACCTGTACGAGGTGCGCAAGCTCTTCGGGGTGCTGTTCCAGGACGGCGCGCTGTTCGGCTCGATGAACCTGTACGACAACATCGCCTTCCCGCTGCGCGAGCACACACGTAAGTCCGAGAGCGAGATCCGGCGCATCGTGCTGGAGAAGATGGACATGGTCGGGCTGATCGGCGCCGAGGAGAAGCTGCCCGGCGAGATCTCCGGCGGGATGCGCAAGCGGGCCGGGCTGGCCCGGGCCCTCGTCCTCGACCCGGAGATCATCCTCTTCGACGAGCCGGACTCGGGCCTCGACCCGGTCCGCGTCGCCTACCTCAACCAGCTGATCGTCGACCTCAACGCCCAGATCGACGCGACCTTCCTCATCGTCACGCACGACATCGCCTCGGCCCGCCAGGTGCCGGACAACATCGGGCTGCTGTTCCGCCGCGAGCTGGTGATGTTCGGGCCCCGCGAGGAGCTGCTGACCAGCGACGAGCCCGTCGTACGGCAGTTCCTGAACGGCCGGATGCAGGGCCCGATCGGGATGGCGGAGGAGAAGGACGCCGCCCAGGTCGAGCAGGAGCTCGCCGCCCTCGGCGACGACGGCAAGGGCCCACAGTCTCCCGGCAGCCAGGCTCTGACTCCCCGCCTGCTGCCGGGGCCGGGCATCACCCGCCCGCCCCGCTGGGAGGCGATCGCCCGGCGGGAGGCGGAGCTCAGGCACCGGAAGGTGGTGGCGGACGTATGAGACTGTCGCCCACCGGAGCCCTGCGGCAGTCGGGGAACCTGTTCGCGATGGCGCTGGACGTCGTCCGGACGATTCCCCGACGGCCGTTCCAGGCAAGGGAGTTCATCCAGCAGGCGTGGTTCGTCGCGAGCGTCACCATCCTGCCGACGGCGCTCGTCTCCATCCCCTTCGGCGCGGTCATCGCTCTCCAGATCGGCAGCCTGACCCGGCAGCTGGGCGCCCAGTCCTTCTCGGGCGCCGCCTCCGTACTCGCCGTACTGCGCGAGGCCTCGCCCATCGTCACCGCGCTGCTCATCGCGGGCGCCGGCGGCACGGCGATCTGCGCCGACCTCGGGGCGCGGAAGATCCGGGACGAGATCGACGCGATGCAGGTACTCGGCATCGATCCGATCCACCGCCTGGTCGTGCCGCGCGTGCTGGCGTCGATGGTGGTGGCCGTGCTGCTGAACGGCCTGGTGTCGGTGGTCGGCGTGGCGGGCGGCTACTTCTTCAACGTCGTCCTGCAGAACGGCACTCCGGGCGCCTACCTCGCCTCCTTCACCACGCTCGCCCAGCTGTCCGACCTGTGGGCGGCCGAGGTCAAGGCACTCGTCTTCGGCGCGATCTCCGGGATCGTCGCCTCGTACAAGGGGCTCACCGCGAAGGGCGGTCCGAAGGGTGTGGGCGACGCGGTGAACCAGTCGGTGGTGATCACCTTCATGTTGCTGTTCGTGACCAACTTCGTGATGACCGCGGTGTACTTCCAGGTCGTCCCCCAGAGGGGTTAGCCGATGAGACCTCAACGACTCATTGACCGCCCGCTGAAGTCCCTGGAGGCACTGGGCACCCAACTCTCCTTCTACGGCCGCTCGTTGGCCTGGACCGGCCGCACCCTGCGCCGCTACAAGAAGGAGATCCTGCGGCTGCTCGCCGAGGTGAGCTTCGGCCGCGGCGCGCTCGCTGTCGTGGGCGGCACGGTCGGCGTGATCGCCTTCCTGTCCTTCTTCACCGGCACCGAGGTCGGCCTCCAGGGCTACGCGGCCCTCAACCAGCTCGGCACCTCCAACTTCGTGGCGTTCCTCTCGGCGTACTTCAACACCCGCGAGATCGCCCCGCTGGTGGCGGGACTCGCGCTCTCCGCGACCGTCGGCGCCGGGTTCACGGCCCAGCTCGGCGCGATGCGGATCAGCGAGGAGACCGACGCCCTCGAAGTCATGGGCGTGCCCTCGCTGCCGTTCCTGGTGACGACGAGGATGATCGCCGGGTTCGTGGCGGTCATTCCGCTGTACGTGATCGGCCTGCTGTCCTCGTACCTGGCCGCCCGCACCATCACCACCGGCTACTACGGCCAGTCCGCCGGCACCTACGACCACTACTTCCAGCAGTACCTGCCACCGGTCGACGTGCTCTGGTCCTTCGGCAAGGTGCTCGTCTTCGCCGTCCTGATCATCCTCGTGCACTGCTTCTACGGCTACTACGCGAGCGGCGGCCCGGCGGGCGTCGGCGTGGCGGTGGGCCGTGCGGTGCGGACCTCGATCGTGGCGATCAACGTCCTCGACTTCTTCCTGTCGCTCGCGATCTGGGGCGCCAGCACGACCGTAAGGATCGCGGGGTGAGCCGCCGTATGAGAGTGCTGAGACTGCGGTTGTACGGGGTCGTTTTCCTGGCCGTACTCGCGCTGCTGCTGTCGTTGTCCGTGGCCGTCTACCGGCAGGTGTTCACGCCGGTCGTGCGGATCACCCTGGAGGCCGACAGCCTCGGCAACCAGCTCGATCCGCGGGCCGACGTCAAGCTGCGCGGGCTGCTGGTCGGCGAGGTGCGCGAGGTGCACGCCGACGGGACGAAGGCGACGCTGGACATCGCGCTGAAGCCGGAGCACGTCGCCCACATCCCGTCCGACGTGCACGCGCGCCTGCTGCCCAAGACGCTGTTCGGCGAGAAGTACGTCGACCTGGTGCCGCCCGCCGGCGCCGGGTCCTCCTCCGCCCGCCCGATCCGCGCCGGTGACGTCATCACCCAGGACCGCACCCGCGTCGGCATCGAGGTGCAGCAGCTGCTGAACGACCTGATGCCCCTGCTGCGGACGGTCCAGCCCGGCAAGCTCAACGCCACCCTCTCCGCCTTCGCCACCGCCCTGGAGGGCCGCGGCGACCGGATCGGCGACAACCTCACACGCCTGGAGGACTACCTGCGCCGCCTCAACCC
Source organism: Streptomyces sp. SD31 (assembly GCF_052068475.1). Classification (NCBI taxonomy): domain Bacteria; kingdom Bacillati; phylum Actinomycetota; class Actinomycetes; order Kitasatosporales; family Streptomycetaceae; genus Streptomyces; species Streptomyces sp. SD31. The sequence goes on along the minus strand of NZ_JBQHCX010000020.1, from coordinate 71,797 downwards.
CCATCTGCCCACCCTCACCGAGAACATCGCGCGCTTCGCCGAGGTCGCCGAGATCTACGGCGACGCGGCACCCGACCTGATGGAGATCCTGCGCAACACCGTCACCACCAGCCGCACGATCGTCGAGCAGAAGGACCGGCTGGCGGCGGCCCTGAAGACCACGGCGACCGTCGCGGGGACGGCCGAGGACTTCCTCGACAAGAACGGCGACCGGCTCATCACCCTCGGCCAGGTCTCCCGTCCGACCCTGGAGCTATTCGCCCGCTACTCCCCCGAGTACCCGTGCCTGCTGGCCGGTCTGGTCCGGCAGGAGAAGGCCTCGGAGGAGGCGTTCCGGGGCGGCAAGATGCACATCACGCTGGAGGTCGTACGGCCGCAGGGGGCGTACGAGCCGGGTGAGGAGCCGCGTTACGGCGAGCGGTCGGGGCCCGACTGCCACGGCCTGCCCCATCCTCAGGTCCCGTCACCGGGCGCCCACCTCGACGACGGTTCGAAGAAGGTGAGCTCGTCCTCGGGTCCGCTCGGTGTCTCCGCCACCCGGTCCGAGCAGCGGGCGGTCGGCTCGCTCGTGGCTCCGGCCCTGGGTGTGCCCGCCGACGAGGTGCCGCCGGTCGCGACGCTGCTGTTCGGGCCGCTGGCGCGTGGGACGGCGGTGAGTGTGGCATGAGTCGTACGAAAGCCAAGGGCGCACGGCAGACCGCCGCCCCGCTGATCAAGTTCAGCCTCTTCGCGCTGGTGACGATCCTGGCTACGGCCCTGCTCGCGGCCACGATCGTGAACATCTCCTTCAGCCCGAAGGACACCTACCGCGCGGTCTTCAGCGACGTCACGGGCCTGGAGGAGGGCGACGACATCCGGGTGGCCGGGGTGCGGGTCGGCGAGGTCGAGGGCATCCGGATCAAGGACCGGACGCTGGCCGAGGTCACCTTCACGGTCAGCCAGGACCGGCCGCTGCTCACCAGCACGGGCGCGGTCATCCGGTACCGCAACCTGGTCGGCCAGCGGTATGTCGCGCTGACCGAGGGCACGGGCGACGGCACCCGGCTGCTGCGGCCCGGCGCGACGATCCCGCTGTCCCGCACCCAGCCCGCTCTTGACCTCAACGCGCTGCTGAACGGCTTCAAGCCGCTGTTCGCCGCGCTCAGCCCGAAGGACGTCAACCAGCTCGCCACGGAGATCATCAAGACGCTCCAGGGCGAGGGCGGCACCGTCAACAGCCTGCTCGTGCACACGGCGTCGCTCACCTCGACGCTGGCCGGCCGCGACCAGCTGATCGGCTCGGTGATCGACAACCTCAACACCGTGCTGGGGACGCTGGACAAGCGCGGCGCCCGGTTCTCCGGTCTGCTCAAGCAGCTGCGCCGGGTCATCTCGGGGCTGTCCGCCGACCGCAAGCCCATCGGGCAGTCGCTGGTGAGCATCGGCGACCTGACGGAGGCCACCTCGGGTCTGCTGAAGGACGCGCGGCCACCGCTGAAGGACGACATCGCCGAGCTGACCGAGCTCACCGGAACGCTGAACGACAACGAGAAGACGGTGGAGGGCGTGCTGAAGCGGCTGCCGAACAAGCTGGGCGAGCTGACGGGGACGGCGTCCTACGGCTCGTGGTTCAACTTCTACCTCTGCGACTTCGACGGCCGGATCGTGCTGCCGAAGACGAAGACAGGGTCCCAGCAGGTGCTCACGCCCGATCTGCATGTGGCGAGGGCGAGGTGCGGGGCATGAGCCGTAGGACACGCCCGGCGCCGCTGTTCAAGGTGCGGGTCGAGCCGCCGAGGATCCTGCGGCTGCCACGGCTCCCCCGTATCCGGTTCCGCCGCCCGCACCTCTCCCCCTTCCGTGAGCGCAACCCCGTCGTCATCGGCGCCGTCGGCCTCACCGTCCTCGCCCTGCTGACGGTGGCCGCGTTCAACGCCGACCGCCTGCCGGTGATCGGCGACGGCGAGACGTACAGCGCGGCGTTCGCGGAGGCGGGCGGTCTCAAGCCCGGTGACGAGGTGCGGATCGCCGGAGTCAAGGTCGGCAAGGTGGAGGAGGTCGACCTGGACGGCGACCACGTCAAGGTCACCTTCAAGATCAAGGGCGAGCCGGGCTTCGGCACCGGGACCGGCGCGTCGATCCGGGTCAAGACGGTCCTCGGCGCGAAGTACCTGGCGCTGCACCCCAAGGGCGGCGGCCAGTTGGCGCCCGGCAGCGAGATCCCGCTCCGGCGCACTGTCCCGGCGTACGACGTCGTCCAGGCCTTCAGCGACCTCACCACCACGACGGAGGAGGTCGACACCGACCGCGTGGCGAAGGCCCTGGACACGATCTCCACCACCTTCGAGGACTCGCCCGAAGAGGTACGGGCGTCCATCAAGGGCCTGTCGCAGATCTCCCGGACGGTTGCCTCCCGCGACAAGGCGCTGCGCGAGCTGCTCGACCACGCCAACGGCGTCACGGGCGTACTGGCCGACCGATCGTCGGACTTCACCACCCTGGTCAAGGACGGCGACAAGCTGTTCCGGGAGATCAGCAAGCGACGCGAGGCGATCCACAAGCTGCTGAAGAGCTCCGCCGCCCTCGGCATCCAGCTCTCCGGCCTCGTCCAGGACAACGACAAGGAGATCGGGCCCGCGCTCACGGGCCTGAACCGCGTGGTGACGATGCTCGAACGGAACCAATCCAGCCTGGACCGGAGCATCAAGCTCCTCGCCCCTTATACGCGGCTCTTCACCAACACCCTCGGCAACGGCCGCTGGTTCGACTCCTACGTCCAGAACCTGGTCGCGGCTCCGGTCGTGCCGCGGACGCGGACGGGAGGTGCCCGGTGAGCGGCCGTTGGAGGAAGCGCCTGGCCCTGTTGACGGTACTGACCGTCGTCGCCGCGCTCGCCTGCGTACTGTGGCCCCGCCCCGAGCCGGTCCGCGTCACGGCGTACTTCCCGCGCACGGTCGGTATCTACCCGGGCTCGGACGTGCGCGTGCTGGGCGTCCGGATCGGCGAGGTCAAGGAGATCACGCCGGAGGGCGGCCGGGTGCGGGTGGATCTGGAGTACGAGGCCGGCCGCAAGATCCCGGCGGACGCACAGGCCGCCATCATCAACTCCTCGGTGGTCAGCGACCGTTACGTACAGCTGCTGCCGGTGTACCGGGGCAGCGGACCGGTGCTGCGGACCGGGGACGAGATTCCCGAGTCGCGTACGGCCGTACCCGTCGAACTCGACCGCGTCTTCGACAGCCTGCACACCACGGCCGAGGCGCTCGGCCCTGACGGCGCCAACAAGGACGGCTCCCTGTCGCGGCTGCTCGGAGTGAGCGCGGACAACCTGGACGGCCAGGGCAAGAACCTCAACCGGACGGTCGAGGACCTCGCGGCAGCGGTCACCACCCTGTCCGACGGCCGCACGGACCTGTTCGGCACGATCCGCAACCTCCAGGTCTTCACGGCGGCGCTGGCGGCCGACGACAAGAGCGTGCGGTCGTTCAACAGCAGCCTCGCGAAGGTGGCCGAGCAACTGGCGGGCGAGCGCAAGGACTTGGCGGCGGCGCTGAAGAACCTCGGGACGGCGCTGGGCGATGTGTCGGCCTTCGTGAAGAAGAACAAGAAGTCGCTGACCTCGAACGTGGAGGGTCTCAGCAAGGTGACCAAGGTGCTCGTCACCCAACGGGCCGCGCTGGAAGAGCTGTTGGAGGTGGCTCCGACCGGCATGTCGAACCTGAACAACGCCTACAACCCGTCGGCCGGCACCCTCGACACCCGCAACAACGCCGACCAGGCGCAGGATCCGGCGTCGCTGCTGTGCTCGATGCTGCGGACGACCGGGGACGAGGGCGGCGACAACCCCGACTGCGGGGAGCTGAGGGAGCTGTTCGACTCTCTGCCGGAGCTGCCGCAGGGCGGCCCGGCGGTCACGGGCACGGTCGATCGCACGCTCGGCGGAATTCTGGGGGCGAGCGCATGAGCATGCTGCGCAAGGGCGGGGTGACGGCGTGGGCGGCCGCCTGCTCGCTGCTGCTGACCGGCTGCGAGTTCAACGGCTGGTACGACGTCCAGCTGCCCGGCGGCGCTGCCTCGGACGGCAACGCGTACCACGTCACCGTCGAGTTCCGTGACGTACTGGACCTGGTGCCGCAGTCTGCGGTGAAGGTCAACAACGTGACGGTGGGCGCGGTCGAGAAGGTGGAGCTGGACGGCTGGCACGCGCGCGTGCACCTGCGGGTCGCCGACTCGGTGAAGCTGCCGGCGAACGCGATCGCCGAGCTGCGGCAGACGAGCATGCTCGGCGAGAAGTACGTGGCGCTGTCGAAGCCGGCAGGCACGGCGCCGGTGGGCCGACTCGGCGAAGGCGACGTCATCCCGCTGTCCCGCAGCGGCCGCAACCCGGAGATCGAGGAGGTGCTGTCGGCGCTGTCCGCCCTGCTCAACGGCGGCGGTGTGGCCCAGCTCAAGACGATCACCGTGGAGCTGAACAAGGCGCTGGAGGGACGGGAGAACCGGGTCAAGTCGCTGCTGAAGGAGCTGGACACGTTCCTGGGCGGCCTGGACGAACAGAAGCAGGACATCGTCCGGGCACTGAAAGCCGTGGACCGACTCGCAAAGCGCCTCGGCAAGGAGAAGGAGACCATCGCCGACGCGGTGGAGGAGATGCCACCGGCGCTCAAGGTCCTGGCCGACCAGCGGCGCGACCTGACGAGGATGCTCACGGCCCTGTCGAAACTGGGCCAGACCGGCACCAAGGTGATCAACGCCTCGCACGACGACACGGTCGCCAACCTCAAGCAGCTCCGCCCGATCCTGCAGCAGCTCAACAAGGCGGGTGACGACCTGCCCAACTCCCTTGAGCTGCTGACGACCTACCCCTTCCCGCGCAACGCGGTGGACGCCATCAAGGGCGACTACGTCAACCTCCACATCACCGCGGACCTCGACCTGGCCGGGATCTACGGCAACTTGACGGACGAGCCGGGCGACGGCCGCGGCGGCGACGGGGAGACCCAGGGACCCGGGCTTCCCGAGACCCCCGACCTGCCGGACGTACCGGACCTCCCGGAGCTGCCGGGCGTGCCCACGCCCACGGCGCTGCCGAGCGGTCCGAGCGTGCCGTCGTCCCCCTCGGCCCCGTCCGGGGGCGGCGGTGACCTGCTGTGCCCGCCGGTGTGCACGGCCGCCTATGCGGCCGGGGGCGACTGGCCCGAGGGGATCAACCTCGAACTCGCCGAGCTGATGCTGAAGGGGGTCCAGCCGTGATCACCCGTACGGTCAAGGTCCAACTGCTGGCCTTCGCCACCATCACCGCCGTAGGCGTGTCGTACGTAGGCGCCGAGTACACCGGCCTCGTCGACGCCGTCCTGGACCGCGGCTACACCGTGCGCGCCGACTTCACCGACTCCGGGGGTGTCTTCCCCGGCGCCGAGGTGACGTATCGCGGGGTGCCGGTGGGCAAGGTGGGCGCGCTGCACCTGACGGGCTCCGGGTCCGGCGGCGTGTCGGTCACCCTGGACATCAAGGACGGGACGCCGCGCATCCCGGCGGACACCCTTGCCGTGGTCGCGAACCGCTCGGCGGTGGGCGAGCAGTACGTCGACCTGCAACCCCGCACGTCCAACGGCCCGTACCTGCTCGACGGCAGCAGCATCCCGCGCCGCAACACCCGTGTACCGCTGCCGACGACGGAACTGGTCCTCAGCCTGGACCGGCTGGTGAACTCGGTCGGCAAGGAGGATCTGCGGGTCACCGTGGACGAGTTGGGCGAGGCGTTCGCCGGCACCGGCCCGAACCTGAGCCGCCTGGTGGACTCGGGCAACAGCCTGATCGAGTCGGCATCGGACGCCCTGCCCGAGACCATCGCCCTGATCGAAGACTCGAAGAAGGTCCTGAAGACACAGGCGGACCAGGGGTCGTCCATCAAGTCCTTCGCCCACGACCTGGCAGCGCTGACCGCCCAGTTGAAGGCGAGCGACGGTGACCTGCGCAAGCTGATCGGCAACGCGAGGCCGGCGGCGCAGGAGGTGAACTCGCTGCTGAAGTCGGTCGACCCGGAGCTGTCGGTGCTGCTGGCCAACCTGATCAGCGGCGGCCAGGTGACGCTGGCGAGACTGCCCGGCGTGGAACAGGCCCTGGTCACCTTCCCGGTCATGGTGGCCGGCAGCTACACGGTGATCCCGGGTGACGGCACCACCCACTTCGGCCTGGTCGTGAACGCCGACGACCCGCCGGCCTGCACCCAGGGCTACGGCACGGCGCGCCGCGACCCCGCCGACACGAGCACACGCGAGGCGAACACGAACGCCCGCTGCACGCTCCCGCGGGGCAGCCAGTCATCGGTGCGGGGCGCCCAGAACGCCCCCGGCGCGTCGGCCTCCGGCGGCGCCGCGAACCAGGCGGCATACGTCGCCCCGTACGACCCGGAGACCGGCACCACCACCGGCCCGGACGGAAGGAACGTCGAGATCGGCTCGACGGGCGGCCAGCGGGCCGTGTTCGGAAAGGAGTCGTGGCAATGGCTGCTCGTTGGCCCGATGGCATGAGGAGCGTGATGGGCTCCAGGGCGCTGGCGGTGGGACTGGTCGTGGCGACGGTCCTCACCACAGCACTGACGATCTGGCTGACCTTGGGCTTGTTCGAACAACGCGAGGCGGACCAGCGCCGCCAGGACATCCTGTCCGCGGCCCGCCAGTCGGCGCTGAACTTCACTTCGCTCGACTACCGGCACTACGACCGCGACAGCGCGAACGTCCTGGCAGGCGCGACCGGCGACTTCAAGAAGCAGTTCGCGGCGCAGACGGAGCAGCTGACGCGGCTGGTGGCGGAGAACAAGTCCGTCTCCGAGGGCCAGGTCCTGGAGGCCGGGATCGTCCGGTCCGACGAGAACTCGGCCCGTGTCCTGGTGGTGGCCGACAGCAAGGTGACGAACACGGCGGCCCCCCAGGGCGAGGCACGCACCTACCGGCTCCAGCTGGACCTGGTGCAGAGGGACGGCCGCTGGCTGACGTCCGACGTCGAGTTCGTCGGCTGACCGGCACGAGTGAGGAGTACGACCATGACGAAGACGACGACGGGCCGCGCCCCCGTTTCCCCCACCCGGCGCAGCATGACCGCGGCAGCCCGCGCGGCGGCCAAGCGGGCGGAGCGCGGCCACCGGGAGCCGGCCCCGGAGACCACCGTCGCCGGACGCACGGTACTCATTGAGGCCCCGAAGGACGGCTGGGACGACCCGCCCGAGCCGTCGCCGGAGTCGTTCGAGGAGGACGCCGCCGAGCAGCCGGAGGAGGAGGGCCGGCCCCGTAGGCGCCGACTGCTCACCGTGGTGCTCGGCGTTCTCTTCGTGGCCGGGCTGATCGCGGCCGCCGTACTGGGCCGGCAGTACGGGGACGGACGGCAGGCGGAGAGCGCCCGAGCCGAGGCGGTCGCGGCCGCTCGGAAGGCGGCGCCGGTCGTCCTGTCGTACGACTACCGCCACCTGGACAAGGACTTCGCGAAGGCCCGCGCCCATCTGACCGGCGATTTCCGCGACGAGTACGGCAAGACCACCAAGACGGTGGTCGGCCCGACGGCCGAGAAGTACCGGGGCGTGGTGAAGGCAACGGTCGCCGCCCCCGCGGCCGGCGGCCCGGCGGCGGCCTCCGTCGTCTCGGCCTCTGCGGACAAGGTCGTGGTACTGCTCTTCGTCAATCAGGTCACCGAGAGCACGCAGGTGTCGGGGCCCCGGTTGGATCTGAACCGGGTGCGGATGACGATGACGCGCACGGCGGACGGGTGGAAGGTGAGCGCGGTCGACGCTCTCTGACGTGGACCGGGCACTGGACAGGGATGGGGCACTGGACAGGGATGGGGGGCGACGGCATCAGGACGTCCCGCTGAACTTCGTCGTCTTCTCCAGGACGTCCGGCGCGTACAGGCGCAGGCCCTGGTGGAGCGCGAACTCCGCCAGGTAGGCGCGCAGTACGGACGGCGGCTCCTCGGCGAGGCCCAGCATCCGCCGGTTCGCGACCACCGCGGGGGCCGCCAGCTCTTCGACGGCGGCCGCGACCGCCGTGTCGAGGGCGGCGGGGTCGGCGGCGTCGACGATGGTGTCGCAGATCAGCCGGGCCTCCGGCTCGGTGGCGTGGATGCGCCGCCCGGAGAGGATGACCTGGCGCGCCAGGCGGCTGCCCGCGATGCGTGGCAGGCGCAGGTTGGCCACGCCCGGGATGATGCCTTCCTGTGCGGCGGGCAGGCTGAAGTAGGCGTCGGACGCGGCGATCACCCGGTCGAAGGCGAAGAGGAGCTGCATGCCGCCGCCGATGGCGAAGCTGTCGACGGCGGCGATCCACGGTTTCTGCACGGTCGGCGTGGACCAGGGGGCGTTCCGGCTCGTCACCGGGTTGCCGCTCGCGTCGGCCGGGAGCAGGCCGCGCTGCAGCTTGCTGAGGTAGCCCAGCTCGCGCCGCAGCAGGAAGTCCGTGTACGAGATCCGGCCCGCGTCGAGGTGGCGGAGGTTGATGCCGGCGCTGAAGACGCGGCGGCCCCGGTAGCGCGGATGCGTCATCTCTCCGCCGCGCAGCACCCCGACCTTGACGCGGTCGTCGAGGAGCGCCAGGTCGACACCGACGTCCATGGCGGCGATCAGGTCGTTGTCCTCGGCGTTGAGGGCGTCCGGATTGGTGACCGTCAGGTGGGCCGCGTCGCCGACGCGCTCGACGTGCAGCCGGCCGAGATCGACGCTGCCGCGCTCGGTGAACTCCGGCAGCAGTGCCAGGGCGCGGTCCGTGGGCCGCAGCAGCGACTCCATCAGGTGGAGGCCGGCCCGTTCGTGCCGCAGTACGCCGGAGAAGAAGACGGCCTGGTCGATCTCCCGCCCTTCCTTCTCGGCCTGCGCGAGCCCGGCCTCGGCCGCCATCTGCTCGCGGGTGGGCACCAGGCCGTCGAGCGACTCGGCCGCTGCGTCGAGGAGTTCGTCCAGCCAGAGGTAGCGGGTGCGGTTCCCCGTCAGTGCGTCGTACACGGCCTGCCCGTGCTCGGCCAGGAACGCGGTGCGCCCGCGCCGGGCGTCGTCCGTCGCGGCGTCCAGGCGTGCCCCCTGCTCGGGGGTGCGATCGGCCTTGCGCGGTGTGCGGGCCAGGACTTCCTCGGCGTGCACGGCCAGGGCGCGGGGGCCCTGCCAGGCCGCGGTCAGGGCGGCGGTCATCGCTCGTCTCCCGTCCCCGGGGCCGCGGCGCGCAACGCCCGGTCGCATGCGGCGAGATGGGTGCCGAGGGCGTCCTCGAAGGAGGTGCCGGAGGCGTCGAGGATCAGACCGCGCAGCAGCCGGGCCTCGGCGCCGGAAGGGCTGCCCGCCAGGGCCTTGGCCACGCGGTCGTCGAGCGCGTCGGTGATCTCGTCGACGACGCCGAGGTCGAGCGCCTGGTAGGACTCCAGCACTCCGGTGCCCGACATGCACAGGGTGAGTCTGCGGGCGCGGGAGACGCCGATGCGATGGGTGAGCCGGTGGACGGCCATGCCGGGCCAGAAGCCGCCGGCCGCGGTGGGCAGGGCGATCCGCAGGTCGGGCGCGGCGATCCGGATGTCCGCGGCCATGAGCAGGTCGAACGCGGGCCCGCCGCACGCGCCGGAGGCGGTCACGAGGGTGACGGCGTCCAGGCGTTCCCACTGCCGCAGGGCCCGCTCCCACTTGTTCACCGTGTGGACGTCGACGGAGCCCGGCCAGTCCGTGTGGCCGGGGCCGAGTTCGATCACCGCCGCCCCGGCCCGCTCGTCCTCGGCCCGCTCACGGAACGCGGTGATCGTCCTGGTGAGTCGCGCCATGCCCTGTGTGGCGTCGAGCCGTATGCGCAGCGTCGTCATCTGTCTGTTCACATCCATCCGTGTCACCACCGCACCAGCGCGGTTTCGATGGTCGAGCCGGGCCCCATGCTCATCAGGACGCCGAGGTCGCCGGGGCGCACCACGCCCTCGTCAAGGAGCCGCCGATAGGAGAAGAGAAAGGAACCGCTGGAGAGATTTCCGTGGTCGCGCAGCACGCTCACGGTGTGCCGCAGATCGTGTCGCGTCAGGCCGAGGTTCACCATGACGGAGTCGATGACCTTCTTTCCGCCGGAGTGCACGACCCAGTGCGCGATGTCGGTGCGCCGCACTCCGGTGCCGGCGAGCAGTGCGTCGACGGCCTGTTCGGCGTGGGCTCCGACGACGTAGGGGACATCGCGGTCGAGGAAGAAACTGAACTTCCCCTGGTCTTCGTCCCAGTCGTAGCGCATCGCCTCCAGCGCCTCGGTGATGAGCAGTCCGGCGAACTTCAGGATCTGCGCACCGCCGCCGGTTTCGCCGGACGGGTGGCCGCCGTCGTCGTCGGCGCGTACCGCCAGGGCGGCCGCGCCGTCGCCGAAGAGGCTGTTGACCACGGCGCTGCGCATCGTGTCGTCGAAGACGTACGCGGCCGAGCACGCCTCGACGCAGAGCATGATGGCGAGTTGCCCGGGGTGGGTCGCGGCCCAGCCGGCCACGGCGGTCAGGGCGTTGAGCCCGGCGTTGCAGCCCATGCCGACGATGTCGGCGCGCGCGCAGGTCCTCGGCAGCCCCGTCTCGCGAACGATCCGCGCGGAGAATCCCGGGGTGAGGAAGCCCGTGCTGGTCACGCACATCAGATAGCCGACGTCGTCGACGGACGCGCCGAGCTTCTTCAGGCAGTCCTGCAGGGCCGCCGAGCCCATGGCGATGCCGGATTCCCGGTGTTTGGCGAGGAGTTCGCCCTGGCTTTCCGGGCGTGGTCTGCCGGTGTCCGGGTCGATCGGCGGCAGGGTCAGGTGCCGCCGGTCTATCGCGCTGTTGGTGAAAAGCGACCGGATCCGGGGGTCCGAGATGCCGTAGAGGTCGAGTATCTCGGACTGGGAGTAGGACAGGGGTGGTGTGGCGGTGGCCAGGTCGAGTATGCGGGGCCGTGTTCCGGCCAGCAGTCCTGTGGGCGCTTCGGCGGTCGTCACCGCGCACCCACCGTGTCAGACAGCAACTTGTGGTTCCGTCCCTTCACTTGGCGGCTCCGTCTTCGTGGGGTGTGTCGCTGCCGCCCAGGTGGTGCGAGATTCGCGCCGCGATGTCGCGCAGCGGTTCGGGCTGCATCATCTCCTTGTGCGCGCAGTCGATTCGGTACGTCGTCATCCGCCCGTCCACGTAGGGGGCGAAGGCCCGCGCCGGTGACAGCGTGGGGTTCCGGGCGAGGTCGGCCAGGGGCTCGAAGAAGAGGACGTCGCCGTGGAACACGTCGGGCCGGTGCTCGCGCGCGAGCCGTTTTCCGGCGAGTGTCAGCTCGACCATCGCCCGGGCGGTGTCCTCCCGCATCCCGGCGAACTCCGGGTCGTTGCGGATGAGGAAGCGGGCCGCCTCGGCGATGCCCTGGGCGGCGGCCGCGACCTCGGGTGTCTCCGCGTCGACGGCATGGCCGAGTTCACGCAGCCCCTCGCGCAGTGCCGCCGGGATGTCGTCCTCCGGCCCGCGTTCCGTCGGCCGCTGTGGGTCGTCCGGGAGCCTGGCGTCGAGCAGCGCGAGCAGTTCCACCTTCTCGCCGTCCGTCTGGAGCCGGGTCGCCATGGCGTGGGCGAGCGTGCCGCCCATGGACCAGCCGAGCAGCCGGTACGGTCCCGACTTCTGTACGTCGCGGATGCGCCGGACGTAGTCGCCGGCCATCTCCGCGAGCGAGGCCGGGGCCCCGCCGCCCTCCGACAACAGGCGGGCCTGCAGTCCGTAGACGGGCACGTCGGGGGCGAGGTGCCGCAACAGCCCCGCGTAGCACCAGCTGAGCCCGGCGCCGGGGTGCACGCAGAACAGCGGTGCCTCGCCCGCCGCTCGCGTGCCGGGTTCCGGTTCGCGCAGCGGCAGCAGCACGTCGAGGGCGTCCCGTGCCGGGGGCGAGCCCGCGAGGCGTCGGGCGAGGGCTTCGACCGTGGGCGCCTCGAAGAGGGTCCGCACGCCCGCCTCGGCTCCGAGGACGGAGCGCAGGCGGCCGACCAGCCGCGCGGCCAGCAGGGAGTGTCCGCCGAGGTCGAAGAAGCTGTCGTCGATCGTGACGCTCGGCAGGCCGAGGGTTTCGGCGAAGAGGCCGCACAGCGCCTGCTCACGTGCGGTGCGCGGGCCGCGGCCCGCCGGTGACGCGGCGTGGCCGGGCGCGGGCAGTCGGCGGCGGTCGAGCTTCCCGCTGTCCGTGCGGGGCAGTTCGTCGAGGGTGACGACGGCGCCGGGCACCATGTGCTCCGGGAGGGTGGCCCGTACATGCTCCCTGAGCTCGGCGGCCTCGCACCGCGCGCCGGGCGCGGGCACGACGTAGCCCACGAGCCGGGCGTCGCCCGGGGTGTCCTCGCGGACGACGACGGCCGCGCGCGCCACGTCCGGATGGCCGAGCAGGGCCGCCTCGATCTCGCCCGGCTCGATGCGGAAGCCGCGCACCTTCACCTGGTCGTCGACGCGGCCCGCGAACTCCAGTCGCCCGTCCGGCAGTCGGCGCGCCAGGTCGCCAGTGCGGTACATGCGTTCACCCGCGCGTCCGGACGTCGCCGCGTACGGGTCCGCCACGAACCGCTCCGCCGTCAGGCCGGGCCGCCGCACATAGCCGCGCGCGAGTTGCGCGCCCGCCACGTACAGCTCGCCCACCACGCCGGGCGGTACGAGGCCGAGGCGCCGGTCGAGGACGTACACCCGGGTGTGCGGGACGGGGGTCCCGATGGGCACACCGCCCGGCTCCTGGTGCGACGTCGGGTGGCAGTCCCCCACCACCACGTCCACGGTGGTCTCGGCGGGCCCGTAGCAGTTGGTCAGGGTCGCGTCGAGCGTGCCGGCGAACGCGGTGACGGTCCGGCGTGTGAGGGGTTCGCCGCCGCTGAGGACCTGGCGCAGCGCGGTGCACTCGGCGGCCTCGCGGGTGTCCAGGAAGGCCTGGAGCATCGACGGCACGAAGGTCGCCGTCGTCACCGCGCGGTCGCGCGTCAACCGGGCCAGGTACTCCGGGTCGCGCTGCCCTTCCGGCCGCGCCACCACGAGCGCGGCTCCGTCGATCAGCGGCCCGAGGAACTCCGGCACGAACGCGTCGAAGCTCGCCGGCGTCTTCACCAGGGCGCGGTCGGCGCCGTTCAGCGGGGCGCGCTCCCGCATCCAGCGCAGGCGGTTGACGATGCCGCGTTGCGGGACCATCACGCCCTTGGGGCGGCCGGTCGAGCCTGATGTGTAGATCACGTACGCCGGGTGGGCGGGACGCAGCGGTCTCACGCGCGCCACGTCGGTGGGGTCGCCCGGGTCCTGGGCCGGGTCCGCGCCGCCCGGCAGGTCGTCCAGGACGAGGCACGGCAGCCCGGTCTCCGGCACGGCTGCGGCTGCCGAGGGACGGGTCACCACGCAGGCCGGGCGGGCGTCGGCGAACATGAACGCCACGCGTTCGGCGGGCAGACGGGGCTCCACGGGCAGAAAGGCGGCGCCCGCCTTGAGCGCGCCGAGCAGCGTCACGAGGAGCTCCGCCGAGCGCTCCATGACCACCGCCACCACGTCCTCGGGCCCCGTCCCGTGGGCGATGAGGCGGTGGGCGAGCCGGTTGGCCTCGGCGTTGAGCTGCGCGTAGGTCAAAGTGACGTGCTCACCGATGACGGCGGTGGCCCGTGGGGTCCGGGCCACCTGCTCCTCGAACAGCTCCGCGACGCCCCGCTCGGCCGCCGGCGCCCGGAGGGTTCCGCCGTCGCCGTCGGACGTCAGCCGTGCGCGTTCGTCCGCGGTGAGCAGGTCCACGTCCGCCACCCGCAGGCCGGGATCGCGGCTGACCGCGTCGAGCAGCCGGGTGAGGCGGTACGCGATGGCCTCGACGGTGGCGTGGTCGAACAGATCGGCGGCGTACGTGATGCCGCCCTCCACTCCGGCCGGGGCGCCGTCGGCCGTGAACCGTTCGGTGAAGTCGAAGGAGAGGTCGAACTTCGCGGCGGTCGCCCCGGGCGCCACCGGCTCGACCCGCAGACCGGGCAGTTCGAGGGCGTCACGGGCGGTGTTCTGCAGGGTGAGCATGACCTGGAACAGGGGGTGGCGGGCCGGCGACCGGACGGGATTGAGTGCCTCCACCAGCTGCTCGAAGGGCAGATCCTGATGCGCGAAGGCCGCCAGATCCACCGCCCGCACCCGCCCCACCAGCTCACGGAAACTCGGATCCCCCGACACATCCGCCCGCAGCACCAACGTGTTCACGAAGAACCCGACCAGATCCTCCAGACCCTCATCCGAACGCCCCGCCACCGCCGTACCCAGCGCGATGTCCTCCCCCGCCCCCAACCGGGACAACAACCCCGCCACACCCGCCTGCAGCACCATGAACACACTCGCGCCCGAACCCTGCGCCAGCCCCACCAACCGCTCATGCGTCCCCGCCGACAACCCCAACGACACCACCCCGCCCCGACCGCTCGACACCGCAGGCCGCGACCGGTCCACCGGCAACACCAACTCCTCCGGCAGGTCCGTCAACTCCCTTCTCCAGAAGGACAGTTGCTCCGAGCCCAAGCTCCCCGGATCACCCACCTCGCCCAGCAACTCCCGCTGCCACAACGCGTAATCCGCGTACTGCACCGGCAACCGCGCCCACCCCGGGCCCCGCCCCTCACAACGCGCCGCATACGCCTGCCCCAGATCACGCGCCAGCGGCCCCATCGACCAGCCGTCGGCCGCGATGTGGTGCACCACGAGCAGCAGCACGCTCTCGCCCGGCGCGACCTCGAAGAGCCAGGCCCTCAGGGGTACTTCGGAGCTGAGGTCGAAGAGGTGGTCCGCGCGGGCGGCCAGCTCCCGGCCCAGTTCCGCCGGGGCCACCCGCGCCACCGTGAGCAACTCGCCCACCTCGGCCATGTCGAGCACCCGCTGATACGGCACTCCCCCCGGAGCCGGCGGGAACACGGTCCGCAGGCTCTCGTGCCGCTCGACCACGTCCCGCAGCGCCGCCGCGAGGGCGGCCGCGTCCACGGCGCCGGTCAGCCGGACCGCCATCGGGATGTCGTACGTCGCCGACGGGCCCTCCAACTGGCCGAGGAACCACAGCCGTTGCTGGGCGTACGACGCCGGGAGCCGGTGCGGCCTGGCCCGGGTGCCGAGCGCCGGGCGCGCCGTGCCACCGGACGGGAGCCGCCCGGCGAGCGCCGCGACCGTGGGGTGGTCGAAGAGGGTGTGGATGCGCAGCTCGACGTCGAGCGCGGACCGCACCCGGCTCACCAGGCGGGTCGCGAGCAGCGAATGCCCGCCCAGGGCGAAGAAGTCGTCGTCGACGGTGACCGACGGCACGCCGAGGACGTCGGCGAAGATCCCGCAGAGCACCTCCTCGCGCGGCGTCCGCGGCGCCCGGCCCGCCCTCGCGTGCCTCACTCGCGGCGCGGGCAGGGCCCGCTGGTCGAGCTTGCCGGTCACGGTCAGCGGCAGGGCGGCCACGGCCACCACGGCCGACGGCACCATGTACTCGGGCAGGTGCCCGCCGGTCAGCGCGGCGGGGTCCACGTCGTCGACGGCCTCCCGTGCCACGCCCGCGCCCGGCACCACGTATCCGACGAGCCGCCGGTCGCCGGGGCGGTCCTCGCGGACGACGGCCGCCGCCTGCGCGATGTCCGGATGGGCCAGGAGCGCCGCCTCGACCTCGACGAGCTCGATGCGGAAGCCGCGCACCTTCACCTGGGTGTCGACGCGCCCGACGAACTCGAGCCGCCCGTCGGGCGCCCAGCGCGCCAGGTCGCCGGTGCGGTACATGCGCGCACCGGACAGCCCGTACGTCGCCGCGAACGGGTCCGCCACGAAGCGCTCCGCCGTGAGGCCGGCGCGGTGCGCGTACCCGCGCGCCAGACCGGTGCCCGCCACGTACAGCTCTCCGACCACACCCGGCGGGACGAGGCCGAGGCCCGCGTCGAGCACATACGTCCGGGTCCCGTCCATGGGCCGCCCGATCGGCGGCGACACCGCGGTGAGGTCCGTGTCGGAGACGGCTCCGCACGTGGCGAAGGTCGTCGCCTCCGTCGGGCCGTAGACGTCGATCACGGTGGTCGTGGGGCAGGCTCGCCGTACCCTTCCGAGGACCGCCGAGGGCACCGGTTCGCCGCCGGTCCACACCTCCTCGAGTCCGGCGAAGCAGTCCGGCGCCTCCTCGGCGAGGACCCGGAAGAGACCGATCGTGAGGAACAGCGCGGTGACACCCCGCCCGCCGGCGACCCGCTCGACTCCCGCTGGGCTCAGCTCGCCCGGTCCGGCCACCACCACCGTTCCGCCGCCGAGCAGGGGCACCCAGATCTCGTACGTCGACGCGTCGAAGACGTGCGCCGAGTGGAACAGCACACGCCGGTGCGCGTCGGCGCCGAACCGCCGGTCCGCGGCCAGCCCCATGACACCCCGGTGGGTGACGGCGACCCCCTTGGGCCGCCCGGTCGAGCCGGATGTGTACATCACGTACATCAGGCCGTCGGGTCCGGCACCGCGCCCGCGCGGCATGTCCCCGAGGAAGGCCGGCCCGTTCTCGCCCGCCCCCTGCTGGTCCTCGCCGATGTGGACGCATACGAGACGGTCGTCGGCACCGGGCCCGAGGTCCGATGTGCCGTCCGTGAGGAGGATCGTCGCTCCCGTGTCCCGGAGGATGAAGTCGATCCGCGAGCCCGGCCACCGGCCGTCCAGCGGCACATAGGCACCCCCTGCCTTGACCACCGCGAGCAGCGCGACGACCAGTCGCGCCGAGCGCTCCATGAGTACCGCCACCGGGTGTTCGGGCCCCACGCCCGCCGCGACGAGGCGCCGGGCGAGGCGGTCGGCGCGGGCGCCGAGTTCGGCGTACGACAGCTCGGTTCCGTCCGCGTCGACGACGGCCGTCCGGTTCGGGATGTAGCGGGCCCGGGCCTCGAAGAGGTCCGCGACGTTCGGGTGCGGGAGTTCCTGGCGGGCGCCGTCCCCGACGGCGAGCAGGCGGGTGCGCTCGTGCGGGTCCAGGATGCGGAGGGCGCCGAGCCGCCGGTCCGGGTCGCCGGCGGCGGCGTCGAGGAGCCGGGTGAGGCGGTGCGCCATCGCCTCGATGGTCGCGTGGTCGAACAGATCGGCGGCGTAGGTGATGCCGCCCTCGACGCCGGCCGGGGCGCCGTCGGCCGTGAACCGTTCGGTGAAGTCGAAGGAGAGGTCGAACTTCGCGGCGCCGGGCTGGACGCCGACGGGCTCGGCCGTCACTCCGGGGAGCGCCAGCCCTGCCTGCCGGTCCGCGTGCTGGAAGCCGAGCATGACCTGGAACAGGGGGTGCCGGGCCGGCGACCGGACGGGATTGAGCGCTTCCACCAGCTGCTCGAAGGGCAGATCCTGATGCGCGAAGGCCGCCAGATCCACCGCCCGCACCCGCCCCACCAGCTCACGGAAACTCGGATCCCCCGACACATCCGCCCGCAGCACCAACGTGTTCACGAAGAACCCGACCAGATCCTCCAGACCCTCATCCGAACGCCCCGCCACCGCCGTACCCAGCGCGATGTCCTCCCCCGCCCCCAACCGGGACAACAACCCCGCCACACCCGCCTGCAGCACCATGAACACACTCGCGCCCGAACCCTGCGCCAGCCCCACCAACCGCTCATGCGTCCCCGCCGACAACCCCAACGCCACCACCCCGCCCCGACCGCTCGACACCGCAGGCCGCGACCGGTCCACCGGCAACACCAACTCCTCCGGCAGGTCCTTCAACTCCCCGCTCCAGAAGGACAGTTGCTCCGAGCCCAAGCTCCCCGGATCACTCACCTCGCCCAGCAACTCCCGCTGCCACAACGCGTAATCCGCGTACTGCACCGGCAACGGCCCCCACCCCGGGCCCCGCCCTTCACAACGCGCCGCGTACGCCCGCCCCAGGTCACGCAGCAGGACGTCCATCGACCAGCCGTCGGCCGCGATGTGGTGCACCGCCAGGGCGAGGGTGTGTTCGTCGGGGCCGGTCGTGGTCAACCACGCCCGTAGCGGCGGCTCCGCCGACAGGTCGAACTCGTGGGCCGCCGCCGTGTGCGGCAGTTCCTGCGGGTCCGCCTCCACCACGCCGAGCGGTTCGCCCACCTCGGCCATGTCGAGCACCCGCTGGTACGGCTCGCCCCCGGCCTGACCGATCACCGTCCGCAGGCTCTCGTGCCGCCCGACCACGTCCCGCAGCGCCGCCTTGAGGGCGGCGACGTCCAAGGGGCCGGTCAGCCGGGCCGTCAAGGGGATGTTGTAGGTCGCCGAGCGGCCCGACAACTCCCCCAGGAACCAGAGCCGTTGCTGGGCGAAGGACACCGGGAGCCGGTCGGGCCGGTGCCGGACGGCGCGTACGGGCGGGCGCGGGCTGCCGCCGGTCTCGGAGAGTTCGCGGGCCAGTGCCTCCACCGTCTGCGCCGCGTACAGCTCCGCCATGCCCAGGTCGACGCCGAGTTCGGTCCGCACCCGGCTCACCAGACGGGTGGCGAGCAGTGAATGCCCGCCCAGGGCGAAGAAG
Source organism: Streptomyces sp. SD31 (assembly GCF_052068475.1). Taxonomy (NCBI): domain Bacteria; kingdom Bacillati; phylum Actinomycetota; class Actinomycetes; order Kitasatosporales; family Streptomycetaceae; genus Streptomyces; species Streptomyces sp. SD31. Next base: position 53,361 of record NZ_JBQHCX010000020.1, on the reverse strand, counting down.
TTGTCGTCGATCGTCACCTCGGGCAGGCCGAGGATCTCGGCGAACAGCGCGCACAGGACGTGTTCGCGCGGGGAGCGGGGGGCGCGGCCGCCACGGGTCGCGGCGACGGGGCCGGGGTGCGGCAGGGCCGCGCGGTCCAACTTGCCGTTGGCGGTGAGCGGCAGCGTCCGAAGGAGCACGATCGCGGACGGCACCGCGTGGTCGGGGAGCACGGTCCGGGCGTGGCGGAGGATCGCCTCGGTGTCCACGGGCTCCGGGGCACCGTCGGGGGCCGGTTCCTGCCGACCGCGTTCCGGAACGACGTATCCGATCAGGTGCTTGTCGCCGGAGCCGTCCTCCTTGACCGCCGCGACCGTGCGCGCCACGTCGGGGTGGTCGAGGAGCGCGGCCTCGACCTCGCCCAGCTCGACGCGGAAGCCGCGCACCTTCACCTGGTCGTCGACGCGGCCCGCGAACTCCAGCTGCCCGTCGGGCAGTCGGCGGGCCAGGTCTCCGGTGCGGTACATGCGCTCGCCCCCGGCTCCGTACGCCGTCGCGTACGGGTCCGCCACGAAGCGCTCCGCGGTCAGGCCGGGGAGGTGGGCGTAACCGCGCGCGAGGCCCGTGCCCGCCACGTACAGCTCCCCCACCACTCCGGGCGGCACGAGGGCCAGGCGAGGGTCGAGGACGTAGGTGCGCATGCCGTCCATCGGGCGGCCGATCGGCACCGTGTTCGGGACGCGGTCCGGGTTCCCGGTGAAGGTGCTGAGCGTGCTGAAGGCCGTCGTCTCGGTGGGGCCGTACGCCGCCGTGACCACGGTGTCCGGGCAGGCGCGCAGCACGGCGCGGACCCCGGCGGCGGAGACGACGTCACCGCCGGTCGTCACCTCGCGCAGCTCCTTGAAGACCTCCGGTTCCTCCTCCGCCCAGACGCGGAAGAGGCCGGCGGTGACATGGAGGCGGGTCAGACCGTGCCGGGTGATGTGCTCGGCCACTGCCGCGCCGTTCAGGGGGCCCGGCGGCGCGATCACCACGCGGCCGCCGTGGGCGAGCGTGGCCCACACTTCGTAGGTCGACGCGTCGAAGGCGTGGTTGGCGTGGAAGAGCACGCCGTCCGGGGCGCCGTCGCGCAGCCACGGCCGGTGGGCCGCGAACGCCGCCACGGCCGCGTGCGGCGTCACGACGCCCTTCGGCCGGCCCGTCGAGCCGGACGTGTACATCACGTACAGGGTGCTGTCGGGGTGGATGAGGGCGGGCGGCGGCGTCCGGTGCGTACCGCCCTCGTCGCGGTGGGCCGTCGCGTCGTGGTCGGCGGTGACGTCGAGGACCGGGACGGCGATGTCCGGCGGGAGTTCGGCGGTTCCGTCGGTGAGCAGGAGCACCGCGCGCGTGTCGTCGAGGACGAGGCGGGTCCGTGCCGGGGGTGCGGCGCGTTCGAGCGGGACGTAGCCCGCGCCGGTCTTGAGGACCGCGAGGAGCGTCACGACGAGGTCGGCGGAGCGGTCCATGACCACCGCGACCAGGCGTTCGGGGCCCGCGCCCCGGGCGCGCAGGCGCTGGGCGAGACCGTCGGAGCGGGTGTCCAGGTCGCGGTAGGTGAGTTCGGTGTCCCCGAAGACGAGCGCGGTCGCGTCCGGGCGCCGCGCCACGCGCGCCGCGAACAGCCCTGTCACCGTGTCCGGCCGGGCGGCCGGGTGGTGGGTGCCGTGTCCCTCGGCCAGGAGGAGTGCGCGTTCGGCCGGGGCGAGGAGGTCGAGGGCGGTGACCGGCCGCCGTGGGTCGTCGGCGGCGGCGGTCAGGAGGCGGACGAGGCGCTCGGCGATGCGCCGGGCGGTGTCGGGGGTGTACAGGTCGGTGGCATGGCCGAGGGTGCCGGTGATGCCGGCCGGCCGGCCGTCGGCGTCGTGCCGTTCGGTGAGGTCGAAGGAGAGGTCGAAGTGGGCGGCGGGAGTGCCGAGCGGCAGCAACTCGGCCTGAAGCCCCGGGAGTCGGGGGGCGGTGTCGGTGAACTTTTGGAAGGCGAGCATCACCTGGAACAGCGGGTGGCGGGACGGCGAGCGCGTCGGGTTCAGCGCCTCCACGAGCCGCTCGAACGGGATCTCCTGGTGTGCGAGCGCCGCCAGGTCCGCGTCCCGTACGCGCTCCACGAGGTCCGTGAACGTCGGCTCACCGCTCGCGTCGGCGCGCAGCACGAGGGTGTTGACGAAGCAGCCCACCAGCTCGCTCAGGGCGTCGTCGGTGCGGCCCGCCACCGGTGTGCCGATGGTGATGTCGTCGCCCGCGCCGAGCCGGGACAGCAGGGCCACCAGCCCGGCTCGCACCACCATGAACAGGCTCGCGCCCAGCTCGTGGGCGACCTCGGTGAGGCGGCCGTGCAGCTCCGGGCCGAGCTCCAGGGGGACGGTGCCGCCGCGCCGGCTCGCGACCGGGGGCCGGGGCCGGTCCGTGGGCAGGGCCAGTTCCTCCGGAAGGCCCGCCAGCCGGTCCTGCCAGAAGGCCAGCTGGCGGGCGGCGAGACTGTGCGGGTCGCCCTCGTCGCCGAGCAGTTCGCGCTGCCACAGGGTGTAGTCCGCGTACTGCACCGGCAGCGCCTCCCACGCGGGGGCCCGCCCCTCGCGTCGTGCCGCATAGGCCTGCCCGAGGTCGCGCAGCAGGACGCCCATCGACCAGCCGTCGGCCGCGATGTGGTGCACGACCAGGGCGAGGAGGTGCTCGTCGGGCCCGGTCCCGTACAGCCGGGCCCGCAGCGGCGGCTCCGCCGTGAGATCGAACTCGTACGTGGCGAACTCGCCCAGGAGCACGGCGGGTTCGGTCTCGCTCGGGGCGCCCGTGGCGGTCGGTGTCACGTCCGTCAGGAGCTCGCCCACGTCGTCGGCGTCGAGGATCACCTGGCAGGGCTCGCCGTCGTGCCGCCCGATCACCGTCCGCAGGCTCTCGTGCCGCTCCACCAGGTCCCGCAGCGCCGCCGCCAGTGCCGCCCGGTCCAGGACCCCGGTCAGGCGCAGGGCGAGGGGGATGTTGTACGTGGCCGAGCGGCCCTCCAGCTGCCCGGTGAGCCACAGACTCCGCTGCGCGAACGATAGGGGGATCACTCCGGGTTCTCCTCTGTGCCGGGTGCGATGTACGGCGATGTACGGCGCCGGGTGCGGTGTACGGCGCCATGTGCGGTGTCCCTCCCGGTCAGCGCATGCGCCGCAGAGCGGGACGCCGCGGGGCGGCCGCGGTGGGCTGCTTCAGTCGGGGCTCCAGGGATGCCACCGTCGGGTGCCGGAACAGGAGCGGAAGGTCGAGGTCCACGCCCAGGGCGGAGCGGACCCGGCCCGCCAGGCGCAGGCTCGTCAGGCTGTCGCCGCCGAGCGCGAAGAAGCTGTCGTCGATGGTGACGTCGGGCAGCGCGAGCACCTCGGCGAACAGGGCGCACAGGGCGCGCTCACGCTCCGAGCGCGGCGCACGGCCGCCGGCCGCCGCGGCCCGCCCGGGAGCCGGGAGGGCCGCCCGGTCGAGCTTGCCGTTGACCGTCAGTGGCAGGGCGTCGAGGACGACGACCGCCGAGGGCACCAGAGGGCCCGGGAGGCGCTCGGCCGCCGCCGCGGTCACCTGCGCGGGGTCGACCTCCTCGCGTGCGACTCCGCCGGCCGGCACCACGTACGCGACGAGCCGCCGGTCGCCCGGGCGGTCCTCACGCACCACGACCGCCGCGTGCCCGACGCCTTCCTGCTCGCCCAGTACCGCCTCGACCTCGCCCGGCTCGATGCGGAAGCCGCGCACCTTCACCTGGTCGTCGACGCGCCCGGCGAACTCCAGCTGCCCGTCGGGCGTCCAGCGCGCCAGATCGCCGGTGCGGTACATGCGCTCACCGGACAGCCCGTACGTCGCCGCGAACGGGTCCGCCACGAAGCGCTCGGCGGTCGGGCCGGGGCGGTGGGCGTACCCGCGCGCGACGCCCGCGCCCGCCAGGTACAGCTCCCCCACGGTGCCGGGTGGCACGAGGCCGAGGGCGCCGTCCAGGACGTAGGCGCGCGTGCCGTCCAGCGGGCGGCCGAGCGGCACCGCGTCCGGGACTCGGTCGCCGGGGGCGAACGCCCGGCAGGTGGCGAAGGTCGTCGCTTCGGTCGGCCCGTACGCGGCGACCACGGTGGTGCCCGGGCACGCGTCCAGCACGGCGCGCAGCGGCTCGGGCGGCACCCGCTCGCCGCCCGTCCACACCTCGCGAAGCCCCGCGAAACAGCCCGCCGCCTCCTCGGCGAGGACCCGCAGCAGGCCGGCCGTCAGGAACATGCCGGTCAGCCCGTGCCCGGCGACCAGCTCCTCGACGCGGGGCGCGGTCAGGGGGCCGGGCGGTGCCACGACGATCCGGCCGCCGTTGAGGAGCGGCACCCATATCTCGTACGTGGACGCGTCGAAGGCGTGGGAGGAGTGCAGCAGGACCCGCTCGTGCGCGCCGCCGCTGAGCTTCGCGTCGGCCGCGAGGGCGATCACGTCCCGGTGCGTGACGGCGACGCCCTTGGGCACGCCCGTCGAGCCCGAGGTGTGGATCACGTACGCGAGGACGTCCGGGTGGGCGACCGTGGCGTGGCCGCGTGCGGTGACCGGGCCGAGGGCGCGCGCTGCCTCCCCGTCGGTGAGCAGGACGCTCGCGCCGGTGTCGGCCAGGACGAACCGCCGCCGTTCCTCGGGCCAGAGGGTGTCGAGCGGCACGTAGGAGGCGCCGGTCCGCACCACGGCGAGGAGCGCCACCACGAGGTCCGCCGAGCGGTCCATCGCGACGGCCACCCGGCGCTCCGGGCCCGCGCCGCACGCGACGAGCTCGCGGGCCAGCGCCGCGGCGCGCGCGTCCAGTTCACGGTAGGTGAGGCGGGTGCTGTTCTCCTCGACGGCCACCCGGTCGGGGGTCCTCGCCGCCTGGGCGGCGAAGAGTCCGGGCAGCGTGGGGGCGGGCTGCCGCCCGGGGCCGGCCGGGGGCGCGCCCCGGCCCCAGTCGGTGAGGGCGCGCCCGCGTTCCTCCTCGGTCAGGACGTCCGTTCGGGCCACTGGGCGCCCCGGGTCCGTGGCCGCCGTCCGAAGGATCCGGACCAGGCGGTCGAGGAAGCCGCGCGCCGTGGCGGCGTCGAAGAGGTCCGCGCGGTGCTCCAGGCGCAGCCTCAGCCGGTCGCCGGGGTGCGTGATCAGGGCCAGCGGGTAATGCGTGCCGCCCCGGTCCCGCGTGCCCGTGATGCGCGGACCGTTGCCGTCCGGGTCCACGGGCGCGAGGTCGACCGGATAGCTCTCGTGGACGACGACCGTGTCGAACAGCTCGCCGGTGCCCGCGAGACGCTGGAGCTCGGCGAGTCCGATGTGCTGATGGTCGATCAGCTGTGCCTGCCGCTCCTGGAGTCGCACGCAGACGGCGGCCAGGCTGTCGTCGGGGGCGGTCCGCACCCGCACGGGCACGGTGTTGATGAGCAGCCCCACCATGTCCGCGACACCGGGAAGTTCCGGCGGCCGCACCGCCACGACGCTGCCGAACACCACGTCGTCCTGCCCGGTCAGCTTGTGCAGGAGAACGCCCCAGGCGCCCTGGACCAGGGTGCTCAGGGTGACTCCGTGCGCGGCGGCGCACTCGCGCAGCTCCCGGGTGAGCCGCTCGGAGAGGTCCGTGGTGAGGTGCGCGGGCGCCCCGGGTGGCCGGTCGGCGCGGGTCACCTGCCGGTCCTGCCCGGGGCGGGCCGCCGTCGACAGGCGCGTGGGCCCTTCGAGTCCGGCGAGTGCCGAGGACCACGCCGCCCGGGTGGCGTCCTGATCCCGTTCGGCGAGCCAGACGAGGTAGTCGCGGTAGGGGTGGACCTTCGGCAGCCGCGCCGGGTCGCCGCGGTGCGCGTAGAGGGTGAGCAGTTCCCGTACGACGACGGGGACCGACCAGCCGTCGAGGAGGATGTGGTGGTACGTGAGGGTGAACAGGTGTTCCTCGTCGGCCAGTTGGAGGAGGGTGAAGCGCAGCAGAGGCGGGCGGGTCAGGTCGAAGCCGCGGTCGCGTTCGTCGGCGAGCAGCCGGTCCGCCGCCGCCTCCCGTGCGCGCGGCGCGTCCGCGCCCCGGCCCGTGTCCCGCAGGTCCCACTCCTGCCACGGGGTGTCCACGTCGGCGGCGATGACCTGGACGGGCCGGTCGAGGTCCTGGTGCAGGAAGCCCGCACGCAGGTTGGCGTGCCGGCGCAGCAGGGCCCGGCAGGCTGCGCGCAGCAGGCCGTGATCCACGGTGCCCGCCAGGCGCAGCGTCAGCTGCACGCCGTAGCCGTCCACCGTGCCCGCGGGGCCCGCCGTGCCGTGCTGGGCGTGGTACAGCAGTCCTTCCTGCAGCGGCGTCAGCGGCAGGATGTCTTCGATGTCCGCGCTCACCGCGCTGTCCTCCAGGTGTGTTCGAGCCGCTCGATCTGCTCCTGACTGAGGGAGACCAGGCCGAGGTCGGACGGGGACCGGCCGCCCGCGCCCGGCCGCTCGGCGTGGCGGGCGAGGCCCCGCAGAGCCTCCAGCCACGTCCGGGCGAGTGCGGCCACCTCCGCCTCGGCGAGCAGGCCGCCTGGCCAGGAGAGGGTGGCGCGCAGGCGCGGTCCCGTGCCGTGGTCCTCGACGAGCGTCGTGATCTCCAGTACGTGGGACAGGGCCGGGCCCGGCGTGCCGTGCGGCGGTCCCTGCGGGGCGGCGACGGGTCGCCAGGGGGTGGGCGCGAGGGAGTCGGCGACGGCGAGTCTGCCCAGGTGGTTGAAGAGGATCTGGGGGCGGGCGAGCGCGGCGAGCGTGTCCGCCGTGTCGCTGTTCAGATGGCGCAGCAGACCGTGGCCGACGCCGTTGTCCGGAACCGCCCGCAGCTGTTCCTTGACCCGCTTCAGCGCGGCACCGAGCGCGGGGCCCCCGGCCCGGATGTCGTCCCGGTCGGTGTCGTCGAGGCCCGCGTCCAGCCGTACGGGGTGCAGGGCCGTGAACCAGCCCACGGTGCGGGACACATCGGCGCCCGGCACGAGAGACGTCTCGCGGCCGTGCCCCTCCACGTCGATCAGCACGCTCCCGCCCCCGGCCCTGCCGCGGTCGCGGCGCCATGCGGTGAGGGCGACGGCGAGGCCGGTGAGCAGCACGGTGGGCACGTCGGTGCGGAAGGCGGCGGTCACCCGGTCCAGGAGCGGTTCCGTGTCCGCCGCCCGGAGTGTCACCGTGTGGGAACGGGCGGTCTCGCCCAGGTCGGTCCGCGGGTCCAACGGGCGCTCGCCCAGGGGCGGTTCGGTCTCTTTCAGGAGTGCGGTCCAGAAGGGCAGCTCCGCCAGCCGTTCCGGCGTCCGCGCCTGTGCCACGAGGGCGGCGGCCCAGCTCCGCAGGGAGGTCGGCACGGGCGCCAGTGCCGGACGGTACCCCTCGGCCACGGCCTCCCGGGCGGCGGCGAGGTCGGCGAGCAGGATGCGCCAGGACACCGCGTCGACCGCCAAGTGGTGTGCGGTCATGAGGAGTTGGCCGCTTCGCTCGCGGCCCGCGTCGAACCACACGGCCTGCAGTACGACCCCCTCGCGCGGCCTCAGGCGGCCCGCCGCGGCCCGGGCCTCCGCAGCGACGCGCTCGCGCAGCTCCGCGTCGTCCGCCCCGGCCACGTCGACCCTGCGCAGACAGCGGGCCGCGTCGACGGTGCCCGCCTCGCGGATGTGCGGGAGCCACCGCGTGTCGTCGCCGCCCAGACGCATTCGCAGGGCGTCATGGTGGTCGAGCAGGGCCCGCAGCGCCGTGGTGAGGCCCGCCTCGTCGAGCTCCGGCGGGGTCCAGACCAGCACCGACTGGTGGAAGCCGTCGATGGTGCCACCGCGCTCGCGGAGCCAGTGCATGACGGGCGTCGGGAGCAGGTCACCCGTTCCGGGTTCCGGGTCGGGCCCGGTGGGCGTGCGGTCGTCGGTCAGGTCGCGTGCCACGTCGGCGAGTTCCGCGACCGTCGAGCAGCGGAACACGTCACCGGGTGTGAGCCCGATACCGGCCGCGCGTGCCCGGCCGACCAGGTCGATCGAGAGGATGCTGTCGCCGCCGAGGTCGAAGAAGCCGTCGTCGACGGTGACCGCGTCCACCGCGAGCACCTCGGCGAACAGCGCGCACAGCGTCCGCTCGCGGGCCGTGCGGGGGGCGCGGCCGCCGGGTACGACGGTGAATCCGGGCGCCGGCAGCGCCGCACGGTCCAGCTTGCCGTTCGCCGTCACAGGCAGGGCGTCCAGGACGACGACGGCCGCCGGCACCATGTAGTCGGGCAGCAGCTCCCGCACGGAGCGCCGCACGTCCACCGGGTCGCACGCGTCGCTGCCGGTCCGGTCGGCACCGGCGGGCACCACATAGCCGATGAGCCGGGGCTCCCCGGGACCGTCCCCTCGGACCACCACCGCGGCCTGCGCCACCCCGGGGTGGCGGAGCAGGGCGGCCTCGATCTCGCCCGGCTCGATGCGGAAGCCGCGCACCTTCACCTGGTCGTCGACGCGTCCGACGTACTCCAGCTGCCCGTCGGGCCGCCGGCGCGCCAGGTCGCCGGTGCGGTACATGCGCTCACCGGACAGCCCGTACGCCGCCGCGAACGGGTCCGCCACGAAGCGCTCCGCCGTCAGCCCGGGCCGCCGCACATAGCCGCGTGCCAGTTGCACGCCCGCCACGTACAACTCTCCCACCACGCCCGGCGGGACGAGGCCGAGGCGGCTGTCCAGGACGTAGAGACGGGTGTTGGTGACCGGCTCACCGATCGGCACGGGCCCGGCGTCCGTCGCGTCGGCGGGGCGGCAGTCCCAGGCGGTGACGTCCACCGCGGTCTCGGTCGGCCCGTAGAGGTTGGTCAGCGGTGCGTCGACGGTGGCGAAGAAGTCCGCCTCCAGCTCCCGGGACAGGGCCTCACCGCTGCAGAACACCCGGCGCAGCGGCGAGGGTTCACCGGCACGCGGCGCCCGCAGGTAGGCCTGGAGCATCGACGGCACGAAGTGGGTCACGGTCACACCGCGCTCGCGGATCACGGCGGCCAGGTAGTCCGGGTCCTTGTGCCCCTCCGGTTCGGCGACGACCAGCGTCGCGCCCTGCGTCAGGGGCCAGAAGAACTCCCAGACGGACACGTCGAAGCTCATGGGGGTCTTCTGCAGCACACGGTCGCCGGGGGTGAGGGGGTAGCGCCGCTGCATCCAGGACAGGCGGTTGGCGAGGCCGTCCCGCGTCACCATGACGCCCTTCGGCCGCCCCGTCGAACCGGACGTGTAGATCACGTAGGCGGGATGCTCTCCGGGCGGGAACGGCGCCGGGGCGGGCTCGCGGGGACCGGACGGTTCCCCGGGTCCGTCCAGGCCGGGTTCTTCCAGGCCGAGTTCGTCCAGTACGAGCAGCGCGCACCCCGTGTCCGGCAGTCCCGCGACGAGGGAGTCGCGTGTCACGACGCACATCGGGGCCGTGTCCTCGACCATGAACTCGACGCGGCCCGGGGGAAGGTGCGGGTCCAGCGGCAGGAAGGCGGCGCCGGTCCTGAGGACCGCCAGGAGCGTGACGATCAGCTCGGTGGACCTCGGCAGCGCGATGCCGACGACGCGTTCGGGGCCCGCGCCGAGCCGGGCGAGGCGGCCGGCCAGACGGTCCACGCGGGCGTCCAGTTCGCGGTACGACAGCTCGGTGTCGCCGAAGACGAGCGCGGTGGCCTGCGGCGTACGGGCCACGTGGGCGGCGAAGAGGTCCGGCACCATGACTTCGGGAAGCGGGCCGCGGGTGTCGTTCCAGTCGGCCAACAGCCCGGTGCGCTCGGCGGGTTCGAGGATGTCGATGCCGCTGAGCGGAAGGCCCGCGTCGGTGGTCACCGCGTCGAGGAGGCGCACCAGGCGCCGCGCGACGGCGGCCGCCGTGCGCTCGTCGAACAGGTCACGGGCGTACTCGACGCTGCCGCTGATGCCGGCGGGCGCGCCGTCCGGCGCGAAGCGTTCGGCGAGCTCGAAGGAGAGGTCGAACTTGACGGCGGGCGCCGCGAGCGGCTCGCGCCGCACGCGCAGCCCGGTCAGTTCCGCCTCGGCGTCGGCCACGCTCTGGAAGGCGAGCATCACCTGGAACAGCGGATGCCGCGCCAGCGACCGCGGCGGGTTGAGCGCCTCGACGAGCCGGTCGAAGGGCAGGTCCTGGTGCGCGAACGCCGACAGGTCGCACTCCCGCACTCGGGCGAGGAGTTCGCGGAAGGTCGGGTCACCCGAGGTGTCGGTGCGCAGCACCAGCGTGTTGACGAAGAAGCCCACCAGGTCGTCGAGGGCGTCCTCCGCGCGCCCGGCCACGGGCGCCCCGAGGGGGATGTCCTCGCCCGCGCCGAGTCGGGTCAGGAGCGCGGCGACGGCGGCCTGCACGACCATGAACACGCTGGCCCCGGCATCGCGGGCCAGCCGTCCGAGCCGGTCGTGCAGCCACGCGTCGACGACGAGGGGCACGGAGCCGCCCCGGTGGGAGGCGGCCTGCGGGCGCGGGCGGTCGTAGGGCAGGGCCAGTTCCTGCGGGAGCCCCGCCAACGCCTCGCGCCAATAGGCGAGTTGGGAACCGGCGAGGCTGCCGGGGTCGTCCGGTGCGCCCAGCAGCTCCCGCTGCCAGAGGGTGTAGTCCGAGTAGCTCACGGGTAGCGGTGGCAGGTCGGCGTGGCTCCCCGAGCGGCGGGCCGCGTACGCCGCGGACAGGTCCCGCAGCAGCGGCGGCACCGACCAGGCGTCGCCCGCGATGTGGTGGACGACCAGGAGCAGGACGTGCTCGTCGGGGGCGACACCGAACAGCGTGGCGCGCAGGGGCGCCTGGCGGGTGAGGTCGAAGCCGCGTGCGGCCTGCGTGGCGAGCAGCCCCGGCAGCTCGCCGGGGTCCGACTCGACCACGGTGAGCGGCGGCCCGGCCTCCCGGCCGTCCAGGATCCGCTGGTGGGGCAGGCCGTCGGACCCCTGGGGAAAGACGGTGCGCAGGGGCGCGTGCCGGTCCGACACGTCGGCCAGCGCCCGGGCCAGGGCGGGCCGGTCGAGCGGCCCCGACAGCCGCAGGGCCAGCGGCATGTTGTAGGTCGCGTTCGGGCCCTCCAACTGCGCGATGAACCACAGGCGGCGCTGGGCGTACGACAGCGGCAGCGGATCGTGCGGGGACGCGGGGGACGCGGGCTCCAGCGGCGGCCGTACCCGTTTCGCCGCCGCCAGGTCCTGGGACAGCGCGGCGACCGTCGGCGTCTCGAACAGGGTCCGCATCTCGAGTTCCAGGCCGAGCCGCGAGCGCACCCGGCCCGCGAGGCGTGTCGCCGTCAGCGAGTGCCCGCCCAGGTCGAAGAAGCTGTCGTCGATCCCTGCCCGCTCGACGCCGAGGACGTCGGCGAAGAGCTCGCACAGCACCGCCTCCAGTGGGGTGCGGGGTGCCCGCCCCGGCGTCGGCGCGCCGAAGTCGGGCACGGGCAGGGCGGCGCGGTCGAGCTTGTCGTTCGCTGTGATCGGCAGGGTGTCCAGGACGACGACGGCGGCGGGCACCATGTAGTCCGGCAACCGCCGGGCCAGCGCGGCGCGCAGCTCCCCGGGGTGCGGTGCGCCGCCGGAGCCGGCCGTGGCCGAGGGCACCACGTAGGCGACGAGCCGCTTGTCCGCCGCGTCCGGCTGCCGCGCCGAACCGGATCCCGCCGTCGCCTGTGCGCCGAACTCCCTCACCACCGCGACCGCCTGGCCCACCTCGGGGTGGCGTCTGAGCGCCGATTCGACCTCGCCGAGTTCGATGCGGAAGCCGCGCACCTTGACCTGGTCGTCGGCGCGCTCCAGGTACTCGAGCGTGCCGTCCGGACGCCAGCGGGTGATGTCTCCCGTGCGGTACATGCGCTCGCCCGGTCCGCCGAAGGGGTCGGCCACGAACCGTTCGGCGGTCGGCGCGGGACGCCGCCAGTAGCCGCGGGCCAGGCCCGCGCCCGCCAGGTACAGCTCGCCCGGGACGCCGATGGGGACGGGGCGCAGCCGTGCGTCCAGGACGTGGGCGCGCGTGTGGTCCATGGGGCGGCCGATCGGCACGGCGTCGGGCACCGGGTCGGTGGCGGTGAACGGGATGTGGGTGGCGAAGGCGGTGGTCTCCGTCGGCCCGTAGGTGGAGCGGATCACCAGGTCCGGGCAGGCCCGCTGCAAGGCGCGGACGGCGTCCGCGGAGACGATGTCGCCGCCGGTGGAGATCTCCCGCAGCCCGGCGAAGATGTGGGGCGCCTCCTGGGCGAGGACCCGGAAGAGACCGGCGGTCGCGTGGAAGTTGGTGGCCCGGTGGGCGGCGATGAGCCGCCCGATGTGTGCGGCGGTGGGTGGCCCTGCCGGCGCCACGACCACGCGCCCGCCGCGCAGCAGGGGCACCCAGAGTTCGTACGTCGAGGCGTCGAAGGCGTGGTTGGCGTGGAAGACCACGCACTCGGCGACGGCGTCGCTCCAGCACCGGTCGAGTGCGAAGGCGGCCACGCCTGCGTGGGTGACCGCCACGCCCTTGGGCCGGCCGGTCGACCCGGAGGTGAACATCACGTACGCCAGAGCGTCTCCCGGCACGTCGGTGCCGAGGTCGGCACAGGCCCCGGCCCCCGCCCCGTCGTACTCACCCGGACCCACCTCGATCACGGGCAGGTTCCCCGCCACGGCCCCGTGCCCCGTCGCCGAGGCGTCGACGAGGAGCAGGCGCGCCGCCGTGTCGTCGAGGATCTGCCGGGACCGCTCCCCCGGGTGGCCGTGGTGCAGCGGCACATAGCCCGCGCCGGCCTTCAGCGTCGCGAGGATCGCCACCACGAGATGCGCCGAGCGCTCCATGAACACCCCCACGAGATCGCCGGGCCGCACGCCCCGCGCGACGAGGAGCCGGGCGAGCCGGTTCGCCCGTGCGTTCAACTCGGCGTAGGTGAGGGTCTGTTCGGCGTCGACGAGCGCCGTGTCCGCTGCGTGAGTCGCGGCCCGGCGCTCGAAGAGCCGCGCGAGGTTCTCCGTCGGCGGGGGTGCGTCCGGGCCGGGGTCGCGCCACGTGTGGAGCAGTCGGCGCTCCTCCCCGAAGAGCACGCCGACGTGGGCCATGGGCTCGTCGGGCGTACGTGCGAGGGCGTCCAGGTACGCGGTGAAGCGGTCGCGATGCCGGGCGAGTTCCGTCTCGTCGTACACGGCGGGGTTGGCTTCGAGTTCGACGAGGACGCCACCGCCGCCGTCCTGCGTGCCGACGGCGACGACCGACAGGTCCTTGACCGGTCCCGTCATGACCTGGTGGCGGGTGACGCGCAGGTCGGCGAAGGCCGGTTCCTCCTCGAAGGCGACGGTGTTGACGGACACCGCGTACAGGTCGTGCGAGACGCCCAACAGGCCCAGTTCCGCGCGGAGTTCCTCGCCCCGGTAGCGCTGGTGCCCGATGGCGTCGCTGACACGCCGTCGGGTCTGGGCGACGAGCTGGGAGAACGTCGTCGTGGGGTCGAGGGTGAGGCGCAGCGGCAGCACGTTCACCGCCATCGACGGGGTGGCCGCGGCCGCCCGTCCCACGCGTGCGGCCAGCGGCAGTCCGACGACCACCTCGGGCGCGCCGTCGAGCCGGTGCAGATACGCGGCGGTCGCGGCGACGACGAGCAGCGACCAGCGGCCCGCGGCGCCCGGCACCGCGTCGAGGAGCCCGCTCACCCGCTCCCCGGACAGCCGTACGGCGCTGCGCAGCACGGCTGCAGAGGGCGCGGCGGTGCGTCCGGCGAGGGTGACGGGGGCGGGTGGCTCGCGGAACTCGCGCAGCCAGTGGGCGCGGTCGCGCGCGTGGCGCGGGGAGCGACGGTACTCCTCGTCCTCGGTGAGGAGGCGGTCCAGTGGGGCGAAGGACCCGGCGCCGGGGGTGCGGCCCGCCGCCAGGGCGCTGTAGAGGTCCGCGAGGCGGCGCAGGTAGAGGTTCTGGCCGTAGCCGTCGAGGACGATGTGGTGGTAGCGCAGATGCAGCCAGGCCCGGTCGTCGGCCAGCCTGAGCAGGGTGTGCGCGGCCAGCGGGCCGCGCCCGGGGTCCATGGGGGTGGCCAGGTCGGCGTCGGTCCAGGCGCGGGCGGCGGCTTCCGCGCCGGCGGGCTCCGCGCGCAGGTCGACGACGGGCAGCGGGTCCTCGGGGACGTCCGCGAGGCGCAGGCGCAGTTCGTCCTCGTACGCGACGAACCGCGCCCGCAGGCTCTCCGCCTCCGTGAGCGCACGCCGCACGGCCGCTCGCAGTGACGGGACGTCCAGGTGGCCTTCGAGGGCGAGGCGGACACCGCAGTTGTACAGCGTGCTGTCGGGGTCCAGCTGGTGGGCCAGCCAGATGCCCTGGTGTGCGGCGCTCGCGGTCCGGTACGCGTTCGGGTCTGACACCACGCCAGTCTTGGCGACACCGGCATGCGCGCCCTATCGGCGCGTTATCGCTCAGCCCGTCCGTCCCGCCAGTCCGCGTAGAGCGGCCGCAGGGCGCCGGCGAGGAAGAGGTCCCGCATGGCGACCCGCTGGATCTTGCCGCTCGTCGTACGCCGGACCGTGCCCCGGCGCAGCAGCGCCACCCCCCGCACGGGGAGCCCGAACTCGCGCACGACCGTCCGCTTCATGTCGGCCGCGAGCCGCGCGTACTGCTCGTCGGGCAGTTGCCGTGCGATCTCCTGCGTCACCACGAGCGCCTCCTCGTGACGCTCGCCGCGCCGGTCGACGACGGTGAACGCGGCGCCGGGCAGCGAGGACAACTCGGGGTGGCGGCTGCGCAGTTCGTGCTCGATGTCCTGCGGGTAGAGATTGCGGCCGTTGATCGTCAGGGCCTCCTTCCTCCGGCCGGTGAGGAAGAGTTCACCGTCGACCAGCGCTCCCAGGTCGCCCGTGCGCAGATACCGCTCGCCGTCGAGTACGGCGCCGAAGATCTCCTCGGTCGCTTCCGCGTTGCCCCAGTAGCCCTGGGCGACGCTGGGTCCGCTGAGCCAGATCTCCCCGACGTTCCCGTCGGGGAGCGCGGCGCCGGTCGCGGGATCGACGATCCGGCAGGCGAGGTCGTGCAGTTCGCCGCAGCTGACCAGCTCGCGTGTGGTGGTCCGCGGGGCGCCGGCCGGCTTCGCGGCGACGAGCACGTTCCGTTCCAGCAGGGCGGCGTCGGCGAGGAGCGTGGCGGGGGGCCGCGACACCGTTCCCGACACGTACAGGGTGGCCTCCGCCATGCCGTAGCAGGGCACCAGGGCCTCCGGGCGGAAGCCGTAGGGCGCGAACCGTTCGGTGAACGCCCGCAGTGTGTCCGCGCGCACGGGTTCCGAGCCGTTGACCGCGTACCGCCAGCGCGAGAGGTCGAGCCCCTCGATCTGGTCGGGGCGGGTGCGCCTTAGACACAACTCGTAGGCGAAGTCGGGCGCGTTGGAGTGGCCGATGGCGAACCGGTCGATGACGCGCAGCCATTGGTGGGGCCGGCGCACGAAGGCGATCGGGTTCATCGTGACGGCGCCCCTGCCCAGCAGGACGCCGGTGAGCAGATGACCGACGAGGCCCATGTCGTGGTAGAGGGGAATCCAGCCACCGTGCCGGGTGCCGGGCGGGACGGCGAAGCTCTCCCCCATGACGGCGACGTTGTGCAGCAGATTGCCGTGGGTGACCACGACGCCCTTGGGGTCGGAGGTCGAGCCCGAGGTGTACTGGATCAGGGCGGGGGTGTCGTGGCGCGCGCTCTCGCCGGGCGGCGGGTGCGGGGCGTCGGCCGCGCCGGGCGCGGCCCCGTCCGGTCCCTCGGTCACCAGGAGCGGGACGTCCTCCAGTGATTCCGTGCTCATCCATGCGCACACCGCCGGGCGGTTCTCGCCGTCGGTGAGGATCGCGCGGACGCCTGCCTGGCGCACGATCCCCTTGACCCGCAGGAGTTCGCGCCGGTTGTTGCCGGGCAGCGGCGCGGGTACGGCGATGAGTCCCGCGTACAGACACCCGAAGAACGCGACGGGGAACCCCGTACCGGACGGGAACTGGAGGAGCACCCGGTCGCCGGGGACGAGCCCCGCCTCCGCGCGCAGCCGTGCCGCGAGCTCGCGCGCCGCCAGATCCAGCCCGGCATACGTCAGCGTGTCGTAGGCGTCGTCATCGTCCGGGACCCGGATGTGGATCACCGCCGCCTCGTCGGGCTGCGAGCGGGCCAGAGCGCGCAGGACCTCGGGCAGGCCGGCCGCCTCGCGTATGTCGTTCATCGTTCGCCGCGCCGGAGCTCACGCAGGAACTCCCCCACGCGGAAGGCGAGTTCGATGGACTGGACGGCGTTCAGGCGCGGGTCGCAGGCGGTTTCGTAGCGGGTGGCGAGGTGGGTGTCGAGCACTTCCTCGAGGTCGCCGCCGAGGCATTCGGTGACGTCGTCGCCGGTGAGTTCGAGGTGGATCCCGCCCGGGTGCAGGCCCTCCTGCCGGTGCACCGCGAAGAACTCGGCCACCTCGGTCGTGATGTCGGAGAGCCGGCGGGTCTTGTAGCCGCTCTCGGAGACGAAGGTGTTGCCGTGCATGGGGTCGCAGGCCCACACCGGGGTGTGTCCCGCGTCGCGTACGGCCCGCAGCAGCGGCGGCAGCAGCTCGGTGCCCTTTCCGGCGCCGAGCCTGCTGATCAGGACGAGCCGCCCCGGCGCGCGGTCCGGGTCGAGGCGCTCGCACAGTTCGCGCAGCTGTCCGGGTGTCGTGGTCGGGCCGACCTTGATCCCGAGGGGGTTGCCGATGCCGGACAGCAATTCCACGTGGGCGCCGTCGAGTTGGCGGGTGCGGTCACCGATCCACACCATGTGCGCACTGGTGTCGAACCATGTGCGCCGCTTCTCGTCGTAGCGGGTCAGCGCCTGCTCGTAGTGGGGCAGCAGCGCCTCGTGCGAGGTGTAGAGCTGGATCTGGTGCAGCGCGGCCTGGGAGCGGGTGTCGACGCCGCAGGCGGACATGAACCGCAGGGCCCAGGTGATGTCGTCGGCGGCCTTCTCGTACCGCTGCCCGGCGGCGCTGCCGCGGACGAACTCCTGGTTCCAGTCGTGGACCTGGCCGAGGTCGGCGTAACCGCCCAGGGTCAGGGCCCGCAGGACGTTCAGAGCCGCCGACGAGTGCTGGTAGGCGCGCAGCAGCCGGGTGGCGTCCGCGCGGCGTGCCTCGGCGGTGAACTCGGGGCCGTTGACGATGTCCCCGCGGTAGGCGGGCAGTTCGACCCCGTCGATCGTCTCGGTGGGGCGGCTGCGGGGCTTGCCGAACTGGCCGCCGATCCGCCCGACCTTCACCACGGGCAGGCCGGATCCGTAGGTGAGCAGGATGGCCACCTGGAGGATCACGCGCAGCTTGCCGCGGACGCCGGCCTCGGTGCAGGAGCTGAACCGTTCGGCGCAGTCTCCCGCCTGCAGCAGGAAGCCCTCTCCGGCGGCGACCCCGGCGAGGGAGTGCCGCAGATCGAGGATCTCGTCCGGGAGCACCAGCGGGGGCTGCAGGGCGAGGGTGTTCTCCACGCGCCGCAGTTCCTCCGGGTCGGGCCAGTCGGGCTGCTGCGCGGCGGGGCGGCCGCGCCACGATGCGGGGCTCCAGGCGTCCTCACCCGCGCCGGCCGCGGTGTCCGGGCGGTACGAGGCCGCCGGTGCCGTCGTGTGTGTGTCGCTCGCTGTCATCCGATCAGTTCCTTGATCGTGGCGCCGGGATCCCCGGCCCGCATGAGCAGTTCTCCGACGAGGACCGCGTCCACGCCGGCCCGTTCCAGATCGCGCGCGTCCTGTGCGCCGCGGACGCCGCTCTCGCCGACCATGACCCGCCGGCCGCCCACCCGCTCGCGCAGCCGGGCGGAGAGGGTCCGGTCGATCGAGAAGTCCCGCAGGTCGCGGTGGTTGACGCCGATGACGTCGGCACCCGCCGCCAGAGCGGTGTCCACCTCGTCCTCGTCGTGCACCTCGACGAGCGCCTCCATGCCGTACTTGCGGGTGTAGGCGAGGAGTTCGGCCAGGCGCTCGGGGGTCAGCGCGGCGACGATGAGCAGCAGGGCGTCGGCGCCGAGCGCCCGGGCCTCCAGGATCTGGTACTCGTCGACGATGAAGTCCTTGCGCAGGACGGGGACGTCGGAGGCGTCGCGGGCGACCACGAGGTGGTCGGGGCTGCCCCCGAAGCCGTCCTCGTGGGTGAGGACCGACAGGGCGCAGGCGCCGCCGCCCTGATAGGCGCGGGCCAGCTCGGCAGGCCGGTAGTCGTCGGTGAGCGGCCCCTTGGAGGGGCTGCGGGGCTTCATCTCGGCGATGACGCCGAGGCCCGGCCGGCGCAGGGCGGCGGCGAAGTCCCGGGGTGGGGGCGCGGCCGCGGCAAGCACGACCAGCTCCGTCTCGGGGCGGACCGCGCGCCGCCGTTCCGTCTGCCGTTCGGCGTCTGCGACGAGGATCGCGAGGATGTCGCTCAAGCGGGCACCTCCAGTTCCGCCCGCTGCCAGGAGGCGCGGGTCCAGCGTTCGAGCAGATCGGCGGCGGCGCCGCTGTCGACCGCCGAGCCGGCGAGGCGCAGCCCGTCGGCCCAGGTGTCGGCCAGGGCGGCGACGCGCAGGGCCGCGGCCGCGTTGAGCAGGACGACGTCCCGCGCGGGCCCCGGCTCACCGGCGAGGACGCGGCGGGCCACGGCCGCGTTGACGGCGCGGTCGCCGCCGGTCAGGTCGCCGGGGCGGGACCGCGGCAGCCCGTGGTCGGCGGGGTCGAAGCGGTGAGTGGTGCGCCACCCGTCGCGCAGTTCGACCACGTGGGCGGGTGCGCCGGTGCTCAGCTCGTCCATGCCGTCCTCGCTGTGGAACACCAGGGCGCGGGTGACGCCGAGCCGGTCGAGGACCTCGGTCATCGGCTCCACGAGATCCCGGCTCGGCACCCCGAGGGTGCGCAGGCGCGCGCCCGACGGGTTGCACAGCGGGCCGAGGAGGTTGAAGACGGTGCGCGCGCCCAGTTCCCGTCGCGGGCCGGACGTGTGCTTGAACGCCGGGTGGAAGAGCGGAGCGAACAGGAAGGTGATGCCGGTGCTCCGCAGACAGGCGGCGGCGTCGTCGGCACCGAGGTCGATGCGGACCCCGAGTTCCTCCAGGACGTCCGCGCTGCCGCAGGCGGACGACGCGCTGCGGTTGCCGTGCTTGGCGACGCGGACCCCGCAGGCCGCGGCGACGATCGCGGACACGGTGGAGATGTTGAAGGTGTTCAGGCCGTCGCCGCCGGTCCCGCAGGTGTCGAGCAGCTCTCCCTCGCACCGTACGGGGGTGGCGAACTCCTGGGCCGCGCGGGCCATTCCCACGAGGTCGTCGACGGAGACGCCGCGCACCGTGACGGCCAGCGCGAACCCCGCGATCTGTGCCGGCGTCGCCTCGCCGCGCATGATCACGCGCATCGCCTCGGCCGCCTCGGCCTCGGTCAGGCGCCGCCGGGCGACCGTTCTCAGTAGCTCAATCATCACCGCACTCCAGGAAGTTCGCGATCAGCTGCTTGCCCTCGGGGCTGAGCACCGATTCCGGGTGGAACTGCACGCCGTAGGTCGGGTGCTCGCGGTGGCGCAGGCCCATGATCGTGCCGTCCGCCGTGCGGGCCGTGACGACGAGCGCGTCCGGCAGACCGGCGGCGCTCACCACGAGCGAGTGGTACCGGGTGGCCGTGAACGGGTCGGGGAGCCCGGCGAGCACACCGCTGCCGTCGTGGTGCACCAGAGAGGTCTTGCCGTGCACCTGCTCTCCGCGGACCACCGAGCCGTCGAAGGCCGCGGCGATGCCCTGGTGGCCCAGGCAGACCCCGAGGATCGGCAGCCGTCCGCTCAGTTCGCGGACCGCCTCGACGGAGACCCCGGCGTCGGCCGGCGTACCGGGCCCCGGCGAGATCAACAGCAGGTCGAACCCGGCGAGTTCGGCGACACCGACGGCATCGTTGCGGAAGACCGTGGGCCGGCCGCCCATCTCGGTGACGTAGTGCACGAGGTTGTAGGTGAACGAGTCGTAGTTGTCGATCACCGCGACGCGCGGTCCCTCGGCGGGGCCGGGGCGGGTTCCGGTCGAGGTGCTCATGCCTGGGCCTCCGCCCGCCGTACGGCCGTGATCATCGCGCGCGACTTGTGCAGCGTCTCGCGGTACTCGGACGTGGCGTCCGAGTCGGCGACGATGCCCGCGCCCGCCTGCACATGTACCTGGCCGTCGGCCACGACCATGGTGCGCAGGGCGATCGCGAAGTCGGTCAGTCCGTCGAGGCCCACGAAGCCGAGGGCGCCGCCGTAGACACCGCGCTGCTGGGGCTCCAGCTCCGCGATGATCTCCATGGCGCGGATCTTGGGTGCCCCGGAGAGGGTTCCGGCGGGGAAGGTGGAGCGCAGGGCGTCCAGCGCGCCGTAGCCCGGTGCGAGCAGGCCCGAGACGGTGGACGACAGGTGCATCACGTGGGAGAAGCGCTCGACCCGCATGAGCTGCTCCACCTGTACGGTGCCCGGTTCGGTGACCCGGCCGAGGTCGTTGCGGCCGAGGTCGACCAGCATCACGTGCTCGGCGCGTTCCTTCTCGTCGGCGAGCAGTTCGTGCTCCAGGTCCAGGTCCTGACGGGGGTCGAGGTGCCGGGGCCGGGTGCCGGCCAGCGGCCGGGTCTCCACGCGGCGCCCTTCCGCCTTGACGAGCAGCTCGGGCGACGCCCCGATGATGTGGCGGCCCCCGCCCAGGCTCAGGTGGTACATGTACGGCGACGGGTTGGTCGCCCGCAGATGCCGGTACAGGTCGAGCGGTTCGGCACGCAGGGGCCTGCTGAGCCGCCGGGACAGCACGATCTGGAAGGCGTCGCCGGCCGCGATGTGCT
Organism: Streptomyces sp. SD31; assembly: GCF_052068475.1. Lineage (NCBI taxonomy): Bacteria > Bacillati > Actinomycetota > Actinomycetes > Kitasatosporales > Streptomycetaceae > Streptomyces > Streptomyces sp. SD31. Next base: position 32,631 of record NZ_JBQHCX010000020.1, on the reverse strand, counting down.
CGCGGGCGCGGGCGACACGGTCCTTGAACTCGGCCTCGGTGAGGTTGGCGGTCCAGCCGTCCGTCGCCTCCGCGTCCGGCGGGGCGGTGTCCGCGAGCGGCCGGCCCGTGAACCCGTCGGGCCTGCCCGCGTCCCGCAGCCTGCGGTTGAGGTGGACGATCCGGGCCACGGCGTCGTCGTAGGACTCATGTGCCGGGCGGTACAGGGTCATCAGCAGGACGCGCCGGGTGGCGTGGTCGAAGACCACCAGGTCGTCGGCGGCCAGGAAGGCGGACTCGGGCAGGCCGGGCGGCGCGCCCGCGGAGACCGGCAGCTCTTCGAAGTGGCGTGCCGCCTCGTAGCCGAGATAGCCGACGACCCCTCCGTGGAACGGCGGCAGGCCGTGGAGCGGGGCCTCCGACACCGCGAGCAGGGGTTCCAGTGCGGCCAGCGGGTCACCGTCGGGCAGGTCGAGCGGGACCGGCCGGTGTCCCACGTACGAGTAGCGTGCGACGCCGCCGGAGACGGGCACGCTCTCCAGCAGGAAGCCCGCCTCGTCCGGCCCGCACAGCTGGGAGAACGCGGTGACAGGGCTGATCACATCGGCCAGGAACTCCTGGTGGAGCGGAATGACGTCGTACTCCCGCGCCAGCGCCGCGGCGGCGGCGCGGTGGGGCACGGTGGCGCGGGCGGCCTCGGCCGCGTCCGCCGTGAGTTCTGCGATGGGATGGGTGGTCATGTCGCCTTCCCTGTCGTAAATTATTCGCCTGCCGACGAAGGGCAGAAAATCAAATGCGGCCGTGAATCCACCGCTCCGCACTTTATGAATGAGCCTTATAGCTTCGCTATTGAAGGAATATCCATTGCGCGGCCTCGGAATGTCTTGACGCGACGTCACGCGCGCTGTTACTTTCCGATGGATCCATCGCATTTGCTCGCCCCGAGTTGCGGCCCGCGTCTCCACCATCTGCCAACGCATCAGCAACCGAGGGGACATGGTGGACATGGCGCACGCCCAGCACTCACCCGAGACCGTCCGGACCTGGCTCATCACCTGTTTCGCCGGTCAAGTCCGGCTCCCGGAACAGGACATCGACCCGGGACGGCCGTTCTCGGACCACGGCTTGAACTCCGTCGCCTTCGCGGGTCTGGCCGCCGATATCGAGGACCACTTCGGCGTCGTGGTCACAGCCGACGAAATGTGGGACCACCCGAGCGTCGACGCACTCAGCCTGCTCATCGCGCGGAAACTGGCGGACACGCCGGCCGGCGCGCTGGGCAGCGCGAGCTGAGAAGGCGGGCAATCAGCCGTGGATTTCAGTCTGTTGTACTTCGCGAACAGGAAAGTGGACGACGCGCCCGCCGAGTACGACCTGCTCTTCGACAGCGCGCGCTTCGCCGACCGCAACGGCTTCACCGCGGTGTGGCTGCCCGAGCGGCACTTCCACCCCTTCGGGGGCGCCTACCCCAATCCGGCACTGGCCGCGGCCGCCCTCGCGGCACAGACCGAACGGGTCCGGCTGCGGGCGGGCAGTGTCGTCGCCCCGCTCCACGACCCGCTGACCGTGGTGGAGGACTGGGCGTTCGTCGACAACCTCTCCCGCGGACGTGTCGACCTGGCCCTGGCCACCGGCTGGAACGCGCACGACTTCGTGCTGGCCCCGGAGCGCTACGCCGCCCGTCGCGCCCACACGCTGGACAGCCTGGCCGAGGTGCGGGACCTGTGGGCGGGCAGGACCGTCGAGCGCACCGACGGCAAGGGCCGGCGGGCGCGGGTCGCGACCTATCCGCGCCCCGTCCAGCCGGACTTGGACCTGTGGCTGACCTGCTCGTCGCACCCCGCGGGATTCGAGGAGGCCGGCGCGCTCGGACTCCATGTGCTGACCGCTCTGCTCTTCCAGCGCGTGGAGGACCTGGTGCCACGGATCCGCGCGTACCGTGCCGCGCGCGAGCGGGCCGGCCACGACCCGGACACCGGCCGGGTGACGCTGATGGTGCACACCTTCGTCGGTGAGTCCGACGACGCGGTACGTGAGGTGGTGCGCGCCCCGTTCCTGGAGTACCTGGCGTCGTCCGTGGACCTGTGGCGGGACCGCTGGCCGGAACTGGGTGCCCACAGCGGCCCCCAGCTCCTCCACCACGCCTTCGAGCGCTACTTCCGCACCGCGGCTCTGTTCGGCTCGGTCGACAAGTGCGTGCGCTTCGTGGCACGGCTGCGGGAGGCCGGGGTCGACGAGGTGGCCTCGCTCATCGACTTCGGCGCGCCGGCCCCGGCCACCCTGGACGCCCTGCGCCGACTGGACCGGGTGCGGCGCGCCTTCGTCCGCTGAACAGGCCCTGCCGGGCCCGCCGTTGCCGCTGGTTCAGCGGCCGTCGGGCCCGGCGGCGGCGATGCGCCCGACGCCGACGACCGCGCGCCGCGGGATGGTGATGCGCCACTTGCCGGTGGCTTCCTCATAGCGCAGCTCGCTCGCCCGGAGGGACCCTTCGCCCTCCGGGTAGCGGAAGATGGACTTCGCGGTCTCGGTCACCCAGCGGTACGCCTCGTTCTCGGTCCGGCCGTCGAAGACCTTGACCAGGCCGTACATGTTGAGCAGGTACCGGCCGATCTCGATCTCGGCCTCTTCCGGGGTGGCGCCGACGGCGGTGTACGGGTCGTCGATCTCCACGACCTCGCGGTGGTCGTACCCGGCCTTCTCCAGATAACCGTCGATCTCGTCGCGGGTGAAGTGCAGGAACTTGTGGCCGGTCGCCGAGTACACGTCGGTCACCTCCTCGAACCAGACGTCCACGGGCGAGCCGACGAGGAAGTCGTGCAGGATGAACGTCCCGCCGGGGCGGAGCATGCGGTGGGCCTCGGTGGCCACCGTCTGACGGTCCGAGGGCGGCACGTGGTGCGAACCGTAGGCCAGCAGCACGGCGTCGACGGTCCGGTCGCGCAGCAGGGGCTGCTCCGCGCGCTGCAGCAGCGCCGGCATGCCCGCCGCCCACGCCGACGCGACCATGTGCGGGGACGCGTCGCACGTCAGGATGTTGAAGTCGCCGATGCCCAGCTCCTCGCACACCTTGCGCACCAGGCCGTCCCCGCCCAACAGGTCGACCAGGACGGGCCGTTCGCCGTCCGGTGTTCGGCGGGCGGTGTCGGCGAAGCCGAGGAGTTCGCGGATACCCGTCTCGCGGGCCAGCGAGTTCAGCGTCTGGGCCTGCACGTACTCCACGCCGCGGCTGCCTTCCGTGTCGGCGCCGAAGTCGTCGTGCTGCTCCAGGGCGGTGCACAGGGCGGCCTCCCAGGCGGCGAGCCGCTGCGGATCGGCAAGGGCGTGCAGCTCGGGATGGCTCCGCCGGAGTTCTTCCAGCTGACTCTGCACGTCATCCCCTGTCACGGTGTATCCGCTCGTCTGTGCGTGCATGAGTGAGGATCTCCTCTGCCTGGGGGGAAGGGACTTGCGAGCACGAGGCTAGAAGCGCGCACTTTCCCCTCGATATTGATCCGTTTTCGCTCTGCCGGACGGCGGGGACGTCCCTGCCGAAAGTAAGGCCGAAGAGACGTCGTTCGTGCGTGGTGACGATGGGAGGCGGGCTCCTACTGTCGATGCGCGGAGAGATCATCCGCCAAAAGTGCAGAGCGCGGAGCCGAGTCCGGAGGACGTCAGGGATGAAGAAGCAGTTGGACGAGCCCGGCGGCCCCGCCGACGCCGTGGCCCGGGGCGTCGGCGACGCCCCGCCACCCGGAACGCTCGTCGACGGGCACGCCGGGCTGACGTCGGCTCAGGTCGCCGAGCGCGTCGCCGCCGGCCGTGTCAACGACGTGCCGACCCGGTCGAGCCGCAGCATCGGCGAGATCGTCCGGAGCAACCTGTTCACCCGCATCAACGCGATCATCGGTGTGCTGTTCGTCATCATCATGATCGTCGGCCCTGTGCAGGACGGGCTGTTCGGCGGCGTCATCCTCGCCAACACGCTGATCGGCATCATCCAGGAGGTGCGCGCCAAGCGGACCCTCGACCAGCTCGCGATCGTCGGCGAGAGCCGTCCGCGCGTCTGGCGCGACGGGCAGCGCGTCACGCTCAGCGCCTCCGAGATCGTCATGGACGACGTCATCGACCTGGGCCAGGGCGACAAGATCGTGGTGGACGGCACGGTCACCACGGCCGAGAACCTGGAGGTCGACGAGTCGCTGCTCACGGGCGAGGCGGATCCGGTCGTCAAGCGACCCGGCGACGCGGTGATGTCCGGCAGCTTCGTGGTGGCCGGGTCCGGCGCCTTCACCGCCACCCGGGTGGGACGGGAGGCGTACGCCTCCCAACTCGCCGAGGAGGCCCGGCGCTTCAGCCTCGTCAACTCCGAGCTGCGCAACGGCATCGACCGGATCCTGAAGTTCGTCACCTACGCGATCATCCCGGCGGGCATCTCGCTGATCATCACGCAGTTCATGGTGAACGACGACGATCTGCCCGAGGCGATCCGCCGCATGGTGGGCGGTCTCGTACCCATGGTCCCCGAGGGTCTCGTCCTGCTGACCTCGCTGGCCTTCGCGGTCGGGGTGGTCCGGCTCGGCAAGAAGCAGTGCCTGGTCCAGGAGCTGCCCGCCATCGAGGGCCTGGCCCGGGTGGACACCGTGTGCCTGGACAAGACGGGAACGCTCACCGAGGCGTCGATGGACGTCGACGAGGTCCTTCCGCTGCTGCCGTCCGTACCCGTCGCGGAGGTGCTCGGTGCCCTCGGCGCCGCCGACGAGCGCCCCAACTCCAGCCTGCAGGCGATCATCGAGGCCTACCCCGCTCCCGAGGGCTGGCGGCGCACCGCGACCGCGCCGTTCTCCTCGGCCCGGCGGTGGAGCGGCGCCACGTTCACCCAGCCGTCCGGTGAGGGGTCGACCTGGCTGCTCGGCGCGCCCGACACGATGCTGCCGGCCGGGCACTCCGTGCTCACCGCCGCCGACTCCTACGGCGCGCGGGGTCTGCGCGTCCTGCTCCTGGCGCGCTGCTCACGGCCGCTGGACGAGCTCCTGGACGACGCGGCGACCGTGTCCGACGCGGTCACGCCGGCCGCGCTCGTCGTCATCAAGCAGCGCATCCGGCAGGAGGCGCCCGCCACCCTGCGGTACTTCGCCGACCAGGGCGTCTCGGCCAAGGTGATCTCGGGCGACAACGCGGTGTCCGTCGGCGCCGTCGCGTCGAGCCTGTCCCTGCCCGGCGCGGACAACCCGGTGGACGCCCGGTTCCTCCCGGAGCACCCGGAGGAACTGGCCGACGCCGTCGAGCAGAACGCCATCTTCGGGCGGGTGGGCCCCCAGCAGAAGCGGGACATGGTGGGCGCCCTGCAGTCCCGGGGCCACACCGTGGCGATGACCGGCGACGGCGTCAACGACGTCCTCGCGCTCAAGGACGCCGACATCGGCGTGGGAATGGGCTCGGGCAGCCCGGCGACCCGGGCGGTGGCCCAGATCGTGCTGCTCAACAACAACTTCGCCTCGCTGCCCTCGGTGGTCGCGGAGGGCCGCCGGGTCATCGGCAACATCGAGCGCGTGGCCAACCTGTTCCTCACCAAGACCGTGTACTCGGTGCTGATGGCCATCGTCATCGTGATCGCCCAGGTGCCGTACCCCTTCCTGCCGCGTCACATCACGCTGGTCGGCTCCCTCACCATCGGCATCCCCGCGTTCTTCCTCGCGCTGGCCCCCAACTCGGAGCGCGCCAGGTCGAACTTCGTGGGCCGCGTCCTGCGGTTCGCCATTCCCGCCGGCGCGCTCGCGGCGACGGCCACCTCGGTCGCCTATCTGTTCGCCCGGTCCGTGTACGACGACAACCTGGACGCCGAGACCTCGGCGGCGACCCTCGCGCTGTTCCTCACGGCCCTGTGGGCGCTGGCCATCATCGCCCGCCCCTACACCTGGTGGCGGATCCTGCTGGTCCTGACGATGGCGGTGTCGTTCGCCGTCGTGCTGGTGGTGCCGTATCTCCAGGAGTTCTTCCAGCTGAAGCTGGTCGGTGTCGCGGCGCCGTGGACGGCGGTCGCCTGTGCCGCGGTCGCCGGACTGGTGCTGGAGTTCGTATGGGCCCGTATGCGTCGGCGGCTGGCCGACGACTGAACCAGCGAAGGCGGTGACATCCCCCGGACCGCCCTCGCGAGAGGAAGGGACGCCCGGCCCGTGCCGGGCGTCCCTTTCGTCTGTCCGCTGCCCGGTCACGTGGTGCGATCCAGCCAATCCCCCGACGTGACCGATCCCGGTCCCTCGCCCTCGGACCGCCGCGGCCCCACCGCCCCGCCGGCCCCCGCGATCAGGGGGCGGGCGCCGTCGCCACCAGGGACGATCATGCCTGAGCGGGGCCAGGTCCCGAATGAGGCGTTCGCGGAATAGGCGCGGCGAACTATCGAAAGCAAGGTGTGATACCTGCCGAAAGTTGAGTGTTGAGTCCAACGAAGATCCGTATCATTTAACAGAAGGCAGGGGGGAGCCAGCTACGAACGATAAATCTGATGCATCAAACGACCCGTACTCGCCACGCCCGCTAACGCGCACAAATGCGGAGCCGAGCATTCCATTTTGCTCAGGAGGCGCACGAGCGAGAGGTCTCCCGAGGATCGCGGCGCAGGCCGGTCCCATGCATCGAGTCGGCCACGCCCAGCAGATCCAGGATCTTCATTGCACAGACATTACTGAAACTTGACGCGGGGGTCTCAAGAAATCATGAATGTTCACCTCATAGGTCCGATACCCCAGGGAGTCGGCAAGCCCAATACGAAAGAAGCCATCGAATCCGGCCTGGAATTCCGAATACTCGGGCCGCTCGAAGTGCAGATGAATGGCCAAGGTCTCACGGTCGGCGGGCCTCGGCAGCGGGCGGTTCTCTCCGCATTACTGCTCTCCGTGAATCAGGTCGTGTCTTTCGATTCACTGATAGAAAAGGTCTGGAACGGCCGCCCGCCGAGCACGGCCCGCACCCAGGTGGCGATCTGCATCGCCACCCTGCGCAAGATCTTCCGCAGCGCGGGCTGGGGACAGGACACGATCATCACGGCCACCCCCGGGTACATGCTCAACCTCGCCGGCCACTCGCTCGACTCCCTGCGCTTCGAGCAACTGATCGCCCGGGCCACGGAGTGGACGGCGGACAACCGCCCGGCGGAGGCGGCGGCAGCCCTGCGGGAGGCGCTGGCACTGTGGCGCGGCCCGGCTCTCGGCGGCGTGTACGCGCCCTTCGCCGAGACCGAGGCGGCCCGTCTCGACGAACAGCGGATGCTGGCCGTGGAGCAGCAGATGGCGCTGCGTCTCCAACTCGGCGAGCACCAGGCCGTGCTCGGTGAGCTCCAGGCGCTGGTCGGCGCCTGCCCGCTGCGCGACCGGCTGCGCTACTACCTGATGCTCGCCCAGTACCGTTCGGGCCGGCGCGCTGAGGCGCTCACGACATTCCGCGACGGAATGCGGCACTCCATTGAGGAGATCGGCCTCGAACTGGGCGCCGAGCTGCAGTCGCTCCACGACTCGATCCTGCGGGACGAATTCCCCCAGCTCGACGTTCCCGGCATTGCCGCGCCACAAAGAGACAGACCCCAGCCGGTACCGTGCCAGCTCCCGGAAAGCGACGCGTACTTCACCGGACGTAGTCGCGAGCAGTGGCTTATGGATGACGCGCTGCTCAACAGTTCTCCGCAGAATCCATCCCCCATCGCGTACATCACGGGAAGCCCGGGAATCGGAAAGACGAGCCTCGCCGTCAACTGGGCGCACCGGGCGGCGCACAGGTTTCCCGACGGGCAGCTGTTCGCCGACCTCCGGCAGGGCCGGACCCTGGACGTGCTCCACCAGTTCCTTCGCCAGCTGGGAGCCGAGGGGCCGCTGCCCACGGACGTCTCGGAGGCCGCCGAGCGCTATCGCGCGCTGCTGGAGGGCAAGCGGGTCCTGGTGGTCCTCGACCACGCGTCGTCGTACGCCAGGCTGCGTCATCTGCTGCCCGGGAGCGGTGAGTGCTGCGTACTCATCACCGGACAGGCCAACCTGGACGAACTCCTGCAGAAGTACTGCGCCCTGCGGCTGCGCGTCGGCCCGTTGTCCGACGAGGAGTCGCGGGAGGTGCTGACCAGCGTGCTGCGGGACTCCAGGGCCGAGGACAACCCCCGGGCCACCCGGCAGCTCAGCGCGCTGTGCGGTCACACACCCCTGGCGCTGCGTGCCGCGGCGGCCAGGCTGCTCACCAAGCAGCACTGGCAGGTGTCCGATCTGGTACGCCGCCTGGAACGCTCCGCCGACCGGCTGGCGGAACTCAGCATCGGTGAGGATTCGCTGCGCGCCCGACTCGACCGCAGCATGCGGGAGTTGGACCCGAGTGCGGCCGACGCCTACCGCGAGTTGAGCCGTCTCGACGACGCCGACTTCGAGGCGGCGGAGGCGGCGAAGGTGCTCGGCGCGGATCTGCTGGACGCCGAGGACCTCATCGAGACCCTGGTGGACGCGCAGCTCCTGGAAGTGGTGGGCCGCAGCCCCTGGGGCGAGATGCGCTACCGATGGCAGGAGTTGGTGCGACTCCACGCGTTCCACTCCCTGCGTGCCGCCGCGGGCCTGGCGGACTGCGTCGGCTGAGCCGAGCGAACCGGCACCGCGCACCGACCCGGACAGCGCGCTCGACGACGGCCCGTACGAACCCGAGAGGGTCGTACGGGCCGTAGCGTTCCGTAATCAGGGTTCGGGCGTACGCCGCCGAATCCGCCCCGGACAGCACTGCGCCCCGCCGGATCTCATCCGGCGGGGCGGCAGCGGTGCGGCGCGATCCGGCGGCGCGGGCGCGCCTGTGCCGGGGCCGCCGCCGGGTCAGCTGTCGACGCTCATCGCCTCGACGAGGCTCCTGGGCCGCATGTCGGTCCAGTTCTTCTCCACGTACTCCAGGCAGGCCTCCCTGTCGGACTCGCCGAAGGCGACCGTCCATCCGGCCGGCACGTCCACGAAGGACGGCCACAGCGAATGCTGGCCCTCATCATTGACAAGCACGAGATAGCGGCCGTCTGCGTCTTCGAACGGATTGGTCACTTCGCATTCCTTCCGGGAACGTCGGCGGAGATTCTGCGCGGGCTGCGGCCCCTGCTTCCGACCTTGGCCAAGATACTGAGCCCGCGTTTCCTTCCGATATTGGTTCGTTTTTTCAACCAGTGGCCGGGGCCACCGGGCTGTCGTGGCGGCGGACCTCCGGTAGGTGCTGCGCCACCGCGTCGAGGCGAGGACCGAAGCGGTGCGGGAGCCGTTCGTCGAGAAGGGCCACGATCAGCTCCCGGGTGATCCGGCTGCCGTCCCCGGAGGGCAGCGTGACATCCGGGCCGGCCCGCCCGATCCGTTCCAGCAGGGGCGCGTAGTCGGTGAAGGACAGATGGCCCGCGCCGTCCACCGAGAACCAGCGGCGCCAGCCGGAGAGGTCCTGCCAGGCCCGGTCCCAGGTCCGGTCGCTGCCGGGCCGGCCGTGCTCGCCCGCGCCCAGCAGCACGAACGGCCTCTCGACCGTGGTGGTGCCGGATGTGTGGACCGTGCCGTCCATGTTCACCCCGAGCGCGAACCCGGAATCGGTGCGCAGCGCCTCGAACGCGGCGGCCCCGCCCATGGAGTGGCCCACCAGCGCGACCCTCGACGGGTCCAGCCGCGGCAGCCCGCCGGCCCGGGCCGAACGGATCAACCGTTGCCGTACGAACGACAGATCAGCCGCGCGGGTCGCGGCGACCACCGCTCCCTCCGGTCGCCGCTCGCAGGCCAGGCAGCCCGTCACGCGGCCGTCGGGATGGCGGATGGCCGCGGCCTCGTAGGCGTGGTCGACCGCGGCCACCGCGTACCCCCTGCTCGCCAGTTCCTCGGCGAGCCCCGTCAGCGACGACCGGGGCAGCGCGAAACCGGGCGACAACAGCACCAGAGGCAGACCGCGTCCGGGCGCGGCCACCGGCGGCGCGGCCACCCGCGCGTGGACGCGGATGCGGCTGAGCAGGTCGGCGGGTACGCCCTCGACCCGGTGCCGGCGCAGGATCATCTCCGATTCCCGCACCGTGACGTAGCGGGCGCGCGGCGCCGTGGAGGCCCGGGCCGGATACCAGAGCGAGACCGTCAACTCCCGGACGCGCGCGGGGTTCCAGGGGTCGCGCCGGGAGGTGTCGCGCAGCTCCGTCGTCCGCAGGCCGACCGGCCGGGCGCCGGTCGGCGCGGGCAGGGCGGGCGCGGTCCAGGCGGCCTCTTCGGGTGCCGGTGCGGCCACGCCCGGACCGCTCGCGGCGGCGGGCGCGACCGCCAGCATCGCGGCCACCACGAGGGCGGCACATCGACGCACCGGGCGTCCTGCTCCGGTCACCTTCAGCATCAGCGCTCAATTCGTCGAGAAGTACTGAACGCTGATGACGTTAGGAGCGGAGAATGCAATCCGAAAGCGCTGGCGGCATTTACATCACCATGGTCAGTGAGGATTCGTTTCGAAATCCGTCCCGGCCCGGGGATACGCCTGCACTTCCGTCATTCATTCCGGTGTGCTGCCCTTCCCTTCGGCAGGGCGGTCACCAGGATTCCGTGTGGAGGCGCAGCGACGTCACACCGGTGACGTCCCTCGGACCGTACTCGTCCTCGGTGGGGTCGTAGTCGAACTCGATGTACGCCTCGCCGCCCGGGAAGTGAGGGCAGGCCACAGGAGTGCCGCTGGACGTGCTTCCGGAGGCGGTCTCCCAGCCGATGGTCCAGCCCACGCAGTAGCTGTCTCCTCCGGTGAAGGGGCCGCCGGGCTTGAGGTCCTCGACGTGACCGGTCACCCGCGCCCGGCCGTCCTCGACACAGACGGTGATCTCGCCCCTGGCGAAGTCCTGGGTGTCACTCTTGGTGACACAGTCCGCCGTTGTCGCCTCGGCGGGAGCGGCGGAGGCCGTCGGTGTCGCGAGGAGCGCGGCCGCTCCCAGCGCTCCGGCGACGGCCGTGGCGCGCAGGGTCCTACGCATGGTCATGTCCCTTCCGTCGGTGGTGTTTCGGTGCATCAGGGCCGGGGCGCGTCCAGCTCCCGGATGCGGGCCCGCCCTGCCACGCCGAAGCGCAGGGTCTCCCGCAGCCGGACCGGGCGGGCCGCGTCCCCGGATCGGGCGACGTCGCGCAACTCCCGTGCCATGGCCTGCGCTTCGGCCGCCCAGTCGTCCAGTTGGTCGGCGACCGGGCCGGCGTTGGCCGTGAGGATCTCGGCCCACCGCTCGGGGTTGCCGTCCGCGGTCCTGGTGACGTCGCGCAGGTCCTGGCCGGCCAGCCGTACGGCCGACTCGTCGCCGCCGAGCAGCCGGGCGGCGACGAGGCTGGAGACGAGGTGCGGCGTGTGCGAGACGAGGGCGACCGCGCGGTCGTGGGTCTCGGGGTCCAGCAGCACCGAGACCGCCCCGCACAGAGCGACCAGTTCCAGTGCGGTGTTCAGGGCGAGATTCCCGGTGAGCTCGGTCGGGGTGAGGGCCCAGGGCCTGCCGTCGAAGAGATCGGCCCGCGCCTGCGACCGGCCCGCTCCCCCGCCGACCACGGGTGCCCCGCTGACCAGAGAGGTCATATCGCAGCCGTGCGCCCGGGCCTCCTGGTGCAGCCGGACCTTGACGCCGGAGACATCCGTGTAGCAGCGGGCGGTGCCGAGCTTCTGGTGCTCGGCGAGCACCGGAGCGACGAGCGCGGGCGGTACCGCGATCACCGCGATGTCGGCCTGCTGCGGTGGGTGCGCGGCGAAGCCCGCGCCGCACTCCTCGCCGGCCAGCGCCGCCTCGGGGTCCGCGTCGATCAGATAGGTGGTCACGCCGTGTCGCCGCAGTGCGAGCCCCACGGAGCGACCGATCAGTCCGGCGCCCACTATGACGGCGCTGCGCATGCGTCTCCCTCTCTCACCGTCGGCCCCGATCCGGCAGGCGCGGACCGGCTCCGCCAGGCGCCGGTCCGCGCGGATCCGCGTCAGCCGAACAGCTTGACGGCCTGGTAGTAGGTCCAGGCCGTGCTGTTGCAGGCCGTGTTCTTCTCGCCGGTGTAGTCGACGCAGACGCGCTTCATGTCCTCGTAGAAGGCGCTGTCGACGCGGCTCTTGTTGGCGTCGAACTGGCCCGCCGCCTTGTAGTTGCGGTAACCGAAGTCGTGCCGCGCACAGGCCGTCTGGAACGGGAAGCCGAACGGGTTGTCGGGTGACGCGGTGCAGTAGTCGGTCGACCAGTCGAACTCGTAGGCGGACCAGGCGGCCTGGTTCCGCTGGGCCGCGATCCACGCGTTCTGGCTCGACGCGCTGGTCTGAGTGAAGGAGGAGAGCACCTGCGGCTTGTCGGCGGGGGCCGCATACGCGGGAGCGGCCGCCACACCGAGCGCGAGCGCGCATCCGGCGGCGACCGTGAGGGTCGTGGTCGTACGACGACGCATGGAACAGCCTCCAGGGTGGGGTGAGGATCCAGCGCTCCCACCTTGGCGATGACCGCTATAGGGCCCTTATCGCGCTGTTATCAGGATCTGTTCCGCGTACGGCGAAGGGGCCGCATGCCTGGCAGAGCATGCGGCCCCTGGAGGGGGGAGGATCGGTCCGCCGAGGACTGTCCGGCGGGGTGGCGCTAGGCGTCGCGTCGGCGCAGGACCGCGGATCCGGCCAGGTACGCGGCGAGCGCCCACAGCAGGAGGACCAGCAACGCGGTTCCGCCGCCGTAGGGGTCGTTGTCCTGGGTCAGCAGTACGGTGCCGGCGACGCTCGGCATGTAGTCGGACGCGGTCTCCAGCCACTTGGCGCCGACGACGCCCATCAGCTGGGGCAGCGCGAGCAGCACCATGATGAGGGTCGTGATGGTGCCGGCGGCGCTGCGCAGGACGGTGCCGAGACCGATGGCCATCACCGCGAGGAGGGCGAGGTACACCCCGGCCCCGAGCGCGGTCCCCAGCAACTGGCCGCCCGTGTACTCGCCGTGGTCCCCCATCAAGGGGGCGGCGACCAGGGTCCCCAGCACGCTGAAGACGAAGCCCGCGGCGACCACGACCGCCATGACGACCAGCGTCTTGGACCGGAGCATCCGGCCGCGGGCGGGGACGCTCTGCAGCGTGGTGCGGATGGAACCGCTGGAGTACTCGCTGGTGAGCGCGAGGGTGGCGAGCACCACCACGGTCAACTGGGAGATGAGGAAGGCCTGTGACGCGTGGTGCGGGGCCGGCATGGTGACGTCGACGCCCTTCTTCGCGCTGGCGTCGGCCGAAGCGCCGACGATCGCGGCGAAGCCCACGGTGAGCAGCAGGCCGACGGCGAGGTTCCACCAGGTGGCGCGGACGCTCCAGAACTTCGTCCACTCGAACGCCACGGCGCCCTTGAATCCTCCACCTTTGACGGGGCCTACGAGCTTGGGGGCGGTTGTTGTTGTCGTCATTTCCAGTTACGCCTTCTGGTGATCAGGAGCATGGGTGACCTGGGAGAGCGTGGGCGAGCCGTACTCCACGCTGGCGGCGGTGAGTTCCATGTACGCCTGTTCCAGGCTGGCCTTGCGCATGCTCAGCTCATGGATGGGGACACGATGGTTGAAGGCCAGGTCGCCGATCTCCTCCAGCGTGCCGCCGACGACGAGGAGTTCCTCGGGTTCGGAGGTCGCGTCCTGTTCCACCCTCATCCCGAACTGCAGCAGTTCCCGCCTGAGCACGTCGGGCTGCGGAGTCCGGACCCGGACGGCGGTGAGTGAACTGCCCGCGATGACCTCCTCGATGGGGGCGTCGGCGATGATCTTTCCTCGGCCGATGACCAGCAGATGGTCGGCGGTCTCCTGCATCTCACTCATCAGGTGACTGGACACGAAGACCGTCCGGCCCTCCGCGGCCAGGGACCGCATCAACTCCCGCACCCAGCGCACTCCGTCCGGGTCGAGGCCGTTGACCGGCTCGTCGAAGAGCAGCACCTTGGGATCGCCGAGGAGCGCCCCGGCGATACCGAGCCGCTGGCCCATGCCGAGGGAGAAGGAGCCGATGCGCTTCTTCGCCACCTCGGTCAGGCCGACGGTCTCCAGCACCTCGCCGACCCTGGACGCCGGGATTCCGTTGCTGCGGGCCAGGCCGAGCAGGTGGTGGTAGGCCGAGCGGCCGGGATGCCCGGCGCGGGCGTCGAGCAGTGCGCCCACCTCGCGCAGGGGGTGCCGTAGTTCCTCGTACCGCTTGCCTCCCACCAGCGCCCGTCCCGACGTCGGCGCGTCAAGACCGACGATCATCCGCATGGTGGTCGACTTGCCCGCGCCGTTCGGGCCGAGGAAGCCCGTGACCTTCCCCGGGTTGATCTCGAACGAGAGGTCCGAGACGGCCGTCTTGTCGCCGTACCGCTTGGTCAGTCGGTCCAAAGTGATCATCGCCTGGTGGCTCCTTCCAAAGTCACGTCCACAACGCTAGGGAGCCGGCGGGCCCGGAACATCTGGCGAACGGCAACGACCGCATTCGACTTTCGGCAGGTTCGAAGGCCGTGGTGCCTCTTGTAGCGTGCTGGAATGCAGCGATGGCAGGCCGTGCGCCGACGAACCGGACCATTACTACGGGCCCTTGGCTCCGAGCGGCCCTTCGCCAGGCGTGGCGATCTGGTGCTGCTCCTCGTGCTCCTCGCGCCCTCCGCGTTCAACACGGAAGGGCTCGCGGCCACGACGGCCAGCTGGGCGGCCGCCTGTCTGACCATCACGGCCGCGGTCGTGGTGCGGCGCACGGCGCCGTTGCTGTCCCTGCTGCTCGCCGCGCTCCTCGCCCTCTTCTACCCCTGGTTCGGCGCGAGCCTGTGGCCGGCGATCGCGGCCGCGGTGCTGAGCTTCCTGGCGGGCCGCAGACTGACCCGGCTCTGGCCCGCGCACCTGGTGTTCCTCTGTGTCGCGGTGGCCGGACTCCTCCTGGTCAGTGCCCTGGCCGACACCAAGGACTGGCTGAGCCTGCTGATGACCGAGTTCGCCTCCAGCGTCCTGCCGTGGTGGGCGGGCAACTGGTGGAGTCAGCGCACCGCGCTGGCGCACGCCGGCTGGGAGCACGCCGAGCAACTGGAGTGGAAGCAGCGCTATATCGCCGAGCAGGCCAGGCTCAAGGAGCGGGCCAGGATCGCGCAGGACATCCACGACTCCCTGGGGCACGAGCTGAGCGTGATGGCCCTGCTCGCCGGCGGTCTCGAGCTGGCCCCCGGGCTCTCCGAGCAACACCGCGATTCCGTGGGCCAGTTGCGGCAGCGGTGCACCATGGCCACCGAGCGCCTGCACGAGGTGATCGGGCTGCTGCGGGAGGACCCCACGCCGTCGCTGACTCCCCCCCACGAGTCGATCGCCCAACTCGTGCGCCGCTTCGAGCAGTCCGCCACGCCGGTGGACTTCCATGAGGAGGGCACGCCCCCGAGGGCGGACAAGCCGCCTCTGCTGTCCGACCTCGCGGCGTACCGGGTGGTGCAGGAGTCCCTGACGAACGCGGCCAAGCACGCGCCGGGTGCCGCGATCACCGTGCGGGTGACCCACGGGACGCGCGAGACCGTGGTGTCGGTCGTCAACGAGCGGCCGGAGAACGGCGAGAGCGCGCCCGCGACGGGCAGCGGATCCGGACTGATCGGTCTTGACGAGCGCGTCCGTCTCGCGGGCGGCACCCTGCGGACGGGCCCGCGGGCGGGCGGCTTCGAGGTGTACGCACGGCTGCCGCACACCGCGTCGGCGCCGTCACGGGCGGCCGCGGGGCCCGGCCTCGACGCCACCCGCCCGCGCTCCGGCGCCGCCGACGGCGATGTCTCCGGTACGGGCGACACGGAAGCGGTGCCGGGCCGTGCCGTCCCCGCCCCTCCCGCGCCGAGGTGGAGCGCGTCGAGGGCCGCGCTGCTGCGGACCAGGGCCCGGCTGCGGCGCGACGCCCGACGGGCCGCGCTGATCCCGGCGCTGCTCGGTGCGGCCATCGTGGCGCTCCTCGTGGGCCTTTACGTCTTCACCTCGGCGACCACCTCCATCTCCCCCGACGACTACGCGCGCATACGGGTCGGTGAGACGCGCGCGGAGCTGGAGTCGGCGCTCCCGTCGCGGCGGATCAGGAAGCCGCCACCGGTCGTCACGGAACCTCTTGTGCCGCAGGGCGCCACGTGCGAGTACTACCGGGCCGGCGCGAGTCCTCTGCACTTCACCGACACGATGTACCGGCTGTGCTTCCAGGATGATGTCCTGGTGGCCAAGGACACGCTCTGAGCACAGCGCGCCCGGCGGCGGCCGCCCGCGGGGCCGATGAACAGAAACCAGCAGGGAAGGATCGGATGATTCGCGTATTGCTCGCCGACGACGAGACCATCATCAGGGCCGGGGTTCGCTCCATCCTCACCACCGAGCCGGGCATCGAGGTGGTCGCCGAGGCGTCCGACGGGCGTGAGGCGGTCGAACTGGCCCGCAAACACCGCCCCGATGTGGCGTTGCTCGACATCCGGATGCCGGAGATGGACGGCCTGACAGCCGCGGGTGAACTGCGGACCACCAACCCGGACACCGGGGTGGTCATCCTCACCACCTTCGGCGAGGACAAGTACATCGAGCGGGCCCTGGACCAGGGAGTGGCCGGGTTCCTGCTCAAGGCGTCCGATCCGCGGGACCTGATCTCCGGGGTGCGGGCCGTGGCGGCCGGGGGCTCCTGTCTCTCCCCGCTGGTGGCGCGCCGGCTGATGACCGAACTGCGCCGGGCCCCGTCGCCCCGCGCGGAGGTCTCGGGCGAGCGCACGACCCTGCTGACCAAGCGTGAGCAGGAGGTCCTGGGGATGCTGGGCGCCGGCCTGTCGAACGCCGAGATCGCCCAGCGGCTGCACCTGGTCGAGGGCACCATCAAGACGTATGTCAGCGCGATCTTCAACCAGTTGGAGGTGCGCAACCGGGTGCAGGCGGCGATCATCGCCTACGAGGCGGGCCTGGTGAAGGACATCGATCTCAACTAGGCCAGGGGCCTGCGCTGCCGATCCGGCGGCGCAGGCCCCTGGCTACATCGGGGGGGGGTTCAGTTCCGCGCCTGGTCCTTGATGAAGCGGGCCAGTCGCGCCGCCCCCTCGGCGGCCTGGTCGGTGGTGAGGTAGCTGCAGGAGAGCCGGATCTGCCGGTCCCCCGCGTCGTCCAGGTGGAAGTGGCGCATCGGCGTCCAGATGACGCCGTATTTCTCCGCCGAGATGTCCAACGCGGCCCCGTCCGCGGCGAACGGGACGTCGAGCGTCAGAAAGAACCCGCCGTCGGGGTCGTTCCACCGCACCCCGGCCGACTCCGGTGCTCCCGCGGGCAGTTCGGCGGCGAGCGACTCCCGCAGACACCTCATGGTGGACTGGTAGTGGCGTGCCGAGGCCTCGTTCGCCGCCCGCAGCCCGCCGCCGTTCTGCAGGAGCAGCCCGGCGACCGCTGCCTGGCTCAGGCTGGAGGTGTTGACGGTGACCATGCTCTTGACCTTGGCCAGTTCGTCGGCGAGCAGCCCCGGGGCCCGGCCGTCCGCGCTCTCGACCGGCTGGTCGGCGACCACGAACCCGACGCGCGCGCCCGGGAAGGCGGTCTTCGCGAAGGAGCCGAGGTAGATGACGCGCCGCTGGGTGTCGAGGGACTTGAGCGTAGGCCGCCGCACCGTGCTGAAGACGCCGTAGGGGTTGTCCTCCAGGAGCAGCAGTCCGAGCCGGTCCGCGGCGTCGAGCAGGGCCGTACGGGCCTCGCGGCGCATGCTGACCCCGGTGGGGTTGGAGCAGTCGGGCACCACGTACAGACACCTGGCGCGCCGGCCGCTCGCCTCGATCTCCCGTACGGCGCGCTCGATTCCCTCCAGGCTCGGCCCGTGCGGGGTGCCGGGCACCGCGACGACGGGGATCCCGAGCAGACTGGCCGCGCCGGTGACGCCGACGTACGAGGGACTGTCGACGAGGAGCACGTCGTCGGGGCCCGTGAACAGCGCGCGGAGCGTGAGCAGGACGGCTTCCTGGCAGCCGACCGTCACCACCACGGACGCGGGGTCCACCGTCATGTCCTCGTCGACGTCGAGCATGCGGGCGACGATGTCCCTGATCTGTCCCGCGGTCTCGCCGTACTGGTAGAGCGCCGTGCGCACGCGTTCCTCGGAGTGGCCCTGCTCGCGCAGGTGGTCGAGGTAGGTCTCGATGAGTCCGGGTACGCGCGCGACGTCGAAGTCGCCTTCGTACGGCCGCCCCGGGGCGAAGGAGATCGCCTGCGGATGGCGGAGGGTGACCTCGTTGAGGAAGGTCATCGTGTCGAGCAGCGGCGCGGACAGGCTGGCGTGCAGAGCGGTCCGCGGCAGGACGCCTGTCCGGTCCGTGCTCCCTGACATGGTCGTCATCCGGGACTCCTGTCTGTGTACGACATGGTGTGCGGCACGGTGTGCGGCAGGGTGTGCGGCGCTGTGTTCTCGGGGTTCGGGCGGCTGTGTCCCGGCAGGATCACGGTGTCCGCGTCGATCGTGCCGGGCGACGCGTGGCCGGTGAGCACCATGGTGTCGGCGAACTCCGCGATCAGCAGGGTGAGCATCCGGTGCACGCCCTCGCTGCCGCCGGCGGCCAGGGCGTACAGTGCGGGCCGGCCGACGAACACGGCGCGGGCGCCGAGGGCCAGCGCGACCAGGACGTCGGCGCCGGAGCGGATGCCGCCGTCGAGGAAGACGGGGCAGCGGCCGCGCACGGCGGACACGACCTCGGGCAGCGCCTCCAAACTGGCCTGGACGCCGTCGAGTTGGCGGCCGCCGTGGTTGGAGACGATGATGCCCGCGACGCCCGCGGCCACCGCCGCCTCGGCGTCCCGCGCGGTGAGGACGCCTTTGGCGAGTACGGGCAGCCCGCTCAGGTCCCGCAGCCGTGCCACGGCGGACCAGTCGAGGGAGCGGTCGAAGGCCAGCCTGCTGTGCGCTCCGGGAGTCGCGCTCCCCGCGGCGGCCGACCCGGCCAGGTTGGCCGGGGTCACATGGGCGGGGACCGCGAAGCCGTTGCGCAGGTCGCGCAGACGACGGCCGGTGAAGGGGGTGTCGACGGTGAGCACCAGGGCCTGGTAGCCGCTGTCGCGCGCACGACGGGCGAGGCCGAGCGTGGTCTCGGCGTCGCGGAAGCAGTACAGCTGGAGCCACAGCGGGGCGCCGGCCGCGTCGGCCACCTCTTCGAGGGTCCGGCCCGCGAAGGTGCTGACGACGAGCGGGAGTCCGAGCCGGCCCGTGGCGGCGGCCGTGCCCGTCTCGCCGTCCGGGTGGGCGAGTGAGTGGTAGGCCACGGGTGCGATCCCGACAGGCGCCGACCAGCGGGAGCCGAACACCTCGACGGAGGTGTCCGGTTCCTCGATGCCGGGCAGCGCCCTGGGGCGCAGCCGTACGGTGTCGAAGACGGCCTCGTTGGCGGCCAGCGTCCGCTCCCTGCCCGCGCCACCGGCGATGAAGTCCCATACATCGGGCGGCAGTTCGTGCCGTGCCCGCTCGGCGAAGTCGTCGAGCGTGAGCGGCTCCCGCTCGGTGGCGGACGTCATCGACCGGCCACTTCCCGCTCCCTCTCGACGGCCTCGTACAGCGCCTTGATGTTCGAACTGCCGAAGCCGCGGGCGCCGTTGCGCTGGATGTACTCGTAGAAGAGGGTGCCGCGCGGGTAGGGCGAGCGGGTGAAGATCTGCAGCAGGTAGCCCCACTCGTCGCGGTCGGCGAGGACGTTGGTCTCGCGCAGGTCGGCGATGGCGTCGGCCATGTCGCTGACGCGCTCGGTGAGAAGGTCGTAGTAGGCGCCGGGGGTGCGCAGGAAGGCCACGCCGCGGTCGCCGAGCGCGCGGACCGAACCGACGATGTCGTCCACGAGGAAGGCCAGGTGCTGGACTCCCGGACCGTTGTGGGCGTTCAGGAACTGGTTGATCTGGCCCGGCACCCGAGTGTCGTCGGGCTCGATGAGGGTGAAGGTGATGCCCCCCTCGGCGTTGCGCACCACGATGGAGTCCATCGCCTGGTCGCCCACCTCGATGTACTCGGAGGAGTAGAAGGGCATGTCGAAGGCGGCCTCGTAGAACTCGGCGGTGCGGCGCAGGGTGCCGGCTTCGAGGCAGACCGCGACGTGGTCGAGGACCGGCCGGGGCGCCGCGGGGTCCGTGGCGGCCGGCAGGAGCGCCCAGTCCCGGTCGGGCGGCAGCTGCCCCGCACGGTCGTCGGTCGCGGCGATCAGGGTGTGCCGGACGTCCCCGAACCCGGAGACGGCGGCGAACCAGGTGTCCTGGCCGCGCCGGAGCGAAGGGGTCGGCTGCTGCAGTGCGGTGGCGCCGGCGAGGACGGCCCGGTCGAAGCAGGACTGGACGTCGTCACAGCTGAGCGCGAGGTCGGCGATGGAGTCACCGTGCTCCTCGACGTGCCGGGCGACGGCCGTTCCCGGCTGCAGCGCCTGGGTGACCACGAGGGTGACCTCGCCGCTGCGCAGCACGGTGGACCTGCGGTCGTGCGTACCGGTGGCGGGGCCCGCCACGGCCAGGGGCACGAAGCCGAGGCTGTCGATGAGGAAGCCGGAGGCATCCCGGTCGTCCGTGACGTACAGCTCGGCGTACGCAATGGCACTTGGCGGCATGGCGGCTCTCCAATGAAGAGAAAGGGAGAAACGCGGGAACACCCGTCGGAAAGACGGCTCCCGAAATTCTCGATCAGGAAAGGGAAATGCACGTGACTACACTCTACAAATCGCTCGTATACCCTCGCTATCGGCTGGATATCAAGCTCCCTACCTGCGGTTATCCACCTGGATAAGTATGTTGACCAGCTCCTCCGAGCCTTGCTAGCGTCCCAGTTCGCCCTTAATTGAATGTCACTCAAGCGGCACCTCGATTATTTTTCTGCGCGGCATGAAAAGGCCGGGGGTTCCGGCGGAAGATTGTGAGGAGACAGGTGTCTGAGCTCTCGTCCATTCGGCACGGCCTGACCAGTGCGCAGCACGAGGTGTGGCTCGCGCAGCAGCTGGACCCGCGAGGTGCGCACTACAAGACCGGCTCCTGCCTGGAGATCGACGGCCCGCTGGACCACGCCGTACTGAGCGCGGCCCTGCGGCACACGATGGCCGAGACGGAGACCCTCTGCTCCCGCTTCCTCACCGACGAGCAGGGACGCCCGTACCGCGCGTACTGCCCCCTCGCCCCGGAGGGCGCGGACGAGACCGAGGGCCCGGACGGCGTGCCGTACACCCCGGTGCTGCTGCGGCACTTCGACCTCACCGGGCACGAGGACCCGCAGGCCGAGGCGATCCGCTGGATGGAGCGGGACCGCGCGACGCCGGTGGCGCTCGACCGGCCCGGCCTCAGCAGCCACGCGCTGTTCACGCTCGGCGGCGGCCGGCACCTGTACTACCTGGGCGTCCATCACATCGTGATCGACGGCACCAGCATGTCCCTGTTCTACGAGCGGCTCGCCGAGGTCTACCGGGCGCTGACGCAGGGGCGTGCCGTACCGCCCTGCTCCTTCGGCGACATGGACCAGCTGGTCGCCACCGAGGAGACCTACCGCGCCTCCGCCCGGCACGCCAAGGACCGCGCCTACTGGACCGAGCTGTTCGCCGACGTTCCCGAGCCCGTCTCGCTCACCGGCCGCAGCAGCGGGCTCGTCCTGGCGCCCACCGTGGCGAGCCTCGCCCTCGGCCCGGAGCGCACGGGTGTGCTGGAGCGTGCCGCCGAGGCGACCGGCTCCGCCTGGGCGCGCGTGGTGATCGCCGGCGTGGGCGCCTTCCTGCACCGGGTGACGGGCGCTCAGGACATCGTGCTGTCGGTGCCGGTCACGGGCCGGTACGGCGCCAACGCCCGCACCACGCCCGGCATGGTCTCCAACCGGCTGCCGCTGCGGCTGACCGTGCGCCCGGGCCAGACCTTCGCCCAGCTGATCGAGACCGTGTCCGACGCGTTGCGCGGCCTCATGGCGCACAGCCGGTACCGCGGCGAGGACCTGAACCGCGAACTCGGCGGCTCGGGCGTGCTCGCCCCGACGGTCAACGTCATGCCCTACCGGCCCGTCGACTTCGGCGGCCCGCTCGGCGTGATGCGCAGCATCAGTTCCGGCCCGACGACCGACCTGAACTTCGTCCTGACCGGCACCCCCGACTCCGGGCTCCGCGTCGACTTCGAGGGCAACCCGCAGGTGTACGACGCGCGGGACCTGACCTCCCTCCAGGAGCGCTTCGTCCGGTTCCTCGAGGACCTGGCGGCCGACCCCACCGCACCTCTCGACCAGGCCGCCCTGCTCACGCCGGACGAACGGCACCGCATCCTCACGCAGTGGAACGACACCGCGCACGAGGTGTCCGACGCGACGCTGCCCCGGCTGCTCGCCGCGCAGGCCGCCCGCACCCCGGACCACGAGGCCGTCGCGTACGAGGGAAGCTCTCTGACGTACGCCGAACTGGACGGCCGCGCCGATGAGTTGGCCAGGAGCCTGGTCGCCCGCGGAGCCGGCCCGGAGCGCTTCGTCGCGGTCGCCGTCCCCCGGTCGACGGAACTCGTCGTCGCCCTGCTCGCCGTGCTGAAGTCGGGCGCGGCGTACGTCCCCGTCGACCCCGGCTATCCGGCGGACCGCATCGCGCACATCCTGCACGACGCGGGCGCCATGCTCGTCCTGACCACGTCGGACACCGAGGAGCGGCTGCCGGACGACGGCACCCCCCGGCTGGTCCTGGACGGACCGGCCCCTGCCCCGGCCCCGGAGCCCGCCGGGGCGGCACCGGCGCCGGCGCTCGATCCGCGGCACCCCGCCTACGTCATCTACACCTCCGGGTCCACCGGCCGGCCCAAGGGTGTGGTGATCTCCCACCGGTCGATCGTCAACCGCCTGGCCTGGATGCAGCACGCCTACGGCCTCGATGCCTCCGACCGGGTGCTGCAGAAGACCCCGTCCGGCTTCGACGTGTCCGTGTGGGAGTTCTTCTGGCCCCTCACCCAGGGCGCCACGCTGGTCGTCGCGCGGCCCGAGGGCCATCTGGACCCGGCCTATCTGGCCGATGTCATCCGGCGCGAGGGCGTCACCACCCTGCACTTCGTGCCGTCGATGCTCGACGTGTTCCTGCGCGAGCCCGCCGCGGCCTCACTGACGGGGCTGCGCCGGGTCTTCTGCAGCGGCGAGGCCCTCTCGGCCGAGCTGCGCACGCGGTTCCAGGCCGTGTCGGACGTCCCGCTGCACAACCTGTACGGGCCCACGGAAGCCGCCGTCGACGTGACGTACTGGCCGTGCGCCGAGGACTCGGGCACCGGCCCGGTGCCGATCGGCCGCCCGGTGTGGAACACCCGGATGCAGGTGCTCGACGCCGCGCTGCGCCCGGTGCCCGCGGGCGTGCCCGGCGAGCTGTACATCGCCGGTGTCCAGCTCGCCCGCGGCTACCTGGGCCGCCCCGGCCTCAGTGCCGAGCGCTTCACCGCCGACCCGCACGGCGCGCCGGGCAGCCGGATGTACCGCACGGGCGACCTCGCGCGCTGGAACCACGACGGCAGCCTCGACTATCTCGGCCGCGCCGACCAGCAGGTCAAGCTGCGCGGCTTCCGCATCGAACTCGGCGAGATCGAGGCCGCCCTCGTCCGGCAGCCGGAGGTGGGCCAGGCCGCGGTGGTGCTGCGCGAGGACCGGCCCGGCGACCAGCGCCTCGTCGCCTACACCGTCCCCTCGGGCGACACCGGGCCCGGCTCCGCGGCGCTCACCGCCCGGCTGCGCGAGCTGCTGCCCGACTACATGGTCCCCTCGGCGTACGTCACCCTGCCGGAGCTGCCGGTCACGCCGAACGGCAAGCTCGACCGCAGGGCCCTGCCCGTCCCCGACCGCACGGAGCGGTCCGGCGGCCGGGCACCGCGCACGCCGCGCGAGGAGCTGCTGTGCACGCTGTTCGCCGAGGTCCTCGGGGTGGACGCGGTCGGCGTCGACGACGGCTTCTTCGAGCTGGGCGGCCACTCGCTGCTCGCCACACAGCTGATCAGCCGCATCCGCACCGCCCTCGGGGCGGAGCTGTCGATCCAGCGGGTCTTCGAGTCGCCGAGCGTGGCGGAGCTCGCTGTGGCGCTCGACGAGACCGGCCGGGCCCGTACGGCGGTCACCGCCCGGCAGCGGCCCGACCGCCTTCCCCTCTCCTTCGCCCAGCGACGCCTGTGGTTCATCCACCAGTTCGAGGGCCCGTCGCCGCTGTACAACATCCCGGCCGCGCTGCGGCTCACCGGCCACCTGGACGACGCCGCCCTGTCGGCGGCGATCGGTGATGTGGTCGCCCGGCACGAGAGCCTGCGCACCGTCTTCGCGGAGGACGAGCACGGCCCGCACCAGGTGATCCTGTCCGCGGAGCAGGCGGCG
This sequence comes from Streptomyces sp. SD31, assembly GCF_052068475.1. Lineage (NCBI taxonomy): Bacteria > Bacillati > Actinomycetota > Actinomycetes > Kitasatosporales > Streptomycetaceae > Streptomyces > Streptomyces sp. SD31. The sequence goes on along the minus strand of NZ_JBQHCX010000020.1, from coordinate 8,408 downwards.
CCCCGCCTGGAGATGGTCGACAGCGACGCGGAGCGGCTGACCGAGGACATCGCCCGGGTGGCCCGCCACCCCTTCGACCTCACCGGTGAAGTGCCGTTGCGCACCGCGCTGTTGCGGGTGGCACCGGACGAGCACGTGCTGCTGCTGGTGCTGCACCACATCGCCGGGGACGGCTGGTCGCTGGCCCCGCTCGCCCGTGATCTGGGGGCCGCCTACGCCGCCCGGCTCGGCGGCGCGGCCCCCGACTGGGCGCCGCTGCCGGTGCAGTACGCCGACTACACGCTCTGGCAGCACGAACTCCTCGGCGCCGACGGGGACGGCGAGAGCGAGGGCACCCGGCAGCTCTCCCACTGGCGACAGGCCCTGGCCGGCCTGCCGGAGCGGCTCGAACTGCCCACCGACCGGCCGCGTCCCGCACGGCGCGACAACGCCGGGGACCGGCTCGACGTGACCGTGCCCGCCGATCTGCACCGCTCGCTGGCCGGGCTGGCCACCGAGACCCGGACCAGCGTGTTCATGGTGCTCCAGGCCGCGCTCGCGGGGCTCCTGACGCGGCTCGGCGCGGGTGAGGACGTACCGATCGGCTCCACCATCGCGGGGCGTACCGACGCGGCGGTGGAGAACCTGATCGGCTTCTTCGTCAACACGCTCGTGCTGCGCACGGACACCAGCGGCGACCCGACCTTCCGCGAGCTCCTCGGCCGGGTCCGCGACACCGACCTGGCCGCTTACGCCCACCAGGACGTGCCCTTCGAGCGGCTCGTCGAGGCGCTCAACCCGGACCGCAGCACCTCCCACCACCCGCTGTTCCAGGTGGCGCTGACCTTCGACACCACCCAGCAGGACGCCTTGGGCGAGCTGGGCCGGCTGCCCGGCGTCAGCGCGACGCTCATGCCCGTGCACACCGGCCTGTCCAGGTTCGACCTCGTGTTCGCCTTCGACGAGAACCGCGACGCCGAGGGCGAGCCGGCCGGGCTGAACCTCGCGGTGGAGTTCAGCACGGAGCTGTTCGACGCCGGGACCGTCCGCGCCCTCACCGAGCGGCTGGTGCGGCTCCTCACGGAGGTCGTCGCGGAGCCCGACGCGCGCCTGGGCGACGTCGACGTCCTCGTCCCCGGCGAACACCACGCGCTGCTCGTGGCGGCCAACCGGCCTGACTCCGCCGCCGCCCTCGGCGAGTCCGTCGCGGCCACGCTGCCCGAGCTCTTCGAGCAGCAGGCGGCCCGCCACGCCGACCGCACGGCACTGACCTTCGAGGGCACATCCCTGTCGTACGGCGAGCTCAACTCGCGTGCCAACCGCCTCGCCCGGCTGCTCGTCGCCCGCGGGATCGGGCCCGACGCGCTGGTCGCGCTCGCGCTGCCCCGTTCGGCCGAACTGGTCGTGGCGCTGCTCGCCGTGGTCAAGTCGGGTGCCGCCTATGTGCCGCTCGACCCCGGCTATCCGGCCGACCGGCTCGCCTACGCGCTGACCGACGCGGCGCCCGCGGTGCTGCTCACCGACCGCGACACCGCCGGGCGGCTGCCCGCCCACGAGGTGCCCCGCATCGTCCTCGGCGACCTCGCGGAAGCGGACGGCGACGGGCCGGACGCGTACCGCTCGGACGACCTCGCCCAGAGCGAGCGGGTCAGGCCGCTCGACCCACAGGACACCGCGTACGTCATCTACACCTCGGGCTCGACGGGGCGGCCCAAGGGTGTGGCCGTGCCGCACCACAACGTCGTGCGGCTCTTCTCCGCCACCGAGCACTGGTTCGGCTTCGACGAGCGGGACGTGTGGACCCTCTTCCACTCCTACGCGTTCGACTTCTCCGTCTGGGAGCTGTGGGGGCCGCTTCTGCACGGCGGCCGGCTCGTCGTCGTACCGCACGCCGTCAGCCGGGACCCCGCCGCGTTCCTGACCCTTCTCGAACGGGAGCGGGTCACCGTCCTGAACCAGACGCCTTCGGCGTTCTACCAGCTGGCCGCGGCCGACCGCGAGCAGCGGCCCGAACTCGCCCTGCGCTACGTGGTGTTCGGCGGCGAGGCGCTCGACCTGTCCCGCCTCGCGGACTGGTACGAGCGGCACGCCGAGGACGCCCCGGTCCTGGTCAACATGTACGGCATCACCGAAACCACCGTCCACGTCTCCCACTTCGCGCTCGACCGGGCCACCGCTGCCGCCGCCTCGGCGAGCACCATCGGCGTCAACATCCCCGACCTGCGGGTCTACGTCCTCGACGACCGACTGCGCCCCACCGCGCCCGGCGTCACCGGGGAGATGTACGTCGCCGGGGCCGGCCTCGCCCGCGGCTACCTGGGACGCCCCGGCCTCACCGCGGACCGCTTCCCCGCCGACCCGTACGCCGCGCGTTTCGGCGAGACGGGCACCCGGATGTACCGCACGGGCGACCTGGCCAGGCGCCGGACCGACGGCGGCCTCGACTACCTGGGGCGCGCCGACCAGCAGGTGAAGATCCGCGGCTTCCGGATCGAGCTCGGCGAGATCGAGGCCGTGCTCGCCGCCCACTCCTCGGTCGACGACGTGACCGTGGTGCCGCGCGAGGACGTCCCGGGCGATCTGCGGCTCGTCGCGTACGTGGTGACCGGTGCCGACGTGAGTGCCCGCGCGCTCCACGACCATGCCGCCGCCCAACTGCCGGACTACATGCTGCCCTCGGCGTTCGTCACCCTGGACGCCCTGCCGTTGACGCCCAACGGCAAGCTCGACAGCAAGGCGCTGCCCGCCCCCGCCCACTCCGGGCAGGTCACGGGACGCGCTCCGCGCGGGCCGCGCGAGGAGATCCTGTGCTCCCTCTTCGTCGAGGTGCTCGCGGTTCCCCGCCTGACCATCGACGACAACTTCTTCGACCTCGGCGGCCACTCCCTGCTCGCCACCAAGCTGGCCGGCCGCATCCGCAGCACCCTGGGGGTCGAGCTGTCGGTGCGGCAGCTCTTCGAGACGCCCACGGTCGCCGGGCTCGCCGCGGCCCTGGACCGGGCGGAGCACGCCAGGACACCGCTGACGGCCGGCGAGCGTCCCGAGCGGCTGCCGCTGTCGTACGCACAGCAGCGGCTGTGGTTCCTGCACCAGCTCGAAGGCCCCTCACCCACCTACAACATCACCGGTGCGCTGCGGCTGACCGGCGGGCTCGACCCGGAGGCGCTGCGCGCGGCCTTCCAGGACGTGATCGCCCGCCACGAAAGCCTGCGGACCGTCTTCACCGAGGACGAGCAGGGCGCCCGGCAGACCGTGCTCGACGCCGCCGGCGTGCGCTTCGAGCTGCCGCTGACCGACACCGTCGAGGAGCGGCTCGACCAGCTCCTCGCAGAGGCCGCCCGGCACTGCTTCGACCTGCGGACCGACATCCCGGTGAAGGCGGAACTGTTCCGGCTCGCCGACGACGAGCACGTGCTGCTGCTGATGGTGCATCACATCGCGGGTGACGGCTGGTCCCTCGGCCCGCTGGTCCACGACCTCGCCACGGCGTACACGGCCCGCGCGGCCGGTCGCGCCCCCGACTGGACGCCCCTGCCCGTGCAGTACGCGGACTTCGCGCTGTGGCAGCGCGCGTCGCTCGGCGACGCGTCCGACGCCACCAGCCCGGCCGGCCGCCAGCTCGCCCACTGGAAGCAGGCCCTGGCCGGTCTGCCCGACCGGCTCGACCTGCCCGCGGACCGGCCGCTCCCGGCCGTCGCCTCGCACCGCGGCGACCGTGTTCCGCTGACCGTCCGCGCGGAGCTGCATCGGGGCGTCGTGGAGCTGGCCAGGGAGTCCCGCACCAGCGTCTTCATGGTGCTCCAGGCTGCTCTGGCCGCCCTGCTGTCCCGGATGGGGGCTGGTGACGACATCCCCGTCGGCACGCCGGTGGCCGGACGGACCGACGACGCCCTCGACCAGGTCGTCGGCTTCTTCGTCAACACCCTGGTGCTGCGCACCGACACCAGCGGCAACCCCACCTTCCGCGAGCTGCTCGACCGGGTGCGGGCCACCGACCTGACCGCCTACGACCACCAGGAGCTGCCCTTCGAACACCTGGTGGATGTCCTCAGCCCGACCAGGTCGCTCTCCCACAACCCGCTGTTCCAGGTGCTGTTGAGCCTGGACACCACCCAGCAGGACGCGCTCGCCGCGCTGGCCGCGACCGGCCTCGGCGTGACGCTGCTGCCCGTCGCCACCGGGATCGCCAAGCTCGACCTGGCCTTCGAGATCGCCGAGCACCGCGACGCCGAGGGCGCTCCCGCCGGACTGTTCGGCGCGGCCGAGTACAGCACCGACCTCTTCGACGAGGGCACGGTCAGCGCACTGGTGGACCGCTTCCTGCGGCTCCTCGACGCCCTGGTCGGCGACCCCGGGCGACGCATCGGTGACGTCGACGTCCTCAGCCGTCAGGAGCTGGACCGCGTCCTGGTCGAGTGGAACGACACACCGCGCGAGCCGGTCGGCCGGACCTTCGCCGAGTATGTCGAGACCCATGCCGCCGAGGCGCCGGAGCGCATCGCCGTCGAGTTCGACGGGCAGGCCCTGTCGTACGGCGAGCTCAACGCGCGGGCGAACCAGCTGGCCCGCCGCTTCCTCGAACTGGGCGCGGGCCCCGAGGAGTTCGTGGCGATGGCCCTGCCCCGCTCGGCCGACCTGGTGGTCTCGGCGCTCGCCGCCTTCAAGGCGGGCGCGGCCTATCTGCCCGTCGACCCCGCGTACCCGGCCGAACGGATCGCCCATCTCGTCGGGGACGCCGCGCCCACGCTCGTCGTCACCACGTCCGCCGGCGCCGCCGGGCTCCCGGACACAGCCGCACCACTTCTCCTGATCGACAGCGCCGAGACCGCGGCGGCCGTCGCCGGACTGCCCGCGCACGATGTCACCGACGCGGAACGGCCGACGCCGCTGCGCCCCGAACACCCGGCGTACATGATCTACACCTCCGGCACCACGGGCCGGCCCAAGGGTGTCGTCGTCACCCACACCGGTCTGCCGGGCCTGGTCGACATCTTCACCCGCGACTGCGCGGCCGGGCCGGACAGCAGGATCCTGCAGCACCTCTCCCCGAGCTTCGACGCGTCGTTCTGGGAGCTGGCGATGGCTCTCCTCACCGGCGCCACCCTCGTCGTCGCGCCCCAGGAGACCACGCCGGGGCCCGAACTGGCCGAGCTGGCGACCCGGTACGCGGCGACCCATCTCAGCCTGACGACCTCCGTCCTCGGGCTGCTGCCCGAGGGTTCGCTGCCCGACGGGCTCACCCTCGTCGTGGGCGCGGAGACGATCCCGCCGGAGCTGGTGGAGCGCTGGTCCGGCGGCCGTACGATGCTCAACTCCTACGGCCCCACGGAGACCACGGTCTGCTCGACGATGAGCGGTCCGCTGTCCGGGCCCCTCACCCCGCCCATCGGCTCCCCCGTCACCAACACCGCGGTGTACGTGCTGGACGCCGCGCTGCGCCCGGTCGCCCCCGGTGTCCCCGGCGAGCTCTACGCTGCCGGTCCGCACCTGGCCCGCGGCTACCACGGGCGGCCCGCGCTCTCCGCGGAGCGGTTCGTGGCCAACCCGTTCGGGGCGCCCGGCACCCGGCTGTACCGGACCGGTGACCTGGTGCGCTGGCTGCCGAACGGTGAGCTGGAGTATCTGGGACGGGTCGACACCCAGGTCAAGATCCGCGGCCTGCGGATCGAGCCGACCGAGATCGAGGCGGTCATCACCGAGCGCCCGCACCTGGCGAGGGCGGCCGTGATCGTGCGGGAGGACCGGCCGGGCGACCGGCGGCTCGTGGCGTACGTCGTCCCCGAGCCCGGTCACACCCTGGACGCCGCCGCGCTCCGCGCCGAACTGCGCGAGACGCTGCCCGACCACATGATCCCGACCGCGTTCGTCGCCCTGGACGCCCTGCCGCTGACGATCAACGGCAAGCTGGACCGCAAAGCGCTGCCCGCCCCCAACTACTCCGCGCGGACGTCGGGGCGCACCGCCCGCAACCCGCGGGAGCGGCTGCTGTCCGAGCTGTTCGCCGACGTCCTCGGGGTGGAGTCCGTCGGGATCGACGACGGCTTCTTCGACCTCGGCGGGGACAGCATCCTGTCCATCCAGCTCGTCGGCCGGGCCCGCGGGGCAGGTCTCGTCCTGTCGGTGCGCGACGTCTTCGAACACCAGACGCCCGCGCTGCTCGCCGAGTCGGCCACGGCCGGACCCGACACCGACCGCCGGCAGCAAGGCGCCGACATCCCGGCCCACGGCCCGGCCCCCCGCACGCCGATGATGGGCTGGTTCGCCGAACTCGGCTCCGACGTGGCCGAGTTCAACCAGTCCCTGGTGCTCCGCGTGCCCGCCGCCCTCGACTTCGACGCGCTCGGCGCCGCTCTCCTGACCGTGCTCGACCACCATGACGCCCTGCGCATGCGGGTGGCCGACGACTGGACGATCCAGGTTCCCGAACCGGGCTCCGTGGCCGTGGCCGACTGCCTGATCCGGTACGACGCCGTGGGCCTCGACGAGTCCGACGTCCGGTCCGCGGTCACCGAGCAGGCACGTGCGGCCCGTTCGCGGCTGGCCCCGGCGGACGGCCGTATGGTCCAGGCCGTCTGGCTCGACCGGGGTGCCGACCGGGACGGTCTGCTCGTGCTCGTCGCCAACCACCTGGTCATGGACGGCGTCACCTGGCGCATCCTCATACCCGACCTGGCCGCCGCCTACGCGGGCGAGCCGCTCGCCCCGGTGGACACACCGTGGCGGCGGTGGGCGCTGTCCCTCGCGGACATCGCCGGGGAACCGCGCGTCGAGGCGGAGCTCGACCACTGGCGTTCGGTGCTCGGCGACACCCCGCGCACACTGCGCCTCGACCGCGCGCGGGACACCCATGTGAGCGCGGGCGAGATCACCGCCGAACTCGACGCGGACATCACCGAGGCGCTGCTCACCTGGGTTCCCGGCGTCTGCCACGCGACGATCAACGACGTACTCCTGAGCACCTTCGCGTTCGCCGTCGCCGAGTGGCGGCATGGCCGCGGTGAGAACCCCGACGCGCCCGTCGTGGTCGACCTGGAGAGCCACGGACGCCACGAGGACACCGTGCCGGGCGCGGAACTCAGCCGTACCGCGGGCTGGTTCACCGCCATGTACCCGGTCCTGCTCGCACCGCCCGCCGCCCCCGCCACCAACGGCGACGCGCCGACGATCCGGGCGCTGAAGGCCGTGAAGGAGCAGCTGCGCGCCGTGCCCGGCGACGGCATCGGCTACGGCCTGCTGCGCTACCTCAACCCCCGTACCCGCACCGCGCTCGCGCGGTTCCCGGTCCCCGAGTTCGGCTTCAACTACCTCGGGCAGCTCGGCCAGGACGGCGCCCAGGAGGATCCCTGGAGCATCGAGGGCGGTGATGTCGCGGGAATCGACGGCGCCATGCCGCTGGCCCACCCCGTGGACCTCAACGCCGTCGCCCGGGAGACGCCTTCGGGCACCCGGCTGCGGGCGCGCTGGACCTACTCCCGGACCCAGCTGGAGCCCGAGGACGCCCGACGTCTGGCCGACGCCTGGTTCCGGGCGCTGAAGCAGCTCGTCGAAGAGGCCCGCCGCCCCGGCGCCGGCGGACTGACCCCGTCGGACATCACCCACGCGGCGCTCGACCAGGGCGAGATCGAGCGCCTGGAGCGCCTCGTCCCCGCGGTCCAGGACATCCTGCCGCTCGCTCCCCTCCAGGAGGGCTTCCTCTTCCTCAACCTGTACGACGAGAACGCCCGTGACGTCTACGTGGGCCAGCTCGCGTTCGACCTGGAGGGCACGTTCGACGGTGCCCGGATGCGCGCCGCGGCGCAGGCCCTGCTGCGGCGGCACGCGAACCTGCGCGCCGGGTTCCGGCAGACCGGCTCGGGCGCATGGGTGCAGGTGGTGCCCGCCGACGTCGAACCCGACTGGCGGGAGGCCGACTTGACCGGCCTGCCCGCGGACGAGCGGGGTGCTCAGGCCGACCGGCTCGCCGCCGAGGACCGGGAGCGCCGCTTCGACCTGACGTGCCCGCCGCTGATGCGGTTCACGGCGATACGCCTGTCCGGGGACCGGGTCCGGCTGGTGATGACGAACCATCACATCGTGCTCGACGGCTGGTCGATGCCCTTGCTCTGGCAGGAGCTGACCGAGCTGTACGCGTCCGGCGGCGACCCCGCGGCGCTGCCCCGCGTCCGCCCGTACCGCGACTACCTCACCTGGCTCGACGCCCGTGACCGGGACGGCGCCCGGGAGGCCTGGCAGGAGTCCCTCGCCGGGCTCGACGAGGCCACCCTGCTCGCCCCGGACGCCGGTCCGGTCGACTCGGCCCCGCTGGGCGTCACCTTCGGCTTGGACGCGAAGGCGACCGCGGAGCTGTCGGCGTGGGCGCGGAGCCAGGGCGTCACGATGAACACGGTGGTGCAGGGTGCCTGGGCCCTGGCCCTGGCTCACTCCACCGG